>NZ_KB894126.1 GCF_000374365.1 Bacteroides gallinarum DSM 18171 = JCM 13658
TTTGCCATGCGTTCAAACGGGAACACTGAGTGAAGCCTGCCAAGCTCACTCTCATTAAAACTTTTGCGGTATTTTTCCAGAACATCAAATTCTGTGAAGCCCAAAGTTGGGTGAATTTCGGAAATATTTTGTATCTTAGCCATATCTTAGTCGGGGAATTTCCCCCGTTTTGGCCTTCAAACCTTATTTGCGGGGGAATACCTAAAGATACAAAAAAGCCAGCTAATTCGCAATATTTTGTGTATGAATTAGTTGGCTGATTTTATATTATTTACTGAATGTCCCCAAGAACATGTCGCATTTCTCGAAAATCTACAAGGAAACCTACGGTATGGCGCCGAGTGTCGCCTATTAACTATCGTGGCCTGCCGGTCAAGGGAGGAAAGCTCCTGAAAGAGGATTTCGTCGGGAAAACTACCTGGATTACGACTTTACGGTCGTACTGTCCGTTTTCAAGGGGCCCCGATGGACGGTTTCGGCGGTGCCATCAAGAACATCGACATAGGTATCGCTTCCTCCGGAGGTAACTCGGCGGGTTCCGAACCGGAACCCGCCGCATGAATACCTTACATCTCTATCTCGTCCTCGATGAAACCCTGGTCCTCCCACCCACTGATGTCGGTCCCCTCGACGGATATTCCGTCCTTGGTTATGCGGAGCATCACGGTGAGCGTCTTTCCGCCGTCGAGAGCCGTCAGGGGTTTCCCCTCGGATGTCGTCTCCGGGAGCGTGAACTCCCGGCTCTGTCCGTCGAGCGCGACCGAGAGCTTCACGCCCTGCACATTCTGGGGTACCACGAGCCATGCGGCTTCCGTGCCGGTGCGGGTCTCGTAGTCCGCGGGTGCTACAGCGGAATTGTCCGTGACGGCTCCCCGTAGCATGTCCACCGTGCAGACCGTACATGCGTTCAGCCTCGTTTGAATCCCGTTCAGCCGTTCCTCGGTATAGGAGCCGTCGGAGGTGTATTGCACCACGAGCTTGTGCATGGCATGGCGGAACGGCATCGTAACCTTTGTAGCGCCCCTTGTTGCCGACACGGCAGGCGCCAGCAGCAGGTCCTCGTTGAGGGCTTTCGTGACATCGAAGGAGAAGGTCGCACCCCCGTCGGCTGCATAGTTGGGATAGCAACCCGCAAATGCCACCTCGTCGCCCGTTACCTCGAGCTCCTGCCAGTAAAGGGTCGTGGAACCCACGGTATAGGTTTTCTGCACGCTCTTCGAACCGTCCGAGAGGGTCAGCGTGAAGACATCTCCCGCCTGAAAATTCCCGGCTCCCGTTCCGTCGAGCTGCGGGGAGCGCGTCAGGGCCTCGATACCCGTCCGGAGTTCGATACGCCCGTTGTCGTAATTCGTGTCGTCGTCCTTACCGCAGGCGGTCAGCATCGCGGCGGCCAGCAACACCCACATTGTTCTTTTCTGAAAGTCTTTCATAAAATCCATGTAAATAATATCTATTATTGTTCTTATTCCTGTATCTGTACTTCGGGGAAGGCTTTCTTCCATGTGTCGCGGGCCAGATCCACGGGTACCAGGGCCGTTATCATCATCCCCTTGGAGATCCACACTCCTTCATCGGTGTACTCGACCTGTACCCTGTAGCAGCGGTGGCGCTGGAAATCGTTCTTCCCGCCCACTACTTCGAACTCATCGTAGTCGTTGTTGTTGACGAAATACACCGCCGAGACGTAACCGTTCTGGTCGAACTCCGCACCCCATATCGTCATGATATGTTGCGTGGGGGAATGCGTCACAGAGAAGCTCAATGCCTTGTTGTTCGCCAGGACATCCTTGACGATGCGGTTGAACTCCTCCTTGTAGGGCGCCCTCGTCTCGGTGGCTATCTCCGCATCCTTGGCGAAAACCTTGTCGAAGAATCCGTTTTTGTCGATATACTCCTCCTTGCGGGGCACGTTTATGGCTACACCCCCGCGTATGAACCAGTTGATGGCATAGCGGTCGTTCCCCGCCCTGTTGTTGCATATCTTGCGGAAGAAGTCGAAGATGGGACTGTCGGTCTCGCCTTTCGAGAAGTCTGCCCAGCCGTAGAACTCCTCGGAGGGAAGGGGCACTTCGGGGTCGGCCCCGAATGTGTTCCCGTATTTTTCGATGTAGGCATCGACATAGGGCTTGTTGTGATGTAGCCACCAGTGGAGCACGCAGGAGGAGGATGCGGCCCAGCACATGTTCCCGTCCCGGCCTCCTTCCAATGCGTCTATCTTCTTGGCGTCGTACCACCCGCATCCGGGTGTCCACTGTATGTACTCTCTGGAATATCCGTTTATCTTGAACCACTCTCCGTCAGGGAACTTTTCGGGTGTCCCCGGCTGGTACACCCTGACCGAGGAGTCATCGTCCGGATACACGGGCGACGTTACGCCATATACCCACTGCTTGCGTCCTGCCCACTGGGGGTCGGGCGTGTCGGGAACAGGTTCCGAAGCGGCCTTTATGGTCAGCGAGAGTGTCGTCTGATGTCCGGATTCGAGCGAGGAACTTCCCCCGACGAATGCCGGAGCGTCGTAGAAAGCCTGCTTCCCGGAACTTTCGAGACGTACCCACTTCTTTATGTCGGAGAGCTTTCCGGGCGGAACCACGGCGCAGTAACGGCCTTCCGAAAGGCTGTGTGCGGCAATCCATTGTTTCGGGGCGTCGTCAGAAGGCGTCGCCTTGCCGGTGAAGAGGTCGAAGGTCGTCTGCAAGGGTGCCGATACGCTGACTTGCAGGTCGGACGGCAGGGCGCCCTCTGCGGCGGAGACATGTACCATCACACGGTGCATGGCATGCCGGAGCGTCAGCTCTATGCTTCCCGAACCGGGCGATGAGAGGTTCACCGTCCTGTTCACCCACAGGATGTCCGATGCCCCGTATCCCTCCGCATACTGGTCGTCGGAGAGGGTATGAGTGTAGACCATCGTCTCTGCGGGAGCCTCGTCGTCTGCGGGATAGTAGGCATTGACCGTCACCAGCCCCTCGCCCAACTCCTGACGTGTAAAGCGCGGCTGCCACGTTCCATCCCGCAGGGTCAGGATATAATGGCGGGCGGGTTTTTCGCCCACGTAAAGACCTATGCGGTCTCCTTCCTGAAAGGTCCCGCTGCCGTCTTCACCGATGGATGCCCGCGAGGACGGTCCGGCGGTCTCGTTTTCCGCGGAAAACGCCTCGCGGCCGAAACGGAACTCGACCAGATCCTCCGGCGAGGTGTTCGGGAGAAGGTTGTCGGTCTGCTGGCAGGCCCCGAGGGCCGCCAGTGCTCCGGGCAGCACTGCCCTGCGGAGCAGGTAAAAAAGTTTTTTCAATTTTCTCATATAGTTTCGAATAGCGGGGAAACAGCTTTCGGGTAGCCTTTCCCTCTTCTTTGTTTGTATTCTTTGTTCCCCGTTTTTGAGGATATACTAATATTGAGGTGCAAAAATAATAAAAAGTTCCGGCTCGGCTCTCGCTGCCGTTGCGGATTTTTCGATGTAACAGACTATATGTTACTTCTTTATGCCCGAATATAGTGAGGAATATGCGGTTCCCGGCGGTAGAGACTGCACCGCGTAATCCAGTGTTTTTCTGTCATGAGATGTATTGAAAAGTAAATGAAAAGATAACACCGGGCGCTTACGATTTTGTCCACACTGCTGCATGGAAGAAACACAAAAAATGTTATCCCGGTAATGTTCGCCATAAGGGACAAATGAAAATGGATTATCTTTGCGGTCGTGCAGAAAAATAAGAATAAACGCAAAACAATAAGTTGAATTTTTATGAAGAAATACTTTTTTATTACGATATTTTATTTGCTATATAGTTTTCAGTTATCCGCTCAAGAAAAACCACTGTTCAGTCCCTTTCAGTTTGGTCTTACATACCCTTTGAGTACGAACGGTACGAAAGCGGATGAATATACCAACGGTGCATCGGTCAACCTGTTGGTAGGCATTTCAAAAAACGAGAACAATTTCACGCTGGCCGGATTCAGCAATGTCGTATCCGGTACGGCCAAAGGTGTGCAGTTCGCCGGCATATCCAACCATATCGGCAAGGAGGGCAAGGGATTGGCCTTTGCCGGTATAACGAATATCACCTCGGACTATCGAGGCGTGCAATTTGCAGGGTTGGTGAACAAGGCGGAAGATGTCAAGGGCGTACAATTCGCCGGGTTGTTGAACATCGCAAAAAAAGTGAACGGCGTACAGTTCGCGACTTTAATCAACATCGCCGAGGAGGGCGATTTCCCGATAGGCTTGATAAACCTGATAAAGAATGGCGAGAAAGGAATCGCGGTCACTTATGACGTGCTGGGAAACACGATCGTATCGTTTCGTTCCGGGGGAAAATACACCTACGGAATCCTGGGTGTAGGTTTCAACCACAAGAGCGGGGAGGACGGCAAGATGGTAACGGAGGCGGGTTATGGTGCCCATATCCCCGTCTGCAAATGGTTTTTCATCAATAACGAGATAAAGGCCACGACAATAGGCTCCACCTCCGACAATTCTTCTATCAACGTGGGCTATCTGCTTGCCCCGTCATTCAGGATAAAGACACATTATAACCTTTTCGGCGGCGTCAGCCTGAACTACTTTACATCCAAGTCCGTGGACGCGGAAGCATTGCTTCCCGACCATGACCTTTGGAAGAAGAAAAGCAATGACCGATTGCAGCAGATATACATAGGTTACCAGGTCGGAATACAATACATCTTTTAGCCTTTCTTTGGAGTTCTTCCGGAACAGTTGTCTGTTAGCTCCTGTTATCATTTCGAATTCAGGATAATCATTGATAACAATAGAAAAGAATGAATCGCGTTGGCTTTCGATGCGGTTCATTCTTTTTTACGGGTCAGGTCAAGAGAAAATCCCCCAACTCTTATCTCAAGGGCTATGAAATCCGTTATCGGGAATCAGAGCGTTTCCAGCAATTTGATAAGGCGATCCGCATGTTCCACCGATACGGTGTTCTGCTGCTCGACAAGTTCGGGCGAAGTACGGTTGCCGTAGCTCACGCCGCCTGTCCACACATACCCGGCGAACTCCATCTGGCAAAGCCGGCAGGTCGCCTTGTAGCAGGGCAGGAACTCTTCAATGTCATAGCCCATCGCACCCTCGTGGCTATACATATCTTCGGGCGCTCCCGTCGTGAAGGACAGAACGAGTTTCTTGCCTTTCAGTTTGTCACCCGTACTGCCGTGCGAGAATCCGTGCTGAAAAGTCTCTTCCATCCAGCGTTCCAGTATCGAAGGTGCGGAATACCAGAACACGGGAAACTGCAACACGATGATGTCGGCGCAGAGCAACCGTTCCTGTTCGGTTTCCACATTGATTTTGAAGTCAGGGTAAAGCTCGTCGAGCCGGACAATTTCCGCCTCCGGCAGATGCGTCTGCAGGGTGTCGAGAATCGTCCTGTTGGCTACCGATGCGGCCAGATTCGTGTGGCCGCTAACAATCAATACATTTTTCATATTTACTTTTTATTTATATCATTTTTTATTTATGCACCCACACCGCCGTCCACTTTATAGTCGGCTCCGGTTACGAAGCTGGCTTCGTCACTCGTCAGGAAAGCGACGACAGCGGCAACCTCTTCGGGCCACCCCATTCGACCGAGAGGTACGCTTTTAGTTACCATATCCTTGTGGGCTTTCGCGGCTTCGTCCGAAAGCTCGGTCTTGCCGTAGATAGGGGTTTCGATAGGCCCTACGCCGAGTGAATTGACACGCACGCCATCTTTAGCCAACTCTTTTGCCCATGCACGTGTCATGGTATAGACGGCAGCTTTCGAGGCGGCGTAGTTCGCCATCGTCGCGATGGGATTAGTCGTCATGGTAGTGGTAATATTCAGGATATTGCCTTTCGTCTTTTTTAACATTGGCAGGCAGGCTTGGGTAAGCATGACCACGGCACGCACGTTGATGGCAAATACTTTGTCGTATTCATCGATTTTCATCGTTGCAAATGGGGTGACGGGTGCCCATCCCGCATTATTGACGAGAATGTCGAGACGACCGTATCGCTCTCCGATAGTCTGAATGATAGATTCTATTCCGGCTTCCGATTCGAGGTCGGCTGTCAGATAAGTTATTCTTTCGTTGCAGGCAGCGGTTTCCTTCAAGGTGTTTTCCGTGCGGCCTACAATCATCACGTGTGCGCCTTCGTCTGCCAGACGCCGGGCTATGGCCCGCCCGATACCAGTTCCGGCACCGGTAACAAGGGCTACTTTGTTGTTTAAGGATTCGTACATAATTATTGTTTTTGTTGTTTGATAATCCGTTTACTTAATCACGCTCTTCAACCATTCGTCCGCCGCAGTCTTCCAGTCTCCCATATTGTCGGGAGTGTTGACTTTCGTTTCCACCTGGTAGCGGTTGTAGATGGAGAGGCCGTCGAGTACGGTAGCGCCCGTGCAAAGTTTCTTTACATCCTGCAACCGTTTTCCGCTTGTCCCGTTGGTCATAAAAGGAATGACCGTTTTACCTTTGAACGAGTTGCGGTGCAGAAAGGTACGCAGCGGGTTCGCAATGGTTCCCCACCAGCAGGGCGCCCCTACAAAGATCACATCGTATTCTGCCACATTCGCCTGAATGGGTTTCAGTTCGGGCTCGTAGGTACTGCCGTGCCGGTTGACCTCATTCACGCAAGCCTCATAGTCCGTGGGATATGCCTTGGCAGATTCTATCCGGCAGACATCCGCACCGGTTTTCTGCGCGATGTAGTCACCCACAGCTTTCGTGTTGCCGCCCCATGAATAATAGGCGACCAATACCTTTTTCCCTTTTATGTCCACTTTACCATCTTGTGCAAGTACACAGGACGAGATACCGAATAATGTCATAATCAATATAATTAGCTTATTCATTTATTATTCCCTTTTTTTATTTGAAATGTGTCTTGAAAAATTCAACAAACTTATCGAAAGGAATGACATCCATACGGTCATACAGATCGACATGTGTAGCATCCGGAATAATCATCAATTCCTTGTTTCCGCCTTTCAACTGTCTGAAAGCATCCTGGCTTGCACCGAGTGAATAAGCCTTGTCGCCATGAACGATAAGCACCGCGCTTTTTATTTCGTCAGCGTAAGCCATCAGCGGAAAAGTCAGGAAGGGCAGGCTTGTAATGGCCTGCCAACCGTCATTGGAGTTCAACGAACGGGGATGATAACCGCGCGAAGTCTTGTAGTAGGCGTGGTAGTCTTTCATAAACTGCGGCGCGTCATCGGGCAGTTGGGCAGGAACACCGCCGGCCATTGTGCGACTGCCATTTTTCGCGTCCATAGTCCGTTGTTCATTTAGTCGCCGGCGTGCTTCATAGCGTTCTTCGGGCGTGAAGGTATCGAACGCTCCCATCGTGGAAGATATGGTGGCCTTGATGCGTGTATCCATGACGGCTGCACTGATGGCCAGTCCGCCCCAGCCGCAAATACCGATGATTCCGACTCGTTCCGCGTCGACATCATCACGCAGGATAAGGTAATCCACCGCCGCACTGTAATCTTCGGTATTTATATCAGGGGATGATACGAAACGGGGTTCTCCGCCGCTTTCTCCGCAATAAGAGGGATCGAATGCCATCGTGAGAAACCCCCGTTCAGCCATCGTCTGGGCATAGAGGCCGGAGCATTGTTCCTTTACAGCTCCATAAGGGCCGCAGACGATAATGGCGGGCAGTTTGCCCGATGTGTTTTTGGGTATGTATACATCAGCAGCCAACGTGATACCATAACGGTTTCCGAATGTTACTTTGCTATGGTTTACCTTTTCGCTTTTAGGGAATGTTTTGTCCCATTCTTCAGTTAAATTCGATGTTTTCATATTCTTTTCTGTCTGGTAGTTTCGCTCTGCACATACACCGAACGATCTCAGCAACAGGCAAAACATGATGAGATATGTTTTATAACCAACCGACATAATTCTCAATGTTAAGGATTAATATTCTATTTGGGCAATGTCGGCACTCTGCATGTCGAAAGCCTCTTCCGCTTTTTCCGCGATGTCGGTGTGTGTCCGGCTCCGGATCAATACATCGAAAGCGGCCTTGTCTTTAAGGTCGATGACCATCATCACGGCATCGGGCCGTCCGAACAGCCCGCGCGTGCGGCCTACCATGATGCTATCAATAACCGTTTCCTTCTCTTTCATGGCACGCATTTCGGCCATTTTCCGTTCTACCACGTCATCGGAGATTCCTTCCTTGACGTCGATGATAAATACATGACGTAACATATTCTTCTATTTTACCGGTTCTGTTATTATTTATTAATGGATTTTATGCAGTCCTATCCCTTTCACGGTAGGCAAGTCCATATCGTCGTAGATGGGGCTTTTCCCCGTCTCCATCAGGGCAATGGCATCCATTTCCTCTTTGGACAGCGTAAAGTCGAGGATGTTGAAGTTCTCTGCCATCCGTTCCTTGCGCACGGTCTTGGGTATAACCACGATGTTACGCTGGTTGAGCCAGCGGAGGATGACTGCCCCCACGCCTTTGCCATGCCGTGTGGCGATTTCTTTCAGTACCGGATGGTTGAAAATGTCGTTCTGTCCCTCGGCGAAAGGCGCCCATGCCTCGTGCTGGATAGCCTCTTGCTGCAAGAATACATTGGCTGCCTGTTGCTGGAAGAACGGATGCGTCTCCAACTGGTTCACGGCAGGCTTCACCTCGTTGTGCAGAAAGAGGTCTTGCAACCTCTCATTAGAGAAACTCGTTACACCGATGGCGCGGATGCGTCCCTCCTTGTAGAGCCGCTCCATAGCCCGCCATGCGGCATAGTAATTCCCGTATGGCTTGTGCATCAGATAGAGGTCGAGGTAGTCCAGTCCGAGTTTCTTCATCGAGAGGTCGAACGCACGCAGCGCGTCGTCGTACTCATAGTCCTGCACCCACAGTTTTGTGGTGATGAAGAACTCCTCACGCTTGATACCGCTATGCCGGATAGCGTTGCCCACCTGTTCCTCGTTGAAGTAGGCGGCTGCCGTGTCTATCAGCCGGTAGCCCGTTTCGATGGCATCGGTCACGACCCGTTCCGTTTCGTTTTCAGGGATCTGGAAAACGCCGAACCCGATGGCCGGCATCATCACCCCGTTGTTCAGTCTTACATCTTTCATATCTTTTACAGTTTGATTTCTGATGCAAAATTACGCGATACCTATTATTCAGTTGTTACATAAATCGAGGAGGAATTTTCACTATTCGTGGCTTTTGATTACTTTTGCAATAAAAGGAGGACAGTTATGGAACAGACAGATTTCGACGGGATCGTATTTGCAGACAGTTTGCAGGATTTCAATGCCTTGCGCTATGCAGGGCAGGTAATACATATCCTCTGTCTCGATGGTAATATGGGATTCACTTTCCAGAATACACGCTATAATATTGCGGCAGGCGATTATGTCATCCTGCCCAACGCGGAACTCGGTTCCGGATTCTCGGTATCCGACGATTTCCGTGGTATTATGATGGCCCTTTCGGAAGCATTCGTCGCCTCCATTGCCATCCGCAGCAATTACGGCATCATCGGGCATCTGTCGCTCCTGCAGAACCCCGTGATGAAACTCTCTGCCCATGATTTTCGGACATGCGAGGCCGCCCTGCAATACCTCCGTATGCGCATGGAAGAAAAGGGCCATCTGTTTCGTGAAGAATTGTTAGGCAGCCTGTTGACAGCTCATATCCTCGACCTTTACGACATCCACGCACGTAGCCGGGACACCTCGCAACTCTCGGAACATATCGCTTCGCAGTTGCGTAAATTCATCGAATTGTTATACAACGGTGAATATATGCGAAACCGTGACCTTGATTTTTACGCTTCCCGTCTCTGTATTACCCCACACTACCTGTCGGAAATATGCCGGAAGGTGAGCGGTCGCCCGGCTACTTACTGGATAGACCGTTTTACCATTCAGGAAATCACCCGCCTGCTGCGGCAAAGGGAATTGCCACTGACAACGATTGCCGAACGGATGAATTTCTCGTCCGTTTCCTATTTCAGCCGTTACGTGCAGAAACGGATTGGGGTGCCGCCGTCGGAGTACCGGAATAACGCAAAAAAGTTATAAGAGAAGCCATCATTCATCTTTCAGGTCCGTTTCTCATTTTTACTGTTTAACCTGCTTGTATCCCCCTTGAACAGGGCGAAAACAGGGTAAAACACTCCTGTTTTACACTATTTTTATGTTAAATAATATCAATGAGGGGGGGTAAATGACAAAGTGTTCGAAAAGTCAAACCAACCAATTAAAAGAATATATATTTTTGATATGATTTTAATACAATTTTTTATGGAAAAGATAAATATAGGCTACAATGCCGGGACGGTTTTACAGAAACTCGGAGAGACCGGATTCGTGGCCATCGCGGAACTCGCGAGAAAATTGAATTTGGGCGCAGACGACACAGCTCTTGCGGCCGGATGGCTTGCCCGTGAAGGCAAAGTACGTATCGAGAGAAAAAACGGGGTGTTGTATGTCGCAAATCAGGCTTAAATCATGGATAAATACATTATCGGTGAAAACGCCGGAATACTTTGGAGACTGATGAACCAGGATCATCAGCGCAAATGGAATTTGCAGGAACTAAAAAAAGAAACGGGTTTTAACGACTTGGAGTTAGACAGCGCTATCGGGTGGCTGGCCCGTGAAGATAAAATTCAAGTAGAGTTTTTAAACCATAACGCCAAAGACCAAAAGGCATGTCTATATCTCATGTTGAATGTCTATATCTGATTTGTTTCTATCGTGGAATCATATAATAACGAGGTTGTGCCAAATTTTGACACAACCTCGTTTCATTTTATCAGGCTATTGGCCCGCATTGATAGTTCCTTATCAGCAGCTCGTTGACCGATTTCCGTTTCTCGGCGATGGAGCAGATCGAGCGGAAGATATTCAGCCGCTGGATATGGAAGCTGTTGTACAAATCATCGAAGAAAAGGTATTAAGGGGATTCTTCTCGCAAGGATCGGGGTTGGAAAGCATTCATTTGCTGCTTCCTATCTCCCTGCAGAACTCAGCCAGACGGATCTGGTTTCAATATTCTTGCCCGCTATACGGCAAAAAAGAGAGGAGCTAAGAATCACTCTCCACTCCTCCCGACACGACAAACAACTAAAATTATTACAATTTAATGCCGTCCAACGCCTTTTTTGCAATAGCGTTGGTGGGGTCGATAGCCAAAATTTTATTCCAATATTCTTTTGAAGCCGGATAATCGCTCTTCAGCAGATAGTAATAGCCCAGATAGCTGTAACACTCAATCAGTGCAGAGTTATATCTCGGCTCGTTTTTTTCCAGTAACATTTCAGCCACTTTCTCATAGTAAGGTTTTGCCAATCCCTCGGTTGTTTCCGGGTCCATAGCGGAATTGGTACGGGCGCGCCACATATTACCCAGATAGCTGTCAGGAGCTTGTTGGGTAACCTGTGCGAACACAGAGTCTGCAGCCTGCAGAGCCGCCATACGGTCGGCAGGCTGGATGGAAAGCGTGTCCGGGGATGTGCCCTGACCGTAGTAGAGACGTCCGAACCGGAATAGAGATTCGACCGTCTTTTTATCCTGACTTAAGATGTCATAATACTTACGATAGGCGGCAATGGCTTGGGAATAATTATTGCCCGATTCATAGACATCAGCCATTTCCCGCCAGATATCGGTCTGGGTACTGTCCTTTTCAAGTGCCTTGCCATACGCATCAATCGCTTGGTCATACTTTTTCAAGGCATTCAATAAAGAGCCGTGATAGCGGTAGTCCAGAGATGAATAGTCGGCATTGTCCGAAGCATTGAAGAAAGCATCGGCAGCCTGTTCCGCTTCATTATAACGTTTCAGGTCGGTATAGTTATACATAGCCAGGCGGTTGAATGCCGCATGGCGTCCGTTTTTCTGCAAACCCTTCTGAACCACTGCCAGCGATTTCTCGAAGTCATGGTTCAGGAACAGGGCAAAAGCATACTTCAATATGTCGTCTTCCGTGGCAACGGGAGTGTCTATGAACTTGGCATATGTTTCTACCGCCTCGCCGAAACGGTTGGTGGCATAATATATCCCGGCAAGTTCCTTGTCCGCTTCCAGATACTCCGGAGCCATTTCCTTCAACTGTCTCAGTTTGTCGATGGCCTGTGAAGGGCTGGCCGACTTATAGGCCCGAGCATACTTCAGATAGGCTTCCTTGTAATTGGGATCAAAATAGATTGCCTGTTCATAAAGCTGGCAAGCACGTCCCACATCTTTTCGGGCAAGTGCGATATCTCCTTCCAATACGGACACACTTGCAGCTTTCTTATCTGCCTTCTGGGCCATTTTCAGATAATTTTCCGCTTCTGTCAGTTTGCCTGCATTCAAATAGGCACAGGCCACAGAAACAACGAGCGATATATTTTTTTTGTTTTTCCCTTTCAGTAATTCACCCGCTGTTTCGGATGCCTGTTCGGGATTCGTCGTTATCAGGCTTTTTACTTTATCTACCCCAGCCTGCCATTCGGGCACAGACGTTTGTGCGGCAAGCGTACCGGACAACAGCAACGCTCCCGCGCAGAATAATAATTTATGTTTCATATCAGCATTCATTTTAGTTATTCATCTTTAATGTTTACCACACGCACCGGTTGGGTGGCAGGTACCAATCCCGACTTCAATATAATCCGTTGTCCCCGGTCGGAAGCGAGGAAAGAGGCAAACCCCCACGGGAGTGCGTTCCGCGGATCGTTCAAGAGCGCATAAATGCTGCGTGCCAACGGATAATCACCATAGAACAGGTATGCCTGATAGGGCTTGTAACTGTTTGCCGGCGTGGCCTCGTCGGCAGCACTGACAGACATCACGTGTACTTCCTTGCTGAAAGAAAGTCCCGTACTGTCGTTGCGGTCACTCAGCCAGTTCACCCCGATTACACCCATTGCGTCCGGTGTGCGTGTAACGTAATCTATGACTTCCTTGTTTGTTTTCAGTGCTTTCACCTGCTCCGAGAGCTGCGCTCCTTTTGCAATGGAGTCCATTGCAAAACGTACGGTGCCGGAGTTTTTGTTGTCGAACACCAAAGTGATGCATCCCAAAGGAGAAGACGGATAAATATCTTTCCACCGTTTCGCTTCTCCGGTGAGAATACGGTAGAAGTCGTTCACGCTAATCAAAGTGTCCGGATTGCTCAGATTGGTGATTAACGCCAGTCCGTCCGTTGCAATCTTTATCTCTTGCGGGAAGAATTTGCGGCTGTTGAAGGAGTTCATCTCTTCCGGTGTCAGCCTGCGGCTGGTGATTGCCAGCCGCAAACTGTCCTTGAGCAGGAGGTTGACGGCTTCCACTTCCGTCACATAACGGGGCACAATGCCCGCCAAAGGATACAAACCCTCGAACACATCTATTTCTTCCTGTACAATCGGCCGGAAACTTTCATCGGCGGCAATCGCTATGACACCGGAAGTGTAGGTGTCCGTCAGCCCGTCTTTTGGCTTATGTTGGCAGGCAGACAATAATGCCGACATTACTATCAAGCCCGAAAGTCGAAACTGTTTCACTACTCTCATGATACACACACTGTTTATTGTAATCTGAAGACAATGGGGACCGTATACTTTACAGATACCGCCTTGCCGTTCTGCTTGCCGGGTATCCACTTGGGCATCGACATGATTACCCGCACAGCCTCTTTGTCACAGTAGGGGTCCAGGCTTTTCACGATATTGACATCTCTCACGCTGCCGTCACTGCCTACCACGAACTGGCAGACTACCCGTCCCTGTATACCGTTTTCCTGTGCAATCGTCGGATACTTCAAATGGTCGGCGATGTATTTCATCAGTTCACCGGCTCCACCAGGGAATGTCGGCATCTGTTCCACCATGTCGAACACCTTTTCCTCCTTTTCCTCTTGTGTCACCACTTCCTTCAAGTCGGCAATGTCCTGACCGTTTACTTCGTCATTGCCTTGCACATCGGCAATGGAGATGGCAACCTTCGTCTCTGTCAGTTCGGTCTGGCTCTTGATTTCATCCTCATCATTCACTTCCTCGTCTTTTTTGATGACAGGGGCGGTGAATTTGATGGAACTCTTCAATGCCGGTGGCGGCGGAGCGACCGGTTCCACCCGCTTCATCTCCTCCTGCTTCACCTCCGGTTCTTCCAGTTGGGAGAGGGTAGTGACCTCGGTCATCACCTCCTTTTGTTTCGGCGTCGCCATTTTTATCAAGGTGGGAATACTGAAGCCTACCAAGGCTATCACTATTACCAGCACCACGGCTATGTTGTGGCGGCGCGGAGAGCCTTCACGCATCTTATAGGCGCCATACGCTTTATTTTTGCCGTTGAATATAAGGTCGCACCATTCCAAAGAGCTTAAATCTACTTTAGCCATATTCTTCTTTCTTTTATAGGTGTTACTTATTCGGCAATGTTCTGCGACAGCTCCCCTTTGCTTTCGTAGTTCTTCATCAAGAACTCGTCGGCTTCGGCAATGTCCGTTATCACATATTTGCCTATATTACATATCTGCATTTCATCGAGGGCGTCAATCAGATTCTTGTACGAGGCTTCGTCGGTAGCCTTGATGATGACTGTCGGCGTGTCCTTCCCGCTTTTTATTTCGGAGAGTTGCTTGCGGTAGTCTTCCTCTGATATCTTCAGTTCCAGTTTCTGCTGCTTCAGCTTGTTCACTTCGTTCACAGCAGCCCTGTTGCGCCTCAAGAGCATTGCCCGCAGACCATCCGCCTGATAAGTAGTCTCTTTCAGTGAGGTGTAGTCCTTATAGTTGGGCTCTCCTTCGTAATAATACAATTTGTCTTCATCGCCCAAGAGAAGTGTGATAGCCTGCGAGGCTTTCACTTTGCTCTGCTGCTCTTCGGTGATGTTCTTGTCATTGCTCGGCATGCTTATCTCCATGGTCTGAGGCTTGCTCAGTGAAGTACACAGCATGAAGAAGGTAATCAGCAGCATGTTCATGTCCACCATCGGAGTGAAGTCCACCCTAACGGTCATCTTCTTCTGCTTGCTTTTCCCGCCTTTCTTATTTCCGCTTTCCTGTATTTCGGCCATACTTATTCTCCTTTCATTAATCTTCAGAAGTAGTCTTCAGAGAGGTTATCAGGTTATACCGGTTCTCTCTTAAATCCTGAAGTGAGTTCATAACATTCTTGATTACGGAATAAGGGGTCTTGGCATCCGCCTTGATAGCAATGCGCAAGTCGGCATTCACGGCACGGGCATTGCGCACCCAAGCCTTGAACTGGTTGTCTATACTGTCAGTCGGTATTCCCTCATTCTTTAATACAGCGTCCTGCTGGTCTTGTGGCAAGCTGAGAAATTTCTTCATGTTTTTCATCGGCACTCCGAAAGTGGGTGCCAGCATGAACTTCTTCGTTTCCTCGGAAGTGAAGGTCACCCCGTATTCTTGTCCCATGGCTTCCAGCACATTGCGCAAGTCGGACTGCTTGTCCATACTCATAAACACTTTTCCGTTCGGGTCGACCAGTATCTGGAGGATGTCCGTTTCCGGAATCTTAATCTCAGAAACGGATGCCGGAGTGGTTACCTGTACCGGTTCTTTCTTCACGAACGTAGAAGTCAGCATGAAGAAAGTGAGCAGCAATACGGTCACGTCGCTCATGGCGGTCATGTCGATGAACGTGCTTTTCTTTTTGATTTTCGCTCTACCCATAATTGCTAAATTGATAATTTAAGAAATAAAAGAACCAAGGATATATGGAATATCACTTTAATTCCCCAATTATTTATGAGTGGCAGCAAACGTCTGTACAATGGAAAAGCCGACTTCGTCGAGGCTGTATGTCAGTTTGTCGATTTTATTGGTGTAATAGTTATAGGAGATAACAGCCAAAGCACCGGTCAGGATACCGAAGGCGGTATTGATCAATGCCTCGGAGATTCCTTGTGACAAAGCCATGGAGTCTGCACTGCCCCCGGCAGCCAGGGCGGCGAATGAACGGATCATACCGATAACCGTCCCCAGCAATCCCATCAAGGTTCCCAGAGTGGTGATGGTACCGATAATAGGCAGGTTTTGTTCCATCATCGGCAGTTCCAGCGCAGTGGCTTCTTCCAGTTCTTTCTGGATGGCGAGCAGTTTCTGGTCTTTGGACAAATCTTTGTCGTTCTCCATTTCGGCATACTTTTTCAAGGTGGCGTTTACCACATTGGCCACGGAACCGCGCTGTGCGTCGCAAATCTCCTGCGCCTTCTTCATGTCACCCGCAGCCAAGGCAGCCTTGATGTTGGATACGAACTTCACCAGCGAGCCTTTGCCGAAAGCGGCACGGATGGCGATGTAGCGCTCGATACTCAGGGCGATGACGGTGAGCAGCAAGGTCTGGATGACAGGAACGATGAATCCTCCTTTATAGATGGTGCCCAGGAAGTTGCCCGGCAACGGATGGTTGTTCGGGTCATTGTTCATGAAGTTGGAGGGATTTCCCAATACAAATTGAAAAATAAGTAAGGCAATGATAAAGCAGATTACGATTACCCAACCGGCAGATTTGATACCTTTAAAAGAGGTTACTTTTTTTTGATGAGTTGTTTCCATGATTAATTAAATGTTTAATTGTTGGTATTAAATTAATTTATAAGAATAAGGCACAATTGTACAAATCCCCTATTATAAACCAATAAGGCATAAATCACCCTTGCACTTTCATTCAGCACACACATATGCAAACATGCGTCGCCTGCTCTCACTCTCTTTCTTGTGAGGAGTGAAAAAAAGAATGGGGGAAAGTTTAAAAAGGAAAGAGAAAATCTGCGGCTAAATTAGAATCCGCCGGAGCACGTAAATACAGTAGTCATTACCCGTCACTGCATAGTACGGGGCTTTATCCGAGAAGAATCGTTTAGTCCTGCCATGTACAAGCAGGCTCTCATAATTGGATAATATAATAAATATATTTCTAAGCAATATATTATTGTCTTCTGCAACCCGGCGCATGCGCTGCTGGCCAAAAGTGTAAATTTCGGTAACAGACTTGGTATCTAATTCCATATCTGCTGTCGAATACCGGGTATCTGCAAACTTTGATTTTTTTTGTTCGAATGATGTAGGTGAACATGAAAGTAAGGCAACAGAATCCTTGTACGTCTCAGCCAACTTTATACCGGCTCCAGTAAAGTCAACAGCCTTTCCACTGATACTGCAAGTAAGTATCAGTAACAAACTAAGCCAAAATGCCTTTACTATTGTTTTCATGCCATTTAATAACTTGCAATAATACCTTACCTCAAGAAATAATAATGTTCACTGCTTACTGATTAAAAGGGGGTTATCATATTTTCTAAATCGGGGGCAAAATTATAAAAAGAGGTGAAATAAAATATTAATTCATGTAATAATTAGTAGGTTTTAAAAACTTTTAATTGTTATAACATTCTAATTTTCAAAAAAAATAAAATTATTATACAGATAACAATACCTTAATTTAATACTTGCTATAAAGTCTGCTCTTTCCAAAGGAGGCGGTAAACTATATACAAATTATTGTCATTTATATTCCTCTTTAATAATCGTAAAAAGGCAGCTCGTTGACCGGCTTGTAGGAAGGATCGAAGTAGAAGAAGGTTTTCTCGCCTGTATATTTGCCGGTCTGCCGGTAGTCCCCGTCCAAGATACGATTTCTTGTAGCAGCTTATGGTTCAGGTGAAGCAGGTTTTCTTCCAGTATTTTCGCACGCTTGTTCACTCCGACCGTCAAGTGGCAATCCGTTTCCGCCTGTTCGATGACGGGCTGGGCTTCCTACAACCAAGAAATATGAAGCCGTTATCTATGTGGATACGGAAGACGCCCATTGGGAGACCAATCCAGAGTCTTACACGATTACCCGTAAGATAGTGACAAACAAAACCAAACTGAAAATGAAAGCCGCAGTAGGTGGCGGCTATGCCATTTCGATCAAAGAAATACATTGATGGACGACCAGGGATAAGAGTAGATATATCGAGAACCATCTCGGATAGCAGTGGAACGTAAAATGGATTACGGTAAAAGCCATCGCAATCCATTCTTTTTTTACGGGTCAGGTCAAGAGAAAATCTTCCCCCCGATTTTCACTAATTTTTGTTGGAGGATTACCGGACAGAACACCGGACGCTTATCGCAAGGATTATGAAATCCGTTTCCAAGAATCAAAACGTTTCAAGCGGGTTTCGTCATTTTCAATGTACCCACCTCTGTTTTCGGATTAATATTCCTTTAACTCCACATGTCGTATAATATCAAACGAGAACCTTTCTATTTCCCGGTAATCTGTATATATTCACTGTATTTGATATCCACGTAAGGGTTGTCGCTCGAAACGGTCTGGTGGATGGCCTTGACCCGTTTCCACAGCCACCACCCCCTGTACTCCACCCATACGGCCTGGTTTAACGTGACAGGCACCCGGATTTCCCCTTTCAGCCGGTTATTCTCGATCAGCCCCGTCAGCCGGATATGCGGCGTTATCATCTCGACCTTCTGCCTTACCTGCGGCAGCGTGTCGCGGATGACGACCGTATCCTTCACTGCAGCGTCTATCGGTCCCGCCACCTCGATTTCATGCCTTGCCGCCGCTTCCAGGTTCTTGACCTTTACGCCCAGCCGTTTGATGGTCTCGGCATCCTCCGCCCGGAAACGCCTGTACTCGGCGACCGTCAGACGCAGCCCTTCCGCATCGGCTGCAAGGGTCGTCGAGTCGATCCGCATACGTTTCACGTCCGACAGCAGTGCCGTGTTGTTCGACCGGTAACGGTCTCTCTCGTCCGTCAGCCGGAGGGTACGGCGGTGTTGTACATAGATGACGCCGCACAACAGAAGCACGGCGACAATCAGGTATTTGGATATTGCCTTACTCATATATCACGGCCGTTTCGGGAATGAACCAGATGAATTCGTCCAGGTACGCCTCCTCAAGCAGTACCATGCCGCCTTTGGGGCTTTTTCCCATGAAAGAGAGGTCTTCCACGACAATTCCCCTGCGTCCTGCAAGTTCGTCGAGCCTCAGTTCGGACAGCTCCGGCGAGGCCGTAATGGTTACGTATGCGTTCTTCTTCATAATTTATTTCATTTCGGGTTTATGACGGCTTACCTGTGCTGGGATTGGCATTTCAGCAGCTCCCGGATGTCCGCCCGTATCTCGTGCAGGTCGTTCTGCACGGTATTGAGTTGCTTCATGGTAGCCTCGAAGACGGACTTGTCCAGTTTCATGGCGTTGATGTTGTCGTACTGCTCCTTGAGTCTCAGTTCCAACGTGGTGCATTTGCTTTCCAGCTCGGCGATCTGCGCCGTGTTGTTCACGTGCTGGATGTACAGTGTCAGCACGAACGAAAGCAGCACGATGATTATCTTGAAGTACTTGATTCCGAATTCTTTCAGTTGTTCCATATCAGGTGTATTATTCGATTAAGATTGAAAATGCTTCTCCTATGATCCGGATTAGGCTTCCCGCCCCCTCGCTGTTCCACAACCCGAAGACGGTCAGCATGACCAGCAGGACAAGATAGACCCACCACGCTACATCTTTCTTCTCAAATTTCTTTTTCTTCTTCATTCCTTTCCTGTGTCTGCGGTACGATTACATTGAATATCACGTTCCCGTCGCTGCCCTCGATGCGCAGCCTGTTCTCCTCCTTGTGCCGGATGGGGAAAATCTCCATGAGCGCCTTGGCAGCATTGACCGACACGGCACGCAGCGGGGCCGGGGAAAGCGGGACGCCGAAGCGGTCGGTATAGTCGGACGTGGCGGTCTCGTCCATGACGGCTTTTAGGGTTTCCGTGACCTGCAGTTTCACGGCCATGGTCTCCATTTCAAACCGCTCGGACGAGAGCAGCGCCTTGATATGGGCGGCCACATGAGGTTTGCCCATCAGATAGTTGGCGGAGGAACCGGGATTCTTGACGGATTTTCCCTTGAATGCCTCTTCATAGCATTTCCCGGCACGCCCGGCAAACTCCAATCCCCCGTTCACGTACAGTTCGCAGAACTGCATTTCCTGTTCGGTAAGCTGCTTCTCCGATATGTTCTTTTCCTTTCCGGACACGTTCATTCCTCCTTTTGTGAAAGAGTAGCCTGTTTTTCCCCCGGAGGTTTTATGAATTCCGATTTCTCCGCGATAAGCTGTTCGACGAGCGCTTCATAGAACACATCGGCAAGGGCGTTGGCACACGCCTCCGCATCCGCCAATGAATTGATAAGCCGCAGGTTGAACTTGATTTCGAGGTCATATCCCGATATGACCGCCATCAGCTCGTTCCCGTCATACCCCAAAGCCCCGTAGGTCATCCGGTCTGCCGTCTTGAAAGTGATGGTTTCCGGAATTTGTTTCTGTGTCTCCTGTGCCATTTTATTATCCCGTTGTCATATTTTGAAATGGTTGCGGGTCTTTTCTTTCTTCTGTATCATCCCGCTTTTCCCCTCCATGTTCCGCAGCCTGGACGTGTAGACGCCCAATATGTCGAGCGTGGCGGTCACGTCCGCATCCGCGTCATGGGCATCGTCCAGTTCCACTCCCAACCGGGAGGCGACCAGTTCCAACTTGTAGGATGTCACTTCCGTATCGTCCGCAAAGGCAAGCCGTCCCAGGAAAAGCGTGTCGATATAGTGCGGCTGGAAATTCCCGTAATAGTCCCTTGTCCCGGCAAAGATCTTCTCGAATTCCGTGACTAACCCGGCATGGTTCATCATCTGCTGCAGGAATCCGATATCGAAGGGGGCATTCTGCCCGATGAGCACCGGCTTGTACCGGCTGCCTTTCGACAGCGTGCTCCCCCTGGCAAACCCGATGACCTCTTCCGCCACTTTCCGTATATCCGCGCCCTTGGCATCCAGCAGTTCCATCGTGATGCCCGAATAGTCCAAGGCCGCCTGCTCGTATTTCATGGGTGCCTGTTCCATCCTTGCCTGTTCGTGCCGGGTACGGAGCACCTTGCGGTGCACGGTGTCGGCATTCTGCCTGCAGTACGGCGCTATATACGACTGGTAGCGGTCGAATACCTGCCACGTGTCGAAACGGACCGCCTGCAACGCGATCTGGGTGCAGGCACATTCCCGGCAGTCCAGCCCTCCGGTCTCGAAATCCATCCCGATACCCGTAAAAATCTTCTGTTCTGTGTTCGTTGCCATAATTTCAGGATTGAATGAATAAAAGGGAATTCTTGTAGGTCTGCAAAGTGTTGCAGCCGTTATAGTCGCTGTAACGTATGACTGCCGTGAGAATGACGACCTTGTCCTTGAGCGACTGTACCTCGGCGCGGTGCTCCATGTACCAGTCATTCCAGCAGACGCATTCCGCCAGCCGGTTGTTCTGGGAAAGCGACAGCTTCGCAAACCGTCTGCTGCCGCCGGTCTCCCGGTCCTTATAGGTATGTTCCGACACGTCCACGACCGTTGCGCATACGGTTACCCTGCGCCCGTCGTTCTCGTCCTTGGACACCTCCTCCAACGAAAGGTAGGAAGCCTTTCCCTTGACTTTCTGCCGCGCGTCCGAACTGTCGAAAATCCTCCGGTAGTCGATGGAACCGATACCGGACACGGCTATCTGCTGCTGTGCCCAGAAGTAATGCCTGCCGCGCATCTCCCCGGGAAAGTCCTTCTCGGAAAGCGTAAACCCGAGCTCCCGTGCGGCACGTTCCAGCAGGGCGTACCTCTGGGTGATTGCCCCGACTTTCTCTATCCTGTCGAAACAGCCTGCCAGGATCATGTTCCTCACGTGGCGTGCATTCACCGGCACCTTCACCGCCTCGTCCGGGTTGTCCGGGTCGTCCCAGTAGCGGTATTTCTTCAGCTTGTACCGGAAGACCCGGTGGATGAAATTCTCGATGCTGTCATAATCTCCGCCCCTTGTCCGCTCCGCGACGATATGCTCCACGGTCTTCACACCGACCTGCCTGATACGGGTCAGCGACCAGAATATTTCACCGGCGGCATAGTCGGTGAAGAACTCCGCTCCGGAGCGGTTGATGTCCGGCGGGACGATCCGGGCCGCGGAACAGCGCTCCATCTCCGACATCAGGGGCGGTATTTCCCTGTCGTCCGCCCATTGCAGCGCCACCGTATAGAACGCCGACGGGAAATTCGCCTTGAGCCATGCCCCGCAATAGGCGGTCAGCGCATACGCGGCGGCATGGCTGCGGTTGAACGAGTACTTGCCTGCAACCTCAATCTTGTGCCATATCTCCTCGGCTTCGTACTCCGGACACCCGTTCCCGACCGCCCCGGAAATGAAATCCGCTTTGAGCGTGGCCATCAGGTCCGCCTTTTTCTTGCCTATCGCCTTGCGCAGCAGGTCGGTCTTCCCGAGATCAAAGCCCCCGAGCGTGTGTGCCACGGACATGAACTGCTCCTGGTAGACCATGATGCCGAAGGTATTCCTCGTCGCTTCATGGCACCCGTAGTTATAGACCGGGGCTATCTCGCCACGACGGAAGCGAATATAGTTATCCGTCGCCCCGATATCCAGCGTGGCGGGGCGGTAAAGGGCGTTGACGGCTATCAGGTCCTCGATATTCTCCGGCTGCACGTCCTGTATGAAACGGGTAATGCCGGGAGACGAGAACTGGAAAACGTTCTGCGTGTTGCCCTCGGAGAGCAGACGGTAGGTCTTTTCATCCTCCAGTTTATCCCGCGTGATACATTCGATGGAAAGCCTCTCCCCGAAATGCTCGTTGGCCAAGGAGATGACCGCGCTGAGTTTGGCGAGTTCCTTGGTCGCGAGCACGTCCTCCTTGAGCAGCCCGATCTCGTCCACTGAATAGCCGTCGAACTCCGAGACCAACGCGCCGTCCGTCTTGCGGATGGGCAGGTAGTCGAAACATTCCGTCGGCACGCCGTCCCGTGTCTCGGGAGTGACGATGATGGCGGAGGCATGGACGGATGCCGACCTGGGCTGTCCCAAAAGCACCCGGACCTCCTCGATGACTTCGGGATACGCCTGTATGAAGTCCCGGAGTCTGCGGTTTGCCGATGCTGCCATGAAAAGCCCGGTCCAGTCCGTCCCGTCCTCTATCATGGCAGTGACATAGTTCACGGTGGAATGGGGTACGCGGTGTACGCGGGCGACATCCTTCAGCGCGGCTTTCAGCTTCATCGTGGTGAATGTCCCGGCGGAGAAGACCCGCTGTCGCCCGCCCACGTTGTAGCGTTCCTCCAGATAGTCCTTGATTTCCTGCCTCCGGTCCGAGGCGTAATCGACATCTATGTCCGGAAGCGATGCATGCCCGCCTTCCGCCAGCCCCCGGTCCACGAAGGAGTCCATCACCTTCAGGGGCCGGTCCGTAGTCTTTATCTTTACATGTGTAACTTTCATCTGATGTATTTTTTATGTCGTACAATGGAGCTTACCGTCTGCCGGCAGACACCGTATCGCCGTGCAAGCGTCTCCTGGGAGACACCCCCGGCGGCATACCTGATACGTATTTCCTCCGCCTGCGCGTTGCTCAGTTTGGCATTCACGCTTTTCTCCCCGTAGTCGCGCTTGAGGTCGTTCGCGATGGCGTGTTCCATGTTCCGCTGGCGGGTACACATCTCCAGGTTGGCGGCTTCGTTGTTGCCCTTGTTCCCGTCGATGTGGTTTACCTCCAAAGCGGGGTCCCAGTCCGGCAGGAAATGGCTGGCGACAAGGCGGTGTACGGAGAATTTCGTCCCGACACCGTTGCGGTAGAGCCGTACCCGGTCGTAGCAGGAAGTGGTGCCGCACCAGGGCGACATGATGCGTTCGGGCTGCGTATAGGTGATGCCGTCATGCGACACCTTCCTTTCGAGGCTCTTGACACGCCCCTTGTCGCTGATTTTGTATTTCCCTTCATATCCTTTGATGTCCACCCATGTTTCCAGGGTGTCTGCCATTGTCTATAATACATGGTTGGTTATCCTTTCTCCTGCCGTGCGGAAGATTTCGCGGTCTATCTCTATCCCTATGAAGCGCCGTCCCGTATTCCTGCACGCGATGGCGGTACTCCCGCTGCCCATGGCGAAGTCGAGGACGAGGTCCCCTTCATCGGTGTATGTCCTTATCAGGTATTCCAGCAGGGCCACGGGTTTCTGCGTGGCGTGCAGGCAGGAAAGCTGCTTGTCCGTCTTGAATTTCAGCACGCTGCGCGGATAGCGTTCCGTGGAGATATAGTCCCGGTACTTGTCATGTTTCCGGTAGATTTCCCCCGCGTCGCATTTGTGCTGGTGTACGGCAAGGATGACCTTCCGCTTGTGCCCGTCGGTCTTGATCGGGTTGTATTTGGGAAGCCTGTCATAGAAGACGAGGATGTCCTCGTGCGCCTTCATCGGCATGCGTTTCGCGTTCAGGAATCCGGTCGCCTGCGTCTTCTCCCAGACCCAGGCGTAGCGCAGCCTGCCGAGGTTTGAGCCTCCCAGGACGCTGGTAAACGGCTGCTGGCAGAAAAGCAGCACGGGTGTCTTCTGTCCGGAAACCTCCCGGACGGCCTTCCACATGCGGGGGATATCTATCACGGAATCCCACCGGCAGTGCGTCGTCCCGTAAGGCGGGTCGGACAGTACCATGTCGGCAATGATGCCGCTGGCGGCAAGCCGGGGCAGTACCTCCAGGGCATCTCCCCGGTAAAGGTCGCATCCCTCATAGGGACGCAGGTGTTCGCAGTTCTGATTCATCGGCTTCAAGTTCCTTTAAGTTCCACAGGCAATCTCGGCGGTCGAAAAGGATTTCATCGCCACAAATCAATTCATCGGCATATATTGTCTTTTCCGCATCCTTGCGGATTATCCGCAGCCGGGCATCCGGACTGATGCGGTAGGTCTTGTCCCCGGACTTTATCTCTACATAGCGTTCCCCTTTTTCAAGCAGGAGATCCGGAGCCAGTACCGTCAGCTCGTCTTTCCAGCTCAGCCCGCAGCGTTCCGGCACAAGGAAACGCGAGAAGATAAGCCCGTATTTCAGCGGGTCGATGGAGGTGATACCGAGCAGGTATGACACCAGGGAGCCTCCCGCGGAGCCGCGCCCGATGCCGGTGGCAATGCCCCGGCGCCTTGCTTCCCGCACCATGTCCCACTGCACGAGGAAATAGTCCACGTTGTCCGTCGATTCGATGATATAGACCTCCTCGTCCAGCCGTTCCCCATAGCGTTCCCTTTCCTGTTCCGGGACTTTCTCACGCATTCCCTCATCGAGCAGGCGGAGGAACATCGTCCGTCGGTTCCCGTACCGTTCCCGTTCCCCGTCCCGCATCCTGTATTCGGGCATGAACATGCGTCCCGTCTCGAAGGCGGCTGTCGCTTTTTCCGCGATCTCGACCGTCGGGCGGCACATGCGCCTGAACAGCCTGTCGAAATCCCACTTGTCGGAAAACAGGGGGCGTAACGTCTCGTAATGCTCGTCCACGCTCTTGTAGTACTGGTCATCGCTCTGCTCGTGCGCCGCCCCCGAAGCTATCTTGTTCAGGACGGTCTTCGAGAAGGCATCGTCCTTGTCCGGGTAATGGCAGTCCGCAATGAGAATGGGAGCCACGGGAAAAGAATCCGTCCGGTCGTCATGGCTTTCGAAATAGTACCGGAGGGCTTCGAGGTTTTCCCGGTCTATACGGTCGGCCTTGTACTCGCAGGCATCCACCTGGTAATAGACCGCCTCGAAACCCTGCCGCAGCCGTGCGACCTGCCGGGGATGGGAGAGCATCCAGTAGGAGGAACGGGTGGAGAAGATCAACACGCATCCGGCGGCATACGCCAGCAGCTGCTCATATCGGAGCGTCCTGTCCTCCGAGCCCACCATGACGGCACGCTGTATGCGGAGCAGGTTGCGGAGACCGTCATTGCCGAGGGCATAGACTTTCAACCCGACTTTCCCGTCCGGGTGTGCCATGTCGAGGGAATACCCGAACACGTGCTTCAGTCCCGCCTTGGCGCATTCCTTCTGGAAGTTGAGCGTGGCGGCCATCGTGTTGCGGTCGCAGATACCGATGGCCGTGTGTCCCAGCCACCGGGCCTTGCGGCACCACTCTTCCAGAGCCCCGGAAGCGTTCAGCAGCTCGTACGGGGTATGGATGCCGAGGTTTACGAAAGGGATGTCGTGCACGGGAGGTTTCGGACGTCCGATATGTTTCAGGATATTGAACCTGAAATCCTCCCGCAGGTCGTAGTAGTACCAGTTCTTTCCGAAGGGGAATGCCACATGGCGGATACCTTCTTCCAGCAGTACCTCCGGGGTTTCCATCAGGTTGAACACGGGCCTGCCGCCTTCATTCCTGAAAACGGAGTCCACGCCGGAGAGGTCGGCCAGGAACAGCCGTCCGAATTCCGGGATGTCCACTACCTCCGTGTCCACGGGCATATATGAAATGGACTGGCTGTCGAGCCAGGCCAGCAGTTCGTTCATCATCATTTTTCCTGTACCTTGTTGAGTTTGTATTCGAGGACGGTCTGGAGCCTGCGGGAGAAAATTTCCTGAATTTCTTCCCCTGTCAGTTCATCCCAGTCCCTGCGCGCGTCCGCCATGTCCGCGACAAGCACGTCAAAATAGGGTTTCAGCCGTTCCGCTGTCTGTTTGACGGCTGTCACGGCATCCCCGTCGTAACCGACGACCACCGTCCCGACGCCTTTGCACTGCAGCTTGTATATCTGGACGTCCGAAATCTTCTTTCCGAAAGTGGCTATGGCCGCCACATGCGGGTTGTCGTAGAGTTCCAGCTTGCGGGTCAGGGCGATGGTATCGAAAATGCCTTCTGTAAGGATAACCGTGCCGGTTTCTCCCATGTGGATGGCATCGTAGTTATAAAGCAGTTTGGAAAAGTCGTTGCCGGTCGAGTTCCTGTACCGGAGAATCTTGTACTCCCCGTTGTGCCTGGCTTTCCGGTTATAGGCGTCGATATCTTCCTTTGGCCACGTATGGCGAGCGACATAACCGACGGTTTCTCCTTCATCCATGACAGGAAACAGTACATAGTCGGCATAGCGTGGATTGAGCTTGCCGGTCGTCCCGACAGGAAAATACTCGTAGTCATCGAAGCAGAAACCTCTTTTTTGCAGGTACGGGTGCAGGAAAATCCGCTTATAGAAATCCGGCAGGGAAACGGCGGTCAGGGAGTCGTCCAGTTCCTCCGCTTCCTGCTGTCCAGTCAGATGCAGCTCCAAAGGGGCGGAGATATCTGCGGTCCGTGTGACCATCAGGTCCATCCGGCCGATGGCTTCCAGCAGCTGTTCGAGCGTGCGGGTGGAAGCCCCGCAGGAAAAGCAGTGTGACATGAAAGGAGTGCGGCGGGAGGTTCCCTTTCCGATGTAGATACCGAACTTGCCTCCCGTCTTGCCGCAGAACGGGCAGCGGGGCACAATCAGGTTTTTGCCCCCGCCGTCCTGTTTCGCTCCCGTTTCCCGGGCTATCTCCGAAACCAGATACCTGTGTTCCTGTAATGACAGTTCCATACTAAGGTATAGTGCCGGTTCCTGCAGCAAGGTTTGAGAAAGGTCCGAAAAAATGAGGGACTCCACGGAAGACCGGTACGGGACTGGCAAAGGAGAGCCGGAAAAACGGGCTTTTTATTCAATTTAATTGTCGTAGTGAATAAAAGGTCGTGTTTTTATGCAGTACAAGCTGATTACTTGGGATACGGACGAGGTTACGGAATACAAGGGGCGCACGGTAAAGAACGTGCCGGTCCGGTATCTTTTCATCCCTGTTCAGACCCGATGACCGCCTCCTGCAAATGAAGATATCGGAATTTGCGGCGTGGTTACTGGTGAAACTGCGGACAGGATGATACAAAGGTTCCTGTATTTACAAGCAGGCAGCCTTTGTGTATTTTAGAAACATTTGTGCAGGAATGCTGAAAGCATCCGTTTTCAATATGCCTTCTTCTTTATTGTGTCACGAACACCCTCCAGCTTCCATTCTTCTCTCCGCGCTCTACATACCTCTTGGAAATCAGCTGAACCGATAAGTTTCTGTATAGCAGTCACGCTGATGCCCATTTCCTCTTTTTCAGAAAATAACGAAAAGGTTGTAGCGATACAACCTCTTATTCAAATAATCTGGTCTAAACCGATACCTACCTATGAAAATAATGCGAATAATAGCAAAGTAACTGTAAAGAATAAAGACACAGAATATTTTGGTACTTAGAATCTTTTACTACCTTTGCAACATTAGAACCTGCCAAGCCTCTTAACAATGCTCAAATCGGCGGGTCGTTTTTTATAAATCATATACATAATGTTCATGGTCAGTGAAGCCCATCCTTTTTATTTGAGGAACGGACGGCTCTCAAGAATAATGATGAATGCGGAACTTGTGAAAGCAGACCAGACAAGAATTATCGTCCCCACTGTTTTCAGGGAAGACTACATACTGTCATTGCGCAAGTTGACCCGTCAGAAAGACCCGTCTGCATATATTGTAATGACCAAATTACAACATTTCAGTGACAACCTGTACGGAACCGATTTCAAGGAACTGATGGAATACCTTGCAGCCTGCAATGCCTATGATGAGCCTTCGCAGGCAAAACTGGAAATCATAGACAGGACTATTAATAAATTATAATCGCAGAAATTTGTCATTTCGACGAGATTAGTCGCAAAAATTTGTCATATCCCGCAAAAAAGGAAGATTTACCCGCAAAAATTTGCCGGTCATTCCCTGTTCAGTCCCAATGACCGCTTCCCGTCGTAGAAGACCTCGTTGTCATAGTCCGTGGCAATCTTGATGGTGTCCCCCTTCTTGAAGAAACGGCTCTTGGCCACGTGCAGCCGCATCACGTTCTCTTTCCGTTCCGCCGATGACTGGTTGAGCGAAATCAGGTGGGTACACGGCCGTGCCAGCCCTTTCGCCTCCGAACAGTTGTACTCGGTCAGCACGTTCCTCTCGTCATTGAGCCACTCCCTGTCCTCGATGGTGGACTGGTATGTAACCACGATCCATACTTTCTCGTCAGCGGCGAGGTCTTTCAGGTCATTGGCCACGGCAATACGTTTCGCCCGTTCATGGTCCGCTCCCCATGAACGGCGGTTGGCATCCGTCAGCAGGTCCATCGAATCCACGATCACGATGTCCGGGTTATGCCCTTTGAGCTTGCGGTATTCCGAAATCCCGTTCTTGATGTCGAGGGTGGACACCTGCGCGTTGAAACGCGGATAGCTACGCACGGTGATGCTTCCCGCGTAGGAGGCGACCAGCTTTTCAAGGTGCCGCATTTCCGTGTCCGAAATCTTTCCTCTCTCGAAATAGTAGGCGTTCCGGGAAATCAGCCCTCCCGAATAGGCGTTCAGCGCCTCGTCCTCCGAACCCTCCAACTGGAAATGCAGCACATGCAGCCCGTCATCGATGTTCGCACGTACCCCTATCCATTTGGCGATATGGGATTTTCCCACTCCCGTGGAGGCCAGGAAGCAGGTCAGCTGTCCCCGCAGGTTCCTTCCCGCATTGAGTGCATCCAGGTACGGGATATAGAAACGGGACACTCGGGGCGAGGCGGAGCGTTCCTCTTCCTCCTCCCTGCGCCTGTTCCGTTCGAAGCGCTCCGTGAAGGTCTCTGCCACATCGATGAAAGACGAGCTTTTCAGCGTGAATCCCGACAGCCATTCGGCATACTCCCTGAGCGTCTTTTCCGCCTTGTCCTGCCGGTTCTCGTTATACAGCCTGCCGACCTCGGCATAGACCGCCTGCAGCCGGACTCTCTTGATGTAGGATTCCAGCATGTCGGTCATCACTTCGGCGCTCTGCCCCTCGTCGTATTCCCTGAACGTGTCGATCAGCTCGATGGCATCGTAATCCTCCTGGAAAGTCTGTGTAAGGACAGCGTATGACGGAGG
Organism: Bacteroides gallinarum DSM 18171 = JCM 13658; assembly: GCF_000374365.1. GTDB lineage: Bacteria > Bacteroidota > Bacteroidia > Bacteroidales > Bacteroidaceae > Bacteroides > Bacteroides gallinarum. The sequence continues at coordinate 29,721 of NZ_KB894126.1, forward strand.
GGACTTGTAGGTGCGGAAATGGACGGCGATAGCCTCCTGTACCCGCTGGAAGGAACGGTCCGGAAGGTACTCCTTGCGCATGTGGCGGGAGAGGACGGCACACAGAGGCTCCTGCCTGAGTGCCGTGGCGTAGAGCTCGTACAGGAACTCGGCGCTAAGCGGGTTGGTCGTGCTCATGGCCGTGCCTCCTTTTTCAGCCAGGCTTCACACCGCAGGCGGAACAGTTCCGGGTAGATGGCCTCCGTCCGCCGGCGGCATTCTCCGGACCTCCGGCACTTGCCGCATGAGGGAGAAAAGGGTGTCCAGAGCAACGTGGAAAGGGCACAAACGACATAGCCTGCCTCGGTGGAGAGCAGGCGGCGCTTGGTCCTTTCCTCGTATTCGGGATAGATGAAACGGTCGAGCGGATGACGGCTCCGGTCGATGACCATGCCCGCCAGGGCGGGCCTTGAAAGCCCGTGGCTTTCAAGCCAGCGGTCTTCATGGTACCTGCGTCCCTTTCCGGAACACAGATAACGGCGGACAGCCTTTTCCCCGAAGGAATGCGAGACATTCCACCGCCGGCGGTAAGACGTCCCGTATCCGGACAGGGTATATGCCTGGCAGATACAGAAATCCGCCAGGCGTTCCCCGCTGACGGACACGACCTCCCGGCACAGGAGGTCGAAGCATGTCCCCAACTGCCTCCCGCCCCGTCCCCCGGCGGGAAAAGTGAAATCCGCCCACACGGCAGCGCGGACAAGCCGGGCAAAGAGCCTGCGGCAACCGTCAATCCACTCTTTTCTCTCCATCCTCTGTCAGAAGTTTACGCAGCTGCGCCTTGGCCAGGAACAGGCGGCTCTTGACCGTCTCGATGTTCAGTGTCCGGAGCGTGCCGTTACGGTACGTGATTTCCATGATTTCCCCGATCTTGTAGCCGGCCTGCTGGAGCAGGAAGGCTTCGCGGTAGATAGGTTTCAGACGGTCGAGCGCCCACAGGATAGCGTCGTTGTAGAACTCCCGGTAATTGTCCATCCCCATCCTGTTTCCCGAAGGTTCCGTCTCGTCGAGCAGCGAGGAGGACACCTCCCGTATGTCCACGTTCTCGTCTGCCGGCAGGCGGTTCCTGTTCCGGTTGTTCAGGTCGGCTATGAGCCGTTTCGTCACGGCATATATCCATGTCTTCACGGGACGCTCCGGGTTGTAGCTGTCCATGTACTTGAAAAAGTTCGCGAGAGCCTCTATATAGTTGTCCTCGATGTCCTCCCGGTTATAGGTGTACTTGATACAGATACTGTATATCAGGTTCCTGTGCGGCATCACATGTTTTTCCAGGAGTGCCGCCCTCCGCCTTACGGACTCCTCCGATGAGGAGTCCGCCCCTAAGATGTTTTTCTTTTCCACACTTTCACTGACTGAAAAGATTGATACTGAATCTGGTGTCCTAATCTGTCAGCTACGGTGAGCATCATTTTACAATCTTACGGTTTCATCATGTACGGCAGCGTTTTTCAGCCTGTCCCTCAGCTCTCTATCCTCGACTCTCCGTTCTCCTTCGTCACGACCAGCCTGTGCGGATAGCCCTCCGCCACGTTGCCGTGGGAGACGACCATCACGGTACCGCCAAGGGCATTCAGGGCTTCGAACATCGAGGCCAGTCCCGCCTCGTCCACGGCTTCCAGAATCTCGTCCAGCACCAGCAGGTCGAGTCCCTTGCCCTCCTCGCAATTGGCGTTCACGAGTTTCTGCATGGCCAGGATGGTGGCCAGGTTCACACGGGCCGCCTCTCCGGCAGAGAACTTCCCGAAAGAGCCGCAGTCCATGCCGTCCCGCAGGAGCGAAATGGAGATCTTCTCCCGTACCTTCCCACTTTTGAGGACGGTATACCCGTCGAAACGGATACGGATATCACTGCCTATGCCCGCCAGGAACTCGTTGGTAACCCGTCCCAGCGCTTCTATCTTCGTGTTGGCCAGGTAGGTCTTGAACTGCACGAAACGCTCCTTCTGTATTTCCAACGCCCGGATACGGGCATCTATGCCGAGCTTGCGTTCCGCTGCCGCGTTCGCTTTCACACGTGTCTCCCTGAGTGCCGCCTTCAAGGAAATGACCATGTCGTTTCCCGATGATTCGTTCACTTCCCTGATTGTCGCCTGCAAGGTTTCTATGGCACATTCCGCGGCGCGTATATCTTCTTTTGCCGCGCGTATCTCCCTGTCTATGGCGGCATGGCGGTCATCCACAAACCCGAACACCTCGTCGAACACCTTGCGGCGTATGCCCTCGATGTCGTTCCGGAGGGTGGCGATTCCGGCCGCGATGCGTCCCCGATCATGCCCGGCATTCTCCACCCGCAGAGAGGTGTTGCGTACATCCCGCTCGTGTTCCGCCAGTTGCCGTTCCATGCGGTCCCGCTCACCGTCCAACATTCTGCGGTCATTGTTCAGTCGCGCCTGCCGGCGTTCCATCTCCTCGTTCTCCTTCTGACGGGTGTCGATACCGGCATTGATTTCCCCCAGCTGCCGCTGCCGCAGCCCGAGCTCCTTCATCCCTTCCGCGATGTCGAACCCGGGATGCGCCACCAAAAACTCATGCCCGCAGGAAGGGCATTTGATAGACCCGGCCAGCTTGTTGGACAACTCGTCGATACCGGCGGAAACGACGCGTCTTTTGTGCCGCAGTTCCTCTATGCGCGAGGCAAGGTCCCGCAACCGGTTATCCATTTCCTGCAAAGCCCCGGCGGTTGCCGCGGATTTCTCCCGGTAGTCCTCATGGAACGCGGCGAACCCGGCTTTGAACAGTTCCCAGGCTTTCCGCTTTCCTTCGAGTTCCTTTTCGAGAGAGCACAAGACGCGGTCATGCTCATCCAGCCGTGCCTCGGCCGCCCGAAGGCTTTCCTTTTTGGCGGCTACCGCCCCGTTCCAGTCCGTCTGTCCGGCCCCCGGGAAGAGCGGCATGAATTTTCCGATGCCTTTCAGGCACTCTTCCAGCGGGGCGTCGCCGCCCTCCAGTTCCTGCAAGGCTTCATCCGCCCGGCGTATCTCCTCGGCCTGCCGTTCACAGGCGGCAACAGTCCCGGTCCTGTCACGCATCAGGGCACGTTTTGACGCGATGGACGCTTCCAGCTCCCGGATGCGGTTCTCGCGGGTACGCCCGCGTTCGGCTCCTGCCTCTTCCTCCTTGCGGATCTGCTCCAGCAGCATCTCCACCCGTCCGTCCATTCCGGCCAGTTCCAATGCCGCCTCCCGCTGTTCCCCGGACAACGGCTCCATGTCCGCTTCCACGCGGGCAATGGCTTCATCCACCAGGATACCGTTGGAGAAACGGTTGATGATTTCCTTCTTCTCCTTGTCCGAGGAGGAAAGGAAATCCTCGTAGCGGTATTTGGAGAGGATGAAATTGTTCAGTAGCTCGTCCCTCGTGATGCCGAGTTTTTCCAGGATATACCTGTTGTACGCATCGACAGAGGGCTGTACGGCTTCATCCGTCGTTACTTCCTTTCCTCCACGGTACAGGATACAGGCGACGGACGATGCCCCCTTTCTCGGGATACGGCGCCGTATTTCCATCTCCTCCTCATCGGCATCATTGACGAAATGCAGCCTGATGCGGCATTCCTCCGCCGTGTCGTTGATAATTTCCTCCGAGCGGATTTTCCTTAGCGGGCTGCCCGTGATGCCCACGGCAATGCATTCCAGCAGGGCGGATTTCCCGGCCCCGTTCGACTGCTGGGAATCGTTGTCCCGATTATCCCCGAAAATCAGGGTGGTCACCCCCTGGTGCGGCGTGTATGCCAGCGAGCGGAAAGCGCACAGGTTTTCCGCTTCTATAAGTTTCAGTTTCCACATGGTCTGTCCTCGATTTGATTTTAGATAAATATTCCAGTCCGGTCTCCACGTCCTCGATCCGCTTCTCCCGGCAGAATGTCTCGTAAGCCTCCCTGATACGGTGGCTGTCGAACTTCTCAAAGAGGGAAGAAGAGGCCGCTTCCACCGCCTGCTCGTCGTCCGCCACCAGCTCCACCTTGGCGGCACCCGCTTCCAGCAGGGCGTTCTTGTCCACGGTCTTCATCGCGGCAGCCGGGGCATGTACACGTACCTTGACCTTGTACCTGCCGTCCGCCTCCATTTCCCTCAGCTCGTCCGCCAGATGCAGCCCGGCACACTCCACGGGCACATCCAGTACCCGGTAGCGGACATTCACCCTGTTCTTGATGAATTCATGCGAGCCGTCCGCGTGGAGAAGCGTGTAGCCTTTCTCCTCGTCCTCCCCGAAATTATGCTGGCGTGAAGAACCTATGTATTCGATACGTGTGCGGGGGATGACCGTCCGGTTATGGTAATGGCCGACAAAGACCCGGTCGAACTCCCCGAATATCTTTACAGGCAGTTCCTTTTCCGAAGGCTGGGCAAGCGCCCCGTTGATGCCTTCGTGTACATAGAGAAAGTTCAGCCGTTCCTGATCGAGGGCCTCCTTTTTCAGCCGGGCGAGTTTTTCCGTGAAGGAGCCGTCTTCCGGAAAATATCCCATCAGGTGCATGACAAAAGACCATCCGGGATTTTCTATCCTGGAATACTCGTCCACCACGGACACGCCGGGGAAGCGGTCGAACACGTGGCAATAGCCCCGTACGGATTCCTGGTTTACCTTGTCATGGTTGCCTTCCGCCAGGGTGACATGCACCCCCTGGGCGGCGGCATCGAGCAGGATGTCATGTACGGCAAGCAGCACGTCCAGTGTCTGTGCGGCACGGGAAAAGAAAAGGTCTCCGCCGACGGCGATTTCCTTCACCCCGTGTTCCCTGCAGATGTCAAGCGCCTCCTGCCAGTTGGCGCGGAATGCGGGGATATTGTCCTTTGAGACATGGATGTCGTTCAATAGCAGCAGGCAGGGATTATTTCCTTTCATAAGCGATTGTGTAAAAGGGCGGGAAACCTTGCGGCCTCCCGCCGTTCATACTGTTTTCTGTTCTCATGAAAGGTTTTATCTCCTGCGTCGCTGACGTTCCGGACGTTCTTCCGGCATATCCTCCGGGGCGTTCTCCGGGCCGCCCGTATCCTCTTGTCCGGTATCCCGGGTACGGTTCTCCTCTTCCCCGTATTCCTCGCCGCCGGCCGTATCCGGGGCATTCCCCAACGCTTCTTCTATCAGGTCGAGCAGGTCCTTGTTGGAAGTGGAACGGGTTACCCGTACCGGCAGCTTTTCCTGCTCGATGTAGGTGCGTATCAGGCCGCGCAGTTCCTGACCCTCCTCGGTTTTGTCCCCGATGCCCTGTTCCTGCAGCTCCTCGTAACGGTCGAAAAGGTCGTCCAGGGAGATGCCTCCCGTCCTGTTCCCGTTCTCCCGGCTGTCTTTCGTACGGCGGTCGAAGGAGAACTCGGAAGTATCCTCCTTGGGCAGTTCCCCGTTCAGCAGGTCGATGGCCTCCTGCATCTCGTCCGTGTCCATGATGTTCAGCCCGTACAGGCCGTCGCACTGCTTGAGGAACTCCACGGTAGCCCCGAGATGGTACCTGGAATAACGGCAGACGATTTCCGGAATACGGGCTGCCGCCATGAGCGCGGTCAGCTCCTCTTTTCCGAGCACCTCCACATCGGACTCGTTGTCGATACTGATCACGTACTCCGTCTTGGCCCCGTTCTTCCGCTTCTCGATTTCCACCGGGTAGGCATTGTTAATGGAGGAGACGGGGCACGGATAGTCCGGATTTTTCTGCAGTTTCTTCTGCCACAGCTTGAATTTCTTTTCGTCCAGGTCCTTGAACTGGGCGTGGGAAAGGGTCAGCAGCTGGATACCCTTGGCCTTTTCGTTCATGTCGATGACATACATGGCGTGCCCGTAGCTGAAACGCAGCCCGCCGCCGAAAGAGCCCCCGTCGATTTTCTCCGCCAGCTTGTCGTCGCCCGCATCCCTGGCGCAGGCTACCGCCAGCTTCCGGTAGGTGTCGATGATGTCCAGGCTGTAGCCCGCGTCCGTGGCCCGTGGGACAGTCACGTACATCTTGGCGGGCTTGTTGCCGCCTGAGGCGGGTTTCTCCAGTTCCAGCAGGAGCTGGTGGATGGGGAACTCATACCCGGGACGTGCCGCCGTGCCATCCGCGTTCGGGGCAAGCGGAAGGACGCGCAGCCGGTAGGTGCCCAGCTTGTCCATGCGGAAGAATTCCGTTTTGGCGAATGATTTGTTTTCCTCGATAGCCCGCTGCTGGGCTTCTGCGTAGGATTCCTGACTGGCAAGGAACAGGTCTTCGACCGACATGTTCCCCGTGTTTTCTTCTTGCATAACTGAAATGCTTTATGGGTTAAAGATGCCCGAAGAAACTGGAAGACATGGCAAACGGGTTCGGTTTCTCCGCTTGCTTCAACTGACAGGAATATTGCAAGACGTGTCTCGCTGACCGTACCCTGGAAAGGGTACTCATTTGACAATCTGGAAAAGGTCTTGAAGCGACTACCCGCAAAAATAGGGAATCGGGGGCACAAGACCATATATTCGTTTAGATTTTTCTCAATACGCTGTTTGCCAATTTATTATATGATATTTTTAAGTATGCTTTTTAGTTCGTTCAGCCTTTTCTCGGGAGACTCCCCGCTTGTCCCGGACATTTGCAGCCGTTTCCTGTTCCGCCTGATGTATTCCTCCATTTTTACGCTGCGGATATGCTCGTAGTAGGCTTTCCTTTCGGGCGTGAGCAGTTTCCCGCGACGGCAATAGACCCCGTCGCGTGCATACTCCTCGAGGTAACGCCGGAACTTGGGCTTGTCGCAGGATGTATCCGCTGCCGACCTTGCCACGGCCTCCACCACGCGCCAGTCCGGCTCGAACGGCTGCGCGGGGCAGAGCCTGTGGAGCAGGAAATAAACCACCGGCATCTCATACCTGAGCATGAACCCCAGCCGGGTCTGTTCAAAGGGAAACCGTTTCAGCGTCCCCCTTGGCCTTCCTTCTTCGCGTTTTCGCGGAGCCGGACGGGATACCGTCCTGGTCTGCCTCTTCCGTTCCTTTCTCTTCCGTTCCATGTCCGTGTTCCGCCTGTTGTACCGGTGCGGCGGGGACGGGAATGCCCCTTGCCGCGATCCTCCTGCGGCTTTCTATGTCGCCGCTGACGTTGAGTTTCCGTTTCATACGAAATAAGTGAAATTGAGTTCTACATTTACATTGTACATGCCCTGCTCGAAGAGCTGTACGTGCCGGGAACCGCCGTAGATGACGAAGGTGGTCCCCCGGTTGTACTTGTGGTTGCTGTTCCAGTTGGCCGCCGTGCAGCGCACGCTGTATTTCGGGGGCTGGATCTTGTTCGGTATCATGGCCACGACACCTCCCTCGTTGCTCCCGTCCCTTTTTGCCGTGTTGACGTACCCCTGTATGGATACGATATTCCCTATCTGGCGCACGAAGAAACCGCTCGTGTCCGTGCCGAGGCCGCTGTTCGCCATCTGGAGCCATCCCGTGTCCTGCATCAGTGGCTGGTAGTCATCGGCAAAGGCGGCGCCGAGCGTGCGGCATGCCTGCCTTTTGGATTCCGTTGTCGCAAGGACGAGGTCGGAGAGCTTGCCGTCCTTGCGCAGGTAGTCCTTCACGATTTCTTCCTTGGAGAGCAGGTCCAGCTTGTCACGAAGGATTTTCTGTGCCTCTTCCGTCGTTTTCCCTTGCCTGGCCAGGTAGGAGATGTAGTCCTGGAACAGGCTTTCCAGCGTGGCAAAACGTCCGTCCGACTCGCTTCTGGTGTACAGCCCGAGGTTGGTGGCAATGGTGCTCTTTTCCGAAGTACCGTATCCCTCCATCAGCCTTTCGGCCTTCTTTTTCAGTTCCTTTTCCACCTGGGAGGTCTTCAGGTATCCCTCCACCTGGGCATGGGAGCCGGAGGCGTCGGTATAGGCGAAGCTGCCGTCCTTGATGGCCAGCAGCTTGTCCCTCATTTCCGGGGTAAATACGATGCCCGTGTAGGCGGAATCCGTCCCCAGCTTGCCCTCCAGCAGCCTGTCCACCTCGGCGATGGAATACACGCTGATGTTCTGGCGGGCTTTGGCCTTGTCGGACACGTCGGAAAGGTTGGAGACTTTCGCCAGTTTCAGCTCTCCGGTACCGGCTTTCTCGGCCTTTATCGTGGCGCGTACAGCCGCTTCCTTTCTTTCCTTGAGGGCGGTTATCTCCTCCACGGGAAGCCCCTCGATTTCTTCCGCCGTCAGTTCCACCAGCTCGCCCAGCCCGGAGGATATTTTCAGAAAGACCCCGCCGGCTTCCTCCCTGGAATACACGTCCAGGTTGTCCCGTGCAGCACCCTTGTCCATGATGTCCCGTAGGTTTTCATTGGCGGAGAGTTTCATGCCGAGGGCGGTACGCATGACCGAGGCGGTCACATAGCCGTCTCCCCCGTCTTCCAGGCTGCCCGTCGATATGGCCTCCAGCTTACGCTTGAGCTCCGTGGTGAAGTCCTCGGTGGAAAGCCCCTTGCCGTCAGTGGCATCCACCTTCTTTTTCATGGCGGCATTGAAATCGTCTATGGAGACATAGATTTCGCCCGACGGTTTCCCGTTTATTTTCAAGGTTCCCTGGATATCCACCGCCCCTTTCGGGACAAGCACGATGTCGCCGAGAAGGTTTTTCAGGGCAAAGCGGAAGCCGTCGGCCGTATCGAAACCGGCATGTGCCAGCACGGCCCCGTTGCTGTCCTTCCAGGAGAGCAGGCCCACCAGCTTCGGGTTGTCTTTCGTGTAGGCCGTGTTCCACAGGTCCATGCCCGCGCCCGCGTTGCGGACGGAAAAGGCGGCATTGATGCGGACGAGATTCTCCTTTCCGATGACATGGAGCAGGGGCAGCGTTCCCTGCTTGCCGTCATACACGGCAAAGTCGCGGAACCTGCTCCCGCCGCCGTCCAGCCCGTAGCGGTTGACCGTTACGGAGCCCTCATCGCTGGCATCGTCCGCGTTGTACAGGTGGTTTCCATGCAGGATGACGGACCCGGCACGGACGCTCTTTCCGGAGACCGTGTCGCAGGACAGCCCCTGTTCGGTCATCCTCGCCATCTCCTTTCCCTGCTTCATGAAGCTGACGGAACCGTCGGTATGGAAGACAATCTCGTTGACGAGCAGCCCGTTCAGGTAGGCGCCCACCGAGGCGTTCCCGTCCGTCCGTATGATTCCCTTGAGCTGGTAGCCATCCGCACCCGTGACCGATACCGCCGTCCGGGACGATATTTCCTTTTCCCCTGAAAACGAACCGGTCAGCACCAGGTCCTTCTTTATCGTCTGGCGGGTGAACGGCGTGTCGAGCAGCACGGCATAGCGTCCCATGAACTTGTCGATGAAACGCGGGGCATAGCCGGCTGTCATCTCGATGAAACGGGGAAGTTGTCCCGTCACGCCGTCTTCGGTGGACGGGACTTCCGCCCCTCCGGCACAAAGGTAGCAGGTGCGGCCGAGCTTGTCCACGTCCCCCGCGTAGACCACCGACTCGTGCCGGTTGACCTCGTAGATGTAGTAAGGATACACGGCATCCGCACATCCCTCGAAATACCGGACCTTTCCACCCAGCCATACATAGCCGGGGGAGATGCGCGGCCCGTCCGGTTCGCAGCCGGAGATGATGAAGTCCGTGCAGCCTTCGAAAACGGATGACAGGCTGAGGGCCAGCTCCTGAAGGTTCAGTATGTCGTCGCTGTACGTGTAGCGTCCGCCTGTCTCGGCGATGTATTCTTTCATTGCTTCGTGTTGGTATTGGGTATGTATTCTTCGCTGTCGACACGGATAAGGTAAGTCTTACCCGCGATCTTGTAGGTATTGACCACGTAGGAGAGCATATAGACGAACTCCCGCACGTCGATACGCACGGGCGGGACACAGACCATGAAGCTGACCTTGTTCACCATCTTCTCCTCGGAGAGATGGTAGAACGGCCGCGGCTGCTCCTCCTGGCGGGTGGCGGTGATTTCCTCGCCGTTGTACCATACGGTACACGGGCGGGCGTTCTCGGCTCCTTCGTGATACAGGTCCACGCCGAGGCTCTGGCTGTCCTTGATGAAGATGCGGTCCCGGCTGTCCCGCAGGTACTGTCCGAACCTGTAGTTCAGATACCACTCGAAATAGATTACCTGCGAGGTCATGCGGGCTTCTATGTGTTTCTCCCGGGCAAAGAGGCGGAACTTGTCATTCAGGGACTGCAACGGGTAGAGGCAGCTCTGGATGAACAGGATGAACCCGCGTCCCGACAGGTAATGCGGCACCAGCCGGTTGACGGCCTTGTCGATGGAGAGCCTATACCTCATGGTTTTCCACTTTTAGGATAATCGCTTCCCTGAAACCGGGCAGGCCGGCTTCCTCGCCCTCCCCGGAAGACTCCTTCAGGTAACCCGAGACGGTATAGGCCATGCGCCCGATGCGTTTTTCCGGCTGCAGCCTGCCGTCCCCGTCATAGCATGCCAGGAAAATGCCCTGTCCGGGCACGGCGTCCTCGTCGATATAAACATCCGTCACGTGCTCCGCTCCCCGCAGGGCATCCATGATCCGGGTGACATAGACCGCCGCGTCGAAATCGATGTCCATCATATAGTTGTTCAGCCGTTCCTCGATGGCGTCGTACATGGCGGTCTCGGGAACAGCCCCGTCGTAATAGACGGTCAGGCGCGGGATAAGCACATCCCCCTTGGCGGAGATGACCTCGAGCCTTGTCCCGGCGAATTTCATCTTGTTTATGTAGGCGTTGATGGGTATGAGGTCTTCCCGGGAAATGGCCGAGAGGTTTCCTTTCGTACCGGTCGCCACCTTGAGGACGAGCTTGCTGTCCAGGTTCACCTCATCGGTGCTCTCCGTGTAGGAGACCTGCGTGATGATACGCTTGGCCTCGTCCACGGCGGCGTACCCGAAAGCCAGCCCGTCTTCCCGGACGATGAGCTCATCGCCTTTCTGGTACTGGAGCAGGGCGTTGGCGTAATAGTCCGGCGTGCCGTTGATACGGTTGTTGATCGCGGCGGATACATCCACGGCAAACACGTCCAGCAGGGTCTCGAAGCTGTGTATGGCAGCTGCGACGACCCACAGGATGCCGTTCATCACGCTCAGTTTGGAGTCGCTGGCGAACTCCCGGAGCTCCATGCGCCTGTTCCGTTCCGCGACCGCTTCATTGTATATGTCCTTGATTGTACGGCTCATTCCTCTACGGTATAGGTTTTATCTTCGATGATGAATTTCCACGCCCCGCCTTCGTTCCAGGCGGGCTCATGCAGGATAACCCAGACAGCCTCCATGCCGCAGACAATCCGGTATCTCCCATTCCCGTCCCGCTCCGGTTCACGGTATTCCCCCGTGGGCATGACGGGCAGGCGGACCTCGCAGCTGCGCCGGCTCCCGTATTTCTCCACGAGGAGTTTCAGGTAGAGGTCTTCCTGTTCCGGCTTGACGGATGCCCCGGACAAGTCCAGCAGCATCAGTGCGGGCAGCGATGCGAGCGGTACAAGGCTGCCCACGGCAGAGCCTTGCAGGTCGATACGGTATACGCCTTCCAGCAGGGGGAATGCCTCTATGCCGGACATGCACCCCCGCAATGTCAGTTCCTCGACAGGCAGAGGCCTGTACAGGAAAACCCGTTCCGGTTTCAGGCCGCTCCAGTCCGCTATCCGGAAAGAGGCATCGGAAAACCAGCGTATTCCCCGTACCCCCCTGATGTCGTTGTCGAAGAGGTGGCTGTATCTTTTTCCTGTCCCTGTCAGGAGAATCGTCTCCACCGGCGAGTTGTCTCCCCAGTCCACCTCCAGCGTACCGGTACCCGAGACGCTGAACGCCGCGGACGCTGCCTTCCCGGGGAGCTGGAAACGGGCGGCAAGGGGGAACGAGAAATATTTGGGATATACATTCCTTTCCCCGCCTGCCGGTACGATGTTATGCCGGGTGTTGTAGGCCAAGACATCGGCATTGATGACGAAACCGTCCGTGTAGGCAAGCTCGTCTCCGGGTTGCAGGTCGTCATCTATGGAAAGCGAGGTATTGTTCATCAGCAAATCGACGATTCCTTCCACCGACCCGTACAGGTGCAGGGCCACGTCGTATATGTTCTGCCCGGCTATGACTTTGTATCTACCCATTCGTGGCCTCCTTTTCTTCTACCTCCAAAAGCAGTTCCCCCGTCGATGAATCCATGTAGGCGTTCTTCACGATCATACCGTCCGCCAAGAATTCCGACTGGAGACGGGCGGCAAGGCCGTTGTTCTCCAGGTTGGAATGGAGAAAGTCGATCAGCCCCACGCCGGTGGTGGGATGCTGGTAAAGGTTGCCCGGTGCGGCTTTCAGGAGAAACACCTCGTTCTGGCTTTTGGATACGCCTATTCTAAGGTCCGTTTCGTCGGCGCTGTAAACCGACAGTATCCCGTCTTCCGGCACGAGGCGGAAGTTGCCCTTCACGTTGAGTGCAAGGAATTCGGACAGGCGGATATCCGCTCTCCCCGAGTCCTTCCCGGCACGCACCGGAAACCATATCCCGTTGTCCTTGCGGTTGACTGTATACTCCTTGTTCCCGTTGCCCGTGTCCATGAGGAAACGGACGGACAGGGACTTGTACACGGGAGTATAGGGAATGGATACGTGGATGCCGGCGTTCCCGTCGAGTTTCTGCCCGAACCCTTCCGGTACGGAAATCTCCGCGTATAGGAAACGGTCATTGTCCATCCCTTCCATGTCCCCGAGGAAACGGAAGGCATAGAACGGCTTGGAGGCGAGGTTGTCCGTCGTCTCCATTTCCCCGTAGCGGGCATCCATCAGTATATCTTGTCTTCCCATATAGTTTGCAGTATCCGTTATAAGAGTAGCCGGATTTTCCTGTCCGGGTTTATGGTAAGGACAACGGACAAACCAGGCAGGGACTTTCCGCGTGATTTGTCCGTTGGTAACCCGTATTGATAAAAAAGGAATGCCCGGTTATCAAACCGATGGGCATTCCTCATTGTCAGACCTACATCTCCTCGTTCAGGGCATCGTAAATCTTCGAAACCGTTCCCCACATGTCGTCCGGCAGTTCCTCGTCGGAGATTTTCTCGCATGCCTGCTGCAGGTATCTCATTTCCTCTTCGGAAAAAACGACCTGGAGCGGTTCCTCTTTCTCGACATCCCATTCGATACGCTGCGTATCCGCGTTCTCGTGCAGGTTGATCCGCTCCCTTTCCCCATCCGGGACGGCTATCTTGCGCAGGATTTCCTTTTTAAGGTTGAACTGGCTGAAATTACCCTTCTGGGGAAGGAACGACGGCAAGTAAAGGCGGTCTTTGATACTGAGTTCCATATTCTTTATTTGATTGGTTGGTTATTCTGCTTCCGGGACGGGTTTGAGCGTGGCTTCCGCTATCTCACGATCCAGGCTGCCGAGGATATCCCTGACAATCCCGAGGAAGTCGGAGAGGTAAAGGGCGATTTTCTCGGAGAACGGCATGCTCAGGGACACGCTGCCACGGTCATAGTAAATATCCCCGGCAATGGCTTCCGTGCTGTCACCTCCCGGAAGACAGACCGTAGCCTGCACCCGTTCCAGCTCGGCGTTCGTGATATTGTATTCAATGCGGTAGAAAGCGTTTTCCGTGCTGGTTTCCGCAATCTTGGTCAGGATCGTGTTGGTTACTTTCATGCTTTTTCCGTTTTATTACAAGTATAGGCCGTCGAGGCGTGAATGGTTGGCATTCCTTAAAAAAAACGGTTTCACACGTCAGGACGAATAGTTCAGGACCTGGTAGTGGAAACTCGGGTAATTGGTACAGAGCAGGGTCAGTGAGTCCCCCGATGCCATCCCGTATGACGCGGTGCTTCCGTTATGGTTGCGGACATTCTGGATGTAAATGGTATTCCCGTACCCGGAGCGGTACACCAAGGTGAACACGTAGGCGAAATCCGAAGGCAGGGAGGAATAGCCGAACATCGATGCTACCGACGAGGCGGTAGGCAGGTTGATATTGTATTTCTGGTTGGCATAGACCATGAAGATATTGGCCTGGGAGAAATCGATCGAATACCCGCTGCCCGAGAAATAGACGGTCTTCAGCTTGCAGCCGATGCAGGCACTGGCGACAACCGCTGCGTTCGACCAGATGCCGAAGTTCCTGTGGCCGTTGCGGACATCGATGTATATGCCGTAATTGTTCATGTACGAATTGCTTGCCGTGTTCACCACACGCCCGGCAGACCTCGTGCCTCCCGATGACGCTGGAAACGTATTCGCACCCCAAAGCACGTATGAACTGGTATTGCCTACCCGGAAAAGGTCGTTGTAGATGGCAAGGCCGCCTCCCGACCCGCTGCCTGTAGCCGTGGAGCCGATACGCCCCTGGCCGATGCTGAAGCCTCCTATGGTTCCGGCATTGGCGTTGATTGTCCCGGTCATGGTCACGTTGCCGTTCACGTCCCACTTGATATTTTGGTTGGCGACATATCCCGAGCCGTCGGCGGCGAAACTGATCTTGCCTGTCCCGAAGGTAGTGGAACCGTCAGCGTTCAAGGCCCAGTACTTCTTTCCTGTGGAAGGGTTGTCATGGTACAGGTAGCCGTTATTAACCAGCACGATACGGTGTCCGGAGGAGGGGGCGGAAGCCATGATGGAACTCGTCCCGATTATCCAGCCCCCGATCTTGCCCGCCACGGCATTAATACCGTTACGGTCAAGGGTGACTTTCACGTTGTTGCCGGCATCCCTGACCGAGATACTGCCGTTGTAGGTGCTTCCACCCACGACCAGGGCGCTGTCCACGATAACCTGCCCGGCCTTGACGGTTCCCGTATAAATGCCGTTGGCATCGATGGTGGTCGTGTATTTCTCCGTCGAGGTCAGGTCGAATACGGTCGCGTAGGCCACGTACCACACGACAGGGTTGCTGCTTGTCCCTTGCGCCCCGTCCACGTAAAAGTAATGGGTAGTTGAGAAATTGGCTGTCCCGCAGCTTACCTTGTACACGTATTCCTTCCAGTCTCCCGTCCCTTCATTGGTGGTCAGCCACCGGTGGCTTCCCCCGGTGCCGATGCTGTTGGTCGCCCAAAGCAGCTTGCGCCCCGCGGGTATCTTGGCAATGATACGGGCAACCAGCACCTTCCGCCTCTGGCACTGCGTACGGAAGCAGAAGCCTCCATTTCCGGGAGTTGCCGTTCCCGTGGTTTGGATTTTCAGCACGTACTTGCTGTCATTGGGGGCCGTCGAGTCCGAAACGCGGGTTAGCGTGACCATGCCGTTGCCGGAGTTATTGTACACTCCCGCCGAATTCTTCCCGTTATAGAATGTAGGGTCGCGGTACAGCATCTTGCCGAAGGCCATCGCCGCGGCCAGTTCCTGGGCGGTATTGATTCCCGTCGTCCAGTTGACGGAAACACCGGATGAGAAAGTCAATGTCCCGGCGGAGTTCCAGGAGATACCGCCGCTGGCAATCTGCCCGCTACCGTCATTGTTCAGCTTCCACTTCGTACCATTAGTGATGGAGCCGTCCGAGCTGAGGGAGACGCTGTTCTTCCAGATATGGTTGTGGTCGAATGCCCAACCCGCTATGCGGTTATAGACCTCCTTGCTGCCGGAACGGGTGTAGTTCGCCGAAAGGCAGAAATATTCCAGGTGATCCCAGGACATCATCTGTATCCCGATGAAGCCGCTTTTGACGGTCGAGCCGGATGCCGCCACCTGCCCGATTACGAGGTGACCGGCATTGGAGTTCTGACGCCAGGTCATGCAGATACCGTAAGGCTTGTAGGCTCCCGTATAATAGTATCCGCTCCCGCTTGAGGCGGAACGTATCTGTATGGGGCGGCCACCGCTTGCACCGATACTGCCGCCTGCCGTCATGGTGTCGGCACCGATGCTCCAGCCGCCGATTTTCCCCTTGGTAAACGTCAGTGAAAGACCGTTGATATAACTGGTATTGATGATGTCCGACTTGATGCTCGCCGCGTCCAGCTTGGAGGAATTGATGCTTCCCGAGGCGATGCGGTCAGCCGAGAGCGTGCCCGACTTGATGCTGGAAGCGCTGATATCGACGGCATTGACCTGGCTGGCGGTCAGCGTGCCCGTATAGATACCCGTACTGCCGATATAGGTCAGGGGATGTTCCTTCAAGGTCGTATCGTTTCCCTGTGCCAGCACGATAAAGCGGTGGCGGCGGATTTCTTCTTCCACCGTGTCCGTTAAAGTACGCGGTGCCGGTGCGTAGGCTTTCGTACTGCCGCTTTGGAATATCAGGTCGGAGTTGTAGGCTATCTGCGGCGCCGCCGGTATGGGCGACGGGCTCATGGAGGAACTTTCTATCGGCTGGTCCGAATAGAGATGATACACGGCTCCCGTAGTGCCCCCGCCCCGGAGGAACACGGCGAACATACAGTTGTTTCCGCAATGGGCGGCTCCGGCAAACATGCGGCTGTACCGCTCGGACAACTCGTAGATGTCCCAGGAATAGGCAGCTCCGCCCCAGCCGCCGAAGTTCGTCTTGAGCAGCAGGATCAGCCCGCCCTTGTGGGTCGTGCTCTTGTAGTCCCAGTCCGACGGGGCCTGTTCGCTGTATGCCCGGCGTACCAGGATATCGCGCTTTACGGTCTGGTCGCCTCCCTTGAACACGACCGGGTAATACTTGCCGGATTCCCCGTTGATGATGATTTTCTTGTAGTACCTGTAACCGTAATTGGTGCTCTTGGCCGCCTCTATGTCGTTTTTCCATTGCAATGACACGGCACTGGAAAAGGTGACTTTTCCTCCCGTGTCCCATGAGATGTTGCCGCCCGCGATCTGTCCGCTGCCGTCATTGTTCAGCTTCCATTTCCCTCCGTTGGTGATGGAACCGTCCGGGCCTAACTGCACATTGCCTTTCCCGATGGCTGTGCCGGAGATGTTCCAGCCTGCTATCTGGTTTGAAGAGCCCAGCCGGGCGATACAGGTCCCGTTTTTATCCGTGGCGTAGAAACCGAAATCCGTATCGCTGCCGTAATAGAGCTGGACGCGCTGCCCGCTGGCCACGCCGGAGTTCGCCCCGTAGACAACGACCCTCCTGTTGGCATTGTCGAGCACGATATGCGTGCCGGTCAGCGAACCGCTCCCGATAGTCCAGCCGCCGATCTTGCCTTTTGTGAAGGTGCAGGACAGCCCGTTGATATAGCCGGTATTGATGATGTCCGCCTTGATGCTCGCCGCGTCCAGTTTGGACGCCTTGATGCTGCCCGAGGCGATACGGTCTGCCGAGATCGTCCCGGCGGTGATTTGCGAGGCATTGACTGTTCCCGTGTAAATACCCTTCGCGTCGATTTTCGTCAGCCTGGTATAGCCGGAACCGCCGAGGGCGGTCGTAATGGAATCCAGGGGGTCCGTCCACATGACGCTGACCGAAGCGGCGAACGTGACTTTCCCGGCTGCATCCCAGGAGATATTTCCTCCCGCGATGGCCCCGGCACCCGTGGCGTCCAGACGCCATTTGTATCCGCGAATACCGTTACTGCCCATTGTAACGCCACCTGAAGCCGACGTGTAAGCACCCGCCGTGTTGTTTTTCGTCCCAAGGAAGATGGAATCGCTGTCTACCTGCCAGCCGCCGATTTTGCCCTTGGTCACATTCAGTGTCAGCGCGTCGATATTATCCGCTGTGATGAGCGAGGCTTTCAGGGCGTTCACATCGATACGGCCGGCAGAAAGCGTGCCGGTCGTTATCTGCGAGGCATCCAGCCTGACAGTCTTGACGACCGTGGCGGACAGTGTGCCGGTAAAGATGCCGTCCTTGTCGATATAGGTCGCCCCCTTCCATAACAGGCTGACATCCGCACCGAACTCTATCTTACCTGTCGCTGCATTATATTTGATGGACTGGCTGTCCCGTCCCAGCTGGACATTTCCGCCGTTGTCGATAAAAAAGGTCTTGTACCCGTTCCTGAAACCGTAAATGCCGTCCACAGTCTCGGTCGTGACGGTTCCTGCCGCGGTCTTCGTGCCGAGAGGGAAACGACCGATGGCAACGCCGGTCAGCGTGCCGTCAGCGTTCTTTGTCCCGGCGAACAGTTTCGGCGTGATGACGGCATTTCCGTCGATGACGGTCTTGCCCGTGTTCCAGTCTTCGACCCAGTCCAGCAGGTTGGCATCGACACCCGGTTTACCCGCCGCACCCGGATTGCCGGCCCTGGCTTTCGACCAGACAAAGGACAGATGGTAGGTAACCCCTGAAATGATGACGGGAATGTCCACCTTGCCGTGCTCGGCAAGAGTGGTCGTGTTCGCAGCTATACGGTAAGTGACGGTTTTCTTCGCGTTGTCCGCCGTGATGGACGAGAAACCTGCCGGTTTGCTGATCGTCCCGATAGTGAACCCTGTAAAATCCGTATCGCCACGGGTGACTTTCAGCGTGGAGACCAGCGTCACGGCGGAAACGATTTTCCCGTCCGGGGAGGCAGGGAACACGTATTCGCCCGGCGACTGGGTGAGCGTGTACGCGTCCGTCTGGACATGGATGGTCGCCTGACCTCGAGCTATCAGTATCTTTTCCATACGGTCTTTATCGGAAGAATAGGTGGAAAAAACGGCAGCCGTTTTAAGGACTGCCGTCAAAAGCATATAACCTGGTACTACTCATTTGGAGACCTCGCACATCAGCACGCCTTTCCCCGTTACATCCGTCTTTGCCACCACGATGGATTTTCCCGTGTAGGTCTTCACGACGGAAGTCCCGGCGGCATTCCAGAGTTTCCACGTGTAAGTATAGGCTGTTCCTGCCGCATCCAGTTCCGCACCGTTACGGTACAGGACAGCCTTCACGTCCACATCGTTTGCGTTATTCTTGATGGTAAAACCTTTCTGGCTGACCAGATCGACGGTAATCGGGTCGGACATGTCGGTAAAGGAGATGATGTCGCACACCACCTTGTTGGCGGAAGCGTTTCCCGATGATGTGTCCGTGTCCTTGATGGCGCATTTGAACGTCTCGAAGTTCAGCACGGCATCGGCGGTAATGGTGATTTCATTGGTCGTCCACCCGGCTGTCACACCTCGCGGATTGGAAGAAGTCAGACATGCCCAGCCGATACCCAGCATGGAATTGTAGTACGGGCAGGAAACAGTCGCTCCCGAAGCTGCCTTTGCACTCAAAGCGGAGGTCAGTGTCACGACTTTGGTCGAGGTGTTGACGGATGAAATGGTGTACTGCGCGGAGCCGATGGTGATTTTTCCGCCCGCTTCCATGTTGGAAACGGAGGCCACTGTAACGGTATTCGCACCCTGTGCGGCCTCCGCTGTCAGTGTGGTGGGGGCAAACACGGACGAATCCCTGATACCCCAGGCATAGGAGACATTGGTCGTGTCGATGGCCGCCCCGCGCCAGAGGTCGCAATGCGCCTTGAGCGTGGCTACCTCATCGTTCTTGAACACGATGCCGTCCGGCGCGTAACACACGGCGGCAATCATGGCACCGGCATTCAGGTGCTGGGTAAACTGGATTTCGGAACGAAAAGGGATTTCCAGCCCGTTGGAGTCGATATAGACCGCCTCGAAAGAATAACGTACCTGCGGGGCGGAAACCGTCATGTGGTTGGCCTTCACCGTCAAAGCGTATTTGGCGGAAGCCGCACCGATCGTGCAACTGTCTTGCCCGCTTGTAATGACCGTCCCGTTCTTGTACCACTTGGCAGTACCGGCTTTCACACCGGGTGTCAGGTTGGAAGCGTTACCTACGGAAGTAATCTGGTCGGTAGCCCCCTTGCCGCTGACAAACAGCGAAGGAGTAAGAACCAGGTAGGGAGAAGCCGTCCACGAGGGGGCATAGGCGTTGTTGTCCTTGTTGTACACCTGCGTCAGCGGCTGGTTGGAGCCGATAAACGCCTGAATGGATACTGCGTCGTTCTGGTCGATGATAGTGACCTGTCCGCGTGCTACTTTAATTGCCATAAATCTATCTTGTTTAAAATGTTAGTGAATTTGTCAATGTATCTCAACCTCGCAACTGAATACGGCCTTATGCCAGACATCATCTTCCGTAACCGTAAGTTCCTTCCCTTCATGCTTTTCCGCATTCCAAAGGGAATCACCCTCCGCATCCTTGCTGGTACGTTTCCAGTGGAAACAGTCTTCGGGTATGCGTCCGGTTATCTCCGTACCGCCTTTATACACCCTGGCACGAAGGACGGTACAGATTATGCCGTTACGGAAGACAGTACCGTTATCCGATTCAACATAGACAGCATAGGAAGCCTCGCCGTCATATAGTTTGAACAAAGTATGGGTTGCCGCGTAAGATTTGTCCCCGATAAAGGACGTGAAACGCAAGGTCAGCACATCCCGCTCTTCCCAGCCGTGAAAGTCTGCCCGCAGGGTAAACAGCGTGCCGTGTCCTCCGGCATCTTTCCAGCTTCCGTCCGATGCAAGGTATTCCCATGCCCGTCTTTCACCGGTAAAGTTGTACTCGGTAGCCACTATATCTATCTGTCCGGGATCTCCTGCCGTGTCCCATTTGTCGGTAAAACGAAACGTAGTGCCTCCGGTCAGGGAAACGGAACGGGGCTTGAGCTGTTCTTTCGCTTCTTCATCGAAATCTTCCCAGCGGATAGTCACATCCCGGAGTTCAATCGTATCTTTCGTCCATTTGAACCGCCCGGATGCGAAATGTCCCGTACCATCGGGATTGATGACGAAAGAGCCGTTCCGTGAAGCGATGGAACCGTCCTCGTTCAAGCGTAGCAAAGGGTTCTGGATGGTCCCACCGATACCGCCCTTGTTAAACCATGCCCCGTAATCCTCCGTGTAGGAAAGTGTACTGTCCGTCGCCTGGTAGGGTGTTGCGTTCTTTCCTGCTTCCAACTGGGGAGCGGTCACTTCCATGCTGTTTGTCGTGGACAGTCCGACCGTCATATCGGCTGCATCGGACGGCTTGACAAGGAAAGCGGTCTTGTACCTTTGCCAAACACCGGCTTCCGTGATTTCCCATGTGCCTACGAGGTACTCGTCCTGATAGACGGCGACGTTCCCCGCCGTTTCCGATTTTATCCAAAGGGAAAAGCAATGCGGCTTCCCGAAATGCTCCTTTCGCCATGCGGCACTCTGTACGGCCAGACGGCAATCTCCTTTAATCTCTTTCACCTCTCCGATACCCACAGGCGTGTTTCCTTCCACCGGCATACCGCCGGAGAAAAGGCAGGACAGGGAATCGGGTATCACGTTCTTGTGTATCTTGCCCACATAGAATGTGGAGGAAAAGCCGTTCTCGTCCCTGGCGGTCAGTGTTCCGGCAATGTTCACGTTCCGGGTGGCGTACAAATTCTGAAAATAGGCCCCGTAACCGTCCAGCAGACCGAACACCGGGTCTGTCACACCGCTTATCTTGCCCACACGTCCTTTGGTGGCGTTGGAAAAGGCTGCCACATCGGAAAGGCGGACGATATTCAGGTCGGCTATCTCTAACCAGTCGTTTTCCGCTCTCAGGCAATCCGTCAGGTCAAGCGTCAGGCTGCGGCTATACTTCTTCGGGTATTCCACGGTCAACACCCAGAGCCGGTACGACCATTCGGGCGTAGCAGACAAGGTGTCTTCCGCGTCTGTCTTTTCTCCATTGGTATAGCCGAAGGATATAGGAATCTTGGATAAAGTTTTGGAAGAACGTATCTTCAACGATACAAGTAATCTTTCAGGATGTTCAACCGGAGCTTCCAAAGTCTGTTTGATGCCCCATTTGCTCTTGACTTCAGCAGGAACACCGTTTCTGGCAACACGGAAGATACGTTCCGCTCCGTTATCCTTGTCCTTGTAGAAAGCGGTGACATGCCCGCCACCGAAACAGGCGTATTTCGTCTTGTCGGGAATGTCCGCCGACCCTTCTCCCATGACCGGGTAGCAGAGGGAACGCTCGAATCCCGCACCGTCGATTACGTCCATATAGGGGGCTTCGTCATCGGACGCGGTCAGATACAACGCCCCGCCGCGCCGGGTATCGAACAGGTGGGTGATACGGGCAAAGTCGAGCAGTTCGCCGTTCTGCGGTTCGTCACCGTCGAGCAGGGCGGCGGTGAAATAAGCGGAATCCTTGCCTTCTATCGAGTCCACGCCCGTTTCCAGCACGCACATCAGGGAATAAATCACCTTGTTACGGTCGAAATACTGCCGGCGGACAATATCTCCCGCCCGCAAACCCTGTGTCTTGTGCGAGTCGGGAGCAATGCGTATCTTATAAGTGGAATATCTATATACAGCCATGCAATCAAAGTTTTTCTACGGTATCGCCGGAGCAGGAATCGCTTACCCAAAGGGAACCGTTCGTTACCGACTGTTTCTGCACCTCCAGTTCATAGACGCGCATACGGCGGCGGACGGTCAGTTCATCGAAGGTGGCGGAAATGCTCCCCGTAGTCCTGTTCTGAAGAATGCCCCAGCCGGTTCCGGCCAGTCCCGAAGAGAAGTTCTCCGACGAGAGGCTGCCGCAGAAAACGCTGTTGCCGTAATGCTTGATGCCGTCCGTGACGGCTTGCAGGCGCAAATCTTCATTCAAGTATAGAACACCGTCCGCCAACCGGGTGGCGGAACCGTCGATTCCCACATGCCCCGAAGCCTCCAACGGCACGCCGAAAGCGATAAAATCCGCATCCGTATCCATACGGAACGTGTCCGAATAGCGGTTCTGCGGGGCATAATGGCTGGTGGAAGTCCGAAAACCCAACCGCAGGGAATAGTTCAGGATGGTCTGCGTCCCGTCCTTGTCATACTGCACCTTGCCGGAAAAGGACACCGATTGCCTGTCGCCTGTAAGGAGAAAACCGTCTGCGCTTCCCATGCGGAGCCGCTTGTGGATAATGACACCCTCGTCCGAAGCGTCCACCCGATAGGAGGAAAGAAGCGTTTCCCCGTAATCGTGCCTTACCGACAAGGAGCCCGGAAACACGGCGTGCCCGTAAGGGGACAAAAGCAAATATTCCCCGTCCACATCGGCTATCCCGGAGAGCAGACGTATCTTGGGGGTGGCATCGCTTCCCAAAAGCAAATCGTCCCCGATACTTCCCAACTGTACCTGCTTGTCGTCGGCACGCAAAAGCACCGGTTTGCCGCCTATCTTGATGCCGTATCCTTCACCGAACGACAGGAAACCGCTTAAAATCACTTCATCGCCGGAAAGCGAAAGCAGACATTCCCCCTTGTCCCCCAACAGCACGCCATAAAGCGCGGAGAGTCTGCCGTGCAGAGAGGTTTCCCCCTGTACCGCAAGTGTCCCGGAGACATCGGCATCCTTCATCCTCCAGCCGACAGTGGAAAGGTTCGCGTTACCGGCGTGATAAGCCTCATGCCCGTGTACCAGCAGATGTGAAGGGGAGATAAGGATGCCTTTCTCCCTCTCGCTGCCGAACAGCAGTTCCCCTGAAGAACGCAGGGAAGTATCCTCGAAATTCAGCACCGAGGCATTCCATGAAACGGTATCGGACAGGCTGTCATAAGCCAATACCCGTTTCCCGCCCAAATAGAAATTCCGTCCGCCGACTTCCAGATCACCGGTTACACGGATGCCGTACCGGACGGCGGTCACCACGCCTTCCTCATCCGTCATGTTTTCAGAGAAAGTTTCCAGCACACGGGTATTCCCCGTACCTGCTTCAAAGCCGTAGTTCGCCCGGAGCATACCGGCCATATTGCCGCCGGAAAGTTTCAGGTAATCCAGCAGGATGCCGCCTTCGGTGCCTTCATCCCCGCCGACCGCCCCGGCAATGGCAGAGGCGAAACCGTAGGCCGTGTTCTTCAGGCGGATACTGGTATCGTCGCCTTCCTCAATACCATAGGGATTGTCCCCGCTCT
This sequence comes from Bacteroides gallinarum DSM 18171 = JCM 13658, assembly GCF_000374365.1. Taxonomy (GTDB): domain Bacteria; phylum Bacteroidota; class Bacteroidia; order Bacteroidales; family Bacteroidaceae; genus Bacteroides; species Bacteroides gallinarum. Next base: position 53,439 of record NZ_KB894126.1, read on the forward strand.
TTTTCTCCTGGGCATTGAAGAAAGTGAGGTAAAGGTTGGAATAAATGGAATAGCAGAGGCTGTCCTTGTCCAGTTTCTCGATGTCGGGATGCAGTTGTATGCTCATTTCGTATAGGAGGTTTTAGACAGGAATTTCTGGATGCGTGAGCTGAGGGAAATGAAGTTCGGGAAGTTCAGGGGCTGCATGGTTCCCATCAGCGTGGGTGTCATAATCTTGGAGCATTCGGTCATAAAGTCCAGCATGAGCTGTGCCAGCTCGTTGCCGAGCACCAGAGGCTCGGTGGCGTTCTCATCGCCCAGCGTCACTTTCTTGTCGGCAACGGTAACGCTCGTAGAGTTTACCTTTTGCCGGATTTTGTCTGCCGTCTGTGTGCTTTCCGACTTGTCCACTGTTTGCGTGATGCTTTCCGCATCTATCACGGCGGAGGCTTCCTTGCCGTCCTTGTTCCTGACCGTGGTGTTCACACCTTCTGCCGTATAGCGGGTAAAGGCTTCGTTCCCGGTCGCCTCCAGTTCATCGTAGTCCGGCGAGGAGTCACTTTCCGTATCAAGTTCTTCCGTTTCCCTCACGCCGATGCTTGTTTCCTTGTGGGCGGAGAGTTGCAGGATACCCACATGGGAAAAGTTCACGACGTATGCGTGGCGGATTGCTGCGTCCATGAAAATGGTCACATCGGAAAACAGGGTCGGGACAAGCAGGAAGCCGCCTTCGTTGCTGGCTGCCGCCGCAAGCAGCACGCCTTTGTGGACGACCGGCTCGGGCGATGCCGTTTCATCCGGGTATTCGCCCACGTCGATGGTGCCGCCGTATTCCCCGAACTCCTCGTCCGAGGGGTCATCGTGTATCTTCGCCACATAGCCATGTATCATACGTGCCGTTCCTATGCCGGACATACCGCCGGGAGCCATGTTGATGCGTTCCATGCTGCGTCCGAGGGCTATCTTGCGGATGGCTTCCCGGATCAGGTAACGGCTGTTGTCTGCTGCCAGTTTCTTTGTTTCCATATCCCAAGAATAGGCAATGCGGAAACGGATTGATTAAAGAAGATATCGGTTTAAAAGTGCAGGCAATATATGAATATGCAAATTTAAAAGTGCATTTTATGGGAAAAGTGCTGATTTTATTCGGCATTTTGCGTATCTTTGTCTTCAAAGAAACTTAATGTCAGATAGAATATGGAACAACTTATAGAACTTTTCAGAAGACTGCTCAGGATCACCGACACGTCTTATGTCAGATACCTGCACGACCAGATAGACTGGTCTGCCCGGATGGTGGGGATAGTGGGGGCAAGAGGTGTGGGAAAGACCACGATGTTGCTGCAACACATCAAGCTGCATCACTCCACGGACGATACGCTTTTTGTCAATGCCGACGACATTTATTTTGCGGAACACCGCCTGTTCGACCTTGCATCGGATTTCTACAAGAACGGGGGAAAGCACCTGTTTATCGACGAGGTTCATAAATACCAGGACTGGTCGAAGGAGCTTAAAATGGTTTACGACTACTATCCCGACTTCCAGGTCGTCTTTACAGGCTCCTCCATTCTGGAAATCTATAAGGGCAATGCGGACTTGAGCCGCCGGGTACTCAGCTATTTTCTTCCCGGATTGTCTTTCAGGGAATACCTTATTCTGGCAAAAGACATCCGATTGCCGGTTTACTCCTTGCAGGAGGTACTGGCCCATAAGGTGGAGATGCCGGGAACGGAACGTCCGCTGGTGCTGTTCAAGGAATATCTGACAAAAGGATATTACCCGTTCTTCAATGATCCCGGTTACGATATGAGGCTGCGCAACGTGGTCAACCTGACCGTGGAAAACGACATACCGATTTATGCCAACCTGAATGCGGCTTCCACCAAGAAGATGCGCCAGCTGCTGTACGTCATCGCACAAAGCGTACCGTTCAAGCCCAATTTCTCCAAAATCGGGCAGATGATCGACCTGCACCGCAACCAGGTGACGGATTTTCTTTTCTATTTGGAGAAAGCCGGTATCGTGGCGCAACTCAGGGGAACGACCGAAGGCATCCGGCAGTTGGGGAAAGTGGAGAAAACATACCTGGACAACACCAACCTGGCATACGCGCTTTCGGACAACAGACCGGATATCGGGAATATCAGGGAAACATTCTTCCTCTCGCAGATGAAAGTGAACAACGAGGTCCTCTCTTCCGACAAATCGGATTTTCAGATAGACAAGTACACTTTCGAAATAGGAGGAAAGAACAAACAGCAGAAGCAGATACAGGGAATGAACGATGCCTATATCGTGAAAGACGACATAGAATACGGGTACCGGAACATCATCCCGCTCTGGCATTTCGGTTTCAACTATTAATCGTAAACCTTCCTTACCGTATCCTGTACGGAATAGACAGTTTCTGCCGGTAACCGTTCACCCCGAACGTCGTCGTCACCTCTTCCACGAGATAGACCCCGTTCTTGGACGGGTTCCGGTTGTCCGCCAGTTCCACCTGCACGGCCGGGAAAAGGCCGTAGTCCCCGAAAATGGTTACGGTCCCCGTGATGCCGTTCAGGTTATAGTTCCGGAAATACTCGGTCGTTTCCGCCACCAGGTCATCGGAGGAGATGCCGATGTGCGGCGACATGTAAGGCACGATGGTATAGGTACTCAAATCGACCTTTGTACGGGTATCGGCACCTTTGGCGGTAGTATTGCCCGTCACCTTGTGGGTTTTCTTGGAAATCTGCGTGGCATTGACGGTCTGGAACTCCTTGCTTCCCGGTGTGGACGGGTCATATTCCGGGTTCATGCGTACTGTCACCTCGAAAAATTTCTGGTCGATCCCCAATGCCTTGCCCGTTACCGCGAGGAACTTGGGGTCTGTCCGGACTACTTTCAGGTCGTTTCCGGCCACATGGTAATCGAACAGCAGCTTGTACGGTCCCGTCGAATCGTCTTCGGGGAAAACCGGCTGTCCCTTACTGGAAGAATACGGACGTCCCACGGCAATGGACGGCATGGCCCCCTCGTCCTCCGCGTCATATTTCAGGAAGCAATAGACCTTGTAGCGGGACCACTCGGAAAGGATGTCGGCAACGGTGAAATTGTCCGTTACCTTGACCTTTCCGATCTGTATGTCATACTTGCGCGTGTCGCTGTGGAGCTTGAACCCCGTGTCCTTCAATATATTGTACTTGCCTTCGAGTACATCCTTGACTGTCGTTCCCGTGACGGGAGTCTCGAACATGGGCGCCTGCACCAGTTTCAGCTTGTACGCCATGTTCTCGCACTGCAACTCCAGCAGGCCGTCCGAGTTGTACCCCGTGATATACCCGTCGAACATGTTCTTCAATACCCCGTTGTAGCCCAGTTTGGCATTGATGCGCTGACCGACCTTGAACGTGGTGGCGTCGAGGACATTCTGGCTCTGCCGCTTCTCGATGATGACGCCGTCCTGCATGACCTCCGCCGTGATGCGCGAGACATCCTTGCCTTCCGGAGTCCCGTTGCCGATAACGGTGCCGCGACAGACTGTCCCTTTCGGGAACCTGAAGCGTGCCGTTCCGACCAGTTTCTTGTAGCTCTCGTTGATTTCCAACTCCTGCACCTCGTCGATTTCAATCCCGTTCATGATCCGCATCGGGTTTCCGGGGTCGGGGTCTCCGATAGTGATGCGGCAACAGAGCACGTCCATCGTTGTCATAACCACAGGCGGGTAATCTTGAGCAGGGAGGACGGGTCAACGACCTCCGTGCCGAATTTGACATACTTGATCCATTTGTTGGTGTGCTTGATTGCCTCGTCCACCTTCTCCTGCCCGGCAAGTTTCAGCTCCACGCTCTCCGAAGGCTCCACCGCCACGCAGGAAAGGCTGTAGGGCTGTATGTTCCGGCAGTCGGACGGCAGGAACGTATAGCCCAGCACGATCAGGCGGGTGATGTTGAACTGGCGGAGTATGGTGTTGTCACAGTCCAGGACACCCTTGAACTGCATCAGCTTCAGAAATTTCGACACCTCGGCTTCCGGATAGACATCCGGGTATTTGGAGGTGATCTTGCCTGACACGGAGATTTCCAGGTCGCCGCCGGAAACGTATTCCTTGCGGGTATAGTCCCGTCCCTGTACCGTGGTCAGCACGATATTGTTCCGGCTGGACACCTGCACATGGGGCTGCAAATCGACGAATGTCACCAGCCCGTAGGAACTGTTGGGGCACACCTTGCCTTCCTTGCTGTCGTAGTAGTTGCCTTCCGTGGAAATGGAGAGTTCCAGATAGTCGGGTACGGTACGCCCCACGATGGTGTCCGTGTAGTTCTTCTGCCTGGCGACTGCCTGCTGCTCCCTGATGAGCTGGTAATACTGCCCGGTCTTGTTGGCAAGGCTCGACTGCGATTGTGTCTGCAGGTACTTGTCGCGCGTCCGCTGTTCCCAATACTGCAAATAGCGGGGATAGGAACGGAGCAACCCGTAAGCCGCCTGCGATACCGTCTGGATGGCGGCCCTTTTCAGAAGGTCGTGATGTTTGGAGAAATAATGTACCTGCCCGTCCTGAAACTCGGCAAGCCCCATGCCCAAGGCACGGCGGGTGGCGTCGCTGATATACCCGCCCAGGGAGCCGCCGGAGAGAATGCCCCCGCTCAGCAGAGTGGAAGCGGCTATCTGTATCAATCTTCCCATATTCCTGTCGTTTTTTTGAATGTCATGCCATTGTTACGCCCCTTACCCGTTCCAGCTCGCGTCGAAGTCATGCACCACGTCTATCAATGCCCGCGCCAGCTCTTCCTTCAGGTTCCGGATTTCCGCCTGCCGTCCTTCCTCGGTCTTCATAAGGTCAATGGTACCGATACTGAGCAGGCTGCTGATATTGACGATGACCTGCTTGGGTGCGGCCGACGAAAGTTTCCCTGTCCCCGAGTAATTACCTCCCGCACCCCCGTCGTCCAGGCCGTTGTTCGTTATCGGGTTGGAATCGAACGGGCGCGTGTCATTCGAGTCCGGTTCGTTGCTGAACAGCATGGGGGCGAAACCGGCCGAACGGAGGATGTTCTCCGCCGCCTCGGATGAACCGCCGAAGGTCTGGCGGAGCGATGCGGCGAATTTCACGAGGGTGTCATGCGCCAGCTTGCGGTGCGCGATATAGTCTTCGCGTTCCTCGTCCGTAACATTTCCGGCCAGTGCTTTCTGTCCCCATTGCCCGTCTTTCCCCTGCACGTATCCCCACTTTTTCAGCTGCTCGAAATCGAAACCGCCCTTTCTCATCAGCTCCTGCGCCTTGTCCGCACCCGATATGGCATCCCTGTAAGCCGTCGCCGCACGGATGATTTCCGGAACGGTCTTCCCGTTCATGTATCTGGCATAGTCGTAGGTCTGCGCCGCTATGGCCTCGGGCTTGTCCCCCAGGTCGGAATTGTATACTATCTTTCCGTCCACCTCGCGCCACAGGGACTTTTCCAGGTCCTTCTCCTGCTGCCCGAAACGTTCCCTGACGGTCTTGATGAAGGCATTGACCTCCAAGGCGGTCGTCAGCTTGCCGAACTCGGCGTACGCGGAGTTGATGCGTTCCTGGCTGTCACGCTTGGCGAGGGTGATCAGGGCGTCCCTTATATCGTCCTGCCGGGCGTCATCCGTGTTGTACACGTCATCGACGGTGACCATTCCTTCCGAAGACGCGGCGGCAAACATCCCCAGGAAGCCGGCCCACCAGTTCCTGGTGAAAAAGCCTATCTTGTGCCCGGAGGCTTCCTCTATGCTCTTGCCCGCCACCACGTCATCCACCGCCCGTTTGGTTTTCAGCGCGATCTGGTAGGTCTCGCTCAGGGAGGAATACAACGTCTCGATGGAAGGATAGCGGTACTTGCGGTTTTTCTCGATTTCCTCCAGCACGGCGTCCTTGGCCTTCTTCACCTGCCATGTCTTGTACGCCACCCAGCCTAACGCCCCGACCAGAGCCGACAAGCCTGCCGTAGCCGCCACGGCTCCCGTGCTGATGGCACTCAAAGAAGCCGCCGCACCCGTCAGGCTTCCTCCCGTGGCGACTTGCGTGGCGAACAGGGACTGGAGAGCCTGCCGTGTCCCCCAGACACCGCCCCTGGCTGCCAAAGCCTGCATCATGGCACCCTTCCCCGAAATGCCGGCCGACTGCATGGCTGACACGATGGCCCGTTTCCGGGCAAAACCGGCCTTGCCCAATCCTTTCATGCCGGCCAGCCCCTGTATGAGTTCCACAGAGCCGGCAGCGGCCGACTGTTTCCCGATAAAACCCAGGGCGATACCTATATTGGTCAACGCTCCCGCTATCTTGAACAGCTGGATGGAGGCATAGCCGGTAAACACGAGCGGTTCTATCCAGTGGAAATTACGGGTAACCCACGCCCCGATATTGCCGAGCAGGGTCATAATGTCCAGCAATGCCCGTCCGATGGTGACCAGCCCCCGGGTAAATTCCGGGGCCTTGAACTTTTCCAGGAACGAGTGGAACACCGTACGGATTTCCGGCTCCAGGATCTCGTACGCCTGCATGAACCCTTCGGAAACCTGCGAGGTGACCTGGTCCCACAAGCCTTTGGTCGTGTTCTGTTTCACAAGTGCCAGCTCGGAGGCGATGCCGTGCGAGGTACGGTTATGGACAGCCAGTTCCCGCAACTGTCCGTAGTTGCGCACGAACATCATGGCGGCATTGCCCCCGATCTTGCCGAATATCGCCTGCATGTCCGCCATGGAAGCACCCTTCTTGTTCAGCTCCTCGAAAATGTCGGCGATGGGGCGCAGCTTCTCGACCTGCACGCCCGCGATATCACGCATCTCCGTGAACCTGACGCCCAGGCGGTCCAGCACCTTCTGCGCTTCTTTGGTCGGCTTGGCGAAACGGGTGGACATGGCACGCAGGGAAGTACCCGCCAGCGTGCCTTTCAATCCCATGTTACCCAGCAGTCCGACTGCCGCCGCGCTCTCGGTGAAGTCCACGCCCGCCATTCTCAGGTAGCCGGCAGCCATCTTGTAGCTCTCGGCCATCTCCACGATATTCACGTTGGAGCGGGAAATCGTGGAGGCGATGACATCCGCCACACTGTCCATGCTCCCGTTGCGTATATCGTACCCCGCCATGATATTGGTAGCGAGGTCGGCGATGTATGCCACGTCGTTGTCCCCGATAAGGGCGAGGTTCGTGATCGGGCGGATGGACTGGTTTATCGTATCGATTCCCATACCGGCCATTGCCAGATACTTGACGGCCCCTGCCACTTCCACGGCGGTGTACTTCGTGTCGATACCGATTTTACGCACGTGACGGGCCATCTGGTCGAAACGGGACTCGAATGTCCCGAGGCTGTCGTCCGCCACCTTTAGAATGGAACGGGCGGATTCCATCAGGTTGGCGTATTCGACGGCTTCCGCCAGTTCCGACCTGAGCAGGCTGTAGCCCATGTAGGCATTCAGCATGGTAGCGAACGGGAGGTCCCTTAACGAGGGGGCACGGGAGTACTGGATACGGTTGATGGCCGCACGCCGCTTGCTGCGGTGCAGCGTCCCCGCGGCACTTTGCTCCGCCTGCATCTGCCGTATTGCCTGGACGGCGTTTCGCTGCTTCTCCTCCCTTGCCTCCTTTTCCGCCTTTACGCGGGCTGCCTCCGCCTGTTTCCGTAACCGCTCGGCTGCTTTTGCCGCGTTGCGCCGTTCCTGTTCCTCCCGTCTTGCCTGTTCCTTCTGTCGCCGTTCTTCCGCTTCGGTCCCGGTCTGCCTGCCGCGCTGACGCTGCTGCATCTCGAAAAGCTCGTCGGCCTGGGCGAGTTTCTGGCGGTGCTTCTGCTGGGAGACGTACAACTGTTCCGCCAGCCTTTGCTGTGCCTTCTCAGGAAGGGCATACGCCGGCAAGGCATACGGGACAGCCACCGGGGCTCCCGCCTGTGCCGGTAGACCGCTCCCTTGCAGGGAAAACGGGATACGCGCGGCTCCCTTTATCCGTTCCAGCAGGGAGAGGATTTCCTGCAGCCTGCCTTTGGCGGCATCCGTCCGGATATCCACCTCCTTTCCTTTGCCGAGGGATACAAGCGCGGAATTGATTTTTCCGATAACCTTGGTAATCTGCTTCTGGGCATCCAGCACGCTACGCACGGACGAGGCGGCGGTGTTCTCGATTTCGGTTTTCCTGAGTTCCGCCGCCTTTTTCTCGTAAAGGCTTTTGGCTTTCGCCTTGATACCTTTGCTGTCGAGGGGCTGTCCGGCGTTGATGACCAGGTTGATGCCTTTGGACAGGGTGCCGATTTCCGTCAACAGGTTCTTCACCCGGATCAGCTTCTCTTCCGTCATCCCGGTCTCGATGGTCAGGCGGTAGTCGAAGTTTCGCCTCTTGCCGTTCTTGGTGCGGAACACCCGGTCGATCTCGTCCATCATGGACTTGATGTTGTTGACTGCCGGGGTGAGGCTGGCCTTTGCCTGTACCAGCTTGCCGACCGCTTCACCGAAAGCGATGACCTGCTTGGTGCCGGCGGAGGCATCCACGTTTATGCTGTAATTGACCTGGTAGTTCTGTTCCTGTGCCATAAAGGTTTCCTGTATGCTACAAGAATAGAAGGAATGGAAAGGAGGAGATTAAAAAGGCATCCCTACGTCAGAAGAAATGCCCCTTGAATATGTTCGGGGTTGTTTCAGTCCATTCAAAAATCAAGGGTGCCGCTTCATATTAAAATGAAACGACACCCTTTTCTTCAGTCAGCGGCGGAAGGGGAAACGCCCGGAAGAACCATGCGGCTGGCCAGCATCTGCTCGTGCAGCCACAGGGCCTCCTCCGAAAGCATGGCGAACTCCTCGTCCGTCATCTCGTCGATATTCACGCCGGGAAAGTAGTGACGCAGGTAAATCATCCGTTGCCGGATGCGCTGATCATCACGTACCGCCCAGCGGTCTATAAATTTACCAGCATGCTCTGGCGGGTGGTGATGAGTTCGGACAACTGCCCCATAAGCCCGAAAAGGAACAACGAATCATCATCTACGAGTTCCTTGTCGCCCTCGATGAAACAGTCCCTGGCAAGAGTCCTCATGGCAAGCACCTCGTCTTTTTTGGAGGCGGCCATAAATTTGGAAAACTGCGGGAAAGTCGGCTCTGCCATGAAGGCCACGTAGGACGTTTTTTCTCCGGCCGCCGTATCCCCGAATACGACCATGGGATACACCTTGCGCAGTTTTTTTTCTTCTTTCAGCTTCAAGGCTCTTTCCTTGATTTTCGCTTCCTGTTCGAGTGTCAGCATTTTTTCTTCCATGTCGAAATGTTTTTAGTTCTCCTAAAGCATAGAGGAAAAACGGGAGAAAGGATTATAAAACGAGCCAGATCCTGTTCCTGCAACAACGTTTTTGTGATTTCTGCCAAGGCGGCGGACACTGGTATGCCGGGCATTTCCGCAATCTTCAACAGATTGTTGGAGGACTGTGCAGTCTCCCTTGGGACACCGTATACACGTAATAGACGTGAAAAGTAATGACTTATAGCGACATGAAATTTTTGCCGCCTATCTTAGTGTTACGCAAACAGGCAAATAGTACCGGATAGTCTGTTTTTATCGAAGCTGGACCAGTTTCCCTTCAATGCCGCAACTCTTCAGCACCGCGGTATTTGCCTTGCCAAAGGCTATCAGGCAGGAAGGTGCGCCGGCGGTGCTTCCGCGCTCGCCGCTCACATGATGGAAGCTCAGCCGCCCCTTGATGAAAAGGACGGAATCCGCCCTGGGAAATATCCACTCGTGGAAAAGACGGGTGTCCGTCCTGGCGAAGGTCAGTGCGACGGCATTCCCGTGTTCGGAACACCTGCGTATGAACTGCACGATAAGTGAGGTGTCATACGGTGGATTGCAGAATACCCGTCCGAACCACGGCTGTTTCAGCCCGTCATCCTCTATCGTGTAATGATGCGCGGCCGTAGCCCACGGACGGTTTACCGGTGCACAGGGGTCGAGGTCGAACGGCCCCAGGCGTTCCAGCAGGTCCGGAGGGGTGAGCCATTCGTTCTTTCCCGTGGACGAGCGTCCTTCAAACCTTACATCCATGCCTTATATGGTATCTCCGCTACCCACGACGATATCGAACGGGTTCAGGTCGAATTCGTGCGTGATATTCGTGTCATCCTGCTGCGACTCCATCCCGTCTTCCGAGAAGATGCATCCTTTCAGCGTGACGGTTGTTGTCGTCCAGTCGTCACTGGCCATGGGATTGGCAAAGGAAATGATCAGGTCGAACTCCCCGATGTCCATCAGCGAGCCGTAAGTGGAACGCAGAAGCTGCTGGGTGGCGTAGTCCATGGTGATGGAGGCGGTATAGGTAATGTTCCCGAACCCCCTCGATACCGGTTTCCCGCCCATGCCGTAGTTGGATTCCACCTTGCGTTTCTTGGACCACTTGATGCCGGACACCCCTTCCAACGTGGTGGAGCCTTCATCGATTCCGAGCGCGGTCGATGAAAGAGTTATCATCGACCACGAGTACGCGACATTGTTGATTACTGCCATAGCTTAACTGTTTGCGGTGAGAGACAGTCCTTCTTCCACTTCGATGCGCGTAGCCACACCTACCGGGACAAGGACGTATGAAATCTTGAGCGTGTCGTTGACCAGCACGTTCTGGTTGGGGTCTATGGTGACGGCATACCCTGAAATCTCCTGTGCCGCCTGCATCTTCGCCAGGATATCGCCGACAAGGGTCTTGAACGCCGTGATCTTGGACGTGGCGAGGTACCCCGTCGAGGGATTGACCAGCAGAGGGGAATTGACATACGGCAGCAGGGCCGCACGGACCGCCCTCCGGCTCTTGTTTATCGTGCGGTTACGGGCTATCGTCCTGAAATCGCCCGTGGAGCAGGTCTGGTCCTTCGATATGTAGATGCCGTTCTCCCTGCCCGCGTACTTGATAGGGAAAATGTATCCCTTCTCGTCCAGCTCATCCAGCAGGGAGGGTGAAAGCGACTCGTACCGGTTCAGGCTCAGGAAATTTTCCTCCTCCTCGTCGAGGTTGATGTCCCCGAAACCGAGTTCGATTTCCTGAAAATCGTCCGTGAAGAGATTGAACTGCTTGACCCATGCAATGGACTCCTGTACATTCGCCTTGGCGATAGCCCCCATGACCGCCCCCAGGAATCCCACGGGCGTATGGTTTGCATTGCACATCTGCATGGTGGAGACCTTTTCGCTGTGCGCCTGCCCGAAGATGCAGCTGATACGGCTGGACTCGCATATACAGGACGGTATCTTGTTCAAGTCTACCTGCCGCCCCTCCGTCGTGTCCGCCCCCGTGTGGGACGGATTGGCGGACAGCACGAGCGAAAGCGGCTGGTTCTGCTCCGCGAGCCCCACGGCCACGTCATTGAGTCCCTTGACCAGGTTCAGGTTGTATTTGTCCGCCGGGCCGTTCGCTTTCCATATCGGCTGTTCCGTCCAGATACCTATCTGGCTGATCATGCCTCCCGCGGCACGCTGCATGATTTCCAGCGCGTCCCAGTTGGAGGAGCAGTCGGCAAACATCACGTACAGCTTGCCGGAGCCGTTCACGTTTCCGGACATGCGGAAAAACTCGCGGATATGGTATGCCGGGATGCCGTACATGAAATTGACATTGGTTTCCTCGTCCTCCGTCGCCTCCACCCGTTCAATGATGCCGAAGTCGTTCACGGCGGACTTGAAGGACGTGATGTAGCACACGTCCCCGAGCCTGACCTTCGTCTCGTTGGTCTTGCCGTAACCCTCGGTGAAGAGTTTCGGCTGCAGCGAGACATCGAACAGGAGTCCCGTGACCTTCTCGTTGGAGGAGCCGGTATCATAGGGGATATTCCCGTCCACATCCTTTATAAAGACATTTCCAAGTGCCATTATGATTTTGTTTTAGACTTGTTGTAGTAAGGGTTTCTGTACAGTACGGCATCGCCACGCAGGGCCTTTGCCGTGTCGGGGGTGAATGTTCCTCCCCGGCTGTCGATAAACAGGGAGGGATATGAGGGGTACAGCCTGAGCAGTCCCTGTATCCAGGGCGAGCCGGCTTCTGCGGTTTCCCCGTCCCGTAACGTGTCTTCCGTGTCCTTTTCCTCGTTTCCATTTTCGGGGGACTGCTGCTCGGACTGTTCCTGTACCGTTTCCTTCTGCACTGCCGCAGGGACTTCCTGTTCCTGCCGGTTTTCTTCCGGATTGGTTTTCTTGGCCATAGTTCAATGAAAATGGGGAACGGGGCAATACCTCCGTTCCCCGGGTGAGACAATCAAATCAGATGAAAGGTGTATTATTCGCTTTTCTTGTATGCGGTATGGACCACTATCTCCGCCGGACGGACGATGTTCACGTCCATTTTCATTCTCATCTGGAAGAAGAAAAGTTCGGAGTTGGCCTGCAGGCGGTCGATTTTCAGGATATCCGTGTCATTGGCGTAATCGACCCCCATCCAGAGGTTGGAGTCCATCCCGGTCGAGAATTCTCCGAGCACCATCGTGTGTTCGGGGATACCGACGATAGGAATGACGCGCTTCCCCTTGAAACGGTAGCGGTTGACCTCGGTATTCTCGGAGTACTTGACCTGCTTGTCCGAGATGTACTGGTCGTACGCGTCCCAGGCATCCCAGCCGACGATGAACGCCAGCGATGTCTTCTTGCGGATCTGCTTGGGACATTTTTTCCACATCGAGTAAAGGGCCGCTTCCACGGCAGCGCCGTCCGTGAGTTCGGTCGTGCCGGAAACGATGCACTGTCCGCCGGCCTTCACCTCGGCATCCTGCGAGTTCACGTTGTCGAGGATGCGCTTGATGACCCCGTCGAAATACTTTTCCTTGTTGGCGCCGATTTTCGTGCACCCTTCCGGTGCGGTAACTTTGGCTACCGTCTCTCCGCCGCGGGCGGAAGTCCAGATGGCGTTGCCGATGTACTCGTTCTTCTTGTCCATCAGCAGACGGAGCATCGTGGCCTGGATTTTGGGGTCCAGCTCACGGAACACGAGGTTGCCTTCCGGCTGGGCGAACTTCCAGTACTTCTCGTAGTCCCTCGGGTTGAACTCCAGGTAAATCATGAAGTCCGACGGTTCGAGATAGCGTTCGGTGAACTGGTACTCGTTGCTGCCGTCATCGCCTTTCGCCCCGTGTATGGGCTGCGGTGTCGGGACATTGTCCTGGATGATGTTTCCTAATTTGATGGCAGGGAGCGTGTAGCGGTGCTGGATGCCCGTCTTGATGTGGATCAGCCCCTCGCGGACCGTGTCGTTGCCCTGCACGGTATAGGTCAGCAGGTCTTCAAGCACCTCGCCGCTATACCCGTTCTGAAGAAAGTTTACTGTATCAGCCATTGTCGATCTAAGTTGTCTGGTGAAAAATGAAACTTGGCCGACTGGCGGATACATTCCGCACGAGACCGTGGGGTCTCCGGCATGTCAATTGAACAAGTGTATGCAGTCCCGGAAGTCCGGTCAGCGGAGCTTCTTGAACTTGAAGTCGCTGCCGACCACTTCCGCCACCTTTTCCGCCATCAGCTGCTCGGCAGTCTTGGCGGTATCTGTCGCGGACTGTATGTTGGCAGGGTCTTCCGCGATTTCCTTGGAAATCTTCTCCCTGGCAGGAATGGACGCCAGCGTGCTCTCTGCCAGCTCAAAATTGGAGCCGGCCATCTCCACCCACTGCGCCTTTGCCTCGCGGTCGATTTTTCCCTCGTTGATGGCGTTCTCCACCAGCGTCTCGATGCGTGCAGCCTGCTCGTCCTTCTCCTTCTGTTCATAGGCGGAAAGGCGGGACGTGGCGGTCGCCAGGTCCTTCTGCAGGTTTTGGATGGCGGCATCCTTTCCCGCGATCACGGTCTGCGCGTCGCTCAGGGACTTCTGCGCTTCCTTGTACTTGGTCTCTATGGCCGCAAGCTCCGATATGCGTGCCATCACGTCCTTGACCTCCTTGTCCTGCATGCCTAAAGAAGCGGCTATCGCTCCGTATTCGATACCTTGTGTCTTGTTCTCGTTTGCCATATTGTCTTCTGTTTCTCTAAGAGTAGGTGCAGGCGGGATAAAAAGTTTGTTCTCGTCGCAGACGCGGCTCATCAGCTCCTGGATAGCGGTGGTATCGGTCAAGGCGGAAACCTGGTCGTGTACTCTCTCGCACAACTGTTTCGAGGTACGGATGACATTCCCGGCAGGGATGATACCCGCCTTGACGGCTGCTGCCGCATCGAAATACGTTCCGTCCTTTCCGGCTTCCCCGTCCATGATGGACCTGACATGTTCCGCCTTCAGCCCGAAGCGTTTCCGGTATATGGTTTCAATCTGGCGGGTGAAAGCCCTGACCATGTCCGAGGCTTCCCCGTCGCCCTCACCGTCCGGCAACATGGGATTATGTATCATCAGGATGGCATAATCCCTCATGAGAGACCGTCTGCCTGCCGCCCAGATGATCGATGCCATGGAAGCCGCCACTCCTTCGATGATACATTCCGTGTCGGTCTTGGAGTTGGCGATGGTGGAATAGGTGGACATTCCGTACAGCACGCTGCCCCCTTCCGAATTGATCAGTATCCTGATGCAGGACGGGCGTATCACGTTCTCCAGGAAATCGAACTCCTCGTTGAAACGCGAGGTGCTCTCTTCCGTTACCCTTCCGAAAAAGCGGATGACGGCCGGTTCTCCGGCCTTCACCTCGCCAACGACGTATTGAAGCGTGTTCACATCCATATAGAATTATCTTTTGTGCAAGAATAGGAACGTCGCGTGAAGAAAGTTGAACAGGGCTTGGAAGCGGTGCAGGACGTACAGTCTGTTTGTTGCGTTTATTGGATAGAACTAAAATATTATTTTAGAAACTAGCAACAAACGCAACCGTCCGTTAAGGTATTCCTAAAGACAAATCCCGTTTTATGATTCTTTCTCTCCGCCCTCTTCCGGTCCTTCGGACGGTCCGTCCGTTTCCCCGGAGGTACAGAAACCGGAGACCTCCCCGTATCCCGGCTCCGGATGATGCCCGTGATTCTGCAAGTCATGCCCCGGCGCGTCGCCGTGTTGCGTAAACGGCGGCATGACCAGGTAGCGTTTCACCCAGTTCCTGTACCGCCATGCGGATGACTCCCTGAACCAGACCTCGTAGTCTATCCAGTACGCCTGCAGCATATTGGTCGTCAGCGGCATGTCGAAATAGGTCAGGTTGCACCGTTCGTTCAGCGCGGGTTCCCTTTCCTTGGCATCCTGGATTGCCATATTGAGCCGCTGGAAGACAAGGAACGCCTCGCACTCCCTGTCCTCGTCCATGTTGTTGAGCGTGTTGAGCACAAAACGTACACGCATGGTCGCACGCCCTTCACCGATACGCTGCTGCTGTACAAGGTACCTCACATTGATAAAGTGGATGAAGACAGCGGGAAAAGCCGTCTCGTATTCCGTGTTCTCGCCACGCACGATCCGGGCGAACTGCCCGTTGTCGATGGCCACCGTCTTGAAGAATGCGGGCGACGAGGGGTCATCCGGGTTTTCCCGGACCGTGAGGATGGCCCTTTTCACCGCCATGTACATGTTCACGAACGGGTTATCAGGGACTTCTTCCGGGACATTTTCCACGGGAGAGGGCTGTACTGCGGCGGGCTGCCGGGTATGCTTATCTTTTATCATCGTGCGGGAATCCTTTAAAAATCATATCCATAAAATGCGAGGCTATATATTCTTCCACTCCCGGGGAAAAACCGATGAACTGCCGGTGGACGGGACGACGGGATGAATACTGGTTGACAGTGTACAGCCCGAATTTCGGGTCGGTGTTGTGGACGGCTGCATAGTGCCCGTACCGTTCGCGGCTCTTGCCCCGCTTTCCTTTGGCCGGAACGCTTTTCTCCGTTGTCCAGATGGTGTAATAGGCCCCCTTGCGGAAAATGCGCGTGCGGTTGGTACGGCGTCCCTCGATATCCACCCGTGAAGCTTTCCCCTCTATGCTCCTGGCCAGCGTCCCGGTATCGTTCATCATCGGATGGGTGAACCTCTTTCCCCACCTGGATGTCCGGGGAGCCCATTTGCTTTCCCCGCAGAAGCCCCCGGAGGAGAACGAGGACTGGAACCGCCCCTTCGTGTATTCCCCCGCGGCGGTGACGAAATCGAATACATTGTGTTCCAGCCGGCTTGCCATCACCCGGGTCCATTTCCCCTGTACCCAATGGGAGCAGAATTCATCAAGCGTTATCTTGGGCATAGGCAAACCGGGATTTCAGGCGGGCGACCGTTTCCTTGACGTGTTCCGGCAGAGGTAGGGAGAAGTACCTGTGCGCGTCGGAGAATATCCGCCCCCCAGTTGCGAGACTCTCCCTGAATACGGGGTCTGTCATCCGGCGGACGCCCCTGTTCACAGCCGAAGCATGGACGGAAGCAAAACCGTTGGAGACCAGGAAGCAGCGGCATCCCCAGTCGATAGGCGGAATCAGCTCGGGAGGGAACTCGGACTTGCGGAAAGAGACCCCCTCGAGGGAAAGGTGCAGCGCGCGGACGCGCTCGTCGCCCTGTGTCATGTACGTGATGACGGAATCACCATCCACCGTAATCCACCAGGCAGCCATCGCTGCGGCGAAAAACACCTGGCCGTTCTCCTGTTCCGCATAGGTGAGATTGTACCGCTCGCAGATATCTTCATACTCGGGCAGCCTGTCCCCGTCAGGTTCGTCCGGCAGTTCCCTGTACATGGAGTATTCTTCCGCGGCGGCAAAGTCTATCAGGTTCTCTACCGCAGCAACGAGGATCTCCCGCTGCTGCCGTTCCCGTTCTGTCATCGCCCCGTTATGGTTTCTGAGAATATCCAATGCCCGGTCGAAGTCCATCCTGAACCCGCTCAATGCCCTATCTATCAGAAAGGAGGCCCGCAGGGTGATGATGTCCTCCAGCAAGTCCCGCCTTTCCGCACTGTCTTCCCAGTGCCGGACGAGCCTGCGGAATGCCTTGAGGATGATACGGTATTCCTTTCCGGTGTCCGTTTCGTCTTTTTCCCTGTCCTTGCCTGTTTCCGTTCGGCCTTCCGGGAGCGGAAGCCGGGCCGTTATTCCGCTCCCGTGAGAAAATTTAGCACCCTGGTGCCGCGTGAACGCCCGTACCTGCGGAAATACTCCTCGTCCGACATGATATGCCTGTCACCGGAACTTCCGCCATGGGAAGCGCCACCATACCCTCCGGGAAGCACGTTCAGCTGTTTTCCCACGTTGATGCCGAATTCCTTTTCAATCTCGTCCGCCGCAACCTCGTACTTGTCCGTGATAAGCGAATAGAGCTTGATACGGTCCTCGTTGCACATCTCGATGCGGTTGGAGTATTTGAATTCCAGCCCGTCCTCGATATACCCCATGGCCACCAGCCGGGGAACCACCTTCTCGTTCATCACGTTCTCGATATAGCGCCTGTACACCTCTATGCGGTCCCGGAAAATATCCTGGTGCGCCTTGGTGGAGCCCACGTACGACTGCATGCCGCCCGCCATGGATTCCGAGCCGAGAACCAGGTTTGACACCTCCTTGTTGACGAAGTCTATCAGGCCCGTGTAGATCTTTTCCGAATTGGACATCGTGAAAGTCTTGATATCCACTTCATCCTCGATACCCGTCACCACAACCTTGTTCTGCGCGGCATTGGCTATCTCGTTGGCCAGGCGCTTGCGGTCCGCGTTGCTCTCGCTGACCGTCTTCCCGTGGATGACAGGTTGCCCGTACGTGTGTGAAAAATTCACATAGTTGGCCACCGTGAACTTCTTGGCGAGGATAAGCGGTGTCGTCGCGGAAAAAAGCCCAAGGTCACCGGAATCGACCAGCACATAGTTCCTCCGGTAGGACGGGTTGCGCAAATCCCAGTGCGGCATCCACATGCCCTGACGTTTCAGCACGACGAGCTGGTCGGGCAGCACGTTGCGCCGCTCTATGGTGTTCACTTCGGCCAGTTTTCCGGTTTTGGGGTCTGTCGCGGGCATGATTTCCAGCAGCGTGTACCCGTACAGCTTGGACTCCACGATGCCCTTGATGATTTTGTCGAACTGAGACCCCTGTATTTTCTGGGTCTGGCGGATATCCTTGACATATTTCCCCTTCTCGTTGACGCGGGCCAGCATGTAGCGGTCCCCGAGTATCTGGCTTTCCAGCGTCTCGATGACCGACCGTATGTGCGCGTCCTGCTGAAGACAGGCTTCATACAGGTCTATCAGCCTCGACCGGTCATCGAGTATGCAGCCGGCCTCCACATCGCTGCGGCAGGAACGGTAACGGTTGTTCCGCTCGATTTCACGGACGTACTCCTGGATGGTTTTCTTGGAAGTCCTGAAGATACTTTCCAGCAGTTCCCCGTTGAATGAATGATCCGATGTCGCCATTGCCTCCGATATTTTTTATAAAGAGTAGCCGTCCTACCGGAACATGGTTTATACCCCGGCAAAGTATATGAAAAGAGGAATCCTCCGAGCTTATAAATCAAATCGTAATATCTTACTTTAATATACAGTTATTACTGTTTGAAAAACGATATAAATACCTTATTATCAATATAAAAACACGATAATAAAATCGTAAAAAGTATGTTTTTAGTTATTATAATTACGGTAAAATCATATATCTTTGCGCGGCAAATTCTCCATATACAAAATTATAATTATGACAAAGTGAAAACGAAGACTCAAACATTCCCTTGCCGGGATATCCGGTACAGGGAGTTCCCCGACCTGTTGTTCGGGTCTCTGGCGGAAGAAGGACCGTTCTATTTCGACGCCACGCGTTTCATCATTTCGCGGGGAGATGCCCGCAGGCACAGCGTGGACGGGTTCCGTGCCGCTTTCCGGCACTGGATTACGGTGCTGTGCGAAACCTACGGGACAGATGCGGGGGAACTTTTTATCCGGGACGGGACATCGGGGCACATGCTGGTTGACGAATGCCTGGCGCTGCTGTTTGTCGTCTATGTCGAACCTGCATTCGGGGCGTACCTTTTGGAACGCATGGAAGAAATGATGTCCAGCGGCTTTACAGTTTCAGACACTTGGCTGGCAACGGTCTCCAGCCGTAGATTTACCAAAGAGGAATTAACGCAATTTTTTAGAGAATCATGAGACGAAGTTCATTTAAACGACCAAAGATGGTGCTCATATTCAACGGGGCACAAGTTCTTGTTGCCGTTACACGTTCGCTTCATAGTGCGGCGGAACTGACCAAAGGCAACCTGCAAGCAATCTCTTTTTGCTGTACAGGCAAGTATGTCTGCAGCGGCGGGCTGTATTTCCGGCATCTTCATCCCGACGTGGAGATAGAGATGCCGGACCTTGGCACGCTTCAGCTGAAAGATTACGATGCCTTGTGCGGTGAAAGGCGTACCTACTATCCGGTCAAGAAGATGGCACGCAAGCGTGCGCTGATTGAAAATAGAAGGAAATCAAAAGAACAGGGAGGGGACGGCCATGAGGGAGAATAGGAACATTCCGTTCAGGAACTGGAACATCCGTGTGTCCAAGGACCACAACGGGCAGGTAAATATATGTGCGGCCGACATCTGCCAGATACTCAAACGCGGGGAGCTGCTGGAAGACGGCTCCATCGCCGACATCTGCCCCTCGTCCCTGCGCGTCCGGTTCCGCAGGAACGGGCACGAGCAGTGGAGCTTCCGCCCGGCGGACATGAGACGGCTTCTGCAGCATGTCCGCAAGGCGACTACTTTACCCCGTGACCTGCTCGATGATCTGGAAGCATGGGGAAACAAGCTCCTGGAACTGGAGGCGGGCGAGATGCATTCCGTTCCGCAGAACGATACCGTCCTTTTCTTCACGGAGGACTTCCCGGTCACGTTCCGCAGGACAGGGGGCAGGCTGATGGTCAACGCCACGCAGATTACCATGCGTTACGGCAAGATCCCGTCCGAATGGCTGCGCACCGCGTCAACGGACCGGCTGCGTCGGGAGATGGCCAGCAGCGGGCGTACCGGCAGGTATGAATCCCAGATTTTCACCACGAGGGGAAGAGGGCATGGAGCCACGTGGGTGGAGTCCCCGCTGGTTGTCCCGCTCGCGTGCTGGCTGACCCAGGACCGCAGCCTGGCGGAATGGTGCGAGCACGCCATCGTGGGACTCACGGAAAGGCCGGCGGCAAGACCCCGTAAAACCATCCGGAAAGCCGTTACCGGCATCCATTGCCTGGAATGTCCCATTCCGGAGGACATGCCCGGGGCCGTGAGGCTGATCCATGAGCTCAGGAGGGTGATAGAGGACTCCATGCCCAAGATTGTCTTCTACGAGGAGTTCATCGAGAACAGGGACTGGTTCAAGAGCACACGCATCGCCGACGAGCTCGGAATCACGCCGTACCAGCTCCACCGGTTCCTGAGCGAGGAAGGCATCTGCAAGTACGAGAAGAGGCAGTGGGTCGTGTTCCCCTCGTACAGGGCGTGGCAGTGCGATGTCCCGTACCTGTGGGAAAACTCCCGCGGCAAGGTCTACACGTTCGGCTCCACCAAGCGCTGGACACAGGCGGGAAGGGAGTGCATCATCGAGCTGTGGCAGAGGAAGAACCCGGAACTGCAGAAAGGGAGGTGAACATGGAGACGGCGTTACAGAGAATCATACGTCAGACAGGGCGTGAGCCCGTGGAATGCGGGTGCGCCTTGTGCCGGCAGCAGTGCCGCACGCCGTGTCTCGGCACACCGGAGAATATCCTCCGGCTCATACATGCCGGGTATAAAGAGCGGCTGGCGCCCACCTTGTGGTGCGTCGGCATGATACTCGGACGTATCGCCTATCCCGTATACATGGTCCAGGCCAGAGGGGAGAAGGACGGGTGTGTGTTTTTTCACGATGGCCTCTGCGAACTGCACGGGACCGGCATGAAACCCACAGAGGGGCGGCTGTCCTACCACACCATTACCGGGGAGAACCTGGAATTCGGGCGGTCACTTTCCTGGAACGTGGCCAGAGAATGGCTGGATGAAAGGAACCGGCCGGTCATACGGGAGATAGTCAGGCTGATGACGGGGTGATGGAGAGCGCGACCCGGTGAAACCGGAACACCGTTATAGCGTAATATTAACTGTTAATTCCTCTTCGGTACGGTTTCACGGGTCTGCCTCCATTAATTCATACCATTTCCAACCTGTTCATATCAATCGGCACTATACTTCAAGTGTATTGTTTAATTTAAAATGCCGATTTATGGAACTTAAGAACAGAATGACCGTGGAGGAAATGTCGGAGCACCTGGTGGAGCATACCGGCAAGATCGCCAACCGTGTAACCGTGGGACGCTATGCCCGGAAACTGGGATACAAGGTGTACAAACCGATGATAGAAGGCCGTATCCGGCACTTCTACCTGAAAGACCCGATGGTACCCGCCCCGGCAGGGGAAAAGGAAGGCACGGGAAATCCTGGAAACGTGCAGTCTTAAATCCCGCGGGACATGACAGCGGGAAAAGGAAACACCGGTTATGCCAAATGCTACCGGGGGCTGTACCGTGCCTTCGAGCCGCACGAGGTCATCTTCATGCTCTACATGAACGACCTGGCCTACCTGCGCCAGCAGGGATACGACACCCTCCGGAGCAAAAGGCTCCACCGGCTTCACACGAACATCGGTCCGCGGGCGTTCGACCATTGCGTGGAAAAGACGACCGCGATGGGACTGCTCGTCCGGGTACCGGCAAACGGCATGTTCGACTATCTCTGGGACAGGAGGCAGTACGAACGCCTGGTGGAAATCGTCACATCGACAGCGAGCATCGTTGCCCTGCAGGAATTCTGCAACAGGGTATTCTCGGTGGAACGGCGTACCGTATCCTCCGTAACGGACAGGGAGATACAGCTCCTTGCCGGGAACCGTAACGGCCGTGCTGAAAAGTGACGGATGCTGTAACATTTGCGGCAGCTCCTGTGACAGGGGTTGTCGCAAATGTATCAACAGTATAAGATATAGGGAATAAGAATAAAGAATAAAAAGACATGTACTTTTTTCTTTGAAGCAAAGAAAAAAGATACCAAAAAAGAAACAAGGTTAGGCAGACGGCATCCGCCGTCTGTTTTTTTATTGGGGGAATCGTTCTGTATTTCAAGAAAATGGAAAAAACATCCATTTCCTCTTTCCCTTCCAGCTTTCAATTTTACAAAAACATAAAAACAATATAAAGCAGCGATTACTCATGTGCGCACTCTCTTTCGGGGGAGTGTTTCATGTCCGGATGGGATATTATAACAACCGTCCTGTCCCAGATGAGAGCAAGGCGGTTGCTAATCTGTAATTATCGGTCATTTATTTCAGCAATTTGTCAATCAGCTTTTCCCTTACTACCCCGTAAGCCTCATGCGGGTCAAACGTGATATCCGGACGCAGGAGCAGCTGGGAATCCGAAAGGAAATCCGGGTCCTGCATCTTTTCCTCCATGTTGAGGATGAACTGCTTATGGGTAGGAGGTTGCTGCACCACGAACCCGATGTAACGTTTGTAGCAACGAATGACATCATCCGTATTCACCCCCGTTTTTGTCAGAGCCAGGTACAGGTCGAGAAGGTCACGACCTTTCTTTCGCTGGTACAATGCCCGCAGTTTCGTACCGAGCAGTTCGGCAAGATTGTAGGTGGTGATTTCACACGAGCCGGAAAACCACTGGTTTTCCAACGAAAACGGCATTTTGACAAATCCCATCTCGGTAAAGTGTTCAAAACAGTTGATTTCAATCTTCAAACGCAGTTGTATCGGAGGAGTTCCTTCAGATTGGATACGGCAAAGCATCGTGTTGTTGTAACGTTTCTGTTTCGTCACCCTGTCCGGAATGAAATCCAGTACTTTACCAAGACGGAACATGATAGGCTTGATGGGACCTGCCGTAATCTGCACGAGGTCAATGTCCTCGCTGTATCTGACCTGCGGAAGCATGTGTAGCTTATGAAGGGCTGTTCCTCCCCGGAAAGCCAGTTGGGATGCAAGAAAATCGTCTCCGAAAATGGAGACCAGGGCACGGGATATTATCAGGTCCTGCTCAATGTATGACACATCAGTCCATGGGGCGTGTTCACGCCATTGTTGTATTGCGGATTTTACTACCATAATTCGTCCGGTTCAATGTCTTGGTTTATTATAAGTTTCCATTTTGAATTCTTCCTTGCCCCGTCTTGAGGGCGGTCTGTTGACAAGGGGCGGTATTTCAGGTTTTTGTAATATGGTTCCAGCATCATGCTGATTTCATCGGCGGCAGACTGTTCTCCCAGTACGTTTTCCAATATGTAACCCAACCGTTGAAGTGTGGAAAAGGTGGTAATATCTGTAAGTTCTTTCCCGGATTTCATAAAATCAGTGTTCTCAACCAGTTCGGCGATTACAGTCGCCGCGGCGGAAAGACCTCCGACCTGTTGGCTGTATTGCACAAGATCAACGGCAGTAAGTTCCGGACAAGAATACAGAAGCGTACCCGTATCAGTGTGGGTCTGGAGCAATAGGTTTTGAGGGATTTCTTTCCGGTAGCTCCAGAACAGATGCCTGTTGCTGTTTTTTGAAACAGGAATTCTTGGCAGAACTGTGGTGACTGAAAGCCTTTGCGGGCGCTGGTGCGCCGCTCCGTTGAGTACGCCGGCACTCAGAAGGCTGATGTAATAGGGTCTGCCCAAATGTGTCATCAGCTGGTCTACATAATTATACGGAGGGACGATACCCCTGTCCCTGAACTGAATGGATACCGTTGTATAAAATCCCTTGTGTACAGCCTGGATACGCTTCTGCTTGCCTAACCGGTACAGTTCATTAGACACTACCTGTGCGGATAGTGCAGGCAGGGCTTTCCTGATATCATTGTATGAGAATGTCGGAAAACCTGTCATCTCTCGTTTGTCAATCCAATCTGATATGGTCATTTCTCGGATATTTTGTTGCAAATATAATCTTTTTTTTATTATGTCGATTATATTTTGTCCGAGGATATTACTCCTTACCCCCGATTACCCCATGCTTCATTTTCAGGATGGCCATGAAGCATTCACGCACCTGCTGGATGTCGCGCAACGAGGTAAAATAATTACCGGCCTCCCTGCGTTTCCGGTCCCGCTTCTTGTAGGTGTCCTGTACCTGGCAGATATTGAAATGCTCGTCCAGGTAATAATAGTCCCGGCCTTTGGGCGCCCGCATTTCAAGTGTCTCCAGCTGCCGGAGCCGTCCGTTCCACACCAGCCCCTCCTTCTTGAGGGCGGCAGAGAAACAGTTCCTGTCACAGGAACCTATCGGGGCCACCTGGAAATCATCGATATCCCCGGCCGTTTCATTCAGGGAATAGCGTGGCGGTTCATTTTCCCTCATCATGCAGTACATGATAATCTTTCCTTTCCTGATTTCGCGGAACGCCCCCAGTATGACATTCTCCCCGAGGATACTGAGCTTCACCAGCTGTCCGTCGTGCGGGATATAGGATGCCTCCGTCAGCTCGCATTTGCGCCTGTTCCAGAAAAGGTCTTTACTGTTAAGAAGACGCTGGAAGGCTGTTTTTTCTTTCAGGGTGGCTGGTCTGCAGTCGGCGGCAGGCATGACAACCTCCTCCCGGTACAGGTTGCCGTCGACAGTGCATCGGACCGTTATCGCCAGGCAGTCTTTTTCCGTATGATCTACAAGTCCCGTCTCCAATGTCACCATATTGAACACGGCCGTTCCTCTCTGTATTTCTGACCCCGTCAGACCCCTTCCGGAATCTGTATCGGCATCCGTTCCTTTACGCGTCTCCATTTTTTTCGTTCCTCTCTGTTACCCATGGTGTTTCAATATTGCATATACGGGGATAACAATTGGCAAATATACAATTTATTCGGCACAGTCCGAGGCGGAAATCCGATAAAAACCC
Source organism: Bacteroides gallinarum DSM 18171 = JCM 13658 (assembly GCF_000374365.1). Classification (GTDB taxonomy): domain Bacteria; phylum Bacteroidota; class Bacteroidia; order Bacteroidales; family Bacteroidaceae; genus Bacteroides; species Bacteroides gallinarum. The sequence goes on from NZ_KB894126.1 coordinate 78,202, forward strand.
CCGCTTTGATATAAAAAGACAAAAACTGAACAAATAAGTCGTTTCCCGCGGGAATACCCTTGCCCTGTATATTCCTCGCGGGTTACGGAAGTCCTTGTACCGGCAATCATATCTCTCCGCTCGCCCATATATATTATTGCCATGCAATGTATTGCAAAGGTAACGTGTGCCGATGCTCCTTCGTGCAGGGACAGAATATGCAAGTATATTTTTCATGCAAAACATCTGCCATGTACAACCCTGTTTTTACAAGGGCCTCCGGAAAGCCTTCTTCCCTGTATATACCGGGAGAATGTAAGCGTATCTTTTCATGGAACTGTCATACCGTAACGGCGCGGGTGAAACGACGACCGGTCTCCTGAACTTCAAGAGCTGGACCCGTCCCTTTCATGTATATTTCACGGCATCCGCTTACAATCCGTAACCTAACCGGCATTTTCGCCGGTTTTCAAAAACCGGACTTGGGAAAAATGCCCGGGGAGAGATACCGAATCCGCACCTGGACAGATACCCTCCCCAATCTTTTTATTTTTATTACTATATTGATATTCAATAATTTAATAGGTTTACTTTTGTATAAAGTAAGCCTAAAACGGTTTTTTCTCTCTTTGTTACTTACAATTTGAAAGCAAATAAATTATTTCCTTTGTTTTCACATGTTTTGTATTTAACTATATTGTTTATAATCAATCGTTTATGTGTAAAAATCCCTTCCTTACACATTTGAAATCGGGTATTTTTCGATTTTTGCAAAGAAAAAATTTTTTCATGTTTTTATAAATAGTTGATATTCAATTATTTATAACTGTTTCTCGCGCATGTGCGTTCCATGTTTGGGAAAAGTGAATTTTTAAGGCAGTCTAAAATTTTTTTTTGCAAAAAGTTTTGGAAATTGGAAAAACGGTTTTATCATAGTCATGTACTCGAAAGCCAAAACAAACGGCAAACAAGTACGGAAAAAACGAATAAAAAAAACAATAACTAAAAAACAGATTTAAGAAACAGACAAACCAGTCCGCCGAGAGCGAGAAACAAAAAGCCTTTTTTGTGGGAAACCTATTTTTGAGGCTTGGAAAATCAAAAATTGCCTGTTCGCTTTGGAGCGATTAAATAGGGTGTTAAATAACCACACCGAGCAGGACTACAAACCAATGTAGCAAGTTGGAACGGTCTAAAAACGTGTTTTTAGTCCGCATACGCAAAGCACGCTAAATTTTGGGAGTGCGAGAGTCGTATGGAAAAAGGACGTGTAAAAATAATGCCATAATTGCGCCCATGTGCGCTCGGAATAAAATGCACGATAGCGGTAAAAACTATCCGCATAGAGGACGCTGGTAAATGTATATGCCAATGCTATACCCAATACCCAGCTCGGTGGTAACACCTAAATGCCTCACCTTACAGTTAGCTGCCGGATCGGAAAAGATCCGGGACGTGCCAGAGAAGCGTCTTGCCGAAATTGGAGTAAAGCAGCGCAGTGCCACGACACGAATGTTGCGTGAGTAAGCAAATACACGATATGCCGAAAGTGCGCTCATTTGGATAGCTCTGCTATGGGGTACGTTTAAGTAAGGTGCGACAAAGTTACGAAAAATTTTGCCGTGCAGGGTGAAATGCACGGCAATTTTTTGGGCACTGCTGAAAAAACGGTTTCAGCCGTTCCGCCTTTGGCTGAACGTGGGGTTCGAGTCCCCGAGTGCCCGCAATGCGTGATTTTGCGCAGAGTTTCTAAAATTTATATCATTATGGCAACATCTAAATTGAACAAGGAACAGTATGCAAACCTCTCTTCGTTTGCTGGTATCATGTTGGTTTACAACTCGACAAACCGCGACGGTGAAACGGTGCAGACTGCCCAACACTTTTTCGGCAAGGACTTCGAGCCTGCCGACAAAACGGACGACGAAATCTTCCGTGTGGTGAAAAACATGGTCGCAACGATGTGGCATACCATTGCAGAGGAAAAGAAACTGCGGCAAGATGCCGACGGTATCCGCTCGAAATTCCGTGCCACCACTCCGGCAGAAATCATCATCTGCGACAAGAACCGTAACCGCATCAAGCACTACGACCTGACGGACAGCGTGTGGGCACGTATCGGACTTGTGCCGACCAAAGTGGATCTCGAGAAGTCAAACCGGGACTTTGCCAAGACTATCCATGCGGCGGCAAAGGCTATCCGTAACGCCATGAATTTTGCCCCGAACCTCTCCAGCCTTGAAAAAGCCGGAAAAGCTGACAAGAAAAACGGCGGCAAAGGAACAAAAAATGCAGAAGATGCGGCAACCGCGACCGCTGAAACGATAACCGCAACCGAAACGGAAAAAGAAGCCGCATAACGTAGCGGACAGGACGAACAATTTGCCGAAATAAGCGGATACAGGCAGGCATAGTGCCGTGAAAACGGGGTGTGCCTGCCTTTTTCGTATCTGCCACCGCGAGGGCGTGTCTTCGGGTATCTGCCGCGAATACGCCCTTTTTGTTTCGGATAAAAGCAGTTGTAACGTGAAAGGCGAAAAGAATTTCCCGGCGGGAAACGCTGCCGGGGGTGTGCCCACACAGGATGCGGAGTACACCGCTGATGACCTTAAAACCGCTCTGGAGGAGTCTGAGCAATCTCTGCACGAGGCTGTCTTCATTGCCCGCAGGGTGTGGGAACGGGATAGCGATGCCATCAAATTCGACATCGACGATTTGGTGGAAATCGAATCGGCATTGCAGGAAATATGCAATATCACCGCGGGGGTTGAGAGCAACGAGAACGAGTAAAGAGTATCGTAATGCGCACACGATTTCCGGAAATTGCGGGATTCGTGTGCACTGTCTCAAAACGGGCATTGATATACACTATGCCGGGATTGTACCCCGGAATGCCCGCACTTTCCAAAATTCATTTCCCAACTTACTTCTTCACGCCGGGAGGCGTTGTGCCTACCTTGTACATAACACGGTTAAGTGCGGTCAGGTGTCCAGCGGGACAGCCTGCCGTACTTCCGCTGTTATCCCGTGAGGGGAAGCCGGGAAACGGACATGCCAATAAAATTAGAACGATATGATAGAAGTATTTGACACTAAACGTACCCGCAGTTACGGGTGCTTTACCAGCTTCAAGGCTGCCACGGATACGCTTGACAGTCTTGCCATGACGGGACAACTCGGAAGAGTGCCTGCTATCAGCGTATCGGCGTACCGAAACGGAGTGCTGCAAAGGGAATACGGCGCCATGCGTACCGGTGGAAAATGGCACGTGCCGAAAGTGTCGAAAAAACGGATGCCGGAGCCGAAGCCTGCCAAAGGAAAACGCCGTAGGAAATGGTGCATGGAGTACGCCTCGGCGGAGTTGATGTTCCGCGAGGGGTTTCCTGACCACCTGAACCGTAGCTACCCGCTGTCGGCGGATAGCCTACGGCGATGCAATCGTAAGTGCAGGATATATATGCAATAACAAAACTATAAAGAAAATGAAAACATTAGCAGACGTGAAAAGAAAGATGACGCTCGGCTCGAAGTGGCAGTGCGTCCAACTGTTCGAGGGCGGACAAGACCTCGGAGTGCGTGAAATCGGCAAGGTGCAGAAAAATGCCGTGGCATTCCTTAGAGCCGACGGGAAACTCTCGTGGCTGTGGTGGCCCAAGGCAAAGGACGTGAAAGTGGAGGAAAACACCTTTACCCTGCTACAGAACGGGAAGCCGAAACTCAAATACACCCTCGTGGAGTAAGGAGAAAGGAAAATTCGAGCAAAATAATACGAACTAATATCAACTATGGGGGCTCAATGCCCCTATGCTTTTATAAACAAGGAGAAAGAAACATGGCGAAAATAACGAAGAAACAGGTGGATGCCATCGATGCCGCGTGCCGGAACGGGTTCAGTTTCGACCGGTACGGTTTCGCGGTGCTGGGCGAAAAGCGCCTTTCGAGAAGAGTCACGCTCGTGGAGGACGGCAAGGAGGTGAAACTCATCCTCGGGTGGCAGAATGAAATAGTGAAATACACGAACAAGCATGGCTGTATCGTGTCGGCCCGTACCGGAAACGTGGTGCCGCAGCTGCACTGCTCGGTATGGAAGAAGGCTCCCGGGGAAAGTTGCTGGCACAGCCACGGGCTGGGGAAGTTCCACGTGTTCAGGGATAAGGCTTTCCCGAAACGGATGATGAACCGGCTGTGCGAGGTGACGGAGCTGATCACGGACGAGCTGGTGTGCGTGATGCTGCCGGAGAATATACGCGAAGAATTCCGGCAAAAAACGGGACAGGCAATGGAATAACGTATGAAAACAGGACAAAACTAAAGATTAGAACCGCAAAATTATGGAACATATAAATGTGGGCGTGCTTACCGAACGTCAGCTACAAGTTCTCAAGTCTACGGCGCCGGGTAGCGTCGTGCGGGACATCCGTACACTCCGGAAGCTATCTAAAATGGGCATGCTCACGCTTCATGAGCAAACAGGATTGCTTGTCCGGGGATTCTGGGGCGGATACGTCAGGGCGTGGTACATCGAGACCGCCATGACGTTCTCGGTCGAGGGTGCGGGTATTTTTCGTGAAAAATATTTCGACGGATGTTTCTGTCCTTTCCTAATACGTGCAGAAATGGACGGGAAAGGACGAATAAAATACTGAAAGCTATTTATTATGGAAATGAAAGAACTTACCACCCACCAGCGGGGTGTGATCCTGCGCGGTATCTGTAACGGCGCCGCGCTGAGAGACAAATCACCGAGGATTTCGGAGAATAATACCGTCATCACCACCCCGGATACGCTCAGCGGCTGGGACATCTGCTGCATATCGAGCGATGCCGAAGCTTTCGGGTTAAAAGCGAATTTCGGGTATGACGAGCAGACGAGAATAACATTCACCCGACAAGAGGAAACGGTATGAGGACTTATTACTACTTGGACCACCTGCACCGCGAAATCTTCCTCGAGGAGGAGGATATACAAGCAGTGCCCGAGAGTGGACGGGCTGATGAGGTCTGTGCCGCCATAGCGGAGAAGGCATACGTCGTGGAGCAGTTCATGGCGGACTCTTTCCGGACACTCAAAGCTGTGGTCAGCCGCCTGTGCGATTCCCCCGATGTCAAAAGCCGCCACGATGCGCTGATGTATATAGTGTGGACGGTGGCACTGGACATCAGGGAGTGGCGGACTCTGCGCCATAGCGAAGCCGCCGTCAAGGTAACCCGTGAAGACGGTTTCGTGTGGCTGCTTGTACCGGCGGAAAATGCTCGGAAGCTATGGAAGGCGGACGTCTTCGCCCTGTATAGGCTTTATGCCGATGATTCGGAATCCCTGATCGAAAGCGAGGCGGAGCTGGAATCGACCATCAAGAGCGGATACCAGATAGGTATCGAGGTGGGATTCGCCTCCGTAATGGGCCATGCCGCCCGGATGAAGCAACAATAAAAATCGGAAACAATCAAATAACGAAATCAAGAAGAAAGGTATGGAAACAACATTATTGACAAAGGAAAATGCCCATCGTGTGACCATGGTGCGGCGTGTGGATGCCCCGGAAAGCGAACCGGTAGCGTTTCTTTTCAGGGGAAAGAGACACGGGTATTGCAGCTATTCCCATCTTGTAGGGAACCCGGGCAGGGAAGAAATCCTCGCCCCGGCGAACTTCAAGGACTGGGAAGTTGTGGAAGTGGCACACCCGGGCTACCTGGAAGAATATTTCAAGCAGGCGTGCAGCTCCTACAACCTCACCTCTTTCTCACCCGACGAGCGGGGTGAGTCAGACATTGCTTCGCACGAAAAGGAACTGCACGAGGATTTGCAGTCGATGCCCGAGCAGCAGCGGGAACGTTACATGGAAAACTACAAACGCTATTTCTCTGCCATGATCGCCACCAACAGCCGTTGTGCCAGCGCGATGATTACGGGGCCTGCACGCTTCAACACGGGCCGCAACGAAAAGGCCTGCAACAGCCACGCCAAGAGCGTCACGGCGTTCCGGGAATGGCGCGAACGTGCACTCGAAGCGATTCGCAAGGCTACCGAAGCGGCCAAGCCCGGGGAGCAGTGTCTTGAGGAGGAGTGGCAGAAGGTCAAAGCCCTTATCGACGATGCCGCCTCGACCATTCACGGTATCGATACGGGTACAGAACGAGGCTATAGCCGGGCTCTCTTCGTCAGTAACCTCGCCGGGCGACTCTCCACCTATGTCAATCATGGCAATGTGGAAATCATCGACCGCGCCATCGCTCATCTGCGAGAGTGGAACGCCAAGGTCAAGAAACCTATCGTCACGGCACGCCATTCGATCTTCAAGTATCCCGAACTCGTCCGTAAGGTACGGGAAAAGCAGCAGGAACAGGCAAGCCGTGAAAATCGTGAGATCCCGTTCGATGGCGGCAAGGTGGTCTATAACTTCGAGGAAGACCGCCTGCAAATCCTCTTCGACAAAATACCCGATGCCGATACACGCACGACCCTGAAACGTAACGCCTTCAAGTGGTCGCCGCGCAACCAGGCATGGCAGCGCCAGCTCACCCGCAATGCCGAATATGCTGCCGGCCAGGTGTTGAAGATAACCATTTAACCCGGCTGCCCATGAAATACATCATCGATTCACGCTATTTCGACGGGGCATGCCTCACGTCCATGTCGGACGACACACGCAGCGATTACGGCGGCGAGACGCTGGAAGAGTTGCGCCAAAGGGAGAAGAACCCGTACCTGATTGCCGTATCGCCCGACCGCATGGCACTACTGGTGAAACGTTACAACCGGGCACTCAGCCGGCCCTTCCGGGAAATCTCGGAAGAACGCTACTATTACCTTTTCGAATGCCTGCCACCGGCACGCATGGGAAAGGACTGGTTCTTCGTCGGAGAACCTTACCACGGCAACCTGTATCCCTTCTGTTTTCGCTCGGGCGGCAGGTTCTTCATGGCGGAACGCTCCTTGAGCCTCTCTGACATGGAAATAAGCAGCCAGATAAGTAGACACATGGAGAAACTGTACCGCCATCCGCAAATTGTCAAAGGAGAACCGTTCTGGCAGTACATGGCATGGTACAATACGAATGTGGCCTATATCCCGTATTCGTTCGTCATGGACGGAAAAAAATTATTTTTCCGAAATATTGCCACATGTACAAAGTCGCTTATCAACGAGCGGAAAAACCGGAACGAATTGGCCGGACTACTGCGTAACCTGCGTGCAAACCACTACGAGTACTGCACGTTCCACTCGGTAAAGAAGGACATATTCGAGTTTTTCGACTGGCTACAGAAAAACAAGTACACGCTGGAAATCCAGGGCGAGTTGTTCGACTTCGCGGATGACCGCTCCCACGTGGACTTTCACGGCAACGTGCGCGAGTATTCAGCTGCATTCTATTACCGCATCTATTCACGGGAACTTTTCAGCCATATCATCAACCAGCTGCGTACCGTGAAGCGGTGTCACGCCCAGCATTAAAAAAGAACCATGAACATACTTGATAAACTGCGTATCATCAAGAGTGATGCCGTGCCCAAGGAAAACGCGAGAATAGAGATGTTTGGCACTTCCGTCAAAATCACGCACACCTGTGGCTGCGTGCTGGTGGAACACTTCGCCTGCGGTACCCCGACCGGCGTGCGCAAGGACGAGGAGCCCGAGAAATACGGACGGCTGCTGGCACAGCGGAAGTATTACGTGAAACTGTGCGGTACCCATAAACCTGAAAGCATGACAGAAATCATCAAAACGAACGGGACACGCTATCCAGTGCAGCCTGCCAATGGTACGCACTTCACCCTCGGGGAACTGCAAACGATTGTCGGCGGCTGTATCGAACTGGTGGAACTGGACGGGGACACGACGATGGTCGTCAACGAGGAGGGCAAGCTCATCCCCCTCTCCTTCAACCTTGAAGCGAGCAGGATATTCTGTGCCCATCACCCGGCGTCGAAAGACTTCATCGTCGGGGATGTACTTGTGTGTAACAACAATCAAATCAGATAAAAATTATGGATAAAGAAAAAGCAAAAACGCTCGGCGAAACCCTCGCGCGCTACAAAGATTTACAAGAGAATAACAGTGTAAGCCTGATCGAGTTTCACACCACCGACGGGCAGAAACACGGTATCGGCAACCCGGAAGCCATCAAGCTATTGCTTTCGGTGGCCGTCATCGAACTGGAACGCCAGATCCGGGCCGCACAGTTCGGTGACATTCCGGAAAGCCTGAAGGAGAGCCGCGAGTACAAGGCTGCCAAGCAGCTGGAATGGGCGTTAAATGATATGGGGTTCAAGCCGGAACGTTTCGCCCAGACGCTTCCTTACTTCCACAAGACGCTGGAACAGACATTCTTCAGGACAGTAATGGCCAGTATTCTCGCTATGGCGGAGCGTGACCCGCGCCGTATCGACGAGTGCAACGAGGCTTCTTACGAGATGTGCCGGATGTTGGCCCCCATGTTACAGGATACCTATCTTCCTTTCATCTGACAGAAACATGTTCATAGACGAGAAGACACGGAACCGCATCCATGCCAATCCTGGCGAGAGCATTTCCCATAACACGATGCGTACACGAGACCTGATTCCGGCGTTCATGGATGTTATCCGTGACACGCCGGAGTACGTGCAGGTGATGAATGCCATTCCCACCCATGCCATGGATGACGAGGATGCCGAATGGTGGGACAGCGACGAGGCGGCCGGGCTGCTGGAATCGCTGTTCGACACGCTCGACGGCTACTCCCCGGAAGGACATTATTTCGGTGCCCACCCCGGCAACGGCTCCGATTACGGGTTTTGGAAAATGGACAGGGACGAATAAATGTCGGAACATGATACGGATTACGAAAGACAAGTACATCCTCAAAGGCGGGATTTGTATCGGGCAAATCTATCTTGCCCGTGCCGAAAGCAGGAAATTGAGATACCGGGCAATCTCTTACGTGAGTGGAATCGGCTTCAACACTTTCGATGAGGCCCACAGTTATACCAAAGATTTACTTTAATAAAAGAACCGCATGATAAATTGGATACAACAGACGCTTTTGCGCCGTAAAAAGACGGACAAAGGCAGGATGACGCTCGAAAAACTGAAAGAGGAATACTGGGACAGCGACGTGTGCATGGGGGAAATGCTGCTTTCCATGCCCGCCGACGGGCTTTCGATAGAAGAAGCGTTCGAACTGAGCATCGCCGCCAAAAAATGGGCGGACGGTGACCGTTTTTACCGGGTTGTCGACGAAGAAGAGCCGGAAGAATTGTAAACGACCTACAACGGACAATAAAAAACAAAGAAAAATGGACAGATATGATTTCATAAGATTCGGGGAACAGGTACGCTGGTACGACGAAAGCGAGAACCTGATGGAGACCATGCAGGTGTGCTGCCCCGTGTATCCCCCCGTGCAAGGCGACACGAGGATACAGCTGGTATCCGCCGGAATTGAGGCGCTGCAACCGGGACACGTGTCGGAAAAGACGGTCAGGGCCTCGCAGCTCGTGCCCTTCATAAGCCACTTCGGCAGGGGATACTGGGAGGCCCTCACACGGGCAGCGTACAACGGGGCAGGCACGGACCTACTCGAGGCGATAATCAGGAACGGATGTCTGGGCCTGGGAGAACAGATATGCCTGTTCTGCGGCAGGGCGTCGGCAAGCGTGCACGCCGCATTCTGCAAGGTATATCCCGAAGAGGGAAGCCTGCTCGACGTCATCGAATGGCAGGGAAAGGAGTACCCCGTAAGGAAGCTTACACTGTTCCGGGGGACGGAACAGGAAATGGAGGCAGCCGTATCGGTCACCGCATTGCAGAGGAAGCTCATCGGATGCAAGAGCGGCGCACCCGTTTCAAAGGCCGCGGAAAAGGTCGACGAGGGTATTTATTATTATTGTGAACAGGAAAAGGAGTTCCTCCTCCCGCAAGAAGGCCTCACCGCATTTGTAGAAAGGGGGTGAGACAGGGAAATGATACGATTAACAGAATAGAATATGGACTTTGCTGAATGCTTACAAAGTTATAACCTTCAACGCTTTGAACGGCATTGTCAGGAAAAACAATAAAAACAGACGAACCATGTCAGACAAGATATTACAGATGTTCTTCGACATAGACCGGTGGTCGAAAGCGATTGAAAAAGGTGTTCTGAAAGACATCCGTAAAGACCAGCTAATCCGGCTGACCGACGAACGTACGCGCCTCGCCATGGCCGAAGCCATGATGCAAGGCAAGTACGAAATCTCACCGCCCCATACGGCGCGGATACCCAAAGAGGGCGGGGAGTTCCGCACGGTGTATGTAAACGAACCGATGGATCGTGTGGTGCTGGGCATCGCCAACGACCTCCTGTTCGACCTGATGCCCGAGATGCTCCATACCTCTTGCAAGTCTTACCAGAAGGGTATCGGGTGTGGCAGGGTCGTTGCCGAGGTCAGCCGCAGGATGGCGGATGCCGAGAGCGACGGCTGTCCCGGGTGGAAAGCCGACCTGAGCAAGTATTTCGACAGCGTCCCGCTGTGTTACATCGACGGGGCATTCGACAAGGTAGAGGCGAAACACGGGCATTCCGTGCTCATCGATGTCCTACGGAAATACTACCACAACGACCTCTATTTTGATGAAGACAACATCCTTCAACGCAAATTCCAGTCATTGAAACAAGGGTGTGCCGTGGCCAGCTGGCTGGCAAACGTGCTGCTCCACGACCTTGACGGAGAACTCTCCCGAATGGACGGTTACTATGTCCGCTACTCGGATGACATGCTCTTTATCGGCAAGGACCACGAAAAGGCGATGGACGTGCTTCAAAAGCGGCTGGAAGAGAAAACCATGAAGCTCAACCCGAAGAAGGTGGAATACCTGACGGCTGACCGATGGTTCAAGTTCCTCGGGTTCAGTATAAAGGGCAGCATGGTCTCGCTCTCCCCGTCCCGTATCAAGACCTTCCAGAGAGAAATCGAACGGAGAACGATCCGCCGTCGGGATACGACACCGGCCAAAGCCGTGAATGCCGTGAACCGCTACCTCTACAAGGGCGAGTTCAGCTGGGCAGCTCAGGTATTGCCGGTGTGCAACGTGCGAAGGGACATCGACGAGTTGAACAAATTCGTGATGGACTGTCTCAGGGCCGTGAAGACCGGCAAGTGCAAGGTCGGCGGTCTGGGATATGTCCGTGATTACCCCATCGGCTGTATCGCCCGGGGACGGGGGCGTAATGTCACGGCCAACCGTGCCAAAGCCGGCGGTGACATCGCCGGTTACCTCACGCTGGGCTGCATGCAGAACGCCTTGCAAACGAGCCGGGCCGTGTACAACACGCTGGTGGCTTCACTGTAAATCATGAGCCGGACACGCGGCAAACGGGTGAAAAGGCCGAATTCAATGTTACAGGTAAAGCAGACCAGCACCATCACGTATTCACCGGTCCACCAACCGGTGAATACCATCTTGTTCTGGTTCATACCTGTAAATATCAGGAAGGTAAAGTCACGTGTCACCGGCCTGACACCCGTCATGGAACGAAGCACATCGGGAAAGTTCGAGGAATAGATTTGAGCATCCCGCGTGCCTAACGTCTTCTTTCCGAGTCTGAAGGTGACTGACCATCGCCTTCGGACTCAGCAGAAGACGCGCTCGCGGGTAACATCGGGATTATAAAGCCATGTGCCGGTATTATGAGAACTTTCACTTTTTTTCCTGCACAGAAACGTGGTTCGGGGAATTGCATTCAACATCCCGTACCTGATAAGCCTCTGTCGCGGCGACGTATCCCTAACGTTATACGTCACCCCCACGAAGGCTTCCGTCACGGGAGATATCGACAAGGTAAAGCCATGTGCCGGCATGTTCGGAGAATCACGCCCCGGCACGGGGGAAAACGGTCAAGGTCAGGATTTCAATCGCGCAGCTCTATAATCTGCGGCCAGTTCCTCCCACCTGCTTACCAGCAGGCGGAGCGTCACGGGCCAGCAGCAAGAACTGCCCATATCGAACGAGTAAAGTCACGTGCCGGCCTGAACGGGACCGAAAACGGTAGCGCAACCGGGTGTCGCACGAGGAACCGGAATTCAGCATACAGTCGTCAATCGTGGTCCTGAGCCAGGCGATCACCCGGTTCAGGACCGACTGCAACACTGTATTCATCGGAAATATAAAGCCATGCGCTGGCGGTTCGAGTGCATTTTTTTAAATACATATTCAAACGGATAAAAATGACAGCAAAAGAAATTGAAACCGGTAAATGGTACCACCTTTCGGGTGATATCGAAAACGGCTACATGGATGGGAAACCTCATACCAGCCATGAAGAGGTTACTCGAGTAGTGAAGCGGGTTACAGATACCCATATCGTCTGCGAATGCGGCAGGCGTTTCATAATCAATGAAAATCTGAAAGTGAGCCTTATGGCTTTTAGACAACAACCAGCGACAAAACCATGAACGACATCTATCAAGAAACTGTCCGTGCCGTCGAGGGCGGCGCAAAATTCAAGATAGACTTTCCCCGCCGGAGCCTGAGAATCGACGGGAGGTACATTATCCGTGAAGGCCGGTACGACGGGGAACTGGGTGTCGCGCCCTGCACGGCAGACGAGGTGCTCTCGAGGCTGGAGGAACTGTACCGCCGTTACAAGCACTCCGTACCCTCCGGGCGCAGCGAGAGCAAGTCGAGGCAGTATTTCAGGGGCTTGCCGGAGGCGGACCTCGATGACGGGGACATGCTTTACGGCGAGCGCCGCGACAAGGCGCAGGCGGAACTGGAACTATACCTGCTTTGCCAGCTTATCAACGGGCTGGAGTGGAACCCCGAAACGATGGGCAGCTGGTTCTGGCAGGGAAAAACGGACAGGGATCTGGTGATACTCAGACATTGGGTGGAACCGGACTGTAATTTAACAACAAACAACACTAAAAATGAGCTACAAGAAGAAAGAAACGAAAGTTTTGTGCCCGCGCTGCGGGACGGAGTTCGCCATCGCGGACAAGGAAAAGACGGTCGTGGCAACCGTTATCGGAAAAAATTCCGGGCTGGGTATCGTGTACCCGGAAGTTACCGGATAGGACACGCCGCCCCGACAGGTGAAGAAACTACCCGAGACCGCGAAGGAGCGCATCGAGGCGCTCCGTGCCGTCGGCGTAGACGTGAGTAACCTCTTTGCCATGCAGGGCGCCAACGGGGGCGAGCGTGTCGCCTCCAACAAGGACGGGCGGCTGACCGTGCTGGATGACGACGACCCTCTTTTCAGGTTGATTGCCATCCAGGGCGATGTTCCGAACCGCCGCCTGTTCCGCCGCTGGGTCATGGCGCAGATGTTCCGCATGATGGCCGGCACGGACTACCGTTCCGGTGAGCCGGTAGGCGTGACGGAGATGATCCACCGCCTGGGCCACGAGTACCAGTGGAAGATGCTGCTGGACGAGCTGTACGCGCAGATGAAGATGGCGGGGTACGACCCGGAGAACTTCACCGACCGCAACCGCTGGTTCAATACCGGCGTCGTGGCGGCGATGGCCGAGAATCATGTGAAACAGCTCAAAAAACGTGTCGATGCCCAGAAAACGAGGAAATGCAAGGGTATTCCCTACAAACGTGTCGGCAACCGCAACATCTTCGTGGCTGACCTTGAAGCCAAGGTCTACCGTCCGCTGCAAGCACTCGTACACGGTATCCGGGAGGCGAAGGACGCCGCCCAGTTGTACGCCGCCGCGAAGAGGTTCGACAAGCACCGCTTCAAGATGCCATACGACACGCCCCAGTGCAAGGAGTGGGTCAACGCCTACAAGGGAGCCGGCGCGTTCTTCACCATGCAGAACCTGATCCGCTTTCACGGTTGCACGGCCGTCAACGACCTGGGAAAACGTCTGGACAAGTACCAGTCGCTGGCATTCCTCACGGCAAAGGCCGAGGCCTACAAGGACGGCGAGGGATGGCGTCTGCTGGCCACGCTGAAAAAGATGCTCGATGACAACGGCATCGATGTCCGGAAGAAAACGGCGGAATGGCGAAAGAAATAATCCCGCCCTTTTCCACCCGCTTGGTAAGCGGTATGGTGTGAGGGCCTGAACAAATCAGCAATCCCCCCGTAAAGGCAATCATACCTCTATTCTAATTCATAACTAAAACTTTTTATCATGAGTAAAAAACAACTACGGCGCAGGACTTACCTGCTGCAGCGGCTGCGTAAACAGGGCGTACGCTGCCTGACACGCTGCCGCACCATTTTCTACCCCTACGGGGAAGACCCGAAATCAGTTCCGCATATCTGTCAGCTGATGAGCGAGTTCCATTTCCATGTCCAGTTCGAAATCGTGGCCTGATATGAAACCGGGAGACATCGCCACGCTGAAAGTCTCTTACAAGGGATACCGCCGCGTAGAGTTGGTGGAACAGTTCCAGTACACGTGGCTGGTACGAATCCGCGAGAGCGGGAAAGAAATAGAAGTCTATGAAGACGAGCTTGAACCGGACGATTGAGAAAATCCATCAATAATCGTCCGCGCCGCTAAAACCGATGGGCACAATATCTAAATTGAAGAACAATGAGAACATTCAAAAAAGGACAGCGGGTCTACTGGAACGACCCTGCCGGGGAAACATCCGGTGAATACACGGTCATAGACCCCAAAGACGAGTACAACAAGGACTTCACCGAAGAAGATACCGCGGACTTCGACGAACGCATGATAGTTATCGGGAACGGTACGAGCGAAGCGGAGGTCTATGCTTCGGAGCTGGATATCCTGTCCCCCGTACCCGATCAAGGCATTCCCAATTACATCGCCTACGCCCTTATCCTTATCACGGCCGCCCATTTAGGCTGCAAGGTAGAAATGCTCGCCACGGCACAGGAGGTATGGCGGACGAAATGTCTGCCCGAACCGGTGCTGCTGGGCATGTACGAGAAAGCGGCATACAAGGCCGTGTCTGCAATCCGGCAGAAAGGTCTGGCGGAACGGGCCGACCGTCTCGGGGAGATATTTTACCGTACCGGGGAATTCCCCCCGGACGATGAACGGCAACAATAAAGAACATAAACTTAATACATAAAGAGATGAACCTGTATGAACGGATAGAGTATAAAGGATACCATATCAATATCTATTACGATGATGATGTCCGAAGCCCGCGTGAGAAATATGACAACCTCGGCACGCTCTACACGGCGCATCGCCGTTACCGGCCGGAAAAGGAGTTCGACGACCACTTCGATATAAATGAGGTTTTCCAGGGGCGTATCGGAAATTTCCGGGAGTCGTTCCTGAAGGAATACGTCGCCCTTCCGGTCTACCTCTACGACCATGGCGGCATTACGATATCCACCTCGCCGCTGAGTTGCCCGTGGGACTCCGGATTTTTCGGCATTATCGCTGTCCCGTTGGACAAGGTACGCCAGGAGTACGTGTGGAAGAACATCACTGCGGAACGCAGGAAACGGATCGAGGGACACCTGCAAGACGAAATCAGAACCCTTGACAACTACTATACCGGGGAAGTCTTCGGGTATCGCATTACACCGGAAAGTGACGATGACAATGAACTGGACAGTTGTTGGGGATTCTACGGCACGGAATGTCTAAAAGAACTGGAAGCCCAGTGCAGGCATATTATCGACGGGCTGAACAAAGCGGCAGCATAGAATAGAAAAATACGCATAATGACTGAAAATACAATGAAGACATCATACGGACTTGAATTCAACACGGTAACAGAAATCAATCCCGAATGGAGCGATTATGACAAAACGATAGCAGGATGCCACCTTGCCAATGTCGGGGTGGTCATCGTGGATACGGAATACGGGCAACCGATAGACAACGAGCATGACCTCGAAGAAATCTGCCTGATTCTCGAAAAGGAAAAGACAGACCATCCTAAAAATGAATGACATGGAAGAAAAACGAGATTGTAAGGAAATTAAGGTACGCCTGCACCATATCGACCGTGGAAACTGCACGGAAGTGTGGGAAGTACAGACGGGGGAAGGCAAGCCCGGACGCTATCTGGGGCGTGATGACGGTTATGGCCCGAAGGAATGGTACACGTTACGCGATGCTCCCCACGGATATTGCGAGAGGGACTCTCACGTAAGGACGGGTCTCACCCTTGTCATATGCGACAAGGACTGGAACGAGGTACTGCGTGACGGCACGGACAGGGAACGCTTTCCCGAAAGTTTCCCTTCACTGGACGAGGCATGTAACGAGGCATGGGGCAAGGTCAGGAAAGAACTCCCACATGTCACACGCGAAGGTTTCGGGCAGTGGATTACCAAACAGTCATTCCGCCCGCTCGGCCAGACCGAGGCGCTGAACTGGCGTGATTGCTATCACGGGGAAGAGGCAAGCGAGGTACTCTCGCGTTTTACATGGATCGGTGAAGAGTACGCCATATTCAAGGTCACCCGGCGGCACACCAAGTGCGATGCCCGGTGGTACGAGTATTACGCGGGAAAGACAGACCGGCAGGAACACGAAAGTTACGTCCGTTTCTTCGGGTACGAGTACCACGACCGGCATATCAGCGACGTGCTAAGGACGCTCGGCAAGCGGTGCGATGACATCATCCATGCCGTGGTGGAAACCCGCGCAGACGACTACCACGGGCGTACGGTTTCCCTCTTTATGGACGAATTCATCGGTTACGACTTGTCCTACGAGCAGGTCTGCAATGCCAAAGAGAGCAGACTGCGCAAGGCACGGGAAGACTACAACGAGGCAAACGCCTACTATTACAAACTGAAGGAGAACGAGGTGAACATCCGCGGTATCGAAGCGATGCTACACCGCGTAAGACAACAAATCCGAAAAACGAAAAGATAATGGCCTGTTTACATGTAGCCAAAGTTTGGCAAATCGAATACAAGCGCCCGGGAATGAGTGGAGGTGCCGGGCAGGATGCTCTTTATCGTATTCTGCGAATGTTCAATGTTGACAACTCGGCAGAGGACATCTGTACGAAAGAGTTCGTGGTGAGGCGTTCCGACTTGCAGGAATTGCGTCTGCATATCGCGGAACGTGACGGGGTGTTCCGGGAACACGCGGGAAAATTCAGCGCGGAACTGGCGAAAATCGGAATAGGCAAGGAGAAGCTTATAGAAATACTTGATTCCCTAATCGATGACAGTGACCAGAGCGATGCCTATGTGCATGTATCGTGGTTTTAAAATACCGGTTCATCATGAGAACCAGAGATAACGGGCTGGCCAACCTCCATGACGCGAACCACCGGGAACGGGGTTTCTGTTGCATGAAACTGATCGCGTTCCTGATAGCCGACGGGGTGAAAGCCTGGGAGGAATGGCATGGGGAGCATCTCAATGCCGCCCGGGGCCAATGCAGGTATCGGGCACGATGTCCGATATACAAACGAAGTAAAACCAATATCGAACAAGTATGAAAACCGAACAACCGATAACGAATACAGAACGCGCATTTCCTGAAGATAACGACACACTTTACCGGGAAATGACGGCATACATGCCGAATTGTTATTTCCCGACCTCGTTGGGGACGGGACGGGAAAACTGCTCTGCACGCTCAACGGTGAAGCCGGCGAAGATTTTGACGAACCCGTCGAGAATGTACAAATCGAGGGGTTATTCGAGATCGCCCATTGGCTGGAAGAGTACGGGTTCATTGCCGCCGATGTCGATGACAACAAGATTACCGTATGTGAAGAATGGTGGAACGGGAGAAGTTATGACGAGAAAAGGATAATTTGGAAAAAGTATCATAACGAAGAATAATCATGCTATACAAGTTACTTGAAGACATCCGCCTCCGGCTGGAAATGAAAGGTCCGCGGACGGCGGAGGAGCAGGAAATCCTTAACAGGATACTCCTTGCCCTCCCGCATACACGTCGGGACCGGGATGCGGAGTTGCTGGCGCCAAGCGAGGTGCTGGTACGTGTCTGTCCGGATACCGGACACCCGGTGTTGGTCTGCCATAACGGCCAGGGGCAGTGCTCGTGCCTGCACAACGAAACCGTCGAGGAGGATGCAGTGGACGTGAAGCTGTGGCTATTGTCCCTCGGCAGGGAGTGCAACGGCAACCGCAAACTGTTGGAAACGGTCGTGGATCTGGCCTACAATGCCGGGGCGGAGAATCTCTGGGAAGGCAGGGATTCCCGAGCCGTGGTATCGGACATCATCCGCTGGGCGGGGGAGTTCGAGACGAGGCACGCGGGCACCGACTGGGACACGGGGGATTACCTGCTTGCCGTCGACGGGTTCTACAAGGAAAAAATAACGGACATGTAATACGAATAGAATATGGTTCAAACAATTTTAGACGAGGTAAAAGCGTATTTCGACGCCAAGGAAAATCCCACGGAAGAGGAACGTCGATTACAACAACGGCTGTCCGGAGGGTACTTCCCGATCTCTTTCGTGCACCGGGAAGACCTGGAGGCGAAAGGGTACGACATCCAAAAGATAGACGACGGACAGATGATGGAACTGGCCGCCAGAATGTCAAAAGATTACAAGGAACAACTCTACTGGACCAGTTTGGACATCATTGCCGGCGAAATCCTGGAGTTTCCCAAAAGCAAGGATGCCAACTGCCCGAAGTGCGGTTCGAAGAATTTCCGTTTTGATAGCCATAACGGCATGTTCCACTGTGAAACATGTCTCCAGACATGGGACGACAAGTTATACGTGCTGGTCGAATTTCCCGAGGATGCCTCCTCTTTCGAGGAAAGCGAAACCGGTTACCCCTCGTGGAACAGCGGGGACAACGGCGCACGCTATGTCCCCGAGGCGGAATACATCCGGGAATTCGGGAAATCTCCCAAGCCGGAAAAGTGTTACCGTGCCGTGTGCTGGCCGGACTCCCAGGAGTACATCGGGAAAGAAGAGTACGAACTTATCCAAGACGAGAACGGGATACGTGATTTCGGCACGTCGGCGTGCTGGGTACCGCTACCAGTGATTAAGAAAATGTAAAACCTAAAAAATAGAGACAAATGAAAGAAACAAAGACACCGGTATGCCCCGAATGCGGGGTTACCGACATAGACATTCTGGACGACGAGGGCGTGGCGATTTGTAATGACTGCCATCTCGAATGGCCTTACGTGGAGGATTGAGGATGGAAACAGTAGATGTTTATACAGAGCGTGGCGACCTGGTTACCTGTTCCGATTGCGGCAAGGTGATGCTCCTGCCGTATGGAGCGGATAAATGTCCGGGCTGCAAGAAAGAGGGCTGCCTGGCATGGACGGACGGGAATTTGCAGGAGGCCGACCTCGACTCCCTGCTCGAGGGACACTATAACCTGCACCAGAAGAGGGAACTGCAACCGGAAGATTTCCTGTCGCTTCCCGTATTAGCAACCGAGCATATTCCATACCTGACGAACAAACCCCAGACCGCCCGGGAAACCCTCTCCCGGCTCCTTGAAATCAGCAGGCTTTTTGAGGAACACTGGCGTGGCACGGGATGTTTCCAATCGGAGAACATCTACACGCCCGCCATCAAGGCATTGCTTGACAAACTGAACGGAAAACTGAAGGAGGGTGACCCGATACCGATAGAATACCAGGACTGCCGCTCCCCCGGGGAGTTCTTCCGGGTGGTTGCCGACGAACGTCCCGCGACGAAAGAGGTGCTGTTCTCCTCGGACGGGGAGGGAAACTACTATTTCAACGGGCGCAAGGTCAAGGTGGAAAATTCTGACGGGTACGCCTACCGCCTGCTGAAAACCAAAATACAGACGGACTACCGGCGGCCGGTAGATTTTTACTTCCGCTTCCTTGCCCGCTGCGGACCACACGGAACTTATGGCAACGCGTATTACCCGAGTATCACGGACCTGATATGCAGGTGCTACCTGCCTGAACCCACAAAATGAATCCTGAAAAGGCGATGAACAACAGTTCACCGCCTTTCTTATTGTATAACTATTTTAATATCAATCATTATGGCAACAACATTCGAAACCATGACTGCCCCCGTGCAGTTCGACTTCCAGAACAACAACGTCGAGGTGATGACGCTCGACACGCTCCGCCGCACGCACAAGGAGAATGACATTTACGGTAACCCCGTCAAGGGCATCTACCACTACGAGGTGATAGAGCGTCTGGCTGACACCTGCAAGAAGTACAACCTGAATTACGAGGTGGAGGAAATCTTCGCCGCCCAGAACAAGAACAAGGCCCAGCCCGGCGTGGTCGTCCTGCCGCAGGTGGAAGAGAAATATGGCGAGAACGCCGTCGAGGCGCACGTCCTGCGCCGGGTATACGCGACCATCCGCATCAAGAACTGGGAGACGGACGAGCTGACCACCACGCTGGTCGTGGCCTTCCACCAGGATGGCATCCAGGCAGCGATAGGCCCGTGCGTGCTCGTGTGCCACAACCAGTGCATCCTTTCCCCCGAGCGCAGCGTGTCGAACTACGGGAAAGACAAGGTTACCACCGAGGAACTTTTCGATCGCGTGGACGGGTGGCTCTCAAACTTCGAGGAACAGATGAACGAGGACAGGGAGCGTATCCGCCGCCTGAAGGAGAAGAAAGTCTCACCCGTGGAGATGTACGCCTACATCGGCCTGCTGACGGCGTTGCGGGTCTCGCATGACAGCTCCGACAAGCGCCTCTCGTCCAAGGTGGAAACCTACCCGTTGAACCAGTCCCAGATTTCTATCTTCACCGAGGACCTGCTCAAACTCGCCGAAGAGAAACAGACGCTCACGGCGTGGGACGTGTACAACTGCGCGACTGAACTTTATAAACCGGGCAGGACTGACCTTCCGGCGATGATTCCCCAGAACGGGGCGCTGGCAGAGGTCATGCTTTCGGGTTCACTTAACTGACAAGACACGGTATCATGGCAGGAAGAACGTATAAACGGGCGACGCTCGAAAAACGGCTCGAACGGCTTGAGAAGAGCCTGCACAAAGAGAAATCGCGCCTGCACGGTGTCATCGACAACACGGGCTGGGGCACGGGAGGGCGGCGTGCGAAATGCACGCCGTCCTTCCGCCGCGAAGCGGAGTTGAAAGAGAAAATACGGGATGTCAAACAGCTCATCGCCATGCGCGATTCATAGGCCATGACACGCATCCGGGGACAACTCACGACAGCGGACTACCTTCCCATAGCGGAATATAACAGGCTGGTCCGCGGGCTTGAGAAGGACGGCGAGTACCTGTGGGAAACGTACTGCTGGCTGTCGTTCTGCACGGCATGCAGGGCCTCCGACGTGAGAGCCCTGCGCTGGAAAGACATCCTGGGGAAAAGCACCATGGCCCGCGTCGAGCAGAAAACAAAGAAAAACCGCCTGATCAAGTTCAACAGGGACGTGCAGGAGAAGAACCGTTTCCTGTACGGGATGCTCGGACAACCCGATCCCGAACAGTACATCTTCCTCAGCCCGCGTACCGGGAAACCCTACTCGCTGGAATACATCAACAGGCTGCTCAAGGTCTTCCGGGTAAGGTACAGGCTGCCGATCAGGGCATTCTCCACGCATACCTTCCGCAAGACCTTCGGGCGGTACGTCTACGAGCTGATGGGACGCTCGGCCGAGAGCCTGATCCTGCTCAACCAGATATTCCGGCACTCCAACCTGGAAACCACCCGCCGGTACATCGGCCTGGCACAGGAGGACATCGACAAGGTGTTCGATTCCATACGTCTATGACAATATTACCCACGATGCCGAAAACCATCCGTTCGGTTTACGGGCTACGCTTTAATATAGAAACACATCAAAATCAGAACTGCAAATGGACAAACCTATATATATCGACACGTACTTCCGTGTCGAGTCCGGCTATGACGGCGGTCGCATGCCGGAAGAGAAAGCCGGGCGCTTCTTCGACGAGGTGAAGCGCCTTTTCACGGAAACAGGGTTCAGCGTCAAGGAAAGCAAATACAAAGACGGCTGTCCCGAGGTGTACCTCGGCAAGACATGCCTGTACTGCCACCCGCAATCGCTATCGGGTCCCGTTCTTAAAGAGCACATGGGACTTATCGAGAAGATCCTGACACAAGGAACGACCTTCCAGTACCTGTGTACGGACACTTACGGCGAGATTCTCGACCTGACGGAGGAGGAAGAGCTCGCGTATTACCACGAGACGCATGATATGACTATCGGGGGTGTCTTTCTCGACGCCTTCCGCACCAAACGCCGTAACCTGTACAAGAGCCGGGAACAGGTGCTGGAAATACTCGTCGAAAAACTGCGCGTCAAGACGCTCCGTGGGGGTTCCGTCTATTCGAATACCTCCCCGGTATATCGCTATATCAGGGAAACGTACGGGAAGATGGTATCCGAAGGACGGCTCGTCGAGGGATGCAAGCAAACCGCCTCCGGGAAACTGCCGCTCTGCCGTACGGCAACCGACAAAGAACTCAAAGCGGTAAAGGCACCCGAAAAAATAAATGCAAAGACAAGATCTCTGAACTACACGCTGCCTAACGGAAAGACAATAGAACTGTTTTCCGAGATGCGCACCGCCAACTACGACTTCGGGGATTTCGATGAAACTGTCGAGGTGCTGGTAAAGGCGTACCGAAAAGCGAGAGACAAGCAAACGAAAGAAACCATGGAACGTCGGATAGAGGCCCAGTGCGACGCTTTCGCCGAGTTCCTGGGCATGCAGTATGAAGAGATACAAAGCATGAATTTCTCTGACTTGTCCTCGGGAATCAAGGAATCACTGCTATCATACACCTCATAAATACTTCCAACATGTACCAGATTCATCCACTGAAAATATCGCAATCCGTCAGGCAAGCGGTTAACGAGAAAATTCTGGCGGCCATTGATTCCGGTTCGTCCGAGTTTACAGCCGAAACCGTGTATAATTCCTACACCGGGCACGGCGGACTTCACACGTTGAAACAAGGGGATTTCGCTTCCTATTCCGAGTATGCCGAAGCCAAGCGGGAACAGGAAATGGGCCAGTTCTTCACGCCGCACGAGATTTGCCGGACGATGGTCGATGCCGCTTGCCCGCAATCCACGGACATGATTCTGGATATGTGCTGCGGTATGGGAAACTTTTTCAATTTCTTGCCTAACCCGTATAACGCCTACGGTTTCGACATAGACCCTGACGCGGTCAAAGTCGCCAGATTCCTCTATCCGAACGCGCACATCAATGTCGCGGACATCCGTACCTGTGAAATGGAGGAACGTTTCGACATCCTGATCGGTAACCCGCCATTCAACCTCGATTTCGACGGCACCCCTTCACAATTCCACTACTGCAACAAAGCTTACTGGATGCTGAACCCCGCCGGTCTGCTGTTGATGATCGTTCCCGCCACGTTCCTGAAAGACGAATTCTGGGACAAAACGAGAATCAACGCCATAAACCGGGATTTCTCCTTCATCGGGCAGACAAAACTCCCGTCCGATGCCTTCAAGCGGGTGGGTGTGGCGAAGTTCGACACCAAAATCATGGCATTTTTGCGGGCATCCAAACACATCGAGATGCAACCTTACCGTGCAGAGGAGTTCTGCACGATGGAGCAACTGGGAGAGCGGATCGCGAAAGGCAGAGGCATCCGGGAAGAGATTAAACTGCTGTTACATCAGGAAATCTCGGAAGAAACGATGGCGGAAAACCGCGAGTTCGAGTACCGGCTGAAAAAATACCTGTACGAAATCAAGACCCACAAGGCACTCCAAAAACATTACGACAAGTCCGTTGCACTGGTCTCCAGGTTCCGCAACCAGCGTCCGCCTGAAAACTGCACGGTGGAAGAGTACAAAGCGTGGGAACGCCGGAAACTGACCTACAAAAAAGTACTGGGCGTCCTGCGGCGCCACATCCGCGACCAAAACATTATTCCCCGTAAAGAAGTGGCATTGGTAAAGACTTCGTACGGCTTCAAACTGAAAGGATACGCCCCGCACTTGCTGGACAGAGTGGGACACACCTACTCGTCCCTGAACGACATCCTCATCGGAGAGAAACCGCTCCCGGCACTCCCGGAAATGACCCCGCGCCAGAAGGAACAATACGCAATGGCAGAACGCTTCATCGCCAAGAAACGCAGGGCTTACGAACTCCAGTCGGTAAAATTCACCGCTATGCAGCGGGATACCGCGCTGGACGAGCGGATCGCTTCCCTGAGCTTCCTGAACAAGGACATGCAGACATGCCAATTCACCGCGCTGCAACAACACGACATGGGACTGGTCTTTCAAAAACGCTACGCGCTTCTCAACTGGCAGCAAGGCTCCGGTAAAACCGCCGTAGCATACCACTACGCCAAGTTTCGTGATACGCGGACAAAAAACACCGTGGTTTTGGCACCGTCCATCGCCATACACATGACATGGGAACCCTTCCTGCAACGCCACGGCGAACCGTTCGTTACCGTCAGCCGCCCCGAACATCTGAAAGCTGTCGGGGCCGGCATGTTCGTGCTGGTGTCGTTGACGATGCTGGGTGATTTGAAGGCGGCCCTCAAAACATTCATGAAGCGTCGCTCCAACAAAATATGCCTGATATTCGACGAGTCGGACGAAATAACCAACCCTTACGCCCTGCGGACCCGTCTGACAATGGAACTGTTCCGCAGGGCCGAATTCAAGCTGCTGGCCACCGGCACGACAACGCGCAACTCGATCGTGGAGCTCTACTCGCAGTTTGAATTGATGTACAACAACTCCGTAAACATGATTTGTTACGCCTCACGGGTGTACTTCGAGGACAAGGAGCGGAACATTTCGGAGAAATACAACGAGCATTGTCTCCGTCCGTTCCCCGCACGTGGCGGTGCAAGGCTGTTCCGTGCCAGCTTCTGCCCGGGCAAGGCTACCGTATTCGGGGTGGAGAAACACAACCAGGACATATACAACCAGACCCACCTTTCCGAACTCATCGACAAAACCATCATTACACGGAAATTCAAGGAGTTCGCCGGAGATAAATACGAAATCATCAACTACACCGTAACCCCCGGAGAGGGTGAACGGGCGGTATATCGTACCATCATGGAGAGATTCCATGAAATCCTGCATCTTTATTTCAGCCCGATGACGGACAAGAGAAAAGAATCCCATCTCAAAATCGCACGCCAGATACAGCTCCTTATCAAAGCCTGTTCGGTTCCGCACAAGATGAGCGGTTACCATGGCGACCCCTATCCGGAAAAGGCCAAGCTGATCGGACGCAAGTTGCGCTATGAACTGCGCGGCAAGGTCGCCATCGGCTGTACCTCGCTCGATGCGGTGGCCATGTACCAGGAATTTCTCAAGGAGCATTTCCCGCAAAGACCACTGTTCGTCATACGTGGAAACGTGGGCTTCAAGACGCGACAGCGCCTGCTCGACAGGTTCGAGAAGACGATGGACGGTATTCTGGTCTGCACGCAGCAGAGCCTGAGAAGCTCGGTCAATGTTCCCGGTTGCGAGGACATCATTATCGAATCCCTGCTCTGGAACATCCCGCGCATGGAGCAATTCTACTTCCGCTTCATCCGTCTGGACTCGGAAGGTATGCGCCATGTCCATTACATTACCTACGGGGATTCCATCGAACAGAACCTGATGGCACTGGTGCTCGCCAAGGAACGGTTGAACGAGTTCGTCAAAAACGGGAAGGTAACGGAGGAATCGGACATCTTCGAGGAGTTCGACATCTCTCCCGACATCATAGAAACCCTCTTCAGACGCGAGAAAGACGAGAAAGGTAATTTCCACATCTGCTGGGGCGCACAAAAAGTAAGTTAAACTAAAAATTATCGATATGGTTATCATCGCACAACAACAGCCGGACGGTGTCATCAGGTATATTTCCGTACCGAGATTTTACAATTATGACCTGCCGCACATTCTGAAAAATTTCTACCCGAAAGAGTCCAGGGTCTCCGCGCTGATCGACCTGGGTAATCTGGTCACGCTCAGACCGACTCCCTTCGGCAAACCCAAAGATTATTACGACAAGGTGTATTGCCGTGCAAGGATTCGTGACGACAAGGAAAAGAAGGGCAAACACCTGCCGAGATATGTCGATTCGGGGGAGGAACTGCTGAAACTCGAAGCGGAAGGATTCCTGTTCAAAGAGGGACAATGGCACCATTTCAGGGCCGGGAAACTTTCCGTATCCCTGCCGGAATCCCTGGATAGCGGGAAAAATGGGAACTTATCCGCCCTGACAATAACCCGAATGAGCGGGGACGGGCAACTACACGCACTTCCCGACACGGAAATCTCAACATGGAATACACTGCTTTCCAAGGCAAAAGAAAACAACGAGCCGTATTTCGTGTTCCGTGACAAGCGACTCGTCACAACTATCAATCACCCATTAAACAGATCATAGGTCATGAGAAAAGAAATTTATACGGCCGTAGCCAATCTTCCTGAACATCTGGTGACACAGGAAATTGCTCAGGCGGCTATTGAAGAGGGTAATCTCAAACTGCTGGACTGCCTTCCGCACCGATATCTGACAGAAGAAGCAGTCATGTCCATCATCAACCGCAATGAAAAGAGTTACAGCTGGGATACATTCCAGCTCTCCAATATCCCGGAAGAATTGCGCGGTGAGCAGCTTTGCGAGTTCGCCGTCAGGAAAGACTGCGACAACATCGTCCACGTCCCGAAAAAACTCCGTTCATCCACGATGCTGGAAAACCTGTTAGAACGGAAAGATGCCGGGATCAAGTACCTGCACCTGTTCCAACCGTCGCTTTGGAACGCCGAACTGGTTCGTAAAGGCATAACGTCCGTCTACTCCCGTGTCATTGGTTCTTACCGGCACGGCAGGTACGGCGGGTACCAGACGACTCACGATATTAAGCGGGTGCAAATTTTCTTGAGCTTTGTTCCCGCTGCCATACTGAACCGGCGGTTCTATCTGGACTTGTTTTCCTCCGGTCTGAAAGCCGAGGATCTGGACGTGCTGGTTCCCAATCGTTACAAATACGGAGAATACTACTTGAAGATAGCGAGCCTCGATTTCAGCCTCGTGCCTCCCGCCTACTATGATTACACTACCGTTACGAACGCCATCATACACGGAAAACTCTCCATCTGTCACGGCCAGTACGAACGAAACGGGATTATGGAAAACCACAAGGAAACCATCTTTCACCTGATGGACGACAAGATGGCTGACCAAATTGTCCTCAAGGAGCCCCGCGCCTTTAAATACCTGCCGGAGAACTTCCAGACTTCGGCAAGGCTTATCAAAGCCCTGGAAGCCGACGAAAGGGACAACATCCATCTCCGTAAGGATGACAAACACCTCCTTACCGAAGAGGTCTGCAAGACCTATGTGCGCAAGAACATCGAGACGCCCGAGTTTCCGGAATCCGTGTGGACACCGGAGTTTGTGGAATACTGTATGGTGCACGGCACCTCTTTCCGTTGGTTCTCCCGGATGCCCAAGCAGATGCAAACGAGGGAAATCGTGTACAAAGCGTTGGAATACAGTGGACATCATCTCTCCGAAGTGAGACCGGAACTGATACCTCTGGAGCAGGCACAACGGCTGTACCGGAAAAACGAATATTACCGTGAATATATCCCGCAGCGTTTCATTGCCGAGTTCCGGAACGAAACGGGACTGGAAGAGGCATTCTTCGGAGGCGAGGTCTCCTTCTCCCACCTGCGGGAATTCCGCGAGAACGACACCTACTGCAAGCTCGGGAACACCTATATCGGTATCCGTAGTGAACGGGGTATCCGCTACAACACCTACCAGGTGCTTGTTGTGACCCGTCGTACCCCGCAGGCATTCCGGCCGGTAACGCTGTTTGAATGTCCCATCGGCACATTCCATACCACGTGGCTGGAAAAACTGATAGCCGACAACGATGCTTCATTTGTCAAGCCGTCCGTCCCGAAAGAACTCAAACCGTACCAGTTTAACGGATATTATACTGTGGAGAAGGTAGGTGAAGAGGACGGAGTCGCCATCTACGCCAATGAACTGCTGGAAGAAAGGGTGTTTTATACCGCACAACTGGAAACGGGTATCGAGATGAGCCACTCTCTGTCCGAGCTGAAAAACGAGATCCGGTCGTCACGGGTAGCGGGAAAGGAGAATGCGGCATGAATAAATATCAGATAGTCATCGAGGAGACCCTGCGCAGAATCGTGGAGGTCGAGGAGGAAACACCCGGGCTGGCCGTCAGCCGGGCGGAAGACGAGTACAACGAGCAGAAACACGTGCTCTCGGCCGATGATTTTACCGGTGCCGACATCGCTCTCTCCCCTGATGACGAGACAATGAAACGCGCCCTGGGGGACAGCAGCTTTACCAAATACGTGGAAGAACGCTTTGAGGAGTATAAAGAGCTCGTATCCATCGAGGACAAAATCCGGCTGACGTTCGGAAGTTTCGACAACGCCCTGTATGAGTTTAACGAACACCGTGAGGAATTAGCCCGGAACCGACCTCAGGTCTACCTGCTGTACAGGAGCGATGCCTGGCACAGCCGTTCTTCCATGCGGCTTCTCGCCCCGTTTTCCTCGTTCGGGAAGGTCATGGAATATTTACGGCGCAAGAAGGAGGAATTCCGCCTGACGGCAGAGGACCTGAAAACGTTCGAGAACAACCGCCAGACGCGGAGGCACGACGAGAACTACCTGTGCGAATCGGGTTATCTCGACGACCTGCCGGAACGTCCGCCAAGAGAGGACGACTTCTACGACAAAGTTTTCGTCCACGGCGCCTCCGAGCTGTCGCGCCGGAAGCTGGAATCCCTGCCGGTCCCGTTCGATACCTATGATGTCACGGACGAGCAGATGGAGCGGATCGTGTGGGAAACGGAAATGGAAACCCGTGACCGTCTGAGACTCGGCGAAAATGAACCCATCAATTTCAACAAGGAGCGTCATAGCGAGGTGTGGTGGGAAGAGATGGAGAAAACGGTGCTAAGGCACGGGGTACCGTATTACGAGGATGAATAACGACAACGGCATAACATTGTTCATCGGTTGCCATTATGATGACGGGCTGTCGCGGTTTCGGCCGCGGCGGCCTTTTTTAATAAAAGGAGGTGAATACTCCACCCCTTTTACTGCCGACAACGCTAATCTTAAAATAAAAGACAAGATAATGGAAAGGATAAAACCGGATTTCTTCACGGAAAACTGTGAGGGGATCAAAATTATGACATTTGGGGAATTCACCCAGCACATCCTCCGCATGGAATGCGGGGAGAGTCTGAAAATGTACATTGCGGCGAATCGCCAGACGAGGGAATGCTCCCTGCCGCTCTCTGTCAAAAAGGAACTATGGGACAACACGCCTTTTTACCTGCTCGGCGGGTACGGGCGGGAAGTGCGTACCATCAATCTCGTGGACCGACCCGAAGAAGAATTCAAAACCACCTGCCATGATGCCCTGGACAGCTATGATGCCGTAGAATGTGTCGGGGTTGTCGTTTCAAGGCTCCGGACGTTGAGTCCCGGGGAGCTGCACGAACGGATTACACGGGAGATGGAGTCGGGTTATAAATACCTGTTTGTTTATCGCAACGAGGAGGA
This sequence comes from Bacteroides gallinarum DSM 18171 = JCM 13658, assembly GCF_000374365.1. Taxonomy (GTDB): domain Bacteria; phylum Bacteroidota; class Bacteroidia; order Bacteroidales; family Bacteroidaceae; genus Bacteroides; species Bacteroides gallinarum. Next base: position 107,624 of record NZ_KB894126.1, read on the forward strand.
GATGACGGCCGCCCTTGACGGCAAGGTATACGCCATCAGCGACACGAACGGCAAATTCCTCTGTGACCTGTACGAGCCGGACTACATCCGCCTGGAAGAGGACGGCGCTATCGTGGACACCGTGTCCATTCCGGACATGCGCTTTCATTCCGATTGGGCAATCGCCAATCCCACGGTTCGCGACAAGGTGTTCTCCGCCCGGATGGTGATTATATACACCCACGAAACGATAACGGTATGATAGAGATCGGCAAGAAAATAGAAACCCCGGAAGGCGTGTTTTACGAGCTGGAATACGGCGGGGAGGGAAACATCTACAAGAACGAGGACGCCTTTCTCAACTGCCCGGACGAGGTCTGCTATGTCCCCGAATACGCCGCGGAAGGCCATGAAGACTGGCGGGTCCCGCACACGGGGGATTGTTACACGCGCAACTCCCTGCTTGCCTTGTGCAAGGGTAACGAGGAGGTCTGTCAGGACCTGTTTTACAGCCTGGAATGGACCTATCCCGAAACCTTGCTGGACGAATGGGACACAAAGGGCTGTTTCGATGAAATCGAAGGCTGGTATGACGATTAGACAAAACGAAAGTATGCAAAAATATAAAATAGCGCTGGCCGGGCCGGGTGGAAGCAAGGCCCCGAACTACATCCTGAGATTGAGGACGCACGTGAGAGCGTATTTCTCCCAGGCCTACGGCAAGGACGAGTTCGGGCACGTGCTACACTGCATCAGCTCGTTCATCGATGACTTTTCCTTCAAGGTACGCAATACCCGCTATCAGGGCGGCATCCTGAAAAGGACTATCCGGAATGACCGCCTGGAAGTGTACAACCTGGGCGATGAGAAGGTGATACTGACCGTCTTCTTCACCCCGCTGGAAACATGAAACCAGGAATATGACAAATATGGACAAGAAAACAAGAACGGAGCCGGGCAAAGACACGGCCATGCCCCGGACATGAACTGACGAATGAGGAATAACCATAAAACTAAATATCAATGGACAGTATCAAAGATTTACAAGCCGCCATCCGCGACATCCTCGTGAACAACGGCCTCACGGAACTCTCTTTCGGGGAGCCCGACGGGCTGAACGATCCCACTTACATAATCTGGTACGACAGGCATTGCGAACCTAACGACGACCCCGTGTCGAGGGTTCTTCTTGAAGACACGGGGATTGCCGTTGAAGTCGAAGCACGTGGCTTCGGGAACACGGTAACCGTCTACGATTACGACATCGACCGCCGGGAATGGTGGGAAGGCATACGTGACAATCTGTTGGAAGTGCTCGGACGGGACGGCAGACGCCGCTGTCCGGTTTGCGGCAAGCCGCTCAAGGGGAACCGGCAGTATTGCAGCGATTGCCGAAAACTCGCGACGCCTAAACCGACGGTGGAACAGGTCGTGAAAAAAGCGAACCGGAACATCCGCCGCCTGGCAAGCCTGGCGGCCGAGAAAGACAAGGCATATGGAAAGCAACTGGTAAAAGAATATTCTATCGGTCAAATGTAGACCGGTCTGTTAAATAACAAGAAGCAACTATGGCAACCGTCCCGAACCCCATCCACGATATTTATCTCACGGGGGAGAACTATGTCTATGGCGACCTTGTCCTCAATGCCGGGGGCATGATCCTCTCAAGCGGGGCCTGAGCTACGCCCGCCAGCGGGAACACGCCCTGTACCCCTGCGGAAAACTCATGCAGTATCTCCGAAAGACTTTGAAAGAGCGTCAAGAAGAGAGATTGTACAAATAAATACAAAACCGAGAAACTTATGAGTAAGGGACTTACCATCGTCAACGAAAATATTCCCGTGGAATTGTTAAAATAACATGCCATGCCATACAGAAGTACAGGGATAATCATCAGCGGGACACGATATGACCGCAGGCAGAAACTGACACCTGAACAGCGGGTGGAGATTTTCCACCGCTATCACACGGAGAAGCTCAGCCAGCGCCAACTGGCACGCGAATACGGTGTCAGCCGCCGTCTCGTGACCTTTATCGTGAATCCCGAGAATGAAAAACGTAACAGGAAGCTGTTGAACGAACGCAAGGCGAAAGGGCTGTACAAGCCCGACCGGAAAAAACACGCGGAGATTATCCGTGAACACCGGCGCTACAAGCAGAAGTTGTATAAAGAAGGTAAAATTCAATTAAAGACTGACAGAAAATGAGATTACAGGAAAAACTTAAAAGAACTGGAACAGGGGATTATTGCCAATCTCTATGCAATACCCAAAGTGCCGGAAGGCTTGCTGCCCCATTGGCATGTTTACACGAGAGGACCTTTGCACGGAAACCTTCGAGACGATGACCGTCAAGGACATTCCCGTGCTATTTACTGATGACAGAATTGACCGCAATGCCGTACCGGACGGGTTGTTCGCCCACGACATCTGCGAATCGGATGACGGCGACCGGCTGGCCACCGTCGGGCCCGTCGTCGTGGTAAACCACGGCGGAACCATTCTCTCCCGCGAGGAGTTCCGTATGGAAGACTGGGACGGTGTGGAAATCGAGGACTACAATTTCAAGGGGAACTCGATGCCCCTGAAAAAATGGATTGGAAAGAACACTTAAATCTTATATGGTTATGGACATTCAACAACTGACAGAAAATTACCGGAAGCGCTTTGACGCCTTCTACGGGCAGGATACCACGAAAAATCCCAGCCGGAAGAAAAAGAAGACGCGCCCCGAACAGCCGAATTTCCTTATCGAGGTCGTCCGCCCGGTACTGGACGCGCTGGTGGAACTTATGCCCGGGTACGGGTTTTCCAAGACCACGGACCAGTATACCATGTACGGGGACTACTATCGTATCAAGGCCGGTATCGTCCTCATAGGCGGTTTCTCCGTGGACGAGGATTTCGGGCTGGTTTTCACGCCGCTGTTTCATGGAGCACCCCGCGGAAAGGGACAGAAGATAACCGATTCAAGGCAACTTGTCGAGGTGTTGCGCAAGGAGTTTGAGAAAAGGGAAATGAAGAAAAGAACGTAAAATCAAAAGGATTTGAGAGCATGAACAGTGAACGCAGAAAGGGGATTCAGGAAATCAGGGACTCGCTGGAGGATATCATCTCCCAAATTGAGGAACTGAAGGATGAGGAGCAGGAGGCCCTGGACAACATGCCCGAGGGGTTGCAACAGGGTGAACGCGGCGACAGGATGCAGGAAGCCATAGAGTCGATGGACAATGCCGTCTCCTCGATAGAGGAGGCCCGGCAGTACCTTGACGATGCAGCCCGGTAAAAAGCGGGGTGCACGTTTCAACATGCCGGTATCAAAAGAAAGAAAGGAGGTGAAAATGAAAGATTAGTCCAGTCCATCGGAGGATTTATCCTGATTTATAGTATATTTGTCAGGAAACATGGGCTGTATATCGGGGTCAGGGTAAAATCTCCCGTAAAGAACAGGTTACAGACGCTTTTACGTTTGGTCAAGAAACGGCCGGTATTATTTGTATCGCATGAAGAAAGATGACATTATCCGCAGGCATTACGGGAACATGAAAATGAAGCACGGGGCAGACTCGCTGGTCTTTTTTCATGTGGGCGATTTCTACGAGGCGTATTTCGATGATGCCCGAACGGTATCCCTGGACACGGATGTAACGCTGTTCCGTGTAACAGCTGCGGGTATTCCTGCCGTCAGGATTCCCGTGGCTTTCATGGAAGAATATAGAAACCGGCTGCTGGATGCAGGATACAAGGTATGCGTGTCCGAGGTCCGGGGTGCATCCGGTCGCCATATTCTGAAATCCTTATGAGAAATTCAAGAAACAAAGTGGACGAGTTCGTGTTTGTCCTTGCGGCCATAGGCCCGTGGACGATACTGGTTGTTACGGTAGCCCTGATCGGGCTGTTCAAGACATGCATCCCGGACAGGACAGACCCGCTGGACCGCGACATCAGCCGGTCTTCCGAAATCATCGGGCACGTAATGGTGGTCGATGGGGACAATAACGGCTTCCGGGTCGTGTATGTCACGGCAGAGCCGGTCACGGAAAAGCGGTTCGAGGAAATATGTTCCAGGGAGAACGTCAGGAAGGGGTTCGACCGCCTGAAACGGGAGGCTCCGGTTCATTTCGGGGGAAGCCTGCTCGAAACGGACATCTGCGATTTCGCCCTGTACGCGTACAGGTTTCCTGTAGATGACGACATAAAGATCCACAATATCTTTGTCGCGGGAAAGGAGAAGATGGATTTCTATGTCCGGCCCAATCCTGACCTTCCGGGTTGCGCGACGTGGATGCACCACGGTACGGAACAGGGGAACCAGTACCTGAACTCGAATGACATAAATTACTATATACCCAACGGCGGACGGGTATACCGTTACTGGAAGTGCCGGTACTTGCTGCAAACCTCTGATACAGATGAGCGTTTCAGCCATTTCACAGAGGATGAAAGGCTGTACTGAAGACGTGTCATACCTGTATATTTCAGTTATAATGTGCTGAAAATTAACGACTAAAAGCTTTGATGGTATGGGAAAATATCCCTAAATTTGTCATATTCATAGCGTGATCCAGTATGGCAAGATTGTTAATTGAAAGAAATAGATTGAATATGACAATGATTTAGCATGACATCAGAAAAGTCGCAAATCAAATTTGCGAAATCGGAACTGACAGGAGAACTGATAGGATTTGTCTCCCGCCATTCCAAGACACGTAAATTGATGGGAGTCAGGGAAGACTCGAGATTCGGTAAGCAGATTTGTGTCCTTTCGGAAGACCTGAAAGGGACAATCGAGCCAAACGTTCTCTACTCGGTGGAACTGAAACCGATGCACAAGGCGAACGGGTACGTGGTTGTCGCTGCCAGCCCCGTACTGTTTTCCGCCCAGGTTGAGACCGTAATATTGCCCAAGACGCTGTACCAGGTGACGGTGACATTCGGTAACAAGAAGGTGTTTTTTGACCCCAAGGACGGGAAAAGCGCCATGAGCCGTACCATTGACGGTGTCCTTTCCGTCCTGAAAGGGAGGAGGGACATCAAGGACAGGGAAGGTGTAATCGCCGATTACCTGAAACAGGCGAACTCCCTGGTACGCCGCATGGAATCCGACGGGTATATCTATACCGGTGACAGGTACATGAAAGGAAGCGTATGAGAAAATGTCCTGTGGCGGGAATTGCAACTGACGGTGCCCATTCTTCGAAGGAGAGATTGACTCGCTTCAGGGCGGTCGATCTCTCTTCGGGAAAGGAGCTGTTTGCGGAAACCGCGGGGAACTGGACCAACAATATCGGTGAGTTCCTCGGCATCGTTGCAGCAGTAAAATACCTTATGGAACACCCGGAATTCGTGCCGCGTGTCATCTACTCGGACAGTCTCACGGCCATAACATGGTTCAGACAAAGGAAAACCGCCTCGTCGCGCCGTTGTCCGGCCCTGCTGAAAGCGGAGGTGTTCCTGAAAGTCATGGCGGTAAAGATTGAAGATATCAGGGTTGTCCATTGGGACAACCGGCTGTGGGGTGAAATACCCGCAGATTTCAGAAACAAATAAAAAGCAATGATATGGCGAAACTGAAATCACAGTCCCAAAAATATGTTGAGCTGAAAGAGGAAGACTACCTCCTGCTCGTGGAAAACAGCATCAAAATGGAGGCGCTGAAAATAGCAGGCATAGAAAAGATGCCGATATACAAGGCGATGGAACATATCCTTCAGCATGAGCACATCGACCTGCTCATCAAACCCGTTTCAAGAAGGTATTCTTAATCGGGCAATCAGAACATACAAATATTCAAAAGAATGATTTCCATTGTACGCTTGTATAATTATCATTTTATAAATTTGTAGTTTATCTTATACCAAGCAGTCGTAACAATGATGGACAGTACTATACGCCGATATTATCATTGGGTAATCATACTCAATTAATAATAGATAGTATAAAGGCACTTAAACTAATATAAATCAGGAGATTAAATGATTGGCGCATGTACGGTATCAACAACACCATACACGCGCCAAATTCATACATATACTTCTCTAATTAACGATTTAAGAGAAAAACTTTTCCGTCAGCATTTTACCAGTAAAGATTCTTGTATATCTTTGCAAACGGTATACGTTGGCTATCAATAACCTCTATGTATGCCTACAAGTAGAGATTGGTTTTTCCAAGCAAAACTAACCGTTAATTATCAAGTAGTTAGCAATTAATAACAACTACCCGATAGGTTTATAGCTTTTTATTTTAGATTTTTGCAGGAGATTAATATTATATCACCTATGAGGAAACTGGTTATTTTCTTTTGTTTTTGGTTCAGTGTTACAATAGTTGTAGCCCAGAACACGGAACGCAAGCTGTACAGCATAGCGTTTTATAATCTTGAAAATCTGTTTGATACGATTCATGACACGGGCAAGAATGACTATGAGTTTCTGCCCGGCGGCAGCTATCGGTGGACGGCTGAGAAATACGAAGCTAAATTGCACAATCTGTCGAAGGTGCTGGGCTCATTGTCACGGAATCTGGTTCCCGAAGGCCCGGCGGTAATCGGAGTAGCGGAGGTTGAGAACAGGCGGGTACTGACAGAGCTCGTTAACCAGCCTGCCATATCCAATTATAAATTCGTTCATTATGAAGGACCCGACCGGCGCGGTATCGACTGTGCGCTGTTGTATGACCCGCAGCAGTTTACCGTAACGAATTCCAAGCTGGTGCTTTCCACCCCGTTCGAGGGGGATACGGTGCATCTGACGCGTGGCTTCCTGATTGTAGACGGCCGGCTGGCGGGTGAGCGCGTATGCTTCATCGTAAACCACTGGCCTTCCCGCGGGGCGAAGTCGCCGGTGCGTGTGCATGCCGCCCGGCAGGTGAAGGCGCTGGCGGACTCTTTGCTGCGTGAGGATAAAAAACTGAAACTTTTTGTTATGGGAGACATGAACGATGACCCTATGGACGAGAGTATGCAGGTGCTGGGAGCCCGCAAACATATATCGGGTATGAAAGCGAACCAGTTTTATAATCCGTGGTGGGAAACGTTGGAGGATAAGGGAGTGGGAACCCTGCTCTACCGCGGCAAGTGGAACCTGTTCGACCAGATTGTGCTGTCGAGGGCTTTGGTGAAGGCGAAGAAAGGTTTGCGTTACGACCATAATGAGGTTTTTATCCGCGATTATCTAATCCAGCAGGACGGTAAATACAAGGGGGCGCCTTTGCGTACTCACGGCGGTCGCGTGTGGCTGAATGGGTACAGCGACCACCTGCCGACGATTATCTACCTGAGAAAATAATGTATAATAATGTGTAAATAAGAGGCCGGAAAGTAAACTTGCTTTCCGGCTTTTTTGTTTGTAAAGTTAAGAATGCGAAGGTAAGAAGGGAACAGACAGATGCAAAAGCTTTGTAATATAGAGATTACAATAATCTGTTAATTCAAGCCAATAGCTTTAAAATAGAATAGATTCGACAGGTAAATAGAGATATTTTATTCTTCTCCCGTTCTTCTTTTTAAAGGATAATGCTTACTTTTGCGTAGAATTTTAATTCACTAACAATAAACTTTAAACAAAATGGTTAATTACAAAGATTTAGGCCTTGTAAACACAAGAGAAATGTTTGCTCGCGCTATCAAGGGTGGATATGCAATCCCTGCATTCAATTTCAATAACATGGAACAGATGCAGGCTATCATCAAGGCTGCAGTAGAGACGAAGTCTCCGGTTATCCTTCAGGTTTCTAAGGGAGCCCGCCAGTATGCTAACGCTACTTTGCTGCGTTACATGGCTCAGGGTGCTGTGGAATATGCCAAGGAACTGGGCTGCAAACATCCTGAAATTGTTCTTCACCTTGACCACGGAGATACTTTCGAAACTTGCAAGAGCTGTATCGATTCGGGTTTCTCCTCAGTAATGATTGACGGTTCACATCTTCCATACGAAGAAAATGTTGCCCTGACGAAGAAAGTCGTTGACTATGCCCACCAGTTCGATGTTACGGTAGAAGGCGAACTCGGCGTATTGGCAGGTGTGGAAGATGAGGTTTCTGCCGAACACCACACATATACCAACCCCGAAGAGGTTATCGACTTCGCTACGCGTACAGGTTGCGATTCTTTGGCTATTTCTATCGGTACTTCTCACGGTGCATATAAGTTCAAACCCGAACAATGCCACGTAGACCCCGCTACCGGCCGTCTGGTTCCTCCTCCTCTGGAATTTGCCGTGCTGGATGCCGTAATGGAGAAACTTCCGGGATTCCCTATTGTACTCCACGGTTCATCTTCTGTTCCTCAGGAAGAGGTCGATACTATCAACCAATACGGTGGCAAACTGGAAGCTGCTATCGGTATTCCGGAAGACCAGTTGCGTAAGGCTGCCAAGTCTGCTGTTTGCAAAATCAACATCGACTCGGATTCCCGTCTGGCTATGACTGCTGCCGTTCGTAAGGTATTCGCTGAAAAACCGGCTGAATTCGACCCGCGTAAGTACCTGGGCCCGGCTCGTGACAACATGGAGAAACTTTACAAGCACAAAATCATCAACGTGCTCGGTTCGGAAAACAAATTGGCTCAATTGGACTAATAGAGTTAGTTATCTGATTATAAAACGGGGAGTGCATTTTAAATGCACTCCCCGTTTGCTTTTAGGTAGGGACATTCAGTAAATAATATAAAATCAGCCAACTAATTCATACACAAAATATTGCGAATTAGCTGGCTTTTTTGTATCTTTAGGTATTCCCCC
>NZ_KB894127.1 GCF_000374365.1 Bacteroides gallinarum DSM 18171 = JCM 13658
AAGATTGTGTGAGAAATTACAGGAATAGGACTATAAAAATGGCATATGAAGTGAGTATGCTCTATCATCTTCATATGCCATCTTGATTTTTAGGGACATTTACTGAATATCCCTAAGTACAAATATAACAAAAAAGGCAATATCCGTTAACAGATATTGCCTAATTCTTTTAATACACCCTAAAAACTAATCTCTCTCTTATAAAAACTAATTTACTCTATCGCTTTCTAAATGACACTGCAAATTTAAAGAGTTCTCCGGGGCTACGATTTGACATAAGTCAAAAAAACGATTATTTTTTTAACCAACCCCATAATCCGCCTTTTCTCGACCGGGGAACCGAGGCATTGTCGCGATACAACTCCTCATACGTCAGTTTCTCCTGAATCATGCGGTAGATGTCTCCCCAGTCGGGTAGGCCGCCCAGGTTACGGTCGTCTATAAAGATGTCCGCCTTCACCTTGCGCGAGAAACCGTGATGCGCCGTATCCTCTTCGGGATAATCGCGGTTAATGGCATAAAACTCCACTCCCCGTTCCCTGCACCATTCCACGGCTTCTTCCAGCAGCTTTCCTTCGCGTACAGTCCATAATATCAGCCGGTGGCGGTCTTTAATCAGCATTTTCAGCGTATCGGTGGCGAAAGGTATTTCGTTTCCTATTTTAGGGTATCGGTGTTCTACGATTGTGCCGTCGAAATCAATGGCTATGGTCATAGAGTTGAAAACGAGCTGTTTATAAATTGTCCGGAATGAAAATAATCATCGCATTGTTTCCGGTTTTGTTCGCATAACCCATGGATTCGGGCGAGGCCGATGCGATTCTTTCGGGTGCGATACTGTATTTTTCTATCAGCATTTTCTTGATAGCTTCCGTACGGCTGTTGCGTAACGTCGTTTCGGTTTTCTTGTCTTTTACATCGTTGCTGAATGCCACGATTTTGATGATAGCCGGGTTTTCATTCATCCATTCGCCGATATTGTTCAGTTTGCCGGCTTGTTCTTCGCTGATGAATGCGCTGAATTCATCGAAGTTGATATCGACGGAAATCATTCCTCTCTGCTGTGAAGGTTCGATAACGACATTTTTACCGGCTTCGATTTTCTGCGTGTTTTGCGACTCCTGCTTCAGTTGCTCTATCTCTTCCAGCATCCGGTTCATTTTGTCTTTGATTTCCTGTACATCGGCTTTATCGGCGGGAGTTCCGTACATAGTCTTTTTAGATGTCTTATATTTGTCCTTGAAGCAGTAAGTAACACCGATGTTCAAGGCAGACTGTACGAACACATCGTCGGCATCTTTTCCTTTGTAATATTTAGGCAGGATAGTGAAAGAAGGTTCAAGGAACAGGCTGATTTTTCTGTTCAGGTTGTACGAGGCTTGTAATGCAATCTTTCCGCCGATAGAGCTGACATTCTTATTGTCGATGTCGAGCTTGTCCGTATTGAAATAGTTGTAGCTCGCTCCGATAATGGCGGCAAGGTTAAAGGGACGGTAACCTTTGTTTCCTACCAATGTCAGCATATAGTCCAGTTCGGCTCCGTATTGTTGGGCTTTCAGGGTCTTTACACGGTTCTTTCCTGCGAATGCGTTGATACGGAATGCCGAGTAGCGGCTCAGATGAATACCGGCTCCTATTTTTCCACCTACAATCATGTTTCCGGTAGTATTGGACAACCATTCTCCATTGACGGCTCCCGTTACGAACCAGTTGTACTTTTGGAACGATGTTTCGTCATTCTGTTCCTGTGCGGCAAGGCTGCCGGCGCTTATCAGTGCAGCAGCTAATATGATGTGTTTAAATCCGAATTTCATAACTTTATTTTTTAATAGAGTATTACGTTGATAGAGCCGATTTGCTCGTTTGTCTTTTGTCCGCCGGATACGGTTATGGATGTGATGTAGAACTTGTCACCGGCCTGCAATTGTCCGATAACTTTCTTCTGCTCATCGGAGAATTTATTTCCCTTGTTCTGGAGGGTGATTACCTTGTCGCTTCCAGCCCCGATAAAGACTGTTTCAAAGGATACGACCTCATAGCTTACCCGAGGCCCCTCATTGGCTTGTGCAGCCAATCCGCTCATGCCGAGCAGGTGCTTCTTGCTGATAGGTACATTGCCTTTGTACAATAACTCCTTGCCATTGCCGGAATAAACGATATAAGGTTGCGGAACGGGCAGGCTCTTTACCTCGTACTTGTATTGCGCCAGGACTTTTTCTCCATTGCTTACGGTGATACCGGCAGTACGGCTATCGTTGTCGGGTATGGCGATGTAGCGGTTATTCCGTTTCAACACCTTACCGTTTTGCATGGAAACTCTCAGTTGTTCCGGGGCGATGCCGATACTTGTCAGCCGTAATTTATTTTCATACCCTTTGTACAAAGTACCCACCTCCTCGGGAGCCATTTGCACGAAAGGAGCTTCTAACGTTCCGTCTGTCAGGATACCGGTGGGCACTCCGTTTACCAGAACCTGCTCGTCCGAGGCTTCCGCCTGTCGGGGAGAGGTTTCCGTTTGCGGGGCAACCGTTTCCGCTTTTTCCTCCGGAGTGGCCGGAGCGGGCTGCACTCCTTCACCGTTTGTCATGGCAAGCAGAACTTCCTTTTCGTAGTTCAGCAGCTCCACTTCCATTTTATCCAGGATTGCGATGCCCGCATTGGCGGTAAGATGCGAGAAGGTTTCTTCTTCCCATGTCGCACCGTTGGCCTGGGGAGTAATATTCAGGTAACTGTCTGCGAGTTTCTTCTGTGCATTATCGGCAATCATACCTCCCATTTCCTCCTTGAAAGTTACGATACTGTTTCTAAGACCGGCTCCCCGTCCGTTGCCGAGGACGGCAGGAGTTGCCCGCTCGTCATCGCGGTTCTTAAGGGTTCCGCTTTGGTAATCATCCTTGTCGGCTTTCTGGGTAATACTTTCTTTCAGGTCGTTCAACTCTTGCCGAATGGCATTGGTCTTGTCCTTTACGGACTGTACCTGTGTCTGGACTTCCGGCCTTTCCTGTTCCAGACGCACTCTCAATTCCTCGTTGTATGTCTGGAGCTGCACTATTTGCGGCCGGTAATCATTGCTGATAATATCATATCCTTCTATGGCATCTTTCGATATATGGATTGCCAGTATAGCAATCAATATGATATATATCAGGTTTATCATTTTTTGCCTCGGAGGCATTATGTATTTTGACATAGCTGTTGTTTTACTTGGTTGTTTTTACATTCATTGCATCCTGCATCTGTTTGTATTGCTTGTTCAGCAGTTCCATTTGTTGCTTCACTTGCTTCAACTGTGCTTCATGGGCTTCGTTCAATGCTTTCACATTGTCTTCCAGCCTTGCCATTTCTTGTTTATAGTTGTCGCTGTTTCCCGACAGCCTGAAATTTACCGGAGCAACCTTCGGGTCGGTATTTGCCTGTTTGTCATTCAGTATGGGGAATACCCTTTCCCATTTGTATTCCCTGGCAGGTTCATCGAATCCCGAGATGAAGAATATAAACACCTCGGTGTACAGGCCTATGGCCAGGAGAATATTGCCATACGGGAAATCGCCGATTTTAGAGATAGCACCCAAAATAACTAAACAGGCGCCCCAGCAATAGCAGAAATTATAAAAACGCTTTCCGGCTCTGCTTGATAAAAAATTGCGTAAACTCATAATATGTTATTTGAATAATGGTTCTTGATTGAAATTTTATCCTACTCGCGTACTTAATTGCCTGTGCTGCCGCCGGAATGCTGGCTGATTGCTCCGTTGGTATATTCTTCGGTATATCCGTTGTAACTGTTCAGCTTAACTTCTATCGGAGTACTCTGTCCACCGACCATTACGTGGAACGTATAGGTCTTTTCCAGGATATTGGCTTTGTTTCCATAATACAGCACATGATTGCCGCTTATGTTGGTAGTAAGCTCGGTTACCGTTTCGTATACACCCTCTTTGCCTTCCAGCAGTTCGATGTACTTCTCTATTACAGCGGCCAGCTTTGAGGATGCACCTTTGGCTGCCAGTGCATTGGCAGGAGAGGTAACGTAGCTCCAACCGTTTTTCACCGTAACATTCAGTTTTACGCCGGTCAAGGCATTGAATTCTCTATTTTCCAGTTTCAGCACTTCGCTTTTACCGTTTACGGCGTTGTATTCTACAGTTCCCGATGTTTTACTGCTTCTTTCGAATTCGATGTTCATTTCGTATTTTCCAGCTATTTTCTGTCCGGCAGGAATGGTTATCTCATACTTGTTAGTCTCAGAGTTGAAAACCGGTTGGGACAGATTTTGCTCAGCCCTCGTAGCTGCTTCATCTTTTCTGAGTGCCGACATATATTGTGTGTCGAAATAGCCGTCGGTTGCATTATCCGCCAGATTCTTGACGGCGATAGTCACATCCTCTTTTGCAGTGGCGTCCGCCGGTTCTGTCCTTACGGCTATATTGCTTACCGGTGCTTTGGTTTCGTTTGTAGTGGCTTGGGCTTCCTCATACACTACGGCTGCAACCTCTGTCGTCTCTTCCACAGTATTTGCCGGAATAATGACGGTAGCAGGGTCGGCACTGGTATCTGCAATGTTAGGAGCGGTAACTTCCACCCCGTCTGTCGGATTCACGGTTTTGGCTTCACTTTCATCATATACTATTTCTTTTGCCAGTCTTACATTCAGCGTTACCTGGCTACGGTTTTTGGCAGTAGATGCGATTACCGCTTCAGCTTCGAAAGTCTGTAAACCGCTGGCTGTAAACTTAACTTTATATGTAGTGGCATCATTTACCGTCAGTTTATAAACACCCTTACTATCGGTTGTAGTACTGATGCTGCCTGTTTCTACTTTGGTGTTTGCCACGACTCCTTTGCTGTCACTCACTTGTCCTACGATGTAGTATTCGGTTTTATCTTTTAACGGGTCGTCTACGATTTCATTTTCCTTGTCGTCCCCGCCGATACTGCAACCGGTTGTACTGAAAGCCATTACACATAACAAGAGGCTTCCGAATAAAAAGCTTTTTTGTTTCATAACTTTGTCTTTAAAAACTGATTTATTTAATTTTACTCACTTTGATTGTATCTTCTCAGCATCCTTAACCAGGAAATACCGGATATAGTCGGGTTGATAAAATCCGCTACTCCTGTTCTCACCGGGACGCGTATAGTAACTTTTCCCCATTTGCTCGTCGATATATTTTCCATGTGCCACCATACTGTAAGTCCATGCAAAATAGTCGGCAGGCTTTATCCTGAAGAAACCTTTCCGTTTCCACTTCTTGCCGGGCAGGGGAATTGCGAAATGGAATCCTCCGTTTATCTCCCCGTCCGTATATATTCCGAACAGCCCGATTGCATACTCTCCGAAATGCCTCGTACAGTCGCCTCTCACACCATAGTCGCCGAATATATACCGGTTGGCGCTTAAGTCGAACTGCAAGTTGGTGTGCGGTTCGTAATAAGATGCCGTAACCGATGCATTCATACGCAGCCTGGTTCCGATATACCAACCTTCATCGGCAGTTACGGCAGAGAAACCGGTGACACCCGCCTTAGCTCCCAGTTCTATGCGCCCGTTGTCGGTGCGGTATCTCATTTCCATTTGCGCACCTATGCGATTATTGGTGAAGTTGCCCACCGTCAGGCGTCCGAACAGGTTATGCTTCAGCCGTACATCTTGCGATAGGGCGATTATCCCCGGCCGTACCCGTTTCATCTCTCCGGTAAGGTTGGTCGCTACGGGAAGTATGACCTGCGCCGTCGCTTTGGCTCCTTTCCATAAAGCCATTTCTACGGCGGGGTTCAGGTTTATCGCATAAGTGTATAGCTCGTCGAATGTATTGTTCTCGAGGAAAAGGTCGGGATAGACTACCACATCCACTTTCCATGCCGATGTGTTTTCCGGTTTTCCGCTTTGTTTCAGCACCCTCATGGCATTGTCCGTATCGACGGATATCTGCATACATTCATATACTTGTACCAGGCCGATGCCGCCTTCTTTGTAGGCGCTTACCAGCGAGTCCGGTACAACGATGCATAGCCTCGGTATCCTGTTCTCCAGCACCACCAGTTGCAAATCGCCTCCGGATACACTTTCCAGGCAGGTCGTTACGGCTTTTCCTATACCGGTGTATGTTCCCCTGTATACATTATTCTCGAAAGCCACCGTGGTACTTCCCGGTGTTTGTACACACTGTATATTCTCCATTCCGATATCTTTCAGCTTTTCCGTAATCTGGGCATGCGCTACGGTGCACAGAAACATAAGAAATGTGGTAATGTATATTCCCTTCATCCCGGTGGGCTATGTCGTTAATGTATCAGTGTACATTCATACCTTATTCCGCCTGCTATGCAGCCGAATTCCCTGGTAAAGATGTGTACGGACAAATGTTTCCACAATCTTGCTGCGGCTCCCACGTTGAATCCGTCGGAGTCGTATTCCGCTATGAAGCTGATTTCCCTGCATCGGGCGGGGGAGTAGCTTACTCCGCCGAATGCTCCGTCCTGTATGCTATGCTTATTCAGGGGGAAATAATATCCGGCAGTCACTGCCAGCCTGTCGCCTTTCACTATCGAGAAACTTTTGGTAAGCACCCCGTAGACGGTAGCGAAATAGTTTGTACCCATATCTTTGAACGGGTCATTGGTTCCTATAACCACAGAAGGATGATACCGTCCTTCCTTCAACGGGCGGATACGCGCCGTCATGGAACGGTCTTGCTGAAAATAGCCCCTTTTCCCGTCATATCGGGTTGTCTTCAATAGCGTACACCGGTAACTCAGTTCCAGTATGGAAAGGAAAGTAATATTAACGAAGTAATTACCGGTGTTGAAGTTAAAGGGCGTCATTCCGTCCGGTAGGTAGTTGGCTCCCCCCATGAAAGTACCCGTTTCCTGCATGTCGGCTGTCGGAATGTTCAGCAGTCCGGTGTTCCCCATGGAATACTGCGCACGCATTATCGTACAACAAAAAAGCAGACAGAATAATGATAAGTATTTTTTTACAGGCATTATACCTCGGAAGAGTATGCTACGCTTTTGCCTGTCACATAGGTAATCGTTTCACAGACAGACAAATTAAAGAGTATGAAAAACTGTGCAAATGTATACATTCTGTTTGTATCAAGCAAGAAAAAAAGGAAAAATGTATTTATTCTTCCATTTGCGCTTTCAGATACAGTTTCTTTGCGAACCTCATGTCATGAGCCACCATAATCTTTACAAGTTCCTGGAAGCTCGTCTTTGTAGGATTCCAGCCCAGCAGCGTTTTTGCTTTAGTCGGGTCTCCCAGCAACTGTTCCACCTCGCAGGGACGGAAATATTTCGGGTCTACCTCTACCAGCGCCTTGCCGGTTTTCACATCGATACCTTTCTCATTCACCCCTTCGCCTTCCCAGCGCAGCTCTATACCTACCTCTTTGAAAGCCAGCGTGGCGAACTCGCGCACTGTATGCATCTCACCGGTAGCAATCACGAAATCCTCCGGCGTATCATGTTGCAGGATGAGCCACATACATTCCACGTAATCTTTGGCGTAACCCCAGTCGCGGCGTGCATCCAGATTTCCTAAATACAATTTATCCTGGAATCCTTGTGCTATGCGTGCGGCAGCCAGCGTAATCTTGCGGGTAACGAACGTTTCGCCGCGGCGTTCGCTCTCGTGGTTGAATAGAATACCGTTTACGGCAAACATACCGTAACTCTCGCGGTAATTCTTCGTAATCCAGAAACCGTATTGCTTGGCTACTCCGTACGGACTGCGTGGATAGAAGGGTGTAGTTTCCTTCTGCGGCACTTCCTGCACCTTGCCGAACAGCTCGGAGGTAGAAGCCTGATAAATTCTCGTCTTTTTCTCCATTCCCAGGATACGGACAGCTTCCAGCATGCGCAACGTACCCACTGCATCGGCTTCCGCCGTGTATTCGGGCACGTCGAAGGACACCTTTACATGGCTCTGTGCAGCGAGGTTGTATATCTCGTCGGGCTGTACCTGCTGGATAATACGGATAAGCGAACTGCTGTCCGTCATATCCCCGTAGTGCAGGTTTACCAAACGGTCTTTCTTCATATCGCGCACCCATTCATCCAAGTACAGATGCTCTATACGTCCGGTATTGAACGAAGACGAACGGCGCAGTATGCCGTGAACCTCATAATCCTTTTCAATCAAGAACTCGGCAAGGAACGAGCCGTCCTGTCCGGTGATACCGGAAATCAATGCTACTTTTTTCATTGTGTGTATTATATTAATTTGATATTTTCTCTTTTAATAAATACCCCAGAAATAAGGTATTTCCTATGATATATCTTTTCCACATCCTTTTAGGCTCCTTTATCAGGCGATACAGCCATTCCAGACTATGCTCCTGCCACCACAGCGGAGCACGCTGTATATTCTCGGCAAAAAAGTCGAACACTGCACCGATAGTACCTATCGTACCATTTACATCCAGCTCCTTCAGATGTGCATAAGCCCACTTTTCCTGCTTGGGAGCAGTCATGCCCACCCATAACAAATCAGGCTTTATGCTGTTCACTGCCTCTATCATCTGCCGGTTGTCTTCTTCTGAAAATTCAGCTTTGTAGGGTGGGGAATAGGTCTCTACCTGGATATTGGGATATAGTCCGGTAGCTTTTACCTTTATTTTTCTCAGCGTGTCGTCATTACTGCCTAGGAAGAAACAGATACCGCCTTTCCGGTTCAGCTTGTTCATTTCGTGCAGAAACAAATCCCAACCGGCAATCCGTTCAATCTTTTTATGCCTCAAAAACTTAAAAGCCAATACAATACTCGCGCCGTCCGGAATCAAGACATCTCCTTTCAGCAGCGCCTCGGCAAATGCCGCATCTTTTTGGGCTGTATTGTATGAGTGGGCGTTGATTGTGTTTATCAGTAACTTGCCTTCCGGCAAGGCGTCGAGCTCACTCCTATGTCCCAGGAGCGAAACCGTTTTTAATTTCAACATGTATTTGGAAAATGTATTTACCGTAGAATATGCTACGCTATTGCCTGTCACACAGAGAGTTGATAGGACGGGCACTTATGATGAAGTGTGATTTATGCGACAAAAATAAGTCAAATGTATATGATAAGCAAGAAAAATGCGAAGAATGTAGTTATTTATCAATGACCGGAGTATCCGTTCAGTTTGTTTTATGGTTGATGCAGATACCTTTCAGATACCATTCATACAGTCTGTGGATACCCTCGTCTATTTCTACTTTATGATGCCAGCCTAAGTCGTGCAGTTTGGTTACATCCGTCAGCTTGCGCAGAGTGCCGTCCGGTTTGCTTGCATCCCATTTCAGCTCCCCCTTAAATCCTACTTCTACCATGATTTTTTCGGCTACCTCCTTTATACTGATTTCCTTTCCGGTTCCTACGTTGATGTGGCAGTTGCGTATGTCTTTCGTTCCGGGAGTGTAAGTATCCTTGAAATCTACGTTCAGCAATACGTGTACGCTGGCATCCGCCATTTCCTCACTCCACAGGAATTCGCGCAGCGGAGTTCCCGTACCCCACAAAACAACAGCTTCCGGTGTAATTCCGAATCTTGCCAGCTCCGCCAGTATTTCCTCATTACTGTAACTTCCGTCTACCCCTTCTACCGGGCGTAAGTCGATGTCTTTCCTCACTGCATCCCAGTCGCCCTCGTTCAGGCATTTGGCAAGATAAATCTTACGTATCATGGCAGGCAGCACATGGCTGTTTTCCAAGTGGAAGTTATCATTCGGACCATACAAGTTAGTAGGCATCACCGCTATGTAATTCGTTCCATACTGCAAGTTGAAGCTTTCGCACATCTTCAGTCCGGCTATTTTGGCAATGGCATACGGCTCATTGGTGTATTCCAACGGGGAAGTCAGCAACACTTCCTCTTTCATCGGTTGCGGGGCTTCGCGTGGATAGATGCAGGTGCTCCCCAGGAAAAGCAGCTTTTTCACACCGTGTCGGAAACTTTCACCGATAACATTCTGTTGTATTTGCAGGTTTTGGTAGATGAAGTCCGCACGGTATTGCAGGTTGGCCATGATTCCACCCACATGAGCGGCTGCGAGCACCACGGCATCCGGCTGCTCTTCATCGAAGAATTTCTTTACGGCAACCCCGTCCAGCAAGTCCAGCTCCTTGTGCGAACGGCCTACCAGATTGGTGTATCCTCTTTGTAACAGGTTGTTCCAGATAGCCGAGCCCACTAACCCGTGATGACCGGCTATGTAAATTTTAGCATTTTTCTCTAACATGGCTGATACCGATTATATGTGTGGATTATTTATTCTTAATAAATTTAACAGATAAGTTTGCCAGTTTGATATTTTTATGTGTTGTTATGGCAAACTGCACAACTAATGGTTATAACTTCAATATCTGTAATTGCTTTTAAAGAGTGTAGGGTGTTGGTAGGTATACTGATAAAATCTCCACTGCCGCAAGTTGTCCGTTCCTTACCGGCCGTTATGGTTGCTTCCCCTTTTTGAAATAGGAAGAATTCTTCCATCGTGGGATGCAGGTGTTCCTCTACCACCTCGCCAGCTTTTAGCCGGGTTACGGCTATTTGGGTGAGGGGAGTGGATGTTTCCCGCCCATTTAGTAAGACTCTCTTTTCACCGATATTGTGGGTGGTAGTGATAACCGATAACTTTTTGATGCTTTTCTTATTTATAGTCATTTAATACATTATTATATAGAGCAACCATTTGTTTGGCTTTATTATCCCATGATAGTTCTTCTTGTCTTTGGTTACATTGTTCGGATAATTTCCGTAAAATATCCCTATGGTGATATAAATGATCAATCTTTTTGGCAAACTCTTTGATAGATTGTTGGGGAGTGCTTAGGGGTATTTTCATACCTACTTGTTCATTGACGGAATCACCTTGGCCGCAGGCATCAAAACAGATTACGGGAAGATTATTACCTATGGCTTCCAGTACTACGTGTGGAGTACCTTCTGCCACACTTGTAAAGAAAAATATGTCGGATTGCTGCATGATTTCCTGTACTTTGTCATGACTGACAACACCATGCCAAATACATTGCTCTGCAATATGAAGCGATTCTGCCAATTCTTTATAAATCTTGTTATCTCCACTGCCGACAATATGTAGTTTAATGCTTTTATTGTGGATTTGAGCTATTGTTTGAATAGCTAACGATAGTTGTTTTCTAAAGTCTAGTTTGCCTACCCACAATAAATCTAATTTTTCTTTGTCTTTTTTGTCAAGTAGTATTTTGTTTTGCGGATAACATCCGGTTTCATTCAAAAGAGGTGATTCTATATTGAAAAATTTATTAAAACTCTTTTTCGATTCAGAAGAAGCTGAAATTATAACGGCTGCTTTTTTTGCGGCTTGATGTACTCGTTTACTGTACTTCAATTGGATTGTTGTTAAGAAATTTTTCAAGTGTATAAAAAGCTTTGCTTTTAAATTAACTCCTTGCAGATAAGCTGTCGGGAATTTTTCTTTAGCATCTACCGGCCCCCATACAAATGGTTTATTTTCTATCTTCCATAAATATCCGGGTTCACGAAAACCTATCATGTTCAATTGATGAACAACATCTATGTGCTGTTTAGCTATGATTTCTTTTGCCATTTCATAAGTTTTCCATTGCCATTCTTTATAGTATTTATAGAAGCGCCAATCTCCTTGGTTCCAGCACATCTTTCTTATTTTGTCCGATACCGGATTATAGTAGAAGTGCATGTTCTTTCCTTGAGGTATAGTAGGGAGTACAGTTTCTATATTTTCCTTGAATTCTCCTTCTGTGATAATGTGTAATTCGCAATACTTAGCGAGGTTTACACACCAATTCCAAGCCATACCGGGTTCGCTTCCCATATTGGGAGAGCAAGCGTATGCATTGATGAGTATTGATAGCATATTTCTTAATAGATTTTTATTGCTTCTTTTAGATTAAAAGGAGATGGAGAAAGAAATTGTAAAAACAGTGATGTTACGAACTTTAACGCATAAGCACTTATACTTATTAATATAAATACAATTATTGTATTTAAAGGAAAGAGCGCGTTAAATTTATCTGTTATGATGTGAAATTGTACTATATATATTTCAAGAGTCAAATTTGCTATTGTGAGGAATATCCATTTTAATTGGGGTGTTTGGAAAAGAGTTGTACACCAAGGATAACTTGCAACTTTATATATATAGAAAATAAAGAGATGTAGAGGTAATAATCCTATTATTTGTAAATAATACTTATAGTTTAAATAGCCTTTACTTATATATAGCACAATGAAGTATGCTATAAACCAAAATGACATCAATGTAAAATCTTTGGATAATGATTTCATTTTTATTATATTTTTATTGAGATACGTCAGCCCTCCCATTACCATTATGCTGAAATGACAGATGAAATGAAAGTTGGTGTGGAATATAGAACTTGCCACTTTAGGCATATATAAGAAATAACATATAGATGTTATGATAGAAAGTATGAAGACCGTTTTTTGTAGCTTAATTTTACCCCCCCCCATAACATTAATATTGATATTACCAAAAATAAAGAATAAAATATAATAGATTGCAATACATTGTAGAAACCAGTATTGATTAGCTATTATTAGGTTTTGCCAACTAATGGGACTATTCCAAAGAATAGCTGCGATTATACTCCATAGAAAAACAGAAGGCCACAACCGCTGTATTTTCTTTTTGTACCAACTAAGGAATATTTCTTTTCTTTTCTCAAATCCCATCATCAATAAGAAACCGGAAACAAAGAAAAAAAGTGCATTTCCATGTACACCTAAGGTAGCTAATGAAGGTGACACGTCCTTATATAAAGGGATAAAATGGGAATTTGTTATAAATATCGCGGCAAGAACTTTTAGGAAGTCTAAATTATAATATCTTGTAGACATATATCATTTTTTAGATTTTTATTTGATATCCTATTTTTTGGGTAAAAAATATTAATGTGTATAGTAAACTATAATACTTGTTTTTTATAAGAAAAATAGGTATTTTGTACTTTAGTGGAGCATTGGTGATATCTATATTTTCAATAGCTTGCCTGACGGGAGGAAAAGAAGAATACTTCCTTGAATAGCTTTATAAGTTTATATGACTCTTTTGATAATTTGACGCATAATTCTATGGCTGATAGCAATAACGAGCCATTATAACACCAAGATAAATCAATCTGATGCTTTTGTATATAGAGAATATTTATATTATTCCTTTCTTCCGCTAATTTTAATTTATTATTGAATAAGAGTATGGGGTTATTTAAAATTCTACTTATAGAGCCGGATGACCGTAGATAATAATTATATAGATGTTCTGATATTACTTTCATCTTTTGTGCATAGCACAAGTATTTCAGAATGAACATAGTGTCTTCATTTAGTGCTATATTTGGGAAAAGAAGTTTATTATTTATTATTATAGAACGTTTAAATATATAATGCCATACAGCTCCATGCATAAATCCTTTTATATTTGTTAAGGGAAGACCTTTAAACAAATTATCTAGATTTTTCTGTGAGTAACCAAACAAAGCAGGAATTACTTCTTCTATGATATCTTCATTATTTAGAGTCCTTTTTGATATGAAATTTTTTTGTTGTTCCAATTGGTTATTTCTGATGAAGTTGAAGTTAAATAATAAAATATCTGGGATATCAGTTTCTAATGTCTTTAAAATGATAGATATACTGTCAGTTGTAATATCGTCGTCTGCATCAATAAACCAAATATATTCTCCTTGTGCATATTCTATTCCAATATTTCTAGTATTGGATACTCCCTGATTTTCTATATTGTTTATAATTTTTACCCCCCCCCTCCCGTAAGTACTATGCAGATTGTAAGAAGTTAAGATATCACTTGTGCCATCTGTACTTCCATCATTGATAATTATAATTTCGTATAAGCCTTGATATTCTTCGCCAGAATTTTCTATTGATTTTAAGCAGTTTGTTATAAATTTGCTAGCGTTATAGCAAGGGATTATAATACTTAACATGATGTAATAGATTTATATTTGTTGTTTTTATAGATTTGAATATATCTTTTCCAATTGTCTATTAATGGTTGAAATATTAAAAGCTGTATGTGCTAAATGTAAAGATGCATTTACTAATTTTTTGTATAAATCATTATTTGTTATTATTCTTTCTAACTGTTTTGCTAATTCTATTTCGTTACCTACTTGAAAAACTAATCCATTTTCTCCATTTATCACAATGTCAGGAATACCACCAACAGGGGTAACTACGCTTGGAATGCCATAGGCCCATGCATCCAATACTCCCATTGGAAATCCTTCACCGTCACTGGCTAAACAATATATAGAAGCTTTTTGGAAAGCTTTTTCTTTTTTATTTCCTGACACCCAACCTAAAAATTCAACTTGCTTTTCTATGTTTAATTCTTTTGCTATTCGTTTTGCGTTTTCTATTTCTCCGTTACCAGCAAATGTGACTCTCCATTCTGGATATTTAGATGCGATTAAAGCAAAACCTCTAAGAAGTGTTCCATATCCTTTTCGAGGAATAATAGTACCAGCAAATAATATGGATTTTTCTCGCATGTCATCTCTTCTATTTACAGTAGGGCAAGGATTATACAGTACTTCTATGTGTTCTGTTAGCCCTAAAGCTTCTTTTATCCAACGTTTCCATTGTTCCGAAAGTACGAGTACTATATCTGCTTGCGAAAAAAGTTTTCGATATAATGTTTGATTATGAGGCTCAAATAAGAACTTTTCATTTGAAGGATGAAAATGAAAAATAATTTTCTTTTTCATCCATTTGGCAGGATAGAAGAATAGCTGCTTCCTTTTGGCTGATTGAGTGGTCGCTATATGTATATGTACTATATCATAAAATGGTAATAAGCAATAATATTCTATTAGAGCACTACCTAAATACCATAGCTTTCTTATATTGTTTCCGTCTTTATGCGTTTCAATCCATTTGCAATGAAATTTCTTCCATTGCTCACCCGTTTCGTGCGCTTTTATAACGGATGTAATACCACCTCGTGTTTTACGCGAGGTAGCTACAACTAAAACTTTTTTGTTCTTCATTATCCTAAACCTTTATGTCGTCAAATGGAATGTCTCCGATAGTAGCAGCAAGCAGGGCATAATGAGAGATGGAGTAAAGTTCCGGAGCACAGAAGCGATAGACAGCAATTCCTTTTGTCATTATATACAAGTCAAGGAAAGACTTGAAAGCGATATTTGCTTTGGCCTCTTCACTTACGTGACCGATATTATCGGATGGCAATACCTTAACGGGTATATCTAACAAAGAATTAAGAAACAACTTACTATCAGAGAAAATATAAACATCCTTTCCCGGATTTTTTGTTATCACTTGCCTAATTCCATCTTTACATCTTTCAATTAAGGCGTCTCGTTCTTCCTGTGTTTCTAAATGATTTTCAAAAAAAGTGTTTTCAAACTTTTCCAAAGCATTTACAAAACGAAGATGACATGACACATACCCTTTTTCCTCTATGTTAAAATCAGAATATGCTTTTTTTAGTTCTTCGCATGGTTCAAACAACTCATGGAAAAGCTCTGAAAACTTATATCCCGTATCAGGAAATATTCTTGGTATGTGATGCCCATCGTAGTTATAGCAATGATATTGCTTGTTTGATATAAGTCTTAAAGGCTTTGTTCGATAATGCTCATCAATGATTCTTGTATCCCGTAAGGAGTATTCCAAATCTTCTAATGTTGCCACCCAATCATATTTAGGTCTCAGATATTTTTCCAAATGAAATGGAGTCTCAAAAAAGAGTTTGAATTGATAACCATTCGACTTTGCCAAGTCATAACAAGACATAATTGCTTTAATTCTATCTGCTAGGCCTGGATGCTTCTTATTGGGAACAAAGACTAAATAAAGTACATTTCTATACTTTGCTCGTCCAAATCTACACTTTGTATAGTATTTAAAGTTTCTAAATTTAGGACGGAAAAAATGTAAAATGTTTCTAACTGCCGTCATGAATTTCGGCATATTTAATCCCTCTGTATCTTTTTCCATACTTGTTTCTGATAGATTATCCCGCTTTTAAAAAGTTTCACCTATGTTTTTATGTCCGATAGCCATGGCAAGAACAAAAAAGACAAATATAGGTAGTATCAAAGTCAGGAATAGGCGTTTTACAAAACTCATAAAATATGTACTTGTCCATGATTCGGATTTTTTATAACCTACCATTCCTCTGGTAAAAAAAGAATAGCGGCATGTGGAAAGAATAAATGATACGGTGTAGTAGTTTATTTTCTTCATAGTTTCCGGTTCCAATATTTATATGGAAAACTACAAGTAATATGGCAAAATCACGTATAGCGTCAATATATCCGATTTTTCTTTCAGTAAGATTAACTTTTTCCATAAATTGTCAGAACCAAAATTTAGGAAACAAAATTCTCATTAAATGACGAATTTGACATTTGATTTTGATACTTAAAGAATCTTGACGGAATTTACCTGTTGCTAAATCCTTTGAAGTACGCATACCCGTGATACCATTGAATAATACCTGATTACGAAAACGGAAGATGAAACGTTCGTCTTCTTTATACTTTCTTGCCATATTCAGCAGGTAATGCTCTGCCCATTTACCCTCAGTACAATCATCCATCTGCAAATAGCAGTCTAGCATTTCATTTTTATAATATTCCACTTGGAATACCCAGAAGCGACTATCTCCCCAATGTCCATAATTCTTAGAACCAATCATCTCATACAATCTCGTGTCTTTAATATCGCCCATAAAAACTTTATTGTATGCCCGCTTTTCTATCTCTCGTGTCATTGTCTGAATATTCACCATGGCATAACGCCCCGTAATTTTAAGGAAATGCGTACATTCTTTTAGTTTTTCTGAGCGCAGTACTCCTTCTTTAATCATCAGATATTCATTGAAACTTTTGCCTTTTTGAGGATTAAAAGGCAATTCTTCGTCAGGTCGTAATTGAATCCATTCTATATCTAGTTTATCATTAAATTCTTTTTTCAACTCAGACAAATCATAGTCCGAATTTTCCAAGAACACAATTGGATATTTCTTGCCTATTTTTATGGTATAATATCTCAAGGCAGATTTATACATTGTTGCCCTTTCTTCTGTACTGAAATTTCCTCCAATAACTTGTACTCTGACAGTTGCTGTTAGTAATATTGCTAACTTCATGCTTTTTTAATTTAAGTTCGATGATGATGCTTACAGGACTAAACTTTGTTGTAAGAGTCTATAAATTATGTACTATTATGTTTTCTTCAAATGCGAAAGTACATAAATAGATAAGTAACATTTATGTTTTATTAGAATAGTAAAAAGAGCATATATTGCGGGTAGTTTCTGATAAGGATATTTATTTAATATATTTTCCCAAATATTGTTTGAACATATTTGGTGGAGTAAATTCATCTTTTCGGTAAATTTTAGATTTGAATTGCATAAGTCAATCATAGCGTTTCTACTATAACCAATAAATAAACGCATGATACGTAGTTTCTCTTCATTTTGCCAATTGAATTCTTCTGCCTTCATTACCAATTTTTTATACATGGTTATTATCTTGTTATTTCTGTCTTTTCTAAATATGCGTGATAATGAATTAGCATTCAAGCAATAATAATAAAGGCAATCTGGGATATACGCTATGCGTTGTGCTTGAGTTAAGTAGTCAATATCGAAAACAATGTCCTCTGATATGATTTCTCTTTCCGAGCAGAAACGAATTTTATTTTTTTGTATGAGTTCATTGGAATATATGGCATGCCAAACCGACATAAACAAGGTTCTATCTTCTTTTTGTTCAGGAGTTCCTGCTATCATATTTAGCAAAACCTTTTCTTTAATATCTTTACCTTCATATATTGTGAAAGTCGTAACTTCTTGCTTGGATTTGGTATTATGTGAATCATATTGGTTAAAACCACAAAAAACAGTATCTAGATTATATTGAGTGGCTGTATTATATAACTTTTCATACATGGAAATATCTACGAAATCATCACTGTCAAGAAAAGCAATATATTTTCCAGTTGCTATTTCAAGTCCAGAGTTACGGGCGAATCCTAATCCTTCATTCTTTTTATGTATGACTTTTATGCGAGAATCTTGTTTTGCGTAGTTGTCGCACATGATAGAACAGTTATCAGGGGATTCATCGTCCACCATAATAATCTCAATCTCTTTTAATGTCTGTTTCAGCAAAGACTGCATGCAGCGCTCCAAATATGGTTCTACATTATAAACGGGAATTATTATTGAAACTTTTGGGGTATTGATGTCCATTATTTAATGTGTAGAATTTTATAAAATTTGTCAATAATTCTATCTTTTAATATACGTTGTGTATGCCAGCAATAGCCTTTTTTCTTTATTTTCTGGAAATTGTCAATTGTTACAGTTTCTACTTCTAAAGGTAAAAATTCGTCTGGGACGATTTTAAATTTATCCATTTGTAAGATGGATAAATTTAGTTTCATTACACGTTTTTGTAGATGCATATATAAAAAAAATTCCCTTTTTAAGATTCCGTTTTCTATATACAAGCGGTATAATCGTCCATTATCCCATAAGTATAGAGCTTCTCTCCTTTTCTCTATTTCATAACCATATGGTGCAGTTATATTTCCTATTCCTACATATTTTGTTCGGCGAAAATCATTATAAGACATTGATATATTTAATGATAAATCTTTATTAAATACAGATTTATTTTGAGATATAAAAATACGATTGATGTTATAGTTATTATTCCATTCTTCGTCAAACCAACAAATAGAAGGATTTTCTAAAACTTCTTTATATACATATTTATTGTTATATTTGGACATGAAAATCCTATTATTTTCTGTTGTATTACGATAAATAGTCATATGTCCAAGGCAAAACAATTTGTCATATTGGTCTAAAAAGCTTTTTGTTAGAATGCCGTTTAAATCACCCATTAACACGTCTGTATCGCAGTGTCCCCAATATCTGTATTCTTTAATGTATTCTTCAAAAATATAACCATACATGGGCTTTAAATCACATAATTTATATGGATTTTTTAATTTTACCTTACATTCAAATTTTGATTGTACTAATTTTTGACATTCTTCGAATGTCATACTAATTTTATGTACATTTGGCGGGTACGTATAATTAGTATTATCATCTGTGAATATTAACCAATCAAAATTGTTATTCAAACAGCATGTTTTTAGAAATAGGGGAAAATAATTTGAAAAACATCCAAAATAAGGAATAATAAAACATAGTTCTTTCACTTTTTTATCTTATTTTTTCTTATTACAAGTTCACGAGTTACACAAGGCCCTAAACCTAATATAAAATAAGGTACTGTGGCATAGAAAATACGTAATGTTGCATTATACCATATGGTGAGAACACATATTAGTGTTATAGTAATTGTTATATCATATAAATATCGGTATTGTATGGGTGCTTTATATTTATTATGCAAATTATAAATCAATAGGCTACCAAAAAAAGAAACATATAGTATTATGCCCAGCCATCCTGTTTGTAGGAACAGATTCTGAAAACTGAACCAATTATAATTAAGATATCTGTATTTATCAAAAAAAGAAGTATCAAGAAGCAGAAGTTGGTTTTCAATAGCATTTCCTAATCCTATGCCGAAAATGTACTCAATAGGAGAACCGAAGAATTTTTCTTGTATAATAGGAGCACTTCCAATACGTGGGAGGCCATAACTCCAACCACCGGATTGTTGGGCGTATTCTAGCGCATCATTTATATTGGTTAATGTTCCGGCTTGGCCTTCAGAAAGATTATTAAAGGCAATGATGATAGCAATAAGCATTATTATACTTGTGAGTAATTTTTTAGGAGTAAAGCCATTTGATAAAGAAAAATAAAATAGAATAACTGCTGCTTCAATAAAAATAAATCTTTCATCTTGTATTATTGCTATAAAAAAACAAGATATAAGGACGAACAGCAGTTTTTGTAAAGAAACTAACCGTTGGTAGTAAGCATAAAAATAATATGTCATTAATACACCGCAAAATATATCTTGAGTTACACCTGCTGTAAATGCTCCATTATTAAAATCTTCTGTATAGCCAAAGACGAGCCATTGTACAAGAGTGAAAAAAATATTTAAAAATTGAAATTTATAAAGTAATTTAAATATATGATGATAATCTTTAATTTTAAGATAAGCAGCGGAGGCAAATAATAATACCATTGATAAGTAGTCACCTCGGAATCCAAATACATAATTGAAAGGACTGACAGATTGTAATAAAGCCCCTATGACAGATGCTATAAACATCGTTATCATAATTATGAAAGGGAATTCTAATTTACAAATCTTTATTTGATAGGGATGATAATATACAAGTATTATTATAGAGATGAGTTCGGATATGTAACAAAGGTTTCGATTTAAACCAAAGTTCTTAGCCAATAACTCATAAGAAAAAAATGTTATTAGAGCATAGTAGATAAGCCGGCGCGGTCCTTGAATATTTTTATCTAGAATTTTAATCATACTTACATATTAACGGCTCTTTTCATTATGTAAATAGCTTTAGCTGTTTTACTTGCCAGCCTATAACCAATATAATGGCTTAATTTAAAACGTAGTTTACGTTCAGCTAAAGCTTCTTTTGATGCCCATGTTACAGAGAAATGATGTATGCTATAAGTATTATCAGTAAGGAATAGCATTCTATCTGTTATATTAGATAGAGGACAAAAATATTCAGCTGAATAAGCGATACCACCATTAAAACGTTGTGTTTTTCCATTGTCAATCAGTCCATTTTTCTTAAGTATTTGTGTTTGATAACGTGGACACGCAATGAGATTTAATGAACCATCAGTATTATAAAAGCTGAGTTTTTCATAAAGCTCAAGCATTTGTTTTAATATTTTATGTCCGCTAACAGAACCGAAACCTAATCCAAAAGCTACTGATTGTTCTATTACTGCACTTTTTTTGAACATTAATGGATCACGGCTTTCAAAGCCGCAAAACATTTCTTCAGAGAGCAATGGATTGAATGATTTTATAACTTCTACATCTGTGTCCAAGTAAATTCCACCATATTTATATACTACGTCTATGCGACAATAATCTGATACGAATGCCCATTTTTTTTCTTTATAGGCATCACTCATATACTGATTTTTATGTACATTATAATTACTTTCGTCCCAGCGTTTAATTTCATAGTCAGGGAGATATTTATGCCATGATGCTATGCATTGTTTGACATCGTCTGGTTCAGGATTTCCACCGAACCAACAATAATGAATAATTTTAGGTATCATATTTGTATAAGCTGATATTTTAAATCAATATTTGAGTAGTTTTTTAGATAGAGTAAATAATCCACAAGCTAAACATAAATAGCCACCTAACCAACGTAGACTGCGAGTTTCACAGAATGCAGCTCTTTTATTATATTTCAGTAATTCTATCCAGACCTCTTTATTTGAAACCACTTTATACATGTAACCTTCGGATAAGATACTTAAGCGCATTTTTCTTTTGTCAGATTCAAAATCTTTAATTGTTAGACTTTTGCATAATTCTCCATAGAAAATACAACGCATTTCATAAGTTCTACGAGTGAAATTATGAGTAATTGAATTTTCATTCATTACATAATGGTAGAAAGCCTTGGATAAATAGGCTGTTTTTATGGGATATTGGTACAATTGTATCCATGTGAGTAAATCTTCACAATGGTCTATGCCTGTGGTGAATTTTATCCCGTGTTTGTTGTAACAAGCTCGTTTTACGAGCTTGTTCCAACAACTACCATGTAGTTGTTGGAACAAGCCATGTAAAATGGATATGTGGTCAAGTGCATCAGGCTGTTGTTCAACATATTTTTCAGTGTTTCCATTATTTGTATAAAAATCACATATAACTACATCTGCGTTTTCTTCAATTGCTTTGTTGTAGAGTTCTTCTAGCATAGTAGGCTCTACCCAATCATCAGCATCTGCATGTATGATATATTCTCCTTTTGCGTTATCTAATCCTATCTGCCTAGTTGCACTCACACCGGAATTTAGTTTGTGAAATACATGGATGCGGTTATCTTTTATTGCATATTCATCGCAAATAATGTTTGAGCAGTCGGTACTTCCATCGTTGATAAGTAATAATTCAAAATCAGAGAATGTTTGAGCTAGTATACTTTCTATCATCCGTGATAATGAATTGGCTGCATTGTAAATAGGAAGAATTACTGATATTTTCATTTATCTTTTTTATGCTTGATTTGTTTATGCTTATTGATTTTTGTTAGGTATCTTATCTTCCAAGCATAAGCTTACTCAGATTGGTACATGGGTAATAACTTTGTGAATACCAATACATGCAAAAACGATTGCAATGTTAATAGAACCATATATACCGAATTCAACAATGCCGGAGCAATGGTTAGTTATGCTATCCCCTTTGTACATACTGTGAGTAAAAGTGATTACATTCTGTAGCATTTTAAATAAGAGAAAATAGTGTAAGAAATATATTTCAATAGTATTCTGTTTAATAATTTGCAATATTGTGAAAATCATGTATTTGTGTTTGCATGGGGTAAACGTTGAAATCTGTTTATTGTAAATGATTTTGAAAAAAATATCCTTTACAATAAAATAGGCGGATAGACCACTGTTATACTGGTTACCAATAAGGAAATATAAATGCAGAAGGTTTGTTAAGGCTGATGTTTCGCCATATCCTACACAAAACAAAAGAATATGACTATATATTACAATAAAGTCGCAATTTCTCGTAGAACATCAATATATAATAATCGTTGTTTCATTGTCATAAGTTGTTAGTATCTACTTTTGGGGTGTCTTATAGAGGAAAGTATATTTCAGTAGTTTTCTTATAGCCTCCGTCAAAAGTTGAATGTATTTAAATGTTTATTTGGGGGATTTAGATGGTCATCGGTAATAAATTCTCAAATTGGTATAACCTAGTATAACATTTTGAAGAACTCGTGTAAACATTCCACATAACGTTTCATGACATATAGATATAGGAGTTACTAATTATTCATTACGTGGGAGATATTTTACTTTTCTAAAACGCCCTACAATTTTTTGTTGTACTAATATGCGTGTTTCTTTATTGAGAGCAAAAATATACATAATTGTTATAGTACAAATTACGGATAGGCTACAAACCGCTAGAAAACGGATAGCTCCATCTTTCATGTTGCAATGAATCCAATATGGAATGATACATGATAATCCGATTAAAAAATATGTTTTTAGGATAACTCTTTTTAAAAAAGCAAATGAGGGAAAACCGACATATTTTCTTATAATCCATAATGTAGTGAAAAGTCCTAAAAACTGAGGCATTACATTGACTATATAGGTCATTATTGGATTAAATCCCAATTTCAAAACAAGGTAAACGAGCGGCAAGACAATAATGGGAGTTGTATTGGCTATTAAAGCTAACTGTTTAATATGTCCAGATGCCATGATACCTCGATCAATCATGGTATATGAGTTGACTATAATAGATGAAATCATTGTAATTTTAATAAACTCAGATGTATATTGCGGAACTTCTTTCAGCCAAAGTTTAAGAACATAGTCTATTTCTAAAAAAATGGGAACTGCTATGATTGATATAAGAAAGAGGGTATACTGTGTAATATTGAAAATGAGTTGTTCAAAGTGTTTCCGGTCATTACTACCATAATACTTTATAAGTTGTGGCTCTGCTGCAATAATGAAACCATTTACAAATATATTGATAGTTGTGGTGACTGTTGCAGCTAAACCGCGGGCAGCATTTACTATTGTGTTGAAAAATATATTCAATAAAATAGATAGCCCTTGACTATTGGTTATTTGTAAAATACTGGAAATGGTGGACCAGCCGGAAAAGTGAATCATTTCTTTGAAAAGCGCATTATCTATTTTGAATGAAAATGAACATTCTTGAAAGTGTCGTAGGCAGTAAATATGATAAATAATAACATTTGTGACACATAGAACTAATAATAATGCTGAATAAATGATGAGTTTGTCTCCCGGAATAAATACTAACAGGAAAAGTATCATTACTTTAGCAATTACATCAGAAATGCTCATAATAGCATAGATGTTAAACTGCTCATGTGCTGTTACTGCAGCTGTATAGGGCGTTTGAGTTATATTGAGGAATACGCTTAGTACAGAAAACTGGAAAACCCAATTAGCAGCAATCATTCGGGTTGGATCGATATTAAGTTTCGTATTAAGAAACCAAATACCTATGGTCTCTAGCAAAATAACAATAAAAATGCCTGCAATTAAATGAATAATAAAGGCGGTAGAAAAGGTACGTTTCATGAGCTTTGCATTGCCTTTTCCAAGGTTTAATGCTAAAAAACGTCTGGTTCCTGTCTGTAGAATGCTATTTAGTATAGTAAACAGTGATACAAATCCTCCTACGACGTTGTTCACTCCATAATCGGACGCACCGAGTTTTTCGAGTACAATACGAGTTGTGAAAAAACTAAGTGCCATGATAACGAATTGTCGTATATACAGATAAACTGTATTTCTAAAAATTCGTTTATTGTTTTGTTCCATATTTATAATTTCTATTTTATTTTCAAATGGAAATGCCTGTTCAAACGATTCTTGATTTTCTGCAGGTATTTTTTGTAATAAATAGAGGGATGGTTAGAATGATAAACAAGAGTGATTTTAGATATTGGAAAGTTATCTACAAAAGCATTTGGCCGTATTATATAACTGGATACATTATGAGTTTTGGTGGATATCTTTCGTTTATAAAAGTGTGCATATAGAATAGGCCTATGTATAATATAGCCATTTTGATTAATGCCGACAGCAAATAATTCCTTTTCTTCCTTTTTATATATTACGTTAGAAAGTTCTTCTGCGGGTCTACGAATCCAAAAAGGTAATCGTTTTATATGCCTTTGGTAATCCATGTTATTCTTATATATGTCTATGTGGTTATATGCATCTGTAAAATCTATATAAGATATACTTGGACTCTCAAAACATCTTCTTTCGGGCATATAACCACTCCAAAAGCATTCCGGATACATTTCGTAATATCTGCCTGCTACTCCGTATGGGAGTTCGTCAAACCATTCATTTTGGGAACTTCGAAATACATCTTGCCAATATATTTTACGCCAAAGTCCTCTTGCGGTTTTCCATATCTTTTCATATTTAGGATCATTTACGCGCTGTATATGAAAATGTCCCATTCCCAATAAATAGTCATAACGATTAAGTAGTTCTTCTGTTAAAAAATATCGAATATTTCCAAAGATGAGGTCACAATCGCAATACCCCCAAAAGTCATATTGAGATACGTATTCAGAAAAAATATAAGGATATATGGGTCTAAAATCACAGAGTTTATATGCTTTTTCAAGATAAACTTCAAACCCTATATATTTTTCGATACGTTGTTTTATCTCTTGCAGGGTTGTTTGTACTATATAAATATTGGAAGAAGGTGATTCTAACTTTTGGTCTGTTATTATTAAAAAATTTACAGTGCTGTTTTGGCGACAACTTTCTAGCCAAAAAGGAAACATTTCAGGGAACTTACCGAAATATGGCAATATTATCAGTATAGTGTTCATTATTATTTTCTCTTGAACTTTATAATTTGTAGTTTTCTATTATCTGATGAAGTTAAAGTAGTTACAGAGCAGGAGGACGTAGCAATAACTTTTTAATTAATTCTTTCATTATTCCTATTTTTTCGTTTTGTGTATCGATTGGATATGGAAGAACGTTTCCAATATTAGATGATATTCTTGTATAAAATATTTTTGTGTAAGGGAATTAGTCAACTATCCTGTTCTTAAAAACTGTTGTTCTATAATAGATTGGCTGATATGAAATATATTTATAGTGGTGTAGTTCCAATTGTGAATAAAGTTTTTTGCTGAAAACATATGTTTTGTGTCTTTTGTTCAATTGCTACTGTAAGTCCGGGCTGATCATTTACTCCTTTTTGATGTTATAAAAATAAATATTTTTTATTAGCATTTTTATATTTATGTGTCAAAACAATAAGGCCATTTTTTAATACCTACCTTATGTAATATCTTTTTTGTTTTATTTTTTAACGAAATCCAT
Source organism: Bacteroides gallinarum DSM 18171 = JCM 13658 (assembly GCF_000374365.1). Lineage (GTDB taxonomy): Bacteria > Bacteroidota > Bacteroidia > Bacteroidales > Bacteroidaceae > Bacteroides > Bacteroides gallinarum. The sequence continues at coordinate 26,122 of NZ_KB894127.1, forward strand.
TTTCCTTCATAATTTTTGGAATAACCATAATCTACAATACCCCAAGGCGTCATTTTTGCGTATTTATGATAATATTTTTTTAATGGAAAATTACAATCTCGAAACCAAGGCTTGCAAGCATCAATATAATGAATAATGATGGTTTTGTTACGATAGTTTTTTATGTCTTTTTTATATTGTATCGGTATTGCAAGTTGATGATGCAACCAATATAGTTGCATCATATTCCATTCGATAGATAACTGGTAAATATGTCCCTGACATATTTTATTGATAACATCTTGTTCTGCAAATTTGATAATATTTCGATTAGCAGGGTCATTAAAATAAGAAAAACATTTTTCTCGGATTTTATCTTTGCGCCATTTTTCCAAATTGAAGTACATTAGACCACCATTACCATAAAAGCCATCTTGCGGGAGGGAAAGTCTTTTTTTATGTTGTTCACATGCTGCTTCATCCGGAGCTGCGGCTACATAGTAATTATTCATGTTAATTTTTTCCAAATCTTGGATACTATTTATGCAAATCATATCTGCATCCATATAAAGCATTAATTTGATATTAGGAAAGAGGTCTGCTGCATATAGTTTAAGTGAAGGGAAAATACCCCAATGTCCACAGATGGACAAATCAATCTCTAATTCTTGAGAATTAATTATTTTGATGTCAAGTTGATGATTATATTTTTTTATTATCCAAATTAGCTTTTCTTCGTTTGTTTTAGAGATATCAGTAGCCAAAAGATGTACAAAGAATTGCATGTTTGAATTGTTTTCGAATACAGAAATAATAGTTGCCGCTACATGCGGAACATAACTGTCATTGGTAACATATAAAAGATGCATATTAAGAACTTGATTTTATAAATGAAAGGCAAGAATTTATTAATCTATTAGCAATATTTTCCCAACCTGTTTTTACTTTGGGAAAATTGTTTCTATCTATTTTTTGTTTTGTAAGTGTATTTGTTAAGTGAAGGCCATCCCATGTTATAGTATTAAATAGATTAATAAGACCTCCGAAGCGGTCTGTGCTATATTTACTGTCATTAGTATTTTCTACAAAAATAACAGGCGTTTCAAGCCCTGTACATGGGAGTGCACAGTGGATTCGTGAAGTGATGACACAAGAGGCTTCAGAATAGCATTTTACCAAATGCTCGGCATACTTCATTTTTTCTTCTTGGCTAGGATATTCTTTTTGAATATTGTAATTATATTGATTGATATATTCTGCATTAACTAGCATATCATAGTCAAATATTTTACTATATTCTTTGAGAAAATAAGCATTATAAAAATCAGCTTTTATTCCTTTCTCATTTTTTTTAGTAGATATTTTTTTTACCGCTTTATAATGTGCGAAAAGATATAAAAAGGTTTTGATAGATATCCATTTATGGTGTTCTATAAGTCCAGCTTCACATGTGTAAGGTTCTACAATATAAACTTTGTTATTCCGCTTTAGGGATTTATATTTATAACCTAATGTTAAGGTCATACATCCTGAAAAATAAGCATCTATCCCTTTGGACTTTAGTAATTTAACGCTATTCGTATCACGACATCCAATGGGTTCGTGTTGTTTGAAGTAGTTAACACTTTGAGTGTTTAGAAATTCAGGTAAACCGCAGCGATTGATATGAAGAGCCACAAAAAGTGGGTGGATATTAACTGCAGGTGGCCAATTCTCTGGATGATTCATATACCAACCATTCATAATTATTGATATTGGTTCATCTGTATAAGAATTTAATTCCGTTTCTCTTTCTATGTATGCATCAACTTTGGGAAGGAATTGGCGCGAAGCTAGTGCTTGTATATAATCTCCTATATTAATTTTCTCATCAACTCCTGTGCTGACAGCTAAAATTCCATATTTCATTTATTTTATAGAATAAGTTTTGATTATGTTATTTTTTAGAAGTATCTGTTTATTTAGTGGTAGATCTTCTATTTATTAGGTTTTAATAAGATTTTCTTGAAAATATTGATTTAAATATTCTGAACTAAAAAAAATAAAATATTTGTGGCTCTATATAATTGTCTTATTTGTCCGTTGTTGACAATAGAATATTATGGTAGCAAAATAATATCTTTTCAGTTAGATTTGTATCAGATGTTTATATTGTACATAATTTCCTATTAGGAGAATACAGAACTTTTATAGGTTATTGGAGGAAAGATAAAGGAATACTACTAGTAATATTTGTATAATTACATCGTTTTATCGGTACAAATTAGTACGCTACGCCCTCGCCCCTCCCAAATCATTGAGCAGGCGAAAGCAGTAGCAATTGATAAATGCGTGGCAAAATTACGAATTAACTCGCAATGCGCCAAAGTTTATGGAGAAATTTGAATGACATTTTTCTTTATAAATCCGTAAAAAACTTAGTCTTTCAGCTTGGGAAACAAGAGTGTTACTCCTTCCCGATAGATGCGTTGGGCGTTTTCCGGTGTGGTGAACTCTTCGAATGCGCTCAGAATGAGCTTGTAGCTGTCTATCTCATAGTTATGGAGCCCTTTTTTATGTTTTCAAGATAGTTTTGCTTCATGTGACAGGTGGAGCGGAATGCTTCTCTTGGGATACCAAGCTGTTTCAACTCTTTTTTGAGGAATGCACCGAATTCCGGATGATTGGAAATGAATCTGTTCGATTTCATAATAAATCAGTTTTTAGTTAATTAAATAAAAATGTTTGATTTCTGTACCCGCTATGTGGGTACAGGCAATGTGGGTACAAAGGTATATCTTTGCAACAGTTTTTAAAATAATTTAAAACAGAATGCTATGAAAGCACATAAAACTACGCTTTCCGTACGGGAACTGCAAAAGACCATAGGGCAGTGGAGAAGCCGGAAAATCACGGACTCTACCGTTGCGAAACTCTTGGAACTGCTGTTGGGGATGACTGCCTATATGAATGAGGAGGCGGTGTACCCCGTGGAGAATTTCTATGATATCAGCAAGTCGCTGAAGTTTAAGAATGCACGGTTTCTGGTGGAGGCAGTCCGGCAGAGCGGAGCGTTCGGTATTGTACCCGGCGATAATGTGTACGGGATGAGCTCGTTCTATTCCTGCCTTTGGAAAGAGAAGGAGAAAGTGGATGATGCTGCGGAAACTTTACCGGTAACTTTGCCGGTAAAATTACCGCAGGGGGATATATATAATATATATACTATACAGGATAATAAGAATAATATATCCTTCGGAAAGATATCTTCCGCGGAAAAAAGCCTGGAAACCGCACGGAATTTCTTTCATCTTATCAATGGGAATCCGATACAGAAGGCACAGGTCTTTACGCCGCTTATCGACCGTTTTCAGCAGGAGGAGGGGGTGACACGCGGAGATGCGTGCGCTAATTTGGTGTACTTGGTGAACGAACTGCTGGTTCCTTACTTTGCCGGGCAGGAACGCTTCATGAAATCTACCTACGCCGGACGCTTGTGCTGGCTGAACAATCTGCTGAAATCTGCCGGCGGACAACGGATGCAGAAGGATGCCGCAAATGCCGGAAGGCAGAAGCGCTTGCAGAGTCTTGCCGATATGCGGGGCGAACAACGCAACAATCATCCGCTCGGCGAGTTTGAATGGACGGATAAGGAAAGCGGCCTGCGCTTTTACGACGACCCGCTGGAAGGGGTGGTGAATATTCCGGATGATGCGCCGCCCCGTCCGGGGGCGAAGGCGGAGTGGAACGTGCTGAGCAGGAATTGGGGAGAGGAGAGAAATGGGGAATTATGAATGAGGGGTGAAGAAATTACGAGTGAAGAAGTGGGGAATTATGAATGAGTGATGAAGAAATTACGAGTGAAGAAATGAGGAATTGTGAATGAGGGGTGAAGAAATTACGAGTGAAGAAGTGGGGAATTATGAATGAGTATGAAGAAATTACGAGTGAAGAAATGGGGAATTGTGAATGAGAGATAAAGAAATTACGAGTGAAGAAATGAGGAATTATGACTGAGAAATGACGAAATTACGAATAAAGCATTATGAAACCATTTTATTATTTGAGCGATTTTCCTGAGCGTAGAAACGTTGGGAAAAATTTTGTGGCGGAGTGCCCCAAGTGCGGGAAAAAGCATCTTTCCATTTCACGTGAGACGGGGTTGTATCACTGCTTTTATGCGGGGTGCGATTTTCACGGGAAGTTGAAGGATTTTTGGACAGAACGGAAGAGGACAGGGTGGCCGGATGAGGGGCGTCCGTATCCGGCAGGAGCTTCGCCGGTGGCAAGGAGGAGCTTCGGGAAAGGAGAGCCGGGCGGTATGACATCGGTATCGGCAGGCGGGGGAAATGCCGCGTTCGAGGTGTCGATGATTCCCGAGGACTACAAACGGCTGTCGCCTGAGATAATTGCCAAAATCAAACTGCTGACCGATGAGCCGGAGACGTCCGACCCCGACCAGCTTGCCGCCCGCCGCTACCTTGCCGATATGGGAATTTCGTTGAAAACGGCTGTCGATGCACGTGTGGGCTGTCTGATGCACCGCTGTTTCGGAGGTAAGGACGGCAAAGACGGTAAGAGCGACAAGGGCGAAAAGGATGAAAAGAAGGCCGTGGGGACGATGTATCACTGCATCGCTTATGTGAATTACATCAACGGGCAGCCCGTCAATGTGAAATACCGTTCGTGCGATGTTTCCGCTTCCGGTTATACCAAATGTTGGAGCCAGGAGTCGCCCACCACGCCTTGCCCGCCTTATAATATCGACTGCATCAATCCGTTGCGGATTTCCGAGGAGAGCGTTCCGCGCCTGATTGTTACCGAAGGTGAAAGGGACGTGCTGACCTTGAACGAGGCGGGGTATCCATACGTTATCAGTGTACCCAACGGTGCGGCAAGCGACCTTGCCAAAGGGTTCGAGGCTTTCCGTCCCTGGTTAGACCAGGTGCAGGAGCTGGTGATTTGCGGCGATTGTGACCTGCCCGGAAGAACGCTTGTGAAACATCTTGCCGACTATTTCGGTACGCGCTGCCTGTTCACCGTGCTGCCCGGCGGTTGTAAGGATATATCCGATGTGCTTGTGATATACGGCGCCGATGTGGTACGCGAGATTATCGGCTCGGCGTGTCCGCACCATACGTCGGACATCATTACCGTAAGCGAGCGTGCGGACGAGATTATGAATGTGCTGAATGGCAATTACGACCACGGTTACGATGTGGGTTACGGTCCGCTTACCGACCATGTGTTTCATCCTACCGACCAGGGCGGGCTGATAATCGTTACCGGAAAACCCAACTGCGGCAAGACGGACTTCCTGAACGACCTGACCTACCGTCTTATGGCCAAGACGGGGCGTTACGTGTGCTACCTCTCCTTCGAGGTTCCCGACAAGAACAAGCACATGGCGAACCTTATCCGCCTGGTGCTAGGCAAGGTGAACACGGCGGCATACACCCGCGGGCAGTTGCAGCCTATCGTCTCTTTTCTGGACGGGCACATGGTGCACCTGGACTTGCACGAGGTGTCGCCCACGCCCGCCAATATCATAGAGCGTGCGGAGCGGGTGAAACGTGCCGTGCCGCTGAAGTATCTCATCATCGACCCGTACCTTTTCATGGAGGTGGAAACTGGGCGTTACAACACGGAGACGCAGGCTATCAAAGCTATGCTGACGCAGATGCAGGCGTGGGGGCGTAACAACGGTATCTGGGTGATTATCGTGGCGCATCCCCGCAGCCTGAAAAAACTGAACGGAAAGAACGAGTTGGAGGAGATAGATATGTACACCATTTCGGGCAGCGCCAATTGGGCGAACCTTGCCGATTTCATCTTTTCCATAAGCCGCATCGAGCAGCCGGACAGAAGTTATACCCGGCTGGATATGCTGAAGGTGCGCGACCAGGATTTGTGCCATACGGGGAGTGTGCTGTTTGTGAGGCAGCCGTGCGGGCGGTACGACGAGCGGGAGTCCGAGGAGCAGATAATGACCGAGATGCAGGGGAAAGTGCTGGATAAGGACAGGCTGCCGTGGGTGGGGCTGATAGCTCCGTGAGCTTGCTTCTGAAAGGTCGGGAGGGCGTTTCCGAGATGCAGGGAGCTTGATTTTGAAGCGCAGGGGGGGCTTCCGAAACGCAGGGAATTTACTTCCGAAATGTCGGGAGACAGCTTCCGGAATGCCTTGGGTTTTAGGCTGAAATGCCCGGTGTTTGCCTCCGAAACACCGGGCATTCGGCTTTGAAACGCCGGGTATTTTATTTTTACGGTTCTCCTAATGCTTCTACGATAACGTGTACCTGAATCGGGGTGTAGCATTTGGCATTAGGAAGCATGCCGGTGGCGGCGAGTTGTTCCCGGAGTCCGGGTTTGAAGGCTATCCAGCGGTTGAGCTTGCGGACGGCGGCTTTGGGCGTGATATAGGGACTGTAAAGCATTGCCAGTTCGCTTTTACTGTAACTGCGGGGAGTGAAAGAGGATTTTTCCATTGTTTTTACGGCTTGTTTTATGATGTAAAGTTAGTGATAATTAGCGGGTTGTGAAAGAAATGACTGCGGTTTATCGCGTCGTAAGGTGTCGAAAGTAGCTGAAAGCCGTTTTATGGCGCGCGATGATGTGCGAAAGAGCCGAAAGGGGCGGGGACGGGTAGGGGAGGTGCTATCTTTGTATTGTCAGTCAGGAGAAAGGGCCCTTCGGGATTGAGTGATTAATGATTAGTCGTTAGTGGTTAGCGATTAGTGGTTTATGATTAGCGATTAGTGATTAATGATTTATGTATTAACAATTAAAAAACAGGAGAATTATGGCAAATGCATTGGTGGTGCGTACACAGCGCTACAAAAAAATCGGAGACAAGACCTCTCCGTTGGTTTATACCTTGAAAAGAAAAACGCGTGACGCAAAGATGTATGATTTGAAGCGCATCGCGGAAGAAATTGAGGCTTTGGGGAGTATGTCGGCAGAGGATGTGCTGCATGTGGGTAGGGCTATTGTGAGAAATATGCGCGAAAAACTGACCGACGGAAACAGTGTCCGCCTGGATGATTTCGGTATTTTCCGCACTTCGTTCCACTGCGTGGCTACGGAAAACGCCAAGGATTGTACGGTGAAAAACATTGATAAGGTGCGGATTAACTTCAAGGTTGCCACTACGTTGAGGCTGGTGAACGACTCGGTTGCCACCACGAGGGGAGCTGCCAATAACATCACTTTCGAGCTGGTGTCCGATGATGATAAAACACCGGGCGGCAACGGCGGCGGAAATTCTGGCGGCGATGAAGAAAATCCGTTGGGATAAGGAATCGGGAATGATAGGTTGTGAATGGTGAGCCGGAAAGGTTATCAATAATAAGGAATATGCCGGCGAATGGTGAGTTATGAATGATAAGTCATTAATGATGAGCCGGAAAGGTTATCAAGAATAAGGAATGTGCCGGCGAATGATAAGCCATTAATGAATAATTATGAGTTATAAATTTTAAATTGTCGAACTTTAAAAAAGAAAAGGTATGAGTAAGAGCAAAGGTTTTTGGGATACGATTTTGAAGGTGGTGATTGCGGTAGCTTCGGCGGTGCTGGGTGTGTTCGGAGCAAATGCGATGCCCCTCTGAGGTAGCGGGGATGCGTGCAATCAATCTGATAGTAATTCATTGTAGCGCCACGTGCGAGGACAGGGCGTTCACCGAACAGGCGTTGGAGGCTTCCCACCGGTTACGGGGATTCGACGGCACGGGGTATCACTTCTATGTGCGGCGTGACGGAAGAATCCTGACAACCCGCCCGGTAAGCAGGGAGGGGGCGCATGTGCGGGGCTACAATGCTCACTCGATAGGCATCTGTTATGAAGGCGGGTTAGACCGTTACGGAAACCCGAAAGATACGAGGACAGAGTGGCAGCGACATTCGCTGAGGGTGCTGGTGAGAGCGTTATTGCAGGATTATCCCGGTTCCGGGGTGGTGGGGCATAGAGACCTCAGTCCCGACCTGAACGGAAACGGGGAAGTGGAACCTATGGAATGGACCAAACAGTGTCCCTGCTTCGATGTGGGGAAAGAACGCTGGTAGCAGGATGCTGAAAAGGCTGTAAGATGACAAGTGAAATCATCGTACAGCCTTTTCTTTTTGTTGCTTTACCTTTTGCCCCTCTTTTGTTTCTTTTGTCTTTCTGTCCACCTTCTCCACCTCTTTATCTTTCTGTCTTTCCATTCCCTGTCCCTCTTTGTCCTTTTTCTCGACAAAGCCAATAGGCATATCCACGTGTGCACATCCCAGCATGTCCAGGCGGATAGCGACTTTGCTTTTCCCGTCTATTGTAATCAGCTCGCCTTCCAGCCCTGCAAGCGGGCCTTTTATGACTTTTACGGCATCGCCGGGAGCCAGCGGGGTGCTGCACATCTCCACCGCTTCGGGGCTGTAGTCGAGCATGAAGCGGAACTGTGCCATTTGCTCGTCGGGAATGACGGCGGGCGTGCTTTCGCCGCGCAGCACCATATACCGGCTGACGGCTTGCAGGCTCAGCGGAAGCGGGCGTTCCTGCGGGCTGACGTGTACGAATATCATCATGGGAATCACCAGCCGGTCTACCCGCTTGCGGCGGTCGCTCCATTGGCGGATTTCGCTCTGGACGGGCAGGTAGCATTCGATACCCATGGCGGAGAGCCGTTGGGCGGTCTTTTTTTCGAGACACGACTGTACGTAGGCTACCAGCCATTGGCGCGGTGCGGGGTGAGTATGTGCTTCTATGTGATTCGTATTCTGCATAGTTTTTGTATTCGGTTGGTTAAAAGGTATGCCCGGCGGCAGCGCTCTGCCGCCGCAGCATACCAGCAAACAAACAAAAAATAAGCCCGGAAACGAGGACAGTATTCCATGTAGAAGTTACCCGGACTTATGGGGTATATAGTTTATCGGGTGTCGGAATCGTTTCCATACCCGTATCCGTATCCATATCCGTATTTTTTACCGTATCCGTAATACCTGCCGTACTTGCCGTAACCGTAGTAATAGCCGTATTTCTTCTTTTTCATATCCAGCCCGTTGATAACGGTGCACAGGTTGGGCAGGCGTTTGCTGTTGTACAGTTCGTTGATAAGCCGGTAATCGTTCTTATGCGTATAGTCGGCACGGCATACGTAGATGCTGGCATCCGCCACACGGGCAATGAGCTGCGTATCGGTAACCATGCCGATAGGGGCGGTGTCCAGCACGATGTAGTCGTAATCCTTTTTCAGTATTTCGATAGCGTCTGCCAGGGACTGGCGCGCCAGCAGTTCCGTAGGGTTGGGCGAAATGGCTCCTCCGGGCAGTATGCCCAGGTTGGCGGACAGGTCGGAGGGCAGTATCATGGAGCGCAGGTCGGTGCTTTGGGGAGCCGACAGGTATTGGGTGATGCCCCGCTCCTTGTGGGGGATGTGGAACACCTTGTTCAGCCCCGGTTTGCGGATATCCAGCCCCACGATGACGACTTTCTTGCCCAGCAGCGCCAGGCTGACCGCCAGGTTGGAGGCGATGAATGTCTTGCCCTCGCCGCTCATGGTGGAGGTAACGAGGATTACTTTCTTGTCCGGGTCGCCCAGGATGAACAGCAGGTTGGTACGTACGCTCCGGAATGTTTCCGCCATGATGTCGTTGTCGTTCTCGCGGACGGCAATGGTATGGGTATGCCCGGTTTCGGGCTCTGTAAGGGGGATGTCGCCGATAATGGGTACATCGGTAAGCCTCTCTACATCGGCGCGGCCTTCGATACGGAAGCTGAGCAGGTTCATGATGTAGATGACCGCCACCGGAATGCCGATGCCCAGCACGAATGCAATCATGTAGATTTTCTTGCTTTGGGGCGATACGGGGAGGTCGTCTGCCAGCGCGTCGTCTATAATCTTGGCATTATTGGCGGTAGCGGCAAGCGCGATGTTGTTTTCCTCGCGCTTTTGCAGCAGCATGAGGTAAAGCCCTGCCTTGATTTCCTGCTGGCGCTGGATGCTGACGAAGCGGCGTTCCTGGGCGGGAGCGTTGCTGATGCGTCCGGCGTATTTACCTGCCTGGCGGTCGAGGTCGGCTTTGGTGATGAGCAACCCTTTGCGTACGCTGGCTATGCTGGTGGCAATGCTGGCACGCATGTCTTGTATGTTGCTGTCGAGCCGCCGCACAACGGGGTTTGCCTCCGAGGAGGTGCGCAGCAGGCGGTTGCGTTCCAAAATCAGGGCGTTGTATTGGGTGATGAGCCCGGAGAGGGTGGCGTCATCCAGTCCCACATTGGCGGGGAGAGTGGCGTTTGCGTTTTCCGGCTTCTGGATGTATTCGGAGAGGTATTGAATGAGGTTGAGTTGCGTACCGTTCTCCACGCAGAGTTTTTCGTAGGCGGATTGTTCGCTGACGGCAAGCTGGGCATCGCTACTGAGGTCGGTAAGTCCTGCCTCGCGCTTGAAACTTTCGAGTTCCTGCTCCGTAGTGCCTAATTCCTGATTGATGACAGAGATGCGCTCGTCGATGAAGCGGGCGGTATTCTGGGCTACTTCGTTCTTGTCGTTGTTGGTATTCTTATTGTATATCTCTATCAGCTTGTTTATGAAATCCTCGCCCCGTTTTTTGTTCGTGTTTTTAATGGATACGGTGGCTACGGAGGTGGTTTTGCTGGTAGGCTCGATAGACAGTACGTTCCGGTAGCCTTTAGCTACGGACAGGGGATTGACGATGCTTACTTCTATGCTGCCGCTGCCTTTGACGGGTGCTGCGGGGTTGGGCATGAAGGTAATCGTACCCGTTTCGCCGGGCAGGACGGCGGGCAGCTCGCTGAAGTGTTTGCTGAAGGTATTGCCGTTAATGGTTGCCGTTACATCCGCTTCTTTGTCGGAATGGAGGTTGATATTCAGGATGATAGGGGCGCTGAGACGTTCGGCGTCTTCCGGCGGGAAGTGTACGAGTACGGGTGATGTTCCGTATAAGTCCGTATTGCTGAAACTGCCTTCGCCGGAATAGTTGATGTACAGCCCCAGTTCGCTAACGACGTCCTTGATGAGCGACTTGCTGCGGAGAATTTCTATTTCGTTGTCGATGTTCTTGGAGGAGGACACGATGCCGAGGTCTTCGAACGCGCTGAGGTCGCTGCCGGCATTGCCGCCTTTCTTATCGTCTTTGATGATGATAGATGCGCTGATGTTATACACGGGGGTGGTGGTCTTTAGGTAGAGCCACGCACACACCAGGCAGGTGATGACCGAGGCTATGAACCACGGCCAGCGGATGATGTATTTGAATAGGATAGCCTGCCAGTTTGTTTTGTCCTCTTTTTCTTCGAACTGGTCGTCGTATATTTCTTCTTTCACGTTTGCTAAGTATTAAATATTAGATATTTGCTGTTGTTGTCCGTCCGTTCTCTGTCTCCTCTATTTCGTGATTGCGATGATAAGGCTTGCCAGCGATACCAGCGAGCCTACTACGGAGAACCAGATAGTGGTGCTGCTGCTGATATTGGAGGTTTTCGCCTTGGTTTTGTTGGGGGTGACATACAGAATGTCGTTTTGTTGCAGGTAGTAATAGGGAGATTGCAGGATGTCCCGGTCGTTCAGGTTGAGTGTGATGATTTCACGCTTGCCGGCATTGTCCTCGCGAATAAGCTTTACGTTGTCGCGGATGCCGTAGATAGTCATATCGCCCGCCATGGCAAGGGCTTCGAAGATGTTGACTTTTTCGTTGGATATGGTAAAGGTTCCCGGACTGCCTACTTCGCCGATAACGGAGATTTTATAGTTGACCATGCGCACGGTGACGATAGGTGTTTCGCGGAACTGGGGTCTGAGCTTGTCCTTGAGGTATTGCTCGGCTTCGCCTTTGGTGAGCCCGCCCAGGTGAATGGTTCCCAATACGGGAAAGTCCACATTGCCGTCGTTGTCTACCAGGTATTGTTGCAATACGGGTTGGGAAGTGAGGGATTTGACGCCGGTATTGCTTACGGGGGTAGCCACAGTCAGGTTGAAAGGCTCTGCCAGCTCCGGTTCTTCGGGACAGCTCACCACGATTGTCAGCAGGTCTTTCGGCATGATGCGTGCGTCGTATAAGGTCGTGCCGCAGGTGCTGGTATCGGCTATTGCAGCTTGCCGGAGGGCATCCTGCAAATAGGGTACTTTTTTGTAACTTCGGCATCCGGCAAGCAGCAGCGGCAATACCAATAAGATAATCAGACTTCCTTTTTTCATGTGTTTATGATTTTAACTCTCAACTCTCAATTTTCAACTCTTAACTCTCAATTCTTAATTATCAATTCTTAATTCTTAATTCTTAACTTTTAGCTCTTAACTTTTAACTTCCAACTTTCAACTCAATAGGCTTCTTTTTCTCCCTTTACCGCATTTTTCACGGTTTTGTAGATGATGTACAGGTCGAGCATGAATGTCCAGTGTTCCAGATACCAGATGTCACGCTCTACACGCCCTTCCATTTGCCATAGTTCTTTGGTTTCGCCGCGGAAACCGTTGATTTGCGCCCAGCCGGTAATACCGGGCTTTATGAGGTGGCGTACCATGTATTTGTCTATTAGCTTGGAGTATTCTTCGGTATGCTTCAGCATGTGCGGGCGCGGCCCTACTACGGACATATCGCCCAGCAGGACGTTAATGAACTGCGGCAGCTCGTCGATATTGCTTTTACGCAGGAAGTTGCCCAGGCATGTTTTACGCGGGTCGTTCTTCGTGGCCTGGAGGTTGTCGCTGTCTTTGTTGACGCGCATGGAGCGGAATTTATAGCACCAGAATTCCCTGCCTTCTTCACCGCTGCGCTTCTGCTTGAAGAATATGGGACCGGGAGACGTTATCTTGATAGCGGTTCCTATGACTATGAACAAGACGGGAAACAGGGTGCACAGGAAGAGCAGGGAGAAAATGATGTCGAACAGGCGTTTGAGCATCCGGTTCTCCGGTTGTGCCAGCGGTTCCCGGCGGATATAGAGTACGGGTACGTTTCCCAGCATTTCCAGGTGCATGCGGCGCTTTAAATATTTGCGCACGTTGGGCACGCTGTAAAAGTGCATGAAGTGGTTTTCGCAGTAGTTGATGATAGGCAGTATTTCCTTGCTGTATGCCGATGTCAGCCCGCAATATACCTGCTCGATATGGCTGGAACTGATGTAGGGGATTACCTGCTCCGGAGTACCCAGGTAGGGAAGGTGCGACGGGTAGAGGCTGGAGGGGCTTTCGGCGAAATAGCCTATTACCCGGTAGCCGGAGGTGGGGTCGCCGGTCATTTCGTGGTGAAGCTCCACCATGTTGCTGCCGTCGCCTACCAGTATGGCGGTGCGGGAGTTTCCGCCCGAACGCCGGTATAGCTTCAGGATATGCCTAAATGTCAGCCTGTAAACAATAAGGCATAGCAAGAACGATACGTAGAACAGGGTGAAGAAACGGGCTGAAAGCGTTCCGAAGTTCGCAAGGCTGATTAGGCTGATGAATACGAAGGCGTGGAGGAAGGTGCTGTGAATGGCGCGCATGATGATGCGGTCGGGGCGTACGATGCGCTGGTGCAGGATAACGCCCTTAGAGTAGTTGCATACGATATAGACCAGGTTCAGAAGCACCAGCAACTGGGGCAGGGAATTACTGAAAGCAGCTCCGAGCGTATTGCTGTCCAATGTATGATATAATGCTATGAAGATAGCATTGAGTATACATAAATCGCCTGCAATAATGATGCATTTGATAACTTTGTTAAAGCGTAGAACCTGTCTCATACCTTCCGTAATGTGTTCTTATCCAGCTTGTTGTATAACAATGTAATGGATGCTTCGAACTGCTTTTTTCCTATTTGTCTGTTTTTTCTCTTACTTACAAGGTAATGGAAAGAAAAAGTCTCTTACTTACAAGGTAAGGGAATGGAATAAAACGGTGAAAGAAGCGTTTTATAATGACAGTTAGAGGGGAAATGACGCAGGGTAGGTATCTTGCTGAACTGCTTGTAGTTTTGTTATCACACTGGATAATTACCTATGGAATATGAGAAATAAAATAGTTGGTATATATAAATATTTTTTATGTGCAGAAGATGTTTTATACCTTTTTATAGCTATTTACAATAAGTATTATCAAATAAAAAATACATATTTTTTTGTTAGTATTGGTGAAATTTTTTATACCTTTGCCCCCGTGAGAAAACATTCCCTTACCTTGTAAGTAAGAGACTTTTTCTTTCCATTACCTTGTAAGTAAGAGAATGGAGTTTTTATAATACACATTGATTCTCCGATAATATTAGTTTACACTTTATTTCTTCCCCTTTCCTTTTTTCCCTTTGTCGTGAATCGTGGATATTACTTTTCTGTTTGCCTTGCTCATCGCGTTGTTGTTGAAAGAGGCGAGATATACATGCGTTACCTTCTCGGAACTGTGCCCCAGGCCTTCGCTAATCATGGCGATAGCCACCCCTTCTTCTTTGGCTGTGGTTGCCCAGCTATGGCGCGCCACATAGGAGGTAAGCGGTACATTCAGGCGCAGCATCTTGGACAGTTGGTGCAGGTGCTGGTTGTAAAGGCGCAAGGCGCTTTTGTATTGCCGGTATCCTTCGGTTCCGGCAGATGAGAGTATGGGCAGGAGATAGGGGGATTGGGAATGTTTGTCGGTGTACTTGTTCAGGATATCGGCGGCATAAGGCTCGATGTAGACCGATAGCTGCTGGCGGGTTTTGCGGCGGTAGTAATAAATGGTGTTGTGCTTCATGTCCGTTTTGCGGAGATGAACGAGGTCTACGAACGGAATGCCTCTGAGGTAGAAGCTGAGCAGGAACAGGTCGCGGCTGAAGCACAGGTTGGGCTGCCCTTCCAGGTTCAGTTGCGAGAGGCGCCGTATGAGGGTGGGCGAGATAGCCCGCTTGATAGTGGGCTCGTATCCGGTAAACACGAAACGAAACAGCTCGTCGGCGGATATCGCATCGGGGATACCTTGCTGATGTGCCTGGTTGAAAATGGAGCGTAGCATGCGCATATAGGCGGATATGGTGTTGTGGCGCCTGCCTTTTTGGAGCAGGCTTTCTTCATAGTTTTTAATCAGCCCGGTGGTGAGGTCTTTGAAGGTTAGGGGGATATCTCCGGTGAACTTCCGGAAGCTGTTGATAGCGCTGGTGTACAAATTGGCTGTGCCGTAGCGTCCGGCACTCTTGGCTTCTTCGATTGCGTTTTGTGCAAAAGTGTATATCGTTGTCATAATCTGAAATTTAAGGTGAATAATATGCATGATAACAAGTTATCTCAAAAAAAGATTTGGGATAAACGCATACTTGAATATAGAATAAGCGAATATTCTATACGGATTCAGATATGACCGGTTCGGGCAACCCCGCAGATTGTCTTAGAGTATGCCCGAACGCACTCTGCTCAGTGTTTCGGGGGTCATCAGCAGATAGGAGGCGATGTGGGACAGGGGAGCGCGCTTGATGACTTCCGGCTGGTGGTGCATCAGCAGGTTGTAGCGCTCGCGTGCCGTCTGGAAACGCCAGGAATCGGCTTTGATTTGTGAAACGATAAGGGAGTATTCGAGCATTTTACGGTAGAACATATTGATTTCCCAGGATATTTCGGTGAGCTGCATCAGCTTGTCGTAGGGCAGCAGGTAGACAATACTGTCCTCGAGGGCTTCAATCATGAGGTGGGTGGGTTCCTTTTTCAGCGTGCTTTCGATGCAGATAACGATACAGCCTTCATAGGAGAAATGTTCGGTGACGTCTTTGCCGTTTTTATAATAGAACTGGCGCAGCATGCCTTTGCCTACGAATACGATGTTATGGCTGGTTTGTCCTTCTTTCAGCAGGAGTTCGCCTTTCTCTACTTCTTTACGTACCAGGATTTCTTCGATTTGGCGTCTGCCTTCGGGCGCCATGCCCGCATAGCGGGAGTTAACAGCAACGTCTACTGTTTCTTTGAGTAATGTATCCA
Source organism: Bacteroides gallinarum DSM 18171 = JCM 13658 (assembly GCF_000374365.1). Taxonomy (GTDB): domain Bacteria; phylum Bacteroidota; class Bacteroidia; order Bacteroidales; family Bacteroidaceae; genus Bacteroides; species Bacteroides gallinarum. The sequence goes on from NZ_KB894127.1 coordinate 41,987, forward strand.
TAACAGTCATGCCGGTTGGGGTGTCATTTAGCGGGGCAAAGATAGCGAATATCGTTGGAAAAACCGCATAAAATCGGCAGATTGCAGCGGTTAATTTGAGTATTCCATTTTATACATATCCAAGCCGTCCGCCCAATAATCTTTTTTAATCTCAAGCAGAACAAAGCCTTGTTTTTCGTAGAACTTATAAACCAGTTGCGAAGTGCGTACTGTTATTTTCTTTATGCTACTGATACTTTTAAGCTTTTCTATCCTATGGTTGAGCAATTTTGTTCCCAATGATTTTCCTTGATAAGCAGGATGAATAATATCCCAACTTATTTTTCCTGTCGTCATGTTGTCCGCAAAATTTATTCCTCCACAACCTACAAGCATTCCGTCAAATAGCAGGACATAGTAAAGCTCCGCTTCTTCGTCTAAATACCTGCCCAAATCCGCTTCTTCTTTCACGGCGAAATACTTCGGAATGTTTAATCTTATCAAATTCATTACGGCATTCCTGTCAGTCGGGCAATATTCCCGAATTATGATATGGCTATCCATGTATGACTTTTTTTGTTTTATATGGATGCAAAGGTATTTATTCTTCTCGGTAACAGAAACATAAAAGCCGATATAATCTGCATTTTCTTGTCTCTCTGTTCCGATTGCTTCGTTCTGCATAGATTTGCGTATCAAGGTTTTATTTTTTATGCCGCAGCTTTGCCCCGATGTCAAATCTGTTGCCGGGATTGTTTGTCGGCGGCATAGAACCCGGCAAAACTTATAGCAGAAAAGGAAGAATTCATCCGTGTGGGGACTGCCCTCTACAAGATTGTGAACCAGCCCCGAATGGACGGTGGTTGTGTAAAGAAACGTATCGCACGGAACGCCGAAACTTTGCGGCAGGACTACGGCGAGGGCACATGGCAACCGTACCGAAGTATGACGGTTTCTGTACCGTGCCAGCCCATGTGGACTATAAGCCCGTAATCGGCAAATCCCTTAACTTGTACGAGCCTATAAGCCGTTTCCGTACAAGGGGATTTCTCCTGCATCCGTTATATATTCCGTTGGCTGAGATAATGCTTAGAGTAGAGGCAATGTAACTGTAAAATCCGAATCGGACTTCCTGACTTTTATACACTTGCCATGAATGCGGTATTGTTCTTCCAAATTTTTCAGCCCTACCCCGTTCTTACTTACAGTGCTTCTAAGTTGCAGGTTATTTGTTACTGTTATGTGCTCTTTGTCGATGTGTATGTCTATCCTTAAAGGAAAATCCCTTGTATTTATATTATGCTTCAAAGCGTTTTCAACAAGCATTTGAACGCTTGCCGGAACAATATACTTGGTTAAAGCTTCTTTGTTACACGTCATGTTGATAAACAGGGTTTCCCCGAAACGGATTTGCTCAAGATAGATATATGCATTTACAAAGTCAAGTTCGTCTGGCAGAGGTACTTTGTTTTCTTCCTGCGTGGCAAGCAGATAGCGGTACACGGACGAAAGTTTCTTGGTAAACAAGTTCGCTTTGTCGGCATCCTGGTATGCCAAGGCAGAAAGTACGTTCAGGCAGTTGAACAGGAAATGCGGATTGACTTGCCTCTTGAGATTTTCGAGCTGATATTTCGTTTTTTCTTTTTCAACCACTGCCAGCCGGACTTTGTTTGCAAGAAACAGGTTGTTGTAGAAGAATGCTTCGATGATAAGCACTATCATGCTGTTCAATAGCATCACGGGTAGCAGGTGCTGCAATATACCATTTAGTCCGTAAGGTGTAATGGAACAGCTTATGAGATAGAAGGTGAGGAACACGATGCCTATTGTCAGATTGGAAACAATGACATTAGTCACTATGGATAGTGCATCTGTATTTTTTTGGCGTTTATGCAGGAATGACACGATTTTATAGTCTGCATATCCGATGAATATGCAAAACGGAATGTTCAAGGCGAAATTAAGCAAGATGACTTTACCCTGAAAAGAGCCTGCTAAAACCGAAAATGTGGCGATACAAGCTATCAACGTCAGAACGGCAAGCAAGGCAACGCCCCAAAACATTCGTTTTCCCTTCATGTCGGCAAATGTGTTAAAGACCGTCCAGCCATTTGAGAAAGCCATCTGCACGGCTGCGGCTCACGATGATTTCCAACGGGCAATCCGGTGAAAGGTTTACCAGCAAACGGCCACCGAAAAACTTTGAGACTTTCCTGACTGACTTTATGTTGGCAATGCAACTGCGGGACACACGGAAGAAATCGTTATGCCCGAGCATCGCTTCCAATTGTTCTAAGGAATAGTTTATGATGTAACGTTTGCCTTCAAATGTATGCAGGTAGTTGTATTTTTCCTCGCTGTAAAAGAATGCGATATTTGACGTATCCACATATCGGAACGTGTCACCTATGGAGATAAGGAAACGGTTTTTCTTGACACTCCCAAGATATGTTGTCGCCAAAGAATGGTATATTGCTGATGCAGGATTGGGCAGATTGTTCGTTTCAAACTTCACCAGGGCTCTTTCCAAATCTTTCTCCTCGATAGGTTTCAACAAATAGTCGATACTGTTTACGCGAAAAGCACGCAACGCATATTCGTCATAGGCAGTTGTAAAAATGACAGGGGTATTTACAGATATGTGTCCAAACACATCAAAGCACAATCCGTCCGACAGACGTATATCGATAATCAGCAAGTCCGGCACAGCATTTCTCAATGCGAAAACCGCATCCTTCACGCTGCTGACCCATGCTTGCAGGTGATAACTGGGACGGAGGACTGACATCATGCGTTTCATTTCTTCATATGCAAAACGCTCGTCTTCTATAATCATGTAATCAACCATATTGCAAATGTACGCCAATTCTGTCTTTTCTGAAATTATTTCCGGTTAGAACCCGTATTTGAAACCTGCCTTGGCATGGAACGTACAGCCAAATCTCCAGCCGCCGTTACCTTTGAAACTGCTGGTGAACCCTTTGTAACTTCGGTCGGACACTTTGACCGAATGAAGCAGCTCTGCGCCCACAGCCACATATAGGCATGACTTACCACCGACTTTCAGTTCCGGACTGATGTAGGTTCGCATTCTTGTAGCGCCATATATTTTATATTTCCCGTTCCGTTTGACCACGGCAGACGTTCCGTCCATGTCTATGGGTACAAGTGTAAGCCTGAATTTGTGAGAGAATGTCTTTGACACAGAGGCTTTTATACTGCTTGCTACTTCCACATTCACTTCATACAGCCCTGTCATGTTCCATTTTAGAAAGCCCATGGGTATAATAAGAGGAACTCCGTATGAGTTTGTCAGCCCCGCGCCTATTCCGATATCCAGATTATCTCTCAACTTATAAGCGAAAATGACCGCGCCGTTTGCCAATATGCTCTTAAAAGAGATGTCATTCGGTATCGCATATAACCCGATGCCAAATGAAGTCATCATATACCATTTTGAGGATATGGGGCGCAAATGTGACACATTAAAACTCAAGTTCAATATGTCATTCGGATTGACTTCCGCAGCCATGCCTTCATTATTCATGTGGGAAAACATTCCGTTGAGTGTGCCCGACCATATCGTCGGCTGTTTTTTTTCGTTTTGTTTCACAGAAAATGGGAATGTGTACCTGCCTTTGAGTTGCCACATATTTCCAGCTCCTAACTTTTCCCCGCCTTCATCTTCCATGAAATTCCTTGAGGGCGTGTGAACAACCTCCACATAACCTTGCCCATAAACATTTATGGCTGTAAATCCTAAAACTATTAAAATCTGTATTTTTCTCATTTTGTTTTTTATGCAAAGGTAAAGCCGCTCCGTAATAGCGGAAAGCGATAGCTGACAAGGTGTAAAATGGAAAGGATGGGCTTCAATATGGAGTGGATGAATTTCTTTCTGATATGTTTTGTTTAGGTAACTATATATTGCCTTACAGTGTGAATCCTTGTTAAGTAGTAGGGTATATGAAAATATAAACCTTCTATAAATCGTGTAATCATTTATAGAGGGTTTTGCTGTAAGATAGTATATAGTCACCTTTGTTTAAATGAGAAATGCTGTTGTTTGCTTCATTCTTTTTTTATTTATGTCTTTATGTCTTTATGTATTTATGTATACACAAGAGTTACCTAAACAAGCAAAGCGATACAGGGCACTGCAATCAGGACGGTTGTCGATTCATTACCTAATAATGAGATAGTTTTTCTAACTCTTTTGATTTTACAGGTTATATTTCCAGTACAATTTTACGCAACTTATTTTACGCAATTTATTTTGTGGGTAAGCTATGAGTTCCACAAAATAATATCCGGGGATGAATTCCTGGTTTTATTATTTTTTTTGCTCTTATTAGATTTTGAGTGTTAACATGTTATCTCTTTTCCTGGGGAGATACGGAAAAAAATATGCGGGAAAGATTTGCATAGTCCAAAAGTTTACCATACATTTGCACCGCATTTAAGAGGAATGCTGGTTACGAAGGAAGTTTGGGTGAGTGGCTGAAACCACCAGTTTGCTAAACTGACGTACGGGTTACCGTACCGGGGGTTCGAATCCCCCAGCTTCCGCAAAAGGATGAAACGAAAGGCATCGGTTATAGCGCCGGCACTTTCCTTGAAATTCGGTGGATTCGTCTAACGGTTAGGACACATGCCTCTCACGCATGCAATACGAGTTCGATTCTCGTATCCACTACACACTTACGGTATGCACTCTTAGCTCAGTTGGTAGAGCAACTGACTCTTAATCAGTGGGTCCAGGGTTCGAATCCCTGAGGGTGTACTTAAAGAGGCTTGTTATCATTGATAACGGGTCTTTTGTTTTTTTGTATAGAGGGCAACGTAAGACTCACCACAGATTGCACGGATTGACACGGATTTTTTATTTCTTGGCGGATGATATAGATTTCATAGGTTTTATTTTAGACATAAGGACAAAAGAACCTATTTTCCTCTTTTGTCTTTTTGTTCTTTTGTCTGAAAATTTAAAATTCGTGTCAACCTATGTATCCGCTTTCCCAACAGCAAGAACCGCAATTTATGTCGTTCGTCTTTAGAAGCGGTAGCCGATGCCTACGAAGAAGGAATGCATGAGGCGGTACCTTTCCGGGTTCAGCTTTTTGCCTTCGATAACGATGTTGCGGCTTCCGCCGTATAGGTCGAAGTTGGAGAGGGTGTATCCCATTGAAAGGATGATGCTGTCGTCGATTTCGAGCGATAACGCGCTTTTAAGGTGGTAGTAAACGAGGGTGGCGTCCTTGTTCTTGACATGTTCTGTCTTAAAGGCGGTCCATGCCCCCTCTTTCTGCGGGAAGTATTCGATGTTGAATTCGCGGTTGGAAGGTAAGGGCATGGTTATCCCGGGAGAAATGGAGAAGGATAGGGCGTACTCTTTATCCGCACCCAGCCATATGGCGGGCGAGGTGAACTGGAGGGAAGGACGCAGGGCAAAGAGGTAGCTTCCGTTATCGTCGTCTACCGCATTCCAGTACCATTGCTTGTCTTGCGACTCTCCGATGAAACCGCTCTGGTTTATGGGGTTGCAGAACAGTAGTCCCATTGTCAGCCCGATATACCGGATAGGCTGGTAGGTTATGGAGGGCTCCACTTCCCAGCCGTCGTATGTGTTGACTGCTCCCGTCAGTTCTACTTTCCAGTATTTTGCCGGTTCTTTTTCCTGTGCGTGCATCGACGTTCCTATCCATAAGAAAACGAATGTCAGGATATAGCCGGATATGTTGTGTTTACTTGTTGTCATGCGGGTATCTGCTGGTCGGGTTAATAATGAAGGGAATGGGAATGCTCTGCGGAAGAGAGAGGTGCGAAGCTCCCTACTTGCTGCCTGCACTTGCCGGCAGGCTGTCTACGGAGGTGGGGCGGCTTCCGGTCGTGACATCCGGTCGGCGACGGGAGTTAGGTATATAACCGGTGTAATGGGGTGTTTCACATCGTGAATGTAGGTATAAAAAACTGTTTGCACAAGTGAAAGGCGGGAAATAACGGACTTCGAGCGAATTTCCTGCATTTATCTTTTTAGGCTTCGCGGAACTTCCTATCTTTGCACTCCTGAATTGTAGATAAAACCGTAACACTTTGGAATGGCTATATAGTTTGTTCGTCGAACACTCCGCTCTGCAGGCGGTGGTGGTGCTCTCGCTGATTTCCGCAATAGGACTGGGCTTGGGGAAGGTGCATATCTGCGGCATTTCCCTGGGGGTGACGTTCGTTTTCTTCGCCGGTATTCTTGCCGGGCATTTCGGGCTGTCTATCGACCCGCAGATGCTGAACTACGCGGAAAGTTTCGGACTGGTGATATTCGTGTATGCGCTGGGCTTACAGGTGGGACCGGGCTTTTTCAGTTCTTTCCGCAAGGGTGGCGTGCAACTGAACATGCTGGCGCTGGGCGTGGTGCTGATAGGTACGTTAATGGCGGTGCTGGGCAGTTACGGGCTGGGTATCTCGCTGCCGGACATGGTGGGTATCCTGTGTGGTGCAACGACGAATACGCCGGCGCTGGGTGCGGCGCAGCAGACTTTGAAGCAAATGGGGCTGGAAGCCAGTACGCCGGCTTTGGGGTGTGCGGTGGCCTATCCGTTGGGTGTGGTAGGGGTTATCCTTGCCGTGCTGGTGATACGTAAGGCGTTGGTGCGCAAGGAGGACTTGGAACAGAAAGAGAAAGATGATGCGAACAAAACGTATATTGCAGCGTTCCAGGTTCATAATCCGGCTATTTTCGATAAAAGTATCAAGGAGATAGGCGGGCTGCATTATCCGAAGTTCGTTATCTCGCGTTTGTGGCGGGACGGCAGTGTAAGTATCCCCACCTCCGAGAAGGTTATCAAGGAGGGTGACCGCCTTTTGGTAGTGACTTCGGAGAAGTATGCCCCGGCGCTGACCGTACTCTTCGGCGAGCAGGAGCATACCGACTGGAATAAGGAAGATATAGACTGGAATGCCATAGACAGCCAGCTTATTTCGCAGCGTATCGTGGTGACGCGTCCCGAGCTGAACGGAAAGAAGCTGGGCTCGCTGCACCTGCGCAATCATTACGGTATCAACATCAGCCGTGTGTACCGCAGTGGCGTGCAGTTGCTTGCTACGGCGGAGCTTACCTTGCAGTTGGGCGACCGCCTGACGGTGGTAGGTGAGGCGGCTGCCATACAGAATGTGGAGAAGGTATTGGGCAACGCTATCAAGAGCTTGAAGGAGCCGAACCTGGTAGCGGTATTTATAGGTATTATTCTGGGGCTGGCGTTGGGCGCTGTTCCTATCTCGCTGCCGGGCATCAGCGCTCCGGTAAAGTTGGGGTTGGCTGGCGGTCCTATTATCGTGGGCATCCTGATAGGTACTTTCGGGCCGAGAATGCATATGATAACCTATACCACCCGTAGCGCCAACCTGATGCTCCGCGCCTTGGGGTTGTCGCTTTACCTTGCCTGCCTGGGCTTGGATGCCGGTGCGCATTTCTTTGACACGGTATTCCGTCCGGAAGGTTTGTTGTGGGTTGCCGCCGGTTTTGTCCTGACGCTCGTACCGGTATTGATAGTAGGTGTGATTGCCTTTAAAGGGATGAAGGTGGATTTCGGGTCTGTGGCGGGCATGTTATGTGGAAGCATGGCGAACCCCATGGCGCTGAACTATGCCAATGACACCATTCCGGGAGATAATCCGTCCGTTGCCTATGCCACGGTATATCCGGTGTGTATGTTTTTGCGCGTTATCATAGCCCAAGTGCTGCTGATGTTTCTGATAACTTAATGGCCGACCGAGAAGCGGAATTAAGAACCGGAAACGGAGAAACGGGATGAGGAACCGGAAGCGGAGAAAGGGGATGAAAAGCCGGAAACGGGAAAACGGGAATGAAGAACCGGAAGCGGGAAACGGGATGAGGAACCGGAAGCGGAGAAAGGGGATGAAAAGCCGGAAACGAGAAAACAGGAATGAAGAATCGGAAACCGGAAACGGGATGAGGAATCGGAAGCGGGAAAACGATATGAAAAGCTGGAAGCCGGGAAATCGGAAATAAAGAACCGGAACCTGAGAGCCAGGATTGAACCGCAGACCGTTCACCGGCAAATTATAAAGTTGAAATCATAAATCTAAAAATATTATCATGGGAACTATTACTCCGGAAAGTATTATCAGCGACTTGCGTTACCTGCAACTGTTGTCGCGCAGTTTTCCTACCATAGCCGATGCCAGTACGGAAATTATCAATCTGGAAGCTATTCTGAACCTGCCTAAAGGTACGGAACATTTCCTGACGGATATTCATGGAGAGTACGAGGCTTTCCAGCATGTATTGAAGAACGCTTCGGGAGCGGTGAAGCGGAAAGTGAATGAAATCTTCGGGCATACGTTGCGCGAAAGCGAGAAGAAAGAAATCTGTACGCTGATTTATTACCCGGAGGAGAAGCTGCAACTGATAAAGGAGCAGGAAACGGACTTGGACGACTGGTATCTTATCACCCTGAACCAGTTGGTGAAGGTCTGCCAGAATGTTTCTTCAAAATATACGCGCTCGAAGGTGCGCAAGGCGTTGCCGGCAGAGTTTTCGTACATTATTCAGGAGCTGCTGCACGAGTCCAGCGTAGAGCCCAACAAACATGCCTACATCAACGTCATTATCAGTACGATAATCTCTACCAAGCGTGCGGACGACTTTATCATAGCCATGTGCAACCTTATCCAGCGGCTTACAATAGACTCCCTGCACATTGTGGGAGACATCTACGACCGTGGTCCGGGTGCGCACATCATCATGGATACGCTCTGCGACTATCATAACTTCGACATCCAGTGGGGCAACCACGATATTTTGTGGATGGGAGCTGCGTCGGGCAACGATGCCTGCATAGCGAACGTTATCCGCATGTCCATGCGCTACGCCAACCTCGCGACATTGGAGGACGGGTACGGCATCAACCTGCTGCCGCTGGCTACATTCGCAATGGATACTTATGCCGACGACCCTTGCGCTATTTTTGCCCCGAAGATGAACTTCGCCGATGCCAATTACAACGAAAAGACGCTGCGGCTGATTACGCAGATGCACAAGGCTATTACGGTTATCCAGCTTAAGCTGGAGGCGGAGATTATAGACCGCCGTCCGGAGTTCGGCATGGAGAACCGGAAGCTGCTGCATATGATAGACTTCGAGCGGGGAGTGTTCGTGTACGAGGGGAAAGAGTATGCGTTGCGCGATGCCAACTTCCCGACTATCGACCCTGCCGACCCATACCGCCTGACCGATGAGGAGCGGGAGCTTGTGGATAAAATCCATGCCTCGTTCATGAACAGCGAGAAGCTGAAGAAGCATATGCGCTGTCTGTTCACTTACGGCGGCATGTACCTGGTGTGCAACAGCAACCTGCTGTACCACGCATCCGTGCCCTTGAACGAGGACGGTAGTTTCAAGCATGTGCGTATCGGCAAAAAAGAGTACTGGGGGCACAAGCTGCTGCAAAAGACCGACCAGCTTATCCGTACCGCTTACTTCGACGAGGACGGTTCCAAGGAAAAGGACTTCGCGCTGGACTATATGTGGTATATGTGGTGCGGGCCGGACGCGCCGTCTTTCGACAAGGATAAAATGGCTACTTTCGAGCGTTACTTCGTTGCCGACAAAGCGCTGCACAAAGAGAGCAAGGGGTATTACTACACGCTCCGCAACCGTGCGGATATCTGCGACCGTATCCTGGCGGAGTTCGGTGTGGAGCCGGGGCCTCATTCGCATATCATCAACGGGCATGTGCCTGTAAAGACCATTAAGGGCGAACGCCCCATAAAGGCGGACGGCAAGCTGTTGGTAATTGACGGCGGTTTCTCCAAGGCTTACCAGCCCGAGACGGGTATTGCGGGTTATACGCTGGTGTATCATTCACACGGCATGCAGTTGGTGCAGCACGACCCTTTCCAAAGCCGTCAGAAGGCGATAGAGGAGGGGCAGGATATTAAGTCCACCACATTCGTTATCGAGTTCAACTCGCAGCGTATGATGGTGAAGGATACGGATAAGGGCAAACAGCTCGTAACGCAAATCCAGGACTTGAAGAAGCTGTTGGTTGCCTACCGGACGGGCTTTATCAAGGAGAAGGAGATTTTCTGATAGCTGTTGGCCGCGCTCTTGCGCAGCCGGATTGCTATCAGGGATTGTATAGGTTTTGTCTCGCGGGGTGAATAGCCCTGTGGGACAATTTTTTTGTCCCGTGAGGCGGATTTATTTATCTTGCGGAACGGATTTTTTTGTCCCGTGAGACGGATTTATTCATCTTGCGGGACGGATTTTTTTGTCTCATGAGGCGGATTTATTCATCTTGCAGAATAGATTTTTTGTCTTGTAGGACGGGGTTTCTTGTTGCTGGCAGGTGTTTAATACTTGAACAGCACCACGCCGCCTTCCACGATAGCGCCCTTGTCGAAGCAGGCATTCCGGTCGTAATATCTGTCCCAGCCGTAACCGCCCGTAACGAATATTCCCAGGCAGTCTGTGAGACGGTATTCGAGGTTTATGCGGGTTTGGAGGGAATAGAGGCGGGCGGGGAAGCCGTAATTTTTGTTCTTGAAGGTTTCCACATGCTGGTAGCCTAAGTCGCCGCTGACGGACAGTCCTTTGTAAACGGGCAGACCCAGCCCGGCACGGTAGAACAGTGCGCCGGAGAATTTGTCGCTGAAATCCAGGAAATGCGTGCCGCCGCCGAGAATGGTGTAGAACAGCTTGTTCTTGAAACGGGCGGCGATGTTCAGTTTCGTGGCGTTGCCGCCGAAAAGCATCATCTGCACTTTGGTGTCCGGGTTGGCATTGACCAGTCCCAGTTGGAAGCCGTCCAGCTTTTCCTTATAATAGTTCACCAGACCTATTTGGAGCCCTTTGGCACGAATGGCTACATTGACGGGTGCGAGCTGCACACCGGTGGCAGTGCCGCCTGCGATGTTGCCGATGCCGGCAATTTGCAGCCCTTTCATATCGTCGGCAGCGATGTTGCACAGTCCGGAGAACTGTACCCCTTCGAGGTTTTCGCCTACGACATTCAGTAGTCCGGAGGCGGTGATGCCTGCAAAGTCGCCGCCTGCAATGTTGGCAAGCCCGGCAAGCTGTACGCCGGCAGCTTCCTCGCCTGTGATGTTCAACAGACCGCCTACGAGGACGCCGCTGCTGTTGTTACCTGTAATGTTGGCAAGTCCGGAGAGGACTACTCCCTGCGCATAATTGCCGGTGATGCCCACAAGCCCGGAAAGCGATACGCCGCTGAGGTTATCGCCGTTGATATTGGTGATGCCCGCTATCTGTATGCCCCGCATGCTTTCTCCCACCATATTGGATATGCCGGAAAGCTGTACTCCGTTCATGCTTCTGTTTGTAACCGCTCCCAGTACATTCACTCCCACACCGTTCATGCGGTTCATGGCAGAGAAGACGCCGAGATTGAAAAATGTACTTCCAACCGTGTCCGTACGTTGTGTGGCAATGTTTTTCCAAAGAGAGAGGTTGATACCAGTTTTCTCCTTGTGGGCGGACGGTTGTTTGCCCGCCCCGGCATGAACTGTCCCTGCGGTGAGCAGGGACAGGCAGATGAGTGAGAAGATGCGTTTCATAACTGTTATTGTAATGTTTCTTTAGTACGTTATTATAGTTTCCCGTCCGGCCAGGGCGCTGGCTGTCCGGTGGCGCGTAACGTAGGGCGCTGTGCATCTACCGAGCGCAGATAGTCGCTTAGCTTTCCGGAGAGTTTCTTTACGAGTTCCGGGTTATCGGCAGCTACGTCGTGCTTTTCGCTGATGTCGGCAGGGATGTTGAACAGTTCGTGCTTGCCGCTGTCAAAGTAGTACACCAGTTTCCACTCTCCGGAGCGAATGGAGCAAGTGGCGCCTATGCCCGGTCCGGAGGGGCCCCAACTGTGCGGATAATGCCAGTAGATATCACGGTCGGGTACTTCGCCTTTGCCGGTGAGCAGGGGCAGGAAGCTGATGCCGTCGCGCTGCTGTACCGTGTTGTAATGTTTCACGCCCGCTATTTCGAGAATGGTGGGGAAGAAGTCCTCTATCATCAGGTAATGGTCGCACCGGGTTGCGGGGGGTACTACGCCAGGCCAGCGTACAATCATCGGTTCGCGCACCCCGCCTTCGTAGGCGGAGCCTTTGCCGCTGTTGAGCGGGTAGTTCTGTACGTGGAGCTGTCCGGCGCGGGTGTGCGCTGCCAGTCCGCCGTTGTCGGACATGAAAAGCAGGACGGTGTTATCGGTAAGATTGTTCTTGTCCAGGTAGTCCATTATATCGCCGAGGCTCTTGTCCATGCCTTCGATTAACGTGGCATATGCCGCTTCTACCGGTGGCAGTCCTTTGTCCAGGTATTTTTGGTAAAAACGCATGTCGGGCTGTATCGGCGTGTGAATGGCGTAGTGTGCCATGTAGAGGAAGAAGGGCTTGGTGAGCTGCTGTGCGTCGTCCAGCGCTTTTTCGGCTTCTATGGTGAGGGCTTCGGACAGGAAGGTGTCCGTTCCGTGGTATTTCTCCAGTCCGGGTACGGCAGCCAGGGGGCTTTTGCCGCCGGGTTTGTTGCCGAAATTTTCCATGCCGTAGTAGCTGGCGGGCGAGCCTGCCGCATGGCCGGCGATGTTTATGTCGAAGCCCATTTTCAGCGGGTCGGCTCCGGGGGTGTCGTTGGCGCCGAAGTGGGCTTTACCGCAGTGTATGGTGTGGTAACCGTTGTCTTTGAGTATTTGTGCCAGCGAGGTAACTTGCGTGGTGCGTTCCACGCCGGGTTCCTGGCAGATACCGTTGACGTTCCATTCGGGGTAAATCATAACGGAGTCCGGCTCCTCGTGGGTGGTGTTCTTGCGCAGCGTCCAGCTCGTTACCCGGTGGCGTGCGGCGTTCATGCCCGTAAAAAGGCTGACGCGTGTGGGTGAGCTGATGCTACAGGCATAGGCTTGTGTAAACATCTTGCCCTGGGTTGCCAGCCGTTCCATATTGGGCGTATGATACGTGTCGTTGTAATGGGTACGCCGAGTCCAGAAGGGTAGGGAGGTGTCTTGCCACCCCATGTCGTCTACTAAGAATAGAATGATGTTGGGACGTTTGTCCGTTGCAGGCGCGGCCTCGCCTTGAGGCATCGCTTTCGCCTCTCCCGCCATTCCGCATAGCGGAAGTAGCGCAGCAGATAACAGTAATTCGTTTTTCATGGAGAAAAAATTGAATAAGAGGTTAGTGATTAATACTTAATGATTAACGGTTAGTAATTAGTGATTAGGGGTTAGTGATTAATGCTTAATGATTAACGGTTAGTAATTAATGATTAATGGTTAGGGATTGGTATTGAATGAAGAATAGCGGTGAACAATCAGCGCAGACCGCATAACCTGCTGCCCGCTAATCACTCACTGCTATCCGTTGTTTCGTCTTATCCTTTCGCTTCCTGGTATAGGAAACGTTTAATGGATTTCTTGGGTGTCTTTTCGAATTCTTCGGGGTATATTTTCATTTTCGATATCTGGCTGTAAGCGGGCAACTCGGCATTCAGCGCTACACGGTTTTCTTCCATGACGCGCTCTATGTCGTCGTTGTTCAGCCCGTGGGCGAAGGCATCGTCGAAGTCGGGGTATACCAGCCCTACGAGTTTTTCGTTCTGCTGCACGATGATGCTTTCGGCTACATACGGCAGGTTGTTCAGCTTGTCTTCTATCTCTTCGGGGTAGATGTTCTGCCCGCTGGGTCCGAGGAGCATGTTTTTGCTGCGTCCTTTAATGGTAACGTTGCCTTCGGCATCCATTAGGGCGAGGTCGCCGGTGTGGAGCCAGCCTTCCTTGTCTATTACCTGCTCGGTGGCTTCCTGATTTTTGTAGTAACCTAACATGACGTTGGGACCTCGGCAAACGATTTCGCCGGGGATGTTTTCCGGGTCGGACGAGAGGATTTTCACTTCCATTCGCGGAGCGGCCTTACCGCAGGAACCGGGTTTGAAGCGTGCCCAGTCTTCGTAGCAGATGATAGGACCGCATTCCGTCATGCCGTAGCCTACGGTGTAGGGGAAGTCTATCATGCGCAGGAATTGTTCTACCTCCTGGTTGAAGGCTGCACCGCCCACGATGATTGCCGCGAAGTTGCCGCCGAAGGCTTGTACCATTTGCTCGCGTACGGTGGATTTTATCTTGTCGTTGATAATAGGCACTTTCAGCAATAGTTTCATGGTTGGGGTTTCCAGCTTGGGCAGCACGCTTTTCTTGATAATCTTTTCGATGATGAGCGGCACGGCCACGATGAGGTTGGGTTTTACCTCGGCAAAGGCCTGGAAGATAATCTTCGGGCTCGGCATGCGGGTGAGGTAGTAGATGTGGCAGCCTACGGCGAACTCGTACAGGAATTCGAACGCAAGCCCGTACATATGCGCCATGGGCAGCATACATACCAGCTTGTCGCCGGCTTTCAACGGCAGTACTTCGAAGGCGAACTTGGTATTGGACCATAGGCTGCGGTAGGGCAGCATCACGCCTTTCGAGTAGCTGGTGGTTCCGGATGTATAGTTGATGACCGCCAGCTCTTCGGGTTGGTCTTTGTGGTAGTCGATGTGTTCCTTGCGGAAGTTCTTGGGGAATTTCCTGCCGAACATCTCGTTGAGGTGGTCGCGGGCGTAGGTTACCCGTTCGTTGCGCGATACGAGCAGGGTAAAGTCCGTCATCATGAAGATGCCTTCCAGCAGAGGCATGGCGTTTTCGTTGAGGTTTTCCCACACCTGGTCGCCCACGAACAGGAGCTTGGCTTCGGAGTGGTTCACGATGTTGTGTACGTTGTCTGCCTTGAATTCGTGCAGAATGGGTACGATGACTGCGCCGTACGTCAGTGTGGCGAGGAAAGTCACTCCCCAGTGCGAGCTGTTGCGCCCGCAGACAGCGATTTTATCGCCTTTCTCGATGCCGCTCGCCTCAAAAATGATATGCAGCTTTTCTATCTTGCGGGCTACATCCTTGTATTGAAGGGTGGCTCCTTTATAGTCGGTCAGGGCGTCCAAATCCCAGTTTTCCTTTATACTATTCTCTATATAGGCGATAAAACTTTGTTCCATTACATATTGCACATTTAGTTGAAAACTGTGCAAATATAAGGGTTTATATAGAGAATGCAAACTTTTAGGGGAAAATAGTACTCCGCCGGATTTCTTAGAATTCTATGGTGACGCCCAGGGTGGGCAGCAGGGTTCCGCTTTCCTGTTTGAGGTATTTCATCTTGTAGCGTTGCTCGGACGCAGGGGCGGAAGGGTTTTCGATGATGCCCGTGCTCATAATGACGTCGGGTTGTTTCAGCTTGCTGCCGGTAACGTTTTGCAGGTCTAAGTAAAGCCCTACCATGCAGCGGCGGAAGTAGAAGGATTTGTCTACGCGTACATCCAGTTGGGCGAAGTCGGGCAAGCATCCGGTATTGTAGAGCGAGTAGTCGTAATAGGGCTGGCCTTTGGCATCCCAGGCTGTGACGAGCGATGATTTGTCCTCGTCGTAGGGGGGGGTAGGGTGCGCCGCCTATGTAGCTCACCTTGCCGCCTATGCTCCAACGTTTGGGCAGGTTGTACGTGCCGCTCATGTTGAGGATGAAACGGTTGTCCCAGGCGGAGGGGATGTAATCGTCTGCCGGGCGGTTGCGGTACTCGCTTTTGTAGAGGGTGAAGGAGGATACCAGGTTGAACTTGCCGGATACTTGCCACCTAAACATCGTTTCCAGGCCGTATGCCCTGCCGCTGGCGGTGGAGGCGAGTAGTTCGTTGCCCACCACTCCGTAGTCGTTGCCTTTGCAGGCAAGGGGGATATTGTCTTGCAGGGAGAGGGGGATGCGGCTGTAACGCTTGAAGAAGCCTTCGGCGGAGACCATAATCCGGTCGTGCAGATGCCAGTCTATGCCGATGCTGCTTTCCAGTACTTGCATGTATTTCAAGGATTTGTTGAGGTAGAGCCCGTCATTGCTTTTGTAGCCCAGCGCCGTGTAGGGTGGCAACTGGTGGTAAAGTCCGGCGCTTCCGTTCAGTATCCATTGTTCCGACAGTTTGTAGGAGGCGGAGAGGCGGGGAGACAACTGTTTCCACAGTTGTTTCATGCTGCGGTTGTAGTTGTTGCCGTCCATGCGGATGCCGGCGGAGAGGGTGAAACGGTTGTCCGGGGTGGAATAGTCGGACGAGAAGAAAGCGCCCCAGCCGATGATGTCGAGCGAGGTTTCGTATAGTGAGAACGGGTTGCCGGTATCCGTATTGCCTTTGTATAGTAGCTGCCGGGAGTTATTGGTGTAGATAGAGTTGGTGAGTTCCACACCTTCTTTCAGCGTCCATTGCCCGAGGCGGGTTTGGTTCTCGAACAAGGCGGTGGTTTTCTGCTCTACCGAACGGAGGCGCAGGGTGAGGTTGTCCTCGGAGGAGTCGTCGTTGTTGCGGTATTTCAGGTTGCGGTTGTTCAGGTAGTTGTGGCTGAGGGTAACGGACTGTGTGTGCCTGCCGGCATAATGCTTGTACACTGCTCCCACGGTAAATGTTTCCTGGTGGATTGTGGGCAGGTAGCTGAGCAGGTATTCGGCGTCTTCTCCTTTCTCGTCCGTATTCAGCTTCATCTTGTCGATACCTGCCAGGGCGAGCACGGTAAGTTCGTCGTGTTCCGTAAGGCGGGTCTTGATTTTGAACTGTCCGTCTATGAAGTTGGGCAGGAAGGGCAAGCCCAGTACCTTGAACAGGAGTTGCAGGTACGACTGGCGTACGGAGAAGAGGTAGGTGGTACGGTCGTTGAAGTGCCCGCTGCCGCTCAGGGATACTTCGGATGCGCCGAGGGTTGCCTTGAAGGTCTGTTTGTCGGGGTTGCCGTCGCGCAGGCGGAAGTCGAGCACCGAGCTTAATGCTCCGGAACGGTTGGTGGGGAATGCGCCGGTGTAGAATGTAATCTCCCGTATGAGGTCGGCATTGACGATGCTTACCGGACCGCCCGATGCGCCTTGTGTGGCGAAGTGGTTGATGTTCGGTATCTCGATGCCGTCCATATAGAAACGGTTTTCGGAGGGTGCGCCTCCCCGCACAATCAAATCGTTGCGGTAGCCGATAGGCGAGAATGATACGCCCGGATAGGCGCGTACGATGCGGGATATGTCGCGGTTGGCTCCGGGGCTTTTCTCAATCTCTTGCAGGCCGATAACGCGCATGCTCACCGGGCTTTCTATGCTCCGTCGGAAAGGGGAGGGTGTTACGACGACCGCATTCAGCAGGTTGGCATCTTCTTCCATTTCGATTTCGATGAACGGGGTGGTGGCAGAGATGATGTATTCCGGTGTGGATACGGTGACGTACCCTATGCAGGTGGCCTCCAAGCGGTATATCCCCGGGGGGACTTGTTCGATGCGGAATATGCCGAGCGAGTCGGAGGAGGCTCCTTTGCCCGGAATGCCTGTTACTGTTACGTTGGCATAGGCAATAGGTTGCCGGGAATGCTTGTCGATTACTTTTCCCCGGACGGGGTAGGTTACGGTAACGGCGGAGGCCGTTACCGGGACGATGCCGAGGAGGAGTACCAGGCATACGATACTGCCGATGTACCGGAGATATGCCGCCATTGTTATTTGTCGTTGCCCAAGTACCAGCGGTACATCCGCTCTACACCTTCTTCGATGTCTATCTTATGATGCCAGCCCAGTGCGTGCAACTTGCCGGGGTCGGTGAGTTTGCGCATCGTGCCGTCGGGTTTGGTGCTGTCGAAGGTGAGTTTCCCGCGATAGCCCACAGTGTCTACAATCAGTTCGGCAAGTCGGCGGATAGTGATTTCCTTGCCTGTACCGATGTTGATGTGGCAGTTGCGGATGTCCTTGCTGCCGGGGGCGTAGGTGTCTTTAAAGTCTACGTGCTCCATGACGAATACGCTGGCGTCTGCCATTTCTTCGCTCCAGAGGAATTCGCGCAGGGGGGTACCTGTACCCCAGAGTTTTACTTCTTCTCCGCTGATGCCGTACTTGCCGAGTATGTTCAGTATTTCTTCACGGCTGCTGTTACCGTCGATGCCTTCTACGGGGCGCAGGTTCATGTCGCGGCATACGGCATCCCAGTCGTTTTGTTGCAGACAGTGCGCCAGGTGTATCTTGCGAATCATGGCGGGCAGTACGTGGCTGCGTTCCAGGTCGAAATTGTCGTTGGGTCCGTAGAGGTTGGTGGGCATCACGGCGATGTAGTTCGTTCCGTATTGCAGGTTGAAGCTTTCGCACATTTTCAGCCCGGCAATCTTGGCAATGGCATACGGCTCGTTGGTGTATTCCAGCGGGGAGGTTAGCAGCGCGTTTTCTTTCATCGGCTGCTCCGCATCGCGCGGGTAGATGCAGGTGCTACCCAGGAAAAGCAGTTTCTTTACGTTGTGGCGGAAGCTTTCGCCGATAACGTTCTGCTGTATCTGGAGGTTTTTGTAGATGAAGTCGGCACGGTAGATGCTGTTTGCCATGATACCGCCCACGAAAGCGGCGGCAAGGAATACGTACTCCGGTTGTTCTTCATCGAAGAAGCGGCGTACGGCAACTCCGTCCAACAGGTCGAGTTCTCGGTGGGTTCTGCCTACGAGATTGGTATAACCTTTTTCTTGCAGGTTTTTCCAGATAGCGGAACCTACCAGCCCGCGATGTCCTGCGATGTATATTTTGGCGTTCTTGTTTAGCATTGTGATAAATGGAAATGTTTTCAGACATAAGAACAAAAGAACATATTCGGTTTGTTCATTTCTACTTTCCTATATTTGTTCTTTTGTTCTTATGTCTGAAAATGTTTTTGTTTGAATTTATTTTTCTGTCTGCGAATGTTCTTCTGTTTGAAGATGCTTTTTGTTTGCAAATGTTCTTTATCTGCAAATATTCTCCTCTCTGAAGATGCTTTTTGCCTGAAGACTTTCTTCTGTTTGAAAATATCTGAAGATTAGTTATTTGTCTAAATCTCTTTGCTTCTCAAATGCAGCTTCTTCACGAACCTCATGTCATGCTCCGCCATAATGCGTACCAGCTTTTCAAAACTTGTCTGCTGCGGGTTCCACCCCAGCAGGCTCTTGGCTTTGGTGGGGTCGCCCAGCAATTGTTCCACTTCGGAGGGGCGGAAATATTTCGGGTCTACTTCTACCAGCACTTTACCGGTTTTCACATCGATGCCCTTTTCGTCCACTCCTTCGCCTTCCCAGCGCAGTTGTATGCCTACTTCCTTGAAAGCCAGCGTAGCAAACTCGCGTACGGTGTGCATCTCTCCGGTGGCAATCACGAAATCTTCCGGCGTATCGTGTTGCAGGATGAGCCACATACATTCCACGTAGTCGCGGGCATAGCCCCAGTCGCGGCGTGCATCGAGGTTACCCAGGTATAGCTTGTCCTGAAAACCTTGTGCTATGCGTGCAGCAGCCAACGTAATCTTGCGGGTTACGAATGTTTCGCCGCGGCGTTCGCTCTCGTGGTTGAAAAGGATGCCGTTTACAGCAAACATACCGTAGCTTTCGCGGTAGTTCTTCGTAATCCAGAAACCGTATTGCTTGGCTACTCCGTACGGGCTGCGCGGATAGAAGGGGGTAGTTTCCTTCTGCGGCACTTCCTGTACCTTGCCGAACAGCTCGGAGGTGGATGCCTGGTATATCTTCGTTTTCTTTTCCAGTCCGAGGATACGCACGGCTTCCAGCATGCGCAGCGTACCTACGGCGTCTGTCTCGGCAGTGTATTCGGGCACATCGAAGGACACCTTTACATGGCTCTGTGCAGCGAGGTTGTATATCTCGTCGGGCTGTACCTGCTGGATAATGCGGATAAGCGAACTGCTGTCCGTCATATCTCCATAATGCAGGTTGATAGTCCGTTTCTGTTTCATATCGCGCACCCATTCGTCAAAGTACAGATGCTCGATGCGTCCGGTATTGAACGAAGAAGAGCGGCGCATGATGCCGTGTACTTCATATCCTTTTTGCAGCAGGAATTCTGCGAGGAACGAGCCGTCCTGTCCGGTGATTCCGGAGATTAGAGCTTTTTTCATTGTTATATTGTTTTCTGGTTCATAGCTTTTTTCAGTATGCAAAAATCGTGATTTATTGCGAGACGGCAAAGCTAATGCAGCAAATGATTCAGGCGATTATCCATTATTTTGCATAAATGGCTGTAATGGCTTTTTCAATAGGCGAACCTCCTGCAAAAAATAAACGGTAATTTCGCAACCGATACGAACAAATAGGCGCTGCTTTTTGTTTCAACTACAAAGATAATTTTTACAAGTATATGGAGAATTTAAATAAAACCGACATCGGACTGATAGGTTTGGCGGTAATGGGAGAGAATCTGGCGTTGAACATGGCGGATAAGGGCTGGCGGGTTTCGGTCTATAACCGTACTGTTCCGGGAGTCGAGGAGGGCGTGGTGGAGCGTTTTGTAAACGGGCGCGCACGTGGTAAAAGCATCGAAGGCTATACGGATATGGCTCTCTTTGTAGAATCTGTTGCCGCTCCGCGCAAGATAATGATGATGGTACGTGCCGGCAGCGCCGTAGATGAGCTTATGGAGCAACTGTTTCCGCTGTTGGCGCCGGGAGACATACTGATAGACGGCGGTAACTCCAACTACGAGGATACCAACCGCCGTGTGGCGGCGGCGGAAGCGAAGGGATTCCGTTTTGTGGGGGCTGGCGTGTCCGGTGGCGAAGAGGGTGCTCTGAACGGCGCTTCTATCATGCCGGGCGGTTCTGCAAGTGCGTGGGAAGCTGTGAAGCCGGTTTTGCAAAGCATCGCAGCCCAGGCATCCGACGGTACGCCGTGTTGCCAGTGGGTGGGACCGGCGGGCTCGGGACATTTCGTCAAGATGATTCACAACGGCATCGAATACGGCGATATGCAGCTTATCTCTGAGGCTTACTGGGTGATGAAGAATTTGCTGAAACTGGATAACGAGGAGATGGCTTCCGTCTTTTCCCACTGGAATGAAGGCAAGCTGCGCAGTTATCTTATTGAGATTACCGCCAATATCCTGCAACATAAGGATAAGACGGGCGGTTATCTGATAGACAAGATTCTGGATACGGCCGGACAAAAGGGTACGGGCAAATGGTCGGTAATCAATGCAATGGAATTGGGCATGCCGCTGGGGTTGATTGCCACGGCGGTCTTTGAGCGCAGCCTGTCGGCACAGAAAGGATTACGGGAAGCGGCGTCCAAGCATTTTGTATGCCGGCGTACGGAGGTGGTATATAACAGGACTGAAATGGTGAAGGATATTTATTCGGCATTGTATGCGTCCAAGTTGGTGTCTTATGCACAGGGATTTGCCGTATTGCAACGTGCCTCGGACGCCTTCGGCTGGAACCTCGACCTGGCTTCCATAGCCCGTATGTGGCGTGGCGGCTGTATTATCCGCAGTATCTTCCTCAACGATATTGCCGCAGCCTTCGAACAGGACGAAAAGCCGCAGCATCTTCTGCTCGCTCCTTATTTCAGCAATGAGATGAAGCAATTGCTTTCCGGCTGGAAACATCTGGTGGCGCAGGCCATGAAGGAGGAACTTCCGGTTCCCGCCTTTTCGTCGGCATTGAACTATTTCTATTCGCTTGTCTCTGCCAAGTTGCCGGCAAACATGATTCAGGCGCAACGCGATTATTTCGGCGCGCATACCTTTGAACGTGTAGACGAACTGCGCGGACAGTTTTTCCACGAGAATTGGACTGGACATGGCGGCAGCACGAAGTCGGGAACATACAACGTATAATCTCTGCCGGCAGCACGGCGAATGCCCCAAACAAAAAATAAAGCTATGAATAAATTTGTGATGATAATTTTCGGCGCTTCCGGCGACTTGACGAAGCGCAAACTGATGCCGGCACTATATACCTTATATAAGGATAATCGTCTGCCGGACAACTTTGTTGTTTTGGGTGTCGGGCGTACCGGATACCGGGACGATACTTACCGTACTTATATCCGGGTAGAGTTAGAGCGTTTCGTTGCCCCGGAGGAGTATGGGGACGAATATATGACCGGCTTCTGCAACCGCTTGCACTACCTCTCTCTCGACCCCGCCGATGCTGCCGATTACGGCAAGTTGGATGTCCGTCTCCGGGAGTTGACGGGGCAGCAGGAACCCGACGGCATGTTGTATTACCTGGCTACGCCGCCTTCTCTGTACGGTGTGATTCCTCTCCACCTCAAAGCTGCCCGCTTGAACCGTCCTCATACGCGTATCATTGTGGAGAAACCTTTCGGCTATGATTTGGAGTCGGCACGCGAGCTGAACCGTATATATGCTTCGGTGTTCGAGGAGCATCAGATTTATCGCATAGACCACTTCCTGGGGAAGGAGACGGCGCAGAATATCCTTGCTTTCCGTTTTGCGAACGGTATCTTCGAACCGCTTTGGAACCGTAATTACATCGACTACGTGGAGATTACCGCAGTAGAGAACCTGGGTATCGAGCAGCGCGGCGGTTTCTACGAAGGGACGGGGGCTTTGCGGGATATGGTGCAGAATCATCTTATCCAGTTGGTAGCGCTTACTGCAATGGAACCTCCGGCAGTATTCAATGCCGATAACTTCCGTAACGAAGTGGTGAAAGTGTATGAATCGCTCTCGCCGCTTACCGAGGAAGACTTGAACGAACACATCGTTCGCGGGCAATATACCGCATCTGCCACCAAGCCCGGTTACCGTGAAGAGAAGAACGTTGCTCCCGACTCCCGTACCGAAACTTACATTGCCATGAAAATCGGTATCGACAACTGGCGTTGGAGCGGCGTTCCTTTTTATATCCGTACCGGGAAGCAGATGCCGACCAAGGTGACCGAAATTGTGGTGCATTTCCGCGAAACGCCACATCAGATGTTCCGTTGCGAGGACGGCCGTTGTCCGCGTGCCAATAGGCTGATTTTACGTTTGCAGCCCAATGAGGGTATCGTGCTGAAATTCGGCATGAAAGTGCCGGGTCCGGGCTTCGATGTAAGGCAGGTGATGATGGATTTCAGTTATTCCGGGCTGGGCGGCTTGCCTGCCGGTGATGCATATGCCCGTCTGATAGAGGATTGTATACAGGGAGACCAGACGCTCTTTACACGTAGCGATGCCGTGGATGCATCATGGCGTTTCTTTAACCCGGTATTGAAGTATTGGCAGGAGCATCCCGATGCGCCGCTTTACGGCTATCCCGTGGGTACTTGGGGGCCTTTGGAGAGCGAGGCTATGATGCGCGGACATGGAGTCGAATGGACTAATCCGTGTAAGAATCTGACGAATACCGATGAATATTGCGAATTATGAAAAGTTATATCTATCCTACTGCTACTTCGACGTCGCGTGCCCTTATCCGGTATATAATAGACATGATGAACCGGGAGCCGGAACGGATTTTCTACCTTGCTTTCAGTGGGGGAACCACTCCTTCTCTGATGTTCGATATCTGGGCGCATGAGTTTCGCGAGGAGACTCCCTGGATGCGTATGCGTATCTTCTGGGTGGATGAGCGCTGCGTGCCTGTAAACGATTCGGACAGCAATTACGGTACTATGCTCCGGTTGTTGCTGCGTGAGGTGGGTATGCCGGACGAGTTCGTCTATCCTATCTACGGCGCTTGCCGTCATCCGGCGCAGGAGGCGAAACGCTACTCGGATTTGGTTTACAGTACCGTGCCTTTACGCCGGGACTTTCCGGCTTTCGATGTGGTATTGCTGGGGGCAGGCGACGACGGGCATACGTCGTCCATTTTTCCCGGTCAGGAGCGTCTGCTGTCTTCCTTTCATCCGTACGAGGAGAGCATAAACCCTTATAGCGGCCAGCCGCGTATTGCCATGACAGGCTGCCTGCTTTTCAGTGCTAGGAAAATCATTTTCCTGATTACCGGTAAGAGTAAGACGAATGTCGTTCACGATATCCTGGAATCGGGCGATACCGGCCCGGCGGCTTATGTGGCGCATCATGCCGAAGATGTGGACATTTTTACGGATATAAAGCCTGCCGGGTAAGCGGTTACCCTTTTGAGGTTCCGCTTTCCAGTATGCTTACTATGGAGAAAAGTGTGAAACAGATACCGCCTAAACCCGCCAGTACGCGGGCAGGGACGAAATAGACTTCGTGTATGCCCGCCATTTCGAAAAGAAAAGCGGACAGGAACAGGCAGGCTAATGCGGTCAATACCGGTATCAGCGGGATGCGGTTCGCCAGCTTGAAGGTGTTACGCCAGATTGCTGCCAGTAGTATGACCTTGCTTGAGATGCTGTAACAAACCAGCCCCAGCCCTATCATTATATATCCTATGGAGGATTTTGCAGGGATAGGATTCGTCATTATCAGTAGTCCCCAAAGGATGCTGAGTGTTCCCATTGCAAGTACCGTTATAGGCCACCACTTGCGTTCGGCATGGGAGTAACTGTTGCGTATCTGGCGTACGATAGTTGCCACCAATGCCACGAGGCTGGTGCAGATACAGGATATTCCTGCCATGACGTGCCCGGCTACGTAGTAGGCGCTGTGCACATCGCTCTTGGCAAGCAGCCAGCATGTCCATATCCAGGTAGCGAGCGCCAGTAATGCGGCAACGGCAATAAGGAGTCTGCCTTGTGCTGCGTTAAAGGCTTGCGGGGGTGTATCGTGCCCTGTTGTATCGGAATTGGCCGGTATAAGGGTGAAGTGGGTGGAGGAGGTGGCTGTCGTTGCTACGCAGGCGGTGATGAAGGCGACGCCGCAGACTACGTGCCCGGCTACGAAGTGGCTGGCGGTAGGGGCTTCTCCCATATACTCCCAACCGTAGATAAAGGTCAGCAGTGCAGCCAGGTAACCCAGAATGGGCAGGGCGTATTTGGCGACTGTACTGTATGTGTGGATAATCTGCCGGATAATGGTTGCCGCCGTTGCGAACAATGCGATGCAAATCATTCCCAGTGACAATACTACCGGCCCGGCAACATACCTGGCCGGGTCTGTTCCCATACCGAGCACGAAGGTTCCGTAACCGAAACAAAACAGAGCCATTAGCAAGGGGATGGCTCGAAAAAGAATACTGATTCCGTAATTCATAACTATCTTTTTTGACTTTTCCCCTTTAACAGCAGCGTTCTGACTTTGTTTTTCATTTTAAACTTTATTCATAGGATATAAGGCTTCGGCAGGTTCGGTCAGGGTGCAAGACGTGTTATCTTCCAATTGTTGCCGGGTTCTGGATGCGGGGACGACAGTGTAGGGCTTTTTACGTTGACTCCTTTCTTTCTCTTCAGACTAACAAAAATTTATGCTTAATCTATGAATCCCTCAGATTTTTACGTTGACCCGGTATGACGAGGTTGAAAAGTCCGGTTTTCTTGCGTTCGGAAGGGTGGTACGTTCCATACAGACACATTATCTGGAAATCGTCAACTTTTTCGACAGGCGTTCCACCAATGCAGCTTCGGAATCGTTCAATGCTAAAATCAAAGAGTTCAGAACGCAGTTCAGAGGAGTAAAGGACAGGGCTTTCTTTCTCTTCAGACTAACAAAAATTTATGCTTAATCTTATGAATCCCTCAGATTTTTACGTTGACCCGAAAAAAGCAGCATAAACAAAAGAAAAGATAGTAGGACTATAAATCATAAAAAAAGGTTGTGTCAACGTTTTGACACAACCCCATTTCACTCTCTTTGAGGTTCCTGGCGGATTCGAACCGCCGTACACGGTTTTGCAGACCGCTGACTAAGCCACTCATCCAAGGAACCAATCTTTCTCGTTTGCGGATGCAAAGGTAGTACATTTTTTGGAACTACCAACTATCCGCAACATTTTTTCTTCGTTTCTTTTCTACCACCGCTGCACTCGTTGCGCTTTTTTTCATACAACTCCTTTAATTCACAACCGGTTGCGCAATTTTCGCAAGGGTTCCGTTTTTCCTTCACCTTGCGAAAAAATGCGTAAACACCCTGACCGATACGGATAATACACAACAATAAGATAAGTGCTACTATCCAACTCTGCCAATTATTCATCCGAACAATCCTCCTATTTGATAAATGGCAAAGGACACCAACCATGCAAGCGCTGTGGTGTACACTGCCGTGAACAACGCCCATTTCCAACTGCCCGACTCGCCTTTGATAGCCGCCAGCGTGGCAATGCACGGGAAGTATATCAGTACGAATACCATGTAGCAGAATGCCACCAGGGGAGTAATCGGGATACGCTCGCCCAGGCTCACTGCATCGGCCTCGGCATCGTCTACGTACAGCACTCCGAGCGTACTTACCACCAGCTCTTTAGCCCCTACGCCGGAAAGGATACCGATACCCAGTTTCCAGTCGAAGCCCAGCGGCTCTATAACCGGTTCCATAGCCTTGCCTATCCTGCCGATATAGGAATTTTCCTGCTGTTCGGCCACATCCTCGTATGCGTCGTGGTTGGGGTAGTACCCTAACGCCCATATAACCACGGAAGCTATCATGATGATACCTCCCATTTTACGCAGGTACTGCGCGCCCTTCTCCCATGTGTGGCGGAAAATAGCCTTGGAAGTCGGTATACGATAGGGGGGCAGCTCCATTACGAACGGCGTGTCATCTCCCTTCACCAGGAAGCGGCAGAAAAGCCGTGCCATAACTACCGCCAGCATGATGCCGATAGCATAAATCAATAACAACATCAGGCTGGCATTGTTCGGGAAGAAAGCCCCTACCAACAGCAGGTAAATGGGCAGGCGTGCACTGCACGACATCAGCGGGTTGATAAGCATGGTTACCAGCCTGCTCTTGCGGTTTTCGATAGTGCGCGAGGCCATAATGGCCGGTACGTTACAGCCGAAGCCCATAATCAGAGGGATGAAGGACTTGCCGTGCAACCCCATTTTATGCATGATTTTATCCATGATGAAGGCGGCGCGCGCCATATATCCGGAATCCTCCATTAGGGAGATGAAGAAATACAGGATAAGAATATTAGGAAGAAAGACGATAACCCCGCCTACACCGCCGATGATACCGTCAATCAGCAAGTCTTTCAGCGGGCCTTCGGACATATTGTCGCGAACCAGGTCGCCCAGCGCCCCTACCAGCCATTCGATTCCCTGCATGGGATAATCTCCTAAGATGAACGTGCCCTCGAACATCAGGTACAGAAACAGGAAAAAGATAGGATAACCCCATATGCGGTGCGTCACGATAGAGTCTATCACACGCGTCGTCCGTGCCGTGTCTTCGTGGTTGTCCACATAGGTTTCGCGGAGCGCGCCGGAGATGAAACCGTACTTGGCATCCGTAATGGCCTGCTCGCTGTCTTCGTTCACTGCATTGCGGAGGCGCTGCTCCTCGCGGTTGCGGACTTCGATGATGTCCTTACCGTTCGGAAACTCACGTACAATCTTCTCCAGGTCGTTGTCGTTCTCCAACAGCTTGATAGCCAGGAAACGTGTGGAGTACTTGTAGCGTATATCCTCGTTGACGCTGATAACGCGCTTCACCTCCTCGATGCTCCGTTCCAGCTCCGGACCATGATTGATGTGGATATGGCGGTAGTAGCCGGCCGGCCGTTCTTCCTCCTCTTTGTGAGTACCGAAGTCGTGGTCGGGTACGTACTCCTTGTGCCAGTTGCGCAGGTCGTTCAGGATTTCAGCACGTACCTTGCCTTTCTTGTCCAGGAAGTCGCCGCCCTCGTATATGTCGATGATGACGTGGAACAACTGTTCGATACCCTTCCCGGTGCGACTGATAGTGGGCAGCATCGGTACGCCGAACAGTTGGCCGAGTTTGACGTAATCCAGCGTATTGCCGCTCGCCTCCAGCTCGTCGTACATATTGAGCGCGATAACCATGCGTACGTTCATGTCTATCAGTTGGGTGGTAAGGTACAGGTTGCGTTCCAGGTTGGACGAATCCACCACATTGATAATGATGTCCGGAGTTTCGTTGATGATATGGCGGCGGACGTAAATCTCTTCGGGAGAGTAAGCCGAAAGCGAGTAAGTGCCCGGCAAGTCCACGATGCGGAAGTGGTATCCCTGAAAGTCGAAATAGCCCTCTTTGGCGTCTACGGTGACGCCGCTGTAATTACCCACGTGTTCGTGCGAGCCCGAGGCGATATTGAAAAGGGAGGTCTTGCCGCAGTTGGGATTTCCCACCAAAGCCACGTTGATAGTACGCCGTTTCCCCAAGGCGATACGTTTCAGTTCCTCCTCGTTTGTACGCAGGTCTTCGCTCAGGCCTTTGTGGTAATCGAGTTGTACGGCTTCCCGCCGCATTTCTTCTTCGCTCACGATTTCAATCATCTCGGCTTCCTGGCGCCGCAAGGAGATTTCATACCCCATTATCCTATACTTGATAGGGTCTTTCAGAGGGGCGTTCAGCAACACCTCTACGGTTTTCCCCTTGATAAATCCCATTTCTACGATTCGCTTGCGGAAACCTCCGTGTCCCAGCACTTTAACGATTACACCTTTCTCACCGGTTTTCAATTCGGATAAACGCATAGTCTTTTGTCTTTCTTTATTTTTTTGGCGCAAAGATAAAAGATAAGTTCATACAGCACAAATAATTTAGAATGTTTTTAAATAAGAGACTGCCGGGAAAAGCAAATCCTGCATTGCGGCACAAATAAACGGCTGCCGGAAAGCGTTAGTGGCGGTATGGCAGGGAAAAATTCCCTCCGTTGCGGGGGAGGATTGCGCGACACCCGGGTGTCAGGCTGTACGACACCCGGATGTTGAACATGCCGACATCCGGGTGTTGGATGTGTTGACACCCGGATGTCGTACATACCGCGCTGGCAAGGGAGGAAAGCGCAGGCTTCGGCCGAAGCGATGTTTCATTGCCGTCCACATGCAGTTGTGATTATGGAACTTCAACAAATTAAAGGAAAAACCGGCTGTCTATTCAAGTGAATATCCTATTTTTGCAGTGTGTTTATGAAAAAGTGATATGCAGCAAGAATGGAAACCTTTTTTTTCGCCG
The DNA here is from genome assembly GCF_000374365.1 of Bacteroides gallinarum DSM 18171 = JCM 13658. GTDB lineage: Bacteria > Bacteroidota > Bacteroidia > Bacteroidales > Bacteroidaceae > Bacteroides > Bacteroides gallinarum. Next base: position 70,856 of record NZ_KB894127.1, read on the forward strand.
TTACCCAATGACCTGCAAATCAGTGAGGAGGAGTATGAACGGGTAAATGTGTGTATTGCAATGGCCGATGCGATTGCTAAAAGCACGAATAATAGCTTGTATATAATAGATTATCATCGGAAGAATTTTCTGTATGTATCTGCCAATCCTTTATTTCTGTGCGGCTTTTCTCCTGAAGAGGTAAAGGAAAAAGGATATGCATTTTATTTTGAGGTGGTTCCTGAAAACGAACTTCAACGGCTTTTGGAGATAAACAGTGCCGGATTTCAATTTTATTACAGCAAACCTTTGGAGAAGCGGCAGAATTATGTAATAGAATATGATTTCCATATCAAGACATCGGACAATCATTTGCATCTAATCCACCATAAGCTGGCGCCTGTGCTGCTGAACGGGAAAGGGGATATATGGCTGGCTCTTTGCACCGTATCATTATCTCCTCAAAAAATGACGGGCAATGTACTCATATCGGATACGACCTGTTCCGACCGCTTTTTTTATTCCTTTGAGAGCCGGCATTGGCATAAGTTGCCGGAAATAGAACTGACGGAACGTGAAAGGGATATTCTTCAGCTTTCGGTCAAAGGATTGTCTAACATGGAAATCGGGGCGTCTCTTTTCATTGATGCCAATACCGTGAAATTTCACAAGAAAAAACTGTTTGAAAAATTACATGCAGTAAACATCACTGAGGCCGTCGGCATCGCAGCCAATCTGAGGCTGATTTAGAAAGACGATATAAAACTTGGGCAGCGTGGCGAGCGGGGGATGCGACATCGCATATTGTTCTATGTTTTTCTTTGCCTTTTGAATTATATGTTCATCGTGGCATTCATTCAGCGTCTCTTTCCTGATAAAGGCGATATTCCAGAATCCCATATAGCCCAACACATATCTTTCCACGGTTTTGCAGATAGGCTCATGTGCTTTTTTCATGGATGAAAGGGAGTTGTGGACATCCTTATCGATGATGCCCACAACTGCCCAGGAGAGATTTATGTAAGATATCGGTGCTGTCATAACATACTGGATTGAAGTGCTTCGTTACATACGGTTCTTTGCATCTTGCCCGGCTCCCGTACCTTTATATTTGCTCTTTGCCGCATTGAACTTATAACGTACGGTAAGGCTGAATGAGCGGGTGTCGCTCCACGAAAGGTCTTTCATCTGGGCGCTTTCCATATAGAGAAGCGCTTCCTGCTTACCGCCCAGGAGCAAGTCATTGGCGCGTGCTTCGATACTGAGGGCGTCGTTCAGGAAAGACTTACGTAAGCCTATGTTCAACGTGTATTGCGGACGTTTAAGGTTGATGTTCTGCACCTGTCCGCAACTTTGGAAGCTGAAATCGGCCGAGAGCAGGAAGCCGGCAGGCAGGGTGAAACTGTTGTTCAATGAACCTATGAAAAGCGGATTGTTATACGTTCTTCGTTGGCCGGCGGCATCCAACGAAAACCATTGCTTCATAAGTACCGCACTGGCATTGAGGTTCCACAGGCCAATGGTAGGCGAAGCGGCAAGATATACCGTGAGATTTGGCAGACGGTCGTGGTTGGTGTAGTTGATTAATGTCGTGGCCGATTGGCCTTCTACCTGTGTTCCCCAATAGAGGATATAGTCGTGAGTGACTTTATAGCTGACCATAGCCTGGAAAAAACGCCAGACACCCATAGCGGTAATGTCGTGTGTGATACTTGGTTTCAGGAGCGGATTTCCTGTTTGCCATGTGAATCGGTTGGCGTAGGTAATGTTGTTTCTCAATTGGCTGTAGTTGGGGCGTTGTGTCTTGGCTGCATAGCTTAGCTGGAGTTGCACTTTTCCGAATTGTGCGTTCATGGATGCGTTCGGAAAGAAATTGTCATATACCCGGCTTTGTCCGGAGATAAGTGTTTCGTCCTCGTAGTAGTCGAAGTCCACATGTTCGTATCGTACGCCGACGCTTGCCTGGCCGAATGGTAAAGGGCGGCTGTATTGTACGAATCCTGCAAGGTTCTGTTCACGGATGCGGGTATATGTCGTGGGCACATAAGCTTCCGGGTTGATATAATCGTCGTGCCGGTCTGTGTAGGTGTACTCTCCTCCCACAGAGAAACTGCCACCCCACAAAGGATGCGTATACGAGGCTTTGGTGGCGGCAAGTTTGTTGTCCACAGGGTTCTCGGAGGTCACGGTACGGTCGTCGTGGTCTTGGCTATCCTCTGTGTTTCGGGTATATTGCGTATAGGTATTGCTATAATAGTCGGCATCCCACGACAGTTCGCCTTTACCAATCTGTCCGGCATAATAGACATTGAGCTGATGTTCGGGGCAGGCCTTTGCTTCGGCAACGCTGGTGCTGTGCAAAATGTCATAGGGCAATCCGTCAGCATGGACTTCACTGTCAAAAGTGCTGGTCATAGCGTTATACAGGGTTTTACTCAAATCGTAGCGTGCACCGATAGAATGGCGTTCATTAAAGTCGTAATTGAATCCGATACGTCCGCCGATTTCGCGAGAGGTATTGTCTGAACGTTGATAGTTGCTTTGCGTCCATAGAGTATCGGTAAAGGTGGTCTGTTCCAACAAATCTTCCTGTCTGTTTGTTGTTTTGTCAAAACGAATCATACCGAATATATCGAGGCCGTTATGCCGGTAGTTCATGTCAGCCTGTTCCACAAAATCGGCATTCTGCGACTGGTCGTACGAACTGCGTATGTTTAAGCCGAATCCATCGCCCTGCCGCTTAATGGTACGGATACGTACTACTGCTCCTACTGTGGCGTCATACCCGGCACCAGGGTTACGAATAACCTCGACACTGTTGATATCTTCGGATGAAAGCTGGTCTAACTCGGCAGCATCACGCATTTTCCGTCCGTTGATATAGATAAGCGGTGCTCCTTTGCCCATTACTTCGAAGCCGTCGGTCTTTTTCTGTATGCCGGGAATACGCGCCAAGACGTCTTCGGCACTTCCTGCCTTACTCAACACACTGTTCTCCACGTTTGTTACCATGGCATCTCCCTTTATGCGGGTAACTGGTAAATTGGCTTTTACAACTACTTCGCCTATCATCTGTGAGTCTAATGTCAGTTGCACAGTTCCCATATCGGCAGGCTGTATAGGCTTATAGACTGTATTATAACCGAGGTAAGAAATGCAGACTACTTGGTTTTGTGCAGTAGCGGCAAGGCTGAACGTACCGTCTTCGGCACTGATAGTCCCGCAGACATAAGCCGAGTCCGGTAGTGACAGTAACACTACATTGGCATAGGGTAGCGGCTGATTGTTTTCATCCACTAATTTTCCGTTCACGGTTTGTGCCGATAGTCCAATCGGCAAAAGACTACTTATAAGAAGTACAAGCAAAAATATTTTATTTCTTTTCATAATATGATTATTTTAGTTTTCTGCTGCAAAATTCTTTAGTTGGCGGGATTTTTCCACTACTCTACAGGGTAGTTCTGATGTGGAAGCTATAATTTTCAATCCGGTTGCCTCAATCGTCGGACTATTCCCGGTCTTCGATTTAGTGCGCCAATCATTTTCTGAAATTGGAAAATGCCCTTGGACAAAAAATAATTGTTACCTTTGTTGCGTTCAGCTTAAAGTATATAAGTACGGATTATAAAGAAATAAGCATGTAAACACTTGGCTGTCAATGTGTGAATTGAAACATGTATATTTGCCCTTATGGAAAAAGAGAAAGTAGCACGATACATTGACCGGGAACGGCTTTTTATGCCGGCAGACAAAGTGCTTGTTGCCTTGAGCGGCGGTGCGGATTCCGTAGCGCTGTTGTGCCTGCTGCAAGCATTGGGCTACGATTGCGAGGCTGCACACTGTAATTTCCACCTCCGGGGCGAAGAATCCGACCGGGATGAGGCGTTCGTCCGCCGGTTGTGCGCGGAGCGGAAAGTACCGCTGCATATCGTCCATTTTGACACCCGGCGTGTGGCCGGAGAAAAACACATCTCCATTGAAATGGCGGCGCGTGAGTTGCGTTACGAATGGTTCGGGAAGGTGCGGGAGGAGAGCGGCGCCGGTGTCGTTGCCGTGGCGCATCACCGGGACGATAGTGTGGAAACATTTCTGCTGAATCTGATTCGCGGAGCGGGAATAAACGGGCTACGGGGGATACGTCCCAGGAACGGGTATATCGTGCGTCCTTTGCTCTGCCTCGACCGTAAGGAAATTACCGGTTACCTGGAGCGTATCGGGCAGGATTATGTAACGGACAGCACCAATTTGCAGGACGAATATACCCGCAATAAGATACGTCTGGACTTGCTGCCGATGATGCAGGCAATCAACCCTTCCGTCAAAGAGAGCATTCTCGCCGCCGCTGCACACCTGGAAGATGCCTCCGCTATATATAAGAAAGGTATAGAAGAAGGCATAAAACGGGTACGGACGGCTCAGGGTATATGTATCGACGCTTTGATGCGGGAGCCTGCCCCTAAAACTCTGTTGTTCGAAATTTTGTATCCGCTCGGTTTCAATGCCGCCCGGATAGAGGATATATACCGGGCTTTGGAGGGGCAGCCGGGAAAAGTCTTTTCTTCGGAAAAGTGGTGCGTGGTGAAAGACCGCGGGTATTTGTTGGTTGAAGCCCGCCGGAAGGCGGTGCAACCCGTACTGACAATGGAGGAGCATGCCCTTACCCCGGATTTTGTCATTCCCCGTGATAAAGCGACAGCCTGCTTCGATGCGGACAAGCTGTTGCATCCGCTCTCGTTACGGCTTTGGCGGCAAGGCGACTCCTTTGTCCCTTTCGGCATGAAAGGCAGAAAAAAGGTAAGCGATTATATGACCGACCGGAAGTTCTCCCTTTTGCGCAAGGAGCGGCAGTGGGTGCTGTGCTGCGGCGAGGACATCATCTGGCTGGTGGGAGAGAGGGCGGACGACAGGTTCCGCGTAGACGGAAATACCCGGAAAGTATTGGTGGTGAAAACGGAAGGATAGGATAGCGGGCGGTCTTTGTGCGTGCACCGAATGATAAAACGGGCGCGGATTGCAGGGCAATTGTAGTTTGTTTTCCGTGTATAACCTGTGCAGTCCGCGCCCGGTACTTATGCGCTTGGAATGATTTCATTTATGCCGCCGGGCGGGATTATAGGATAATCTTGTCTTCCTTCTGCCTCTTGAAGCAGTCGGAGAGCAGGGCGGCGAACGGTGTATCGAATATACGCGCTTTCTGGGGGCATCCCTTTACGCAGGCGCAGCAACGGATGCACTTTTCGGCAACGGTATTGCATTCGTCGCCTTTTTCGATAGCTCCTGCCGGACAATGGAGCACGCAGTACCCGCAATGGTTGCAGAGCGTTGCGTCCGTTTCCGGAACACGGGGCATGGGTACGCCGCTTTTGCGTAACTTCACTACTTTCCGCAGGAAACGGAATAGGGGAAGGAAGGGCTGGCGGGGGCGCTGGATGCGCCTGACATCTACTGCATATAAGGTGTCCTTACCGGTAGCTGCTTCGATTTTAGCCCGTATCTTGGTGCCGAAGGCTTCCGCAAACTGCAGGTCGTCTGTATCCGGCCGCCCTGCCGCTATGGGGTTACGTTCCGTGCTGTACGAGTGCTCGCCCACGAACGTAGCTCCTGCGATAACCTTGAACCCTCTTTCCGAAACGAAGGCGTCTAACTCCGCCAGTGCCTTTTCGTAGGCGCGGTTGCCGTAAACTACGGCCAGTACTGCCGGGGCGCCAGAGGTGCGTAGGTCTTTCATGCGTTCCAGTGCCAGGGGCGCCACTCTGCCGCCGTACACGGGAACTGCAATCACTGTCAGGGTGTTTTCCGGGATTTCCGGTTCGCCGGCCGGGTGCAGGGTCAAATCCGTTTGTGTAATCTCGGAAAGTCCTGTGCCGCGAACAATTGCCTCGCCCACTTGTTTAGAGGTATGGGTAGGCGAAAAAGTAATCAAACGAACTGCGTATATATTCATAAATCAATTTATCGGTGATAATAAGGCAAAGATAAACTTTTAAAATTAAAAAAAAGACGATTTATTTATGAAACCAAAAATAATTATTACCTTTGTGCCGTTGAAACATTCTGTAACTCCTTGCTGAGGTGAGGATTGTTAGCCAGATTTCCGGTTCAATACTAAATATCCCTATTAAATCATAATTTACAAGGTAGACTTACCGAATTAAGTAAAAACCATTCACACATATACTGTATGTATAATATTATTCAATTAAACGACAAAAATTTGTCGGAATTGCAAGCTATTGCCCAAGAATTGGGTATCAAAAAAACGGATTCTCTTAAAAAAGAAGAACTTGTTTACAAGATACTCGATGAGCAGGCCATTGCGGGAGCAACCAAGAAAGTGGCAGCCGACAAATTAAAGGAAGAACGCAAGGGGGACAAACAAAAACGTTCTCGCGTAACGGTCAAGAAGGAAACGGCCGACAAGGTGTTCACCGCCAATAAGAACGGCGACCTTACGAAAGCGAAAACGGAAGAAGCACCTGCTGCCCCGGCAGCCGAGGCAACCAAGAAGGAAACGGCCGCCGCAGCTCCGGCAGCGGAACCCGCCGCTCCCAAACGCAAACCGGGACGTCCCCGCAAAGTAAAACAAGAAGCGGCTCCTGCTGCGGAAGCTCCTAAGGCTGTGCAGGAAGAGGTGAAAGCGGAACCTGCCGAACCGGAAAAGGTCGCTGCGCTTCCCCTGGAAATCCCCGAAGAGAGTCCCGTATTGCCGGAAATGGAAGATGACTTTATCCCTATCGAAGACCTTCCTACCGAAAAAGTGGAATTGCCGTCGGAGCTTATCGGTAAATTCGAAGCTACCAAAGCGGAAGTTCCCGTTCCTGCGGAGCAGCCCCAACGTCCCCGCCTTCGCTCTCGCGACAACAACTCTTCCTACAACAATAATCGTAACAACAATAATAATAACCAGCGTCCTGCCCAGCCCCAGCAGCGCCCCGCGCAGCAGCAGAACGGCAACGAGAATTATGCCGCTCCCGAACGCAAACCGGTGGCAGAACGCGAGAAGGTGTATGAGTTCGACGATATACTGACCGGAACCGGCGTGCTGGAAATCATGCAGGACGGTTACGGTTTCCTGCGTTCGTCCGACTACAATTACCTTTCTTCTCCCGACGATATTTACGTTTCGCAATCCCAAATCAAGCTGTTCGGCCTGAAAACCGGCGATGTGGTGGAGGGCGTCATCCGTCCGCCCAAGGAAGGCGAAAAATACTTCCCGCTGGTGAAGGTGTCCAAGATTAACGGACGCGACCCGGCTTTCGTGCGCGACCGTGTGCCGTTCGAGCATCTTACCCCGCTTTTTCCCGAGGAGAAGTTCAAGCTTTGCAAGGGCGGTTATTCCGATTCCTTGTCGGCACGTGTGGTAGACCTTTTCGCTCCTATCGGCAAAGGCCAGCGTGCATTGATTGTGGCACAGCCCAAAACCGGTAAGACTATTCTGATGAAGGACATCGCCAATGCCATTGCCGCCAATCACCCGGAAGTTTATATGATAATGCTGCTGATTGACGAGCGCCCGGAAGAAGTTACCGACATGGCGCGTACCGTGAATGCGGAGGTTATCGCCTCTACTTTCGACGAACCGGCGGAACGCCACGTGAAGATTGCAGGCATTGTCCTGGAAAAAGCCAAGAGAATGGTAGAGTGCGGACATGACGTCGTTATCTTCCTCGACTCCATAACCCGCCTGGCACGTGCTTATAATACGGTTTCCCCGGCTTCCGGCAAGGTGCTTTCCGGCGGTGTGGACGCTAATGCGCTGCACAAGCCGAAACGTTTCTTCGGCGCAGCCCGTAATATCGAGGGTGGCGGTTCGCTGACTATTCTTGCAACGGCGCTAATCGATACCGGTTCCAAAATGGACGAAGTTATCTTCGAGGAATTCAAGGGAACGGGTAACATGGAGTTGCAGCTCGACCGCAACCTGTCCAACAAGCGTGTGTTCCCGGCTGTCAATATCGTTGCTTCCAGTACGCGCCGCGACGACTTGTTGCAGGATAAGCAGACGCTCGACCGTATGTGGATTCTCCGCAAATACCTTGCCGACATGAACCCGATAGAAGCAATGGATTTTGTAAAGGACCGTCTGGAGAAAACCAAGGACAACGACGAGTTCCTGATGAGCATGAACAGCTAAAACGGTTCGGCAGTTACGGATAGCGTATGGTGGGGAGGTGCGCCTGTACCCCCGATAAGAGCAAATTGTAATTTAGTAATTGTAAGATTGTAAGATAGTATGTTCGATAATTTAAGCGAAAGACTCGAGAGGTCGTTTAAAATACTGAAAGGTGAGGGCAAAATCACCGAGATTAATGTGGCGGAAACGCTGAAAGATGTGCGTAAAGCGCTTCTGGATGCCGACGTAAACTATAAGGTTGCCAAGAATTTTACCGATACCGTTAAGGAAAAGGCGCTGGGACAGAATGTGCTGACAGCGGTGAAGCCCAGCCAGTTAATGGTAAAAATCGTACACGATGAACTGACCCGGCTCATGGGCGGCAAAACGGCGGAAATCAATATCGATTCCAAGCCGGCTGTTATTTTGATGTCCGGTTTGCAGGGGTCCGGTAAGACGACTTTCTCCGGCAAGCTGGCACGTATGCTGAAAACCAAGAAGAACCGGAAACCTTTGCTGGTGGCATGCGATGTGTACCGTCCTGCCGCTATCGAGCAGTTGCGCGTACTGGCGGAGCAGATTGAAGTGCCCATGTACTCGGAACCGGACAGCAAAGACCCGGTGGCTATTGCGCAGAATGCCATACAAGAGGCGAAGGCAAAAGGATACGACCTCGTCATAGTGGATACTGCCGGCCGCCTGGCGGTAGACGAGGAGATGATGAACGAGATTGCCGCAATCAAGTCTGCTATCGACCCGAATGAAATATTGTTCGTGGTGGATTCCATGACCGGACAGGATGCGGTGAATACGGCGAAAGAATTCAATGAGCGCCTGGACTTCGACGGTGTAGTATTGACGAAGCTGGACGGCGATACCCGCGGCGGTGCTGCGCTTTCTATCCGTTCCGTGGTCAACAAACCTATCAAGTTCGTGGGTACGGGCGAAAAGCTGGATGCTATCGACCAGTTCCACCCTGCCCGTATGGCAGACCGTATTCTCGGTATGGGCGATATCGTGTCGTTGGTGGAGCGTGCGCAGGAGCAGTACGACGAGGAGGAGGCCAAGCGCCTGCAAAAGAAGATTGCGAAGAACCAGTTCGACTTCAACGACTTCCTGAGCCAGATTGCACAAATCAAGAAAATGGGTAACCTGAAAGAACTTGCCTCCATGATACCGGGGGTAGGTAAGGCGATTAAGGATATCGACATCGACGACAATGCTTTCAAGAGCATCGAGGCGATTATCTACTCCATGACTCCGGAGGAACGCAGCAATCCGGCTATCCTGAACGGTTCGCGCCGCCAGCGTATTGCCAAGGGTAGCGGTACGAACATCCAGGAGGTGAACCGCTTGCTGAAACAGTTCGACCAGACCCGTAAAATGATGAAAATGGTAACAGGCAGCAAAATGGGCAAGATGATGCCGAAGCTGAAGAGATAAGGAAAAGGAAATTTCCTGCATGAAAATCCCGCTGACTCCATATAATGAATGAAGTCGGCGGGATTTTTGCTTTATTCGGTTATTTACTCTACTTTTGCAGATAATGCTGTACGGATAATAACTAATACGATATAATTTGAATATGACATTGATTGACGGAAAAGCGATTTCCGAACAGGTAAAACAGGAAATTGCGGCAGAAGTAGCTGAGATAGCGGCACGCGGCGGAAAACGCCCGCACCTGGCAGCTATCCTCGTAGGACACGACGGCGGCAGCGAGACTTATGTGGCGGCTAAGGTAAAGGCTTGTGAAGTATGCGGTTTCAAGTCTTCACTTATCCGTTATGAGTCCGATGTTACGGAAGAAGAACTTTTGGCAAAGGTACGCGAACTGAATGAAGATGCGGATGTGAACGGTTTTATCGTCCAGTTGCCTCTGCCGAAGCATATCTCGGAACAGAAGGTTATCGAGACAATCGACTATCGGAAGGATGTGGACGGTTTCCATCCGATTAATGTGGGACGTATGTCGATAGGGTTGCCTTGTTATGTTTCCGCGACTCCCAACGGCATTCTCGAGCTGTTGAAGAGATACCGAATAGAGACTTCCGGAAAGAAGTGCGTGGTATTGGGACGCAGCAACATCGTAGGCAAGCCTATGGCAGCCCTTATGATGCAGAAGGCTTACCCCGGCGATGCCACGGTAACCGTTTGCCACAGCCGCAGTAAGGATTTGGTAAAGGAGTGCCGGGAAGCGGACATCATCATCGCGGCTTTGGGACAACCCAACTTCGTTAAGGCGGACATGGTGAAGGAAGGGGCTGTCGTTATAGATGTGGGTACTACGCGTGTACCGGATGCCACCAAGAAATCCGGTTTCAAGTTGACCGGCGATGTCAAGTTCGACGAGGTTGCCCCGAAGTGTTCGTTCATCACGCCTGTACCCGGCGGTGTAGGTCCGATGACAATCGTTTCTTTAATGAAGAATACGCTGTTGGCAGGCAAGAAAGCTATTTACCGGTAAATAGGGGCGATGAAAGCGCTCGTTGCCTTTATCCTTTTATTGTATGGCGTAACCCTTTCCGCACAGGAAAGGATTACGCTATTATTTGCAGGAGACCTGATGCAGCATCAGGCGCAGATAAATGCCGCCCGTACTCCTGACGGAAACTACGATTATTCTCCTTGTTTCTCTCTTGTGAAAGAGCAAATATCCCGCGCCGATATTGCCGTTGGCAATCTTGAGGTGACCCTCGGAGGAGAGCCTTATCGGGGGTATCCCGCTTTCAGCGCTCCCGACGAATATCTGCAAGCTATCAAGGATGCCGGATTCGATGTGCTGCTCACAGCGAACAATCATTGTCTGGACCGTGGTAAGAAAGGGCTGGAACGGACTATCGCCCGAATGGATTCGCTTTCCATACCCCATGCGGGCACTTACCGGAACATGGAGGAGCGAAGGCAGCGTTATCCTCTCTTTATCAGGAAAAAAGGCTTTTGTATCGCCATACTCAACTATACTTATGGTACTAACGGACTTAAGGCGGCTTCGCCCAATATCGTCAATTACATCGACAAGGAAACTATCCTCGAAGATATCCGTAGTGCCCGTGCCGCACAGCCGGATGCCATTATAGCCTGCATGCATTGGGGAGAGGAGTATCACTCGCTTCCCGACCGCGGACAGCGCGAGCTGGCCGACTGGTTGTTGGAGCAGGGGGTAACCCATATCATCGGGGCGCATCCGCATGTAATTCAGCCTATGGAGTTGCGTGAGGCCGGCAACCGGCAGCATATCGTCGTTTATTCCTTAGGAAATTTCATTTCCAATATGAGCGCTACAAATACGGACGGCGGTCTTATCTTTACCCTGGAGCTCGAGAAATATCCTCTTCCCCAACCGGTTCACCCGTTGCGGGGTAATCTGAGTTATTCGCCGTCTCTCGAGCCTTTTACTCTTTCTTTTCCGTTCTCACGTGTCGTCCGGTGCGGATATACCTTAGTGTGGACTGCCCGCCCTGCTCTTACCGGAAAGAAAAATTATATTTTATATCCTTCTTACTCACCTGTTGACAGTTTGCCGCAGCCTGCCCGTAAACGCTTGAATATCTTTATGGAAAACTCGCGGAAACTCCTGCAACAGCATAATAAGGGAATTTTCGAGAGTGATAAATAGCTGTTTTTTCGTGAAAATAATTATCGAAATATTTGCAATATCAAAGATTATCCCTATCTTTGCACCGCATTTGAGAAATGCAATAACATGGTGACTGTAGTTCAGTTGGTTAGAGCGTCAGATTGTGGTTCTGAATGTCGAGGGTTCGAGTCCCTTCAGTCACCCCAAGAAAGAGGAATATCAGTAATGATTTTCCTCTTTTTTGTTGCATAAAGGTGGATTAGGGGTCAGTTTGAAAACTTGGGATATTTAGTTAAAATGCTTATTTTTGCTTCACGAAAGTGAAATGCACAGTTTCCGTTTCTTTCATAGAGTTGTTAAAGGTTTAGTTTGGGGCTTTTGGGAGATTTAAGCCGGTTTCTTTGGCGGTGGGAAGCGTATTTATAAATAATTGAAAAAGCGAAGAAGATGAAACGATTCGGATTATGGATACTCGGGCTGCTGGCTTTGTGCAGTACAGCGGGTATGGCACAGGAAGCAGTGGCGGACAGTACCGGTTATATTGTAAAGGAAGGACAGGTAGCGCCCGATTTTACCGTGACGCTGACAGACGGCAAAACCGTTAAACTTTCCGATTTCCGCGGTAAGGTAGTGATGCTGCAATTTACCGCAAGCTGGTGTGGTGTGTGCCGGAAAGAAATGCCTTTTATAGAAAAGGATATCTGGCAGAGGCATAAGTCCAATCCGGATTTCGTGCTGATAGGCATCGACCGCGACGAGCCTTTGGATAAGGTTATTGCATTCGGTAAGGCTACCGATATCACCTATCCTTTGGGGTTAGACCCGGGAGCCGATATTTTTGCCAAATATGCATTGCGCCAGGCGGGTATTACCCGTAATGTCCTGATTGATAAAGAAGGCCGCATCGTGATGCTTACCCGCCTTTACAATCCGGAGGAATTTGCTTCGCTGGTTAAGAAAATCGACGGGCTTCTGGAGTGATTTCCTTATCAGAAAGAAAAACTCGTTCCGGCATGTAACGACATCATCACGTCTTTTCCCTGCACATTATCCTGCATCAGCAATTCCTTGCCGTAAACGCGGATTTTAGGTTCGAGGAACACGTTGAAGCGGCTGCTCACTCGGTAGGCTGCCTGCAACCCCGCTTCTCCGCCGATAAAGAAGCGGTTCTCTTGTTTCAGCCTCATGGATGCCACTACCCCGGCAAATAACTGTATGTCGTATTTGCGCTCCGGGTCATAACCCGCCATTAGATTGGTAAGATTGAGCATGTAGTCGAGGCTTCCGCTTGCCATGTCGTATTTTTGCGCCCCTTCTTTCAGGTCTGCGGAGAAAGGTCCGAAGTCAGCCCCTAAACGAAGGGATGACAACGGGGTGAAAACACGTCCTACCGCTATCATCGCCTGGTAGTCGAAGTAACGTTTCAAGGCATAGCGTTTTACCTGGATAGGTGTGGCAAAGCCTACCGCTCCGCTTACGAAGAAGGAAGGTTTGAATAATTCCCGGTTCAAGGAACGTTCCAGCCGTTTTTCGAGATTGGCACGGCTCACTTCAATACCTATATTCAAGTTGAAAAGATTGTCGGTATATTTTCTAGCTACATACCGGTCTTCGTACTTTTCGCTGGTTTTCATGGAGTACGAGGCCATAGTGGTACGCGGCTCGATGAAGAATGCGATGTTGTCGGATACGGCATATTTAAATTGCACGCCGCCCGTAAATCCGGTATAACCGCCTTTGGCAGGGTAATATCCGTTTTCTTTCCTGATATACCCGAGCTCGCCACCGGCAAGCAGGTTGATGCTGAAAGGGGCATCGAGGTTATGCCCGTTAAAGAAATACATCATATTCAGCATCCCCTCCAGGCGTCCGCCCACATAGCTGGACATTTCATAGAATTCTTCTTGCGGAGCGGTTTCCGTGGCGGCAATTACTTTTTTGTGCCACGTGTCGCCCGAGGTAAAGGCGGATAGGCGCAGGCCGAATGCAGGCAGCAGCCATTTGCCTGCCGACAGGCTGAAATGCGGACCGATAGAATTTGTCGCGCCTATTTCATCGGTTAGTCTGGAAGCCTGGAGCTGTCCTCCGGCAGCGAAGCTGATAAAGGTATTGTCCCAGAAACTGTCTCCTTCGAGGATGCGTACTTTTCCGAAGGGAGCCCATGCTTTGAAACGGTAGTTGATACCGAGCGTCGCCCCGTAAGTGACATCGTATTTGTGCCAGTTCTTTTGGTATGAATGGTCTATGCCGTCGGTCAGGATAGAGGCGCGGGGTTCCAGGTAGAAATCTACGTGAGGGGTAGGGTGGAGTTTCAGTTGCAGGCCTAAGTGCAGCTCCCCCGCATGCTCCGCTTTGCCGAGCAGCGAGGAATATTGGTAACCGATACCCGCAACGGTAGAAACTTCGAAAAGACGCCCCGGATTGTATCCGCTGGTATAGGAAGTGATGTTCAGCAGGTAATCGGCTTGTACTCCGAAACGAACCAGCCTTTCATTGTCTATTCTTCTCGAAAAGGTTCCGCCCAGCAGGGACATACGCAGCGAGTGGGAAGGAGATAACAGGATACCCGCTGCGATACCGCCGACAGGACCGGTGCTGAAGTCGGCGTTTCCCCGGGGAAGAATCTTATCCATTCCCCCGAATAAAGATATGTAGATATTCTTTTTCCATGCACTGTCGAAGGGTACGGCGTCCGGATGCCGGTAACGCTTGGAAAGCGCCTCCCTCGTGGCGTCGAAGTAGGTTTGCGTGCTGTCTTTCTGCTGTCCGCGGACGTGGGTTGCCGCACCTGCCAATACAAGTAATACAGAAACGGTATATTGTTTGAGTGTATGTTTCATATAAACGAACTTTCTTTATTCCAATTTGCCGAACATATCTTCATAGAATTCGAGCAACTCTTTCTTGATGTCTCCGTCATTAATCGCTATTTTGATAAATTTGCTATCCATGGTAAATACTTGGTTAAGTATCATACAAGCTTCCATATCTCCCGCATCTCCTCCCATGCGGCTTGCCAGGATTGCTTTCAGGTATAGCGTTAAGGCGCTTTGCGGCAGCTCCTCGAGCGCTTGTTTGGCTTCTTTGTTGTACATCTCCGTATTTAGCGCCATGCACATGATAACATTGTTTAAGGGAGATGAATTCTTTACAAGCTGGAAAATCTTTTTCCTTTCCTCCACCTCCTGGACTGTGGTTCCCCCTTTGTAATAACCGCCGAGGCAACGGGCGAAAGCCTTTATCATTTCGAACTTCTTGTCATCGGGGAGAATTCTGGCAAGGATGCTCGCTTCGCTGAAATTGTAGGCGCGGATGTACATAGCCAGTTGGTTGGCTACGATTGTTTCCGGGTTGACCTCTGTTTCCGTTACGCTGATACCGTCGTCGAAGCGGTCTATCTGGTTGGCTTTCCTGGTGATGTCTATCAAAGGTTTCAGGATATTGACGTCGAATGTGTCGCGTCTCAGGTAAGATACGGCGAGGTTATTGGCAGCCAGTATCCAGGGCTTCCGTTTCGACGGGTCGGGGTCGTAGCCCATTGTCTCCTTGTAAGCGCGGAGGTATATCTTTTCCGCCTCTACGGGGTCTTTCACCATTTGGAAAAGATGCCAGTACTCGTACCGGGTAAACTGTTTCTTGCCGCTCCGGTATTCCGGGTCGTTTTTATACCTGTCCAGGATTTCGTCCGGGTTCAGCTCGCGGAAGATTTCATGCTTGTATTCATATTGCACGGTGCGCAGGCGCGGCAGCCGTTCTTTAATGACTGTGGAATAGTAGGGCAGGCGCATAACGGAAGCATACTGCGCATCCTGGCTCTTGGGGAATTTGGCAATGATTTTCCTCACATCCTCCGCTTCGGTGAAAAGAGAGTCTTGCTCCAATAACTCGGCTACCTCCTCCCAGGTGGCTACACGTGTTTCGGTAGGGTGCTTGTATACACGCGCCCATTGAGCAGCGGGGATTACCGACGTTATCTGCCCCAAGGCAAAGTTCGTACGCAGCTTGGCTAAGGCGAGGTTGCTGGCGTAGCGGCCGTCCGGTGAGGACACACCCGTAATCTTGAACTCCTTCAGGGTAGTACCTTCGCCGTTGATGATTTCCAGCAAGTCGTTCTTTAGCTTGTTCATCTGCTCCTCGTTGGCGGGGACGTCCGGGTCGAGCTGCGCTTTGCCTACCAGGAATGTAAGCGATATGTTGCCTGCCGTATTCCTTTTTTCCCGTCGCGGCGTTTCTTTGTATTTGTTGGGGTCCAGCGAAAATTCGGGGAAGGTGAATTCAAGGAATTGCAGCGGACGGCGTATCTTGCAGGTTGTCAGTTGGTAATCCTCCTTGAATGTAATATGAGTATAGTCGGCAAACACCATTTTGCACCGCGCACTGTACATTCTTCTCGGGTCTTCTACATGCACGGTATCTTTAATGGGGATATTGAACGGGTTTTCACTTAACGGACGTTTCCTGTCGATATACCTGGATAATGTGTCGTTGGCAATGTTGAAAGCCATACGCCTGTCCTGTGTCAGATGAAATTCTACTCCGTCCATAACAGTCGGCCTCATGTACGCCACCGTATCTTCGGTGGTACAGTCAATGACGTAAGGTTGCAGGATAAGGCGCCGGTTGGGTTGCCCGAACTGTTTGGGTACGGGGATTGAATTCTCCACATAGAAATTATTCCCTTCGATTGTACCGGCTTCGGCATCGGGCTTGGGAGTGGGGCGGTCTGCCGTAACGGTAATCTGGTTCAGCATGATTCCGCCGTCGATAGCCAGGTTGATTTCTGAGTTGTAGTTTACCTCGCGCAGTTCCGTTTTCATGGCTACGCGGAAAATCAGCGCCCCGTTTTCCGCTACGCGGATTTCATAATAGCCGTCCGGACCTGCCACGACATCGGCATCGGACATTATGGTGGCGTTGCCGCTTTCCAGTTGTTTCTTGGCGTCTCTTGCAGCAGCTACCGTGTTGAAGGCGAATATATATACCTTTTCACTCGAGGGGAAAGGCTCCGCCTTGTTTTTCCCTTCGGGTTTATTGAGGACTTTTCCGAATACTACCTTGATTTGTTGCGCCATAATGGGAGTGGCTCCGATATAAAGTATAGCTATGCAGGCTGCTATTATCTTGATAAAGGTTCTCATGGCGATATGCTTTTATTTGAGGATATATGATATGGATACACCCAGCTTGGTGGGTAACAATTTGTAACCGGTGGCATTGACGTGTGCCGCACCGTTGGTTTCGTAGTCTTCGTAGTTATCGTTGACGTAGTATTGCTTCTGCTGGAAGTAGACAGCTCCGAAACCGCCGTAAAATTCTATGTTGAAGCGTTTGCCGAGGTTGAGGGAGTACCCGAACGTGATGCCTGCCCCGGCGGCATCGCCTTGATAGATGTGGCGTCCCCAGGTAATGTCGTAGGATACGCCGAGGGCTGCTATGCCTACAAACTCGCGGGTCATGGGGCGGCCGTTGAACCAATAGCGGTATTCCGGCTGAATGCCTATCATTTTTGCTTTGTTTCCGTATATGTTGACGGAGCCGAAAGCAGAAAGGTCTATACTGCTCCGTTCGCCTACTACGAACTCGCAACCGAGATTAGGCGTCATGGCGGCAAGCATTAATCCGTTGGTCTTTACGGCTATCTGCTGGGCATGCAAGGTATGGCTGCCGCCGACTAACAGCAGCAGAAACGCGATACGCAGTAGGAGAGTACAGGGTTGTTTCGGCATATGCTTATGTTTTATATCTTTTTATTCGAATGTATGTTCTTCGCCATTCTGCCATTCGTTCACGCTGGCTTTGGCGGCCATACTTTGCGTATATTTGATGTTGATAGTTGTGATATAACCTGCTTTCAGCTTGACGATGACATCGTTGCGGTCTGCATCACTGTCCGCTTCATCGAATACTACAATATCTTTGGGCTGTGCTTCGTCCGGCATAGATACGTTCAGTACCAGCTTGCGGATAGCACTGTTCTCCTCGTTTTCATAAGGGAGCAATAAGTAATCTTTCTGAACCGGGGCGTTTCCGGCAATTATACCCGGCTTTTCCGTAGTGTAATTGAGCGTTACGGCCGTTCGGTTATCGCTGTTATCCGATGTGATGATACCGGTTCGTAAATCCATTCTTCCCTCTTGTGCTTCACGGGGGATAAAGCTGATGCTGTTCAATGTAGGGTGGGAGTCGTCCGTATATTCCTCAGTGTCCGTGTATATTTTGAGGCGCAGTATGGCTAATGCATGTTTTAAGGGTAAAGATACTTGGTAGTTGCCTGCTGCTGCAAGGGACTTGCTGCCGGTTACGCATCCGGTATAAAGATAGTCCGTTACATCTTTACCGTCTTTTGTGCCGGTTACGGGAATGAAAGCGTTTCCATACTCATCAGTAGTGCTGTGGGTTGTATACGGATAATACCCGAATAGGTACAGCTTGTCCTGGCCGGGCGGATAATTGATAACGGTGTCGTTCGGCTGTATGAGTAATTGTCCACTCGTTCCGGCACAAAGATATTTTTGATTGGAGATATAGGGGTTACTGAGACTTCCTTCTTTTTCTGTCAAACCGAATACTCCTACTTCCGAGCTTTCTGCTAATTCTGTTCCGGTAATGATACTTCGGGTTACAGTGGCTTCGATAGAACTGACGGAAGCGCTTAGGCGAACCTCCACAGCCTCCTCCCCGAGGGGAGGAGCTATGGCGGATTCGTTATTACATCCTGTCAGCAATAGGAGTATGATACCAGAATAGAATAATATGTTTATTCGTTTCCTCATTATTTGTGTTTAGAACCCAGATTTAGAATTATTCAACAGGTGCTTCAATGTTATCGTCGAATTGTTGCCATTCAGTTAAAGTTGCATCTGCTTGAACTTCTTGCATAGCATAAATTCCGATTTGCACGTTATAGATAACACCTGGCTTAAATCCTCCTGTCGTATTTATGAATACAGGAACGGTTTGCTCGGTTGGTATGGCAGTACCACTTGTTGCAGTGGGGGCTTCGATTGTTACTTCTAACTCTAAAGGAGTAGTGCCGTCGGTTGGTTTTGCCATTAGATAACCTACTTTATCACCGCCGTTTGTTTCATTACTTGGTGTAAAACTTTTATTAGCAGCTTCATCGATATCATTTTCTAACATTGCAATATCTTCACTTCCAGTCCATGTTAAAGTCCCGGATATGATGTCCAATGTAGCTATACGACCATGATTCTTAATCTTTATATCTTTCACTTTCATATCTTTCACCTTCTTTTTATCTGCTTCCGACTGTTTTTTTGCAGCTACAACTTGGAAGGTAAACTGGGTTAGCAGGTGGTTGAATTTGATATTAGGAACCCACGTGTAATCTTTTCCGTCGTCTTTACTCTGCTTGGTTATAATGTCATGGTTATACTTCAACTGCCTTATATATTTGGCTTTGTATCCCGTGATGACAGTAGAGTTCTTTTCATTTGTATCTTCATCGATATAAATGCTTCCTTCCGGTATTTGAGGTGCTGCTGCTTTGTTCCACATAATATCTTGTGAACCGTTGAAGTCGTTGAATTGTACAGTTGCCTGACTGGCTGTAACTGTTGCATCTTCTTGAAATGGGGCATAGCCGTAAAATGTATAGTCGTATTTGTTATCCATTGGATAATAATAGACAGCACCGGATGTTCCGTTTCTGTATAATGAGATTTTTTCTGCTCCGGTTTCAGAACCTTCTGTATTGGTTTGTGTTGAAATAATTCCTTGAACATTACTTAATAATGCACCTTCTGTTGTGCTCCAGTCGGTAGCTGGTGTATCGTTATTCGGAGTAGTTGCAAGAGCAAAAACTCCGACCTCGGTACCTATGAAGGTCTTTTCAGTGATAGGTGTACGCGTTACCGTTGTGTTAGCTGTTGCAGTGGATTCACCACCACCCAACTGTATGACTACTTGTCCGTTAGGACCTTCCCAATCATCTTCTGTGACCGGCCTTTCAATGTTAGGTTCATCGTCGTTGGAAGAACACGATACCATAAATAGACCGGCTAATGCCCATAACCATATATTCTTTTTCATAATAATAATGAGTGTTTCGTAAAACATTATTTATCAGTTTCGATATAAAACCGAAACCTCATCCTCTTAAAAAGGTTTTGCTGACACGAGTTTATAGGATAAAGTTTCTTTTATATCCTAAATAAGGATAACTGCTAAAAATAATCTTCAAATTCACTCCCTTCACTTCCGTGGTACTTGTAATCAGGGTAAACCACCGGTTAAGTGAAGGGAATGAAAGATTGATTTTATTTTATAGTTTAATTATTGATTGAATGCGTCATCTTCAGGATTGGTTGAAATATCTCCGCCGTCCTCCCATTTAGACAATGTTGCAGTAACTTCAATATCTTGGAATCCGAAGATTGTTGTGGTAATTGTATAGTAGTTACCGGCTTCGAATACTTTGCTTGGTTCCTGTGCATTAAGTTTTACTGTTGTTTGCAGTGTTGATTCTTTCCATGTATATGATTGGGGATAGTCTGGAGCTGCTGAACCGTCATGTTCCATAACATATTGCATTAATTCAATCTCCATTTGGAAACTGTTTTCTCCAGGAACAATCATGATACCGTTACCAATCGGAAGTTCTTCATCTAATGCACTACCTGGAGTAACCGGGGTGAGTTCCACTAAATTTTTAGACTGATTTTCTTCTATTTCGTCTGAAGTTGGTTTTCTCATCAGTGTGAAGGAGGAGATACCTTCATCTTCTGTCGAAGCTGTTATACCTGTTTGTCCGGGGGTGTTCAAATTTGCTATTGTTACTGTAATTTTACTTTTGGGATCAAGTACTTTGATACTTTTAATATAGACACCGTTTTTAATTTTATTACTTTCATCTGGTTGAGGATAACCTTGGGTTGCAGGCCATTTTGTGGAATATTCATTATCGTTTATGGTAATCTCAGTTCCACCATCGACATTTGCACCCACTTTGGCAACAAAATCTAGACGGGATAATAAATGTTTGAAGTTCATAGTAGGTTGTACACCTCTACGGGCTGCCCATGAGCTAAATGCTTTAGCATAATCTTCTTCTGCTAACTTACCGTCCCCAGATGCAGCTCCCTTTTGAGCATCCGTCAGTTCGGCTTTGGCTATCATAATATCTTGAGTTCCGTTAATGGTCAAATTATACTCTATGGTCTTGTCGTCTTCACTCTTTTCTGGATATTCAAAACCGCCTTCTACCACAGCATCGTCAAAGCTGAAACCATAAAAATCATAAGCACCCTGAAGTGGATAGTATTTAACGGCTCCGGTAGTATTGGTGATTTTCATATTGGCTGGGTCATTTATAGTGCTTGCCGGAGCATTAAATGTTAAACCATCGAAAATGTAAGGGGAGTCCGGATCGTTCGGGTCTTCTTTTGCTGAAACAAGACTGTTCTTTTTAGTCATTAATATTTTCAGCTCTTGTTCGTCCCATAATGCTACCTCGTCGTCATTGACACCTGCAGCACCTGTACCTCTTGTAGAAACACTTACTTGCGGAGCACCTACTCCCAATTCAATAGCTACCGGACTACCTTCGTCGATAACATCCGGGGTGTTTGTTGTCGGTTCCGAAATACTTCCCGGGTCATTGTCTTTCGAACAGCTACTCATTAATGCAATGCATAACGCTGCGTAGATAAATTGCTTTTTCATAATCACTAAATTTTAATTAATAAATAAATCTATATATTCCTATATTCGTTATCATTCAAAAAAATCATCGGGGTCCAGTTCTATGTTACCGCCGTCTTCCCAACCGTCGATTTCTACCTGCACCTGAATTTCCTCCGGTCCGTAAACGGATATGCTGATTGTATATCGCCAGCCGGCGAGGAAGCCGGGTTCCAGCGTTTCTCCGTCTTTGGTGTTCTTAACGATATCTTTGAGCGGATACACGGTGGTGTAGTAATACTTCTGCCCGTTCTTGTCAACCGACGCTTTGATAATCAGCGATGCATTGTTTGTGGGCGGTACAAGCAAGGAGTTATCCAGTTCCACCTTCTCGCCGCCCGCCACTACCAGGCGCGGTACGAATGCGGTGTTATCGGCTTCGCGCAAGGGCAGTTCCTTCTGCTCGTCGTCTTCCGAGAAATGAGTGCCTACCTGCGTTATATCCCGTGCGGCAACGATGAAAGTACCTTTGTTTACGGTCTTTATCGAGATAGACTCTATGGTAATGTCATTTTTAAGCTTGGTAGGAAGTATGGCAAACTTCACGTTTGCCAGTTGGTGCTTCAGTTGGAGCACCGGGTGGATGTTGCGGTGCGCCGTATAAGTACTATAATAATATTTGTAAACCTTCTCCTGTTCTTCCGCGCTGAGGCGTGCGATGTAGTTATCCTTCTGGTCTTGGGTGAGGCTTGCTACGGCACACATCAGGTCTTGCGAGCCGTCTACCGAAACCTTGAAACGGATATCGTCCACACCGCGGACGAAGTTGGATATACCCTTTTCGCCGATGTAGTTGTTTTGCCCTTCGCACAAGTCGTCTACGTAATAAGCGAAGAAGTTAAAAGGGCTGATTTGCGATAGCGTGCTGTAATACAGCGGGTCGTCCTCGTCTTTCCAACTGATGAAAGAACCCGATGCCGGATTGTAACACGCCTGCCTGCCATGCTTGCTCCATTCGGCATCATTGCCCTGCTTGCCCGTGCTGCCGTCTACCAGGCAGATAACCCGGTCGGTATCTTGGGCGCGTGTCGTTTCGTAAGTCATGCCGCTCGGGTTGTCCGAACGGAATGCATAGATATGGAATGTGGCATTAGCTTTCTTGGTGGGATAGTTCTCCGTATCGTTCGGGTCGAGCGCCCCCTGTCCGCGGGTGAGCACGGTATAGCTTGGGTCGGAGAAGGCAACCATTATAGGCAATTCCTCCTCGTATATAAATGGATTATCGTCGGAGTCGTCCGTTCCCGCATTTACGGGCGTTTCATCCCCCGTGTACAGGTTTCCGCAGCCGCATAGTGCCGTAAGCACTACCAGCAATAGGGATATCGGTTTATATATTTCTCTCAGAACTATCATTTTCATCTTAAATGTCTACATTAATATCTCCTTGAGGATTGAACCAGGTATTATCTTCTTCTTGATTGATTATCTTACCGGAATCTATTACCAGCGGACTCTCCAACTCGATTACCACCACCTCATCGGTGTAGTTGAGGTAAGTCCTTCCGTTCTCCTTTTTCATCATCTGGGCGTCGATAATCGTTTGGCGCGGATTGGCGCCCGCATAAAACACATGCTGCTTGTTGCCGGACGAGGTAAAAATAGCCAGTTGGAGTATGCCGGCTCCCGTGAGGTAACTCTCCTTCGGGCTGGGCACGATACCCATTGTATAGAAGCTTGCAGAGTAAGTAGTGACATCGTTGTCTACCTGCTCCACGCCATTTTCCGCATCGAACATGAAAATGGTGCGGTAAAGCTTCGCCGTATCCAGGTAAGCCTCCGAAATATTGATACGTCCGCACAGTCCGGACATCTCGGCTATGATATAGTCTACCTTCACATCGCCTATCGTCTGTACCTTGAACTTCACCTGCACCTGTTGGCTTACGGGGCTCATATCGAACCGCAGGGTCTTGGACTGCCCCGTCTGTATGTTCACGCCTTTCTGTACCGAATAGAAGATACACCCGGCATCTTGTATATACTTGTATCCGGGGTTGAAATCCGGCAGGTTGATACCTTGCAGCTCGGGCAGAGCCTCGCGCGGCATCTCTTTCAGGTGGAGATACATCGTATCCACCTTTGCCTCCGGGTGGGTGAGGTAGCAGTTCAAACTGTCGATAACCACCCCCTCGCGGGTATTGATAGCGAAGATATTGTATTCGCCGCCTTTCAGCTTGAATGTGCCGGCTTCCTCGGCCTGCAAGGGAACCGACATCCCGTTCTCCACGACACCCGTTCGGGTATCGGCTATGCCGTGCGCCCGCCATGTATTCAGGATGCGGCTTGCCACGATATTCATATGCGTAGGCTTGTCCTCCTCGGCTCCGTTCCAGTCTCCCCAGTCGAACTCCGTGAGAATGGTGGCTACATGCGGATGCTCCGTTTCCGGGCAAAGGTCTACCTGCGTACAGCACGTCATGCCGCACAATAATAGAAGGATAAAAGGCAAATATGTAGGCCTGCACATTTTCATCGGCTGTCCTCCTTCCTCTTATCCGCTTCTGCGGCAGGGGCGGCGGTGTCCTCGGGCTTTACGGCTTCCGTCTCCGCAGCCTCTTGCTTGCGGTTCTTCCTGCCTTTCTTTTTCTTCTCCTTTACGGAGGCGCTTTCCGCTTTCTCGCCCTCCTTTTTCTTCTTATCTTCCGCCTTCTTTATTTTATCTTTCCGTGCGGCTTCATTGGCTTTCTTTATCGCCTTTTCCGCTTTGCGGAGAGCCTTTTGCTGGTCTTTTGTAAGGGGCACAGTATCGCTGAGCTGAATACCCAATGAGTCCGCTATCTGCTGTTGCAGCTTCTTGTCGGCCTCCTCCTGTGCCTTCAACTGCGCCTCCTTCTGCATCTTCTTCCACTCTTTTTGCTCCTCCTTGTTGAGTAGGCTGTCGGGTAGGGTAGCACCTTGCTTGCTGTAAACGCTGTTAAGGGAGTCGATGCGAGCACGCATCTTATTGATTGCGGCATTCAGGCGGTTGCGTTTCTCCTCGCGTATGTCTACACGGCGGGTAACGGACTGCTTGTACTTGTCCTTTACGGAGATGAAGCGGTATACGAACGCCACCCGCAGGTCGGTAATCAGGGGGAAAGGCACTAAATGCCCGCCTTTGCATTTGTCGGCGATGCGGGGATAGCACCCGCTTTCGGCATCATGCTCGAAAACGTCGTAATCGGCATATGCCAGGCCGATAGAACCTCCGAGTTCCAGGTCGATATGGTTTTTGCGATAGCCGTAGAGCGGGGCGGTATATCCTAACGATATGCCTGCGCCGTAAGAATTGCCCTGTATGCCTTGCTTGCCCAGTTTCAGGTTGTAGCTGGAGGCGTTTGCATAAATGCCCCAGTAGTAGGCGCGCCAGTCGCGCGGGTTTTTCCTCTTGGTGGTGAAAATATTGTCGTTGAGATACTTGAATACGCCCTCTTTCAAGGTCGTGCTGGTGTACCGGCGCCTGGTACGGAAGTACTGGCGCCACTCTACCCGTGCATCGAATACATTGAAGATAAGAGACGGAGTGTACTTTTGCGAAGTGTTCCAGTTCCACTTTATATTGGCGCCGATTGTGCGCTTGTTTCGAATCGTATTGCCCAGGTCGAACTCCACGCCAATATTAGGAACCGTCAACAACCAATCCACAGCATTTGTCTTGATACCCCAACGGCCTTTGAAAGGAATTTTTTCTGCTTCCGCATTCTCTTTCCTGCTGTGTTGTATCTGGGCATATGCTTTATTCACGGATGCTGACATAAGAAAACACACTACGACTGTCCTCAGTAAAAAAAAGTAGTGCTTTTTTTTATGCTCTTGTGATAAAATCACGTCCTTTATAAATATTTATTTGTTTGTTCGCGCCGTCAAAAATATATACTACGGATGTAAAAACAAAGTTTTTTATTAATTTTTTTTGAATATCGGCGGCTTTTTGGATATAATATTAAGAAAGACAAACCGGGCGGGTGGCTCTGTAACGGTTTTCCGTGATGCCTCGGGTAGGGTACGAAACAAAAAAGGTGTAAATTCTATTTGAGAGAACTTACACCTTCTTGCTTAAAATTAATTTTTACTTTCCTTTATGCCTGTTCGCGCGTTTCTTACGGATTTCGGCTTTCATCTTCGCTGCACCGGAACCATGCAGGCCGGTGATATAGGTTTTCTTTTTGGCTTTGGTCTTGATTTTGTTTTCTTCTTTAGGCTTCTCTTTCTTGCCTTTGAAAACAATACCGCCCATCATTGCTTCTTCTATACTCACGTTGTAGGATATTAAATATTAAACTATGTGGCTGTTAATCGCTGTGCTGCGGATATACAGTATATATCCGCAGCGCCCGGCTTACCTGGCGGGCAGTATCTCAATCCAGTAATCGTCGGGGTCGTTGATGAAATACAGCCCCATAGCAGTATTCTCGAAACATACCCAGCCGTTCTCCTTATGATACCGGCGCACGGCATCGTAGTCTCCGGCTACGCGGAAGCAGAGGTGACTCTCATTCTCGCCCAGCTCATAAGCCTGTGGATGCTCCTTCAGGCAGGTCAGCTCCAGCAGGAACCCCGTGCTGCCGTCGCTGAGGTAAACCAGCGTGAAAGAGCCGTCCGACGCCTCTTTCCGGTGATGCTCTTTCAAGCCCAACGCCTTTTCGTAAAAGGCGATGCTGCGCTCCAGGTCGGTAACGTTTATATTGAAATGGTCGAATTTACTTTTTATTTCCATTGTTCTCGATGAATTAAGTATTACTCTTTTTTTCCGATAATCGGGTATTATTCTTTCTCCCGATAATTTAGATATTACTCTTTTTCTTGATGATTAGCCATTGCTCTTTTTCAATAATCAACTATTGCTTTTTTTCAATAATCAGTCATTACTCTTTTTCAATAATCAACTATTGCTTTTTCCCGATGACTAACCGTTCCCTTCTTATCGCCTCATTTGATTTTCGCTTTCAGGATTTCGCCCGTGTACGTACGCGGCATACCCTCTACCGGAGCTTGCGACGGAATCTTCCTGCACTCCAGGATTACGGTAGGCTCCTTCTGCCCGTTGGGGTAGAAGCGTACGGTATAATTCTGGGCAGCCTCCATTTGTCCGTAAGGCTGTTCCGGCGACAGAATCGTGAATATTACAGGTTTGTCCCCGGCTATCTTACCCAGCGAACCTCCGGCGTTGGCAGTCATCATAGTCATGTTGAAAGGCTCCTCGCCGATTACAATCACCAACTTGCCGTTTCCGCTCTGGATAACGTCGGCGGGAATGGCGTCCGGAGCCACCTCCCTATAAGCGCCCGCTGAAGCCTGTGCACCGTCTTGCGGGGTGGCGGCAACGGCTGTTTCCGTAGCAGCCTTCGGAGTTCCTACCGTAACCGGCGTCTTGGGAGTAATGACCGTCGTGCCGGAGTTGACAAGGGCTTTTTCTTCCTTCTTCACTTCCTCTTTCTTCTCCGCTGCCGGAGCTTTGGTTGCGGTGGCGCTCAGGGCATCCGCTACGCCGAGGCAGAGGTCGTCTACGAAATCCACCGTTTTCCGGCGCCATTTGGCAAGGCCGCGTACCAGCTTGGTCTGCGACTTGTTCAGCGCATATTTGTCGGTAATCCATTCCTCGGCGGTATATTTCTCCTGCCCGTCCCGGTAGTTGAAGCGGATTTTCTCCACCTCGAAAGTACATTTCTCCGGTTGGCAGGTAACGGCGAGCTGGTAGAGTATCTTCGTCCGGTCTAACGACAGGGCGGTGGAGCTGAATACAATCCACTCGTCACCCATGCCTACAATCTGCCCTTTCTCCCGGTTGGTGTAAACCACGCGGCTGTTGTTCTCGTTCTTCGCCAGCCGTGCCTCCATCCACCTCACCAGGCGGGAGTAGATAGTATCTTGCGACATGCCGGGAATACTGAATTCCTTGGTGAAAACCACCTTGCCGTCCACCTCGGGTACGGCTCCCGCCAGGTATTTGCTGTCATCCCTCTGGGCATGCAGCAAGGCAGGCATGCACAGGCAGGACAGCACGAAAAGAAATTGTGTCAAATTTTTCATAATGCTATGTTTTATTTAGTAATGTCGAAACTCTCGCCCCGGCGGGAGATTGCCAGGAAACGGCAGCCCTTGCTTTCGGCAAAGGCGCGGAATTCATTGCCGCCCCGGTAGTCCTCGCTGAAGTGCATAGGTGCAAATATAGCGGTTTTTATCCGTTCTACGAACTGTTCCGCACCGCGCATATAATCTTTTCCCAGACGGCTGTCTACCGGAAACATGGCTACATCCACCCGGGGAGCCTTTTGCTGTAAGATTTTTATCTCTGCAAGAAAGTCCCCCTCCGCCTTGCGTATCTCCTGGGGAGTAGATTCCTCGCTCCAATGCCAGTTGTTCAGGTCGCCGGCATGGAACAGGCGGACACCCTGCAAATCTATCAGGAAGGAGATGCCGACGTCGGTAGAGCCGAAAGCCTCGATGCGGATGTGCCCGTCGTCGTAGACATCGCCCTTAGCGATATAGGTGGCATCCTCCGCCGCTGCGCGCCGGTGTTTCAGTATGTCCTTGGAGAAGATATACCGGATACCGGGGCGTTCGTCCTTCCACAAAAGGACTTCGCGGTTGAAGTGGTCGGGGTGAAAATGCGAGGAGAGCACGTAGAGCCTCCCCGGTTTCTTTAACAGGCAGTCGTGTACGATTCCGCGTCCGGGCTCCTCTTGCGAGGAATCCTTGTAGTAATCGATGACGACCGTCACTCCGTCCGCTTCAATCGCGAAGCCGCTGTGGTAGATATAATCAAGTTTCATTGTACGGATTCAAATATAGCGCAATATTACAAAAAACACTACACAAACTTCCGGTTTGGCTGTTATTTTATGCAAAAGCCCTACATCGGCACTTCAATCAGGAGGATGTGCGAGTCCGTCAGCGTCTCCAATTCGAAATGCTCCGTTTCGTATATCCCCATGCCGTCGCGCCGCGACAGCACCGTGCCGTCTATGCTAATTCCGCCTTCTATCAGGAATACGTACACCCCCGCGTGCGACTGGTGCAGATGATAGCCCAGCTTCCTCCCGGCGGATACCTCTCCTATGGAGAACCACGCCTGCTGCTGCATCCTGGCAGGGGCATTGCCGTCCGGAGACACGATGAGCGCAAGCTCGTTCTTGTGCAGGTAGGGGCGGATGTCGTAATCCCGGTAGGTGGGTGGCGTATTCAGCTTTTCGGGCATTATCCAGATTTGGAGAAACTCCACCGGCTCGGTGTCGCTTCCGTTCATTTCGCTGTGGTAGATGCCCGTGCCCGCGCTCATGGTCTGGATGTCGCCGGGGGCGATAGTACGGCTGTTCTGCTCGCTGTCGCCGTGTTTCAGACTACCTTTCAGGGGAATGGAGATTATCTCCATATTCTTGTGCGGGTGCATCCCGAAACCCTCTCCCGGGGCTACCCGGTCGTCGTTCAGCACGCGCAGGGCACCGAAGTTCATGCGGTGCGGGTTGTAATACCTGTCGAAACTGAAGGTGTGGCGGCTGTCCAGCCAGTCGTATAGGGAACGTCCGCGGCTCCCGGCTTTGTCTATTACTTTTTTCATAATCTTTCTTTCTTTTTTAATGATTAGTCTTTATGTAACAAGCAGACGTGCCGTAAAGTTTGAGCCGCGCGGGATTAATGTTCCGTAAATAGCATTTTACAACCTAACCTCGTTCTCCAGTTGCTTGCACTCCATGAATTCCTTTATGTTCTGCAACGTGGTGGCAGCAATGTTGGCAAGCGCCTCGCGGGTGAAGAATGCCTGGTGGGAGGTTACGATGACATTGTTGAAAGACAACAGGCGCGCCAGCGTGTCGTCGTCGATAATCTTGTCCGACCGGTCTTCGTAGAAATATTCGCTCTCTTCTTCGTACACATCCAGCCCGGCAGAGCCGATTTTCTTGTTTTTCAGCCCTTCTATCAGGGCGTCGGTGTGGATAAGCTGCCCCCGCCCGGTGTTGATAATCATTACGCCGTCCTTCATCTTGGAGATAGAGTAGTCGTTAATGAGGTATTTGGTTTGCTCCGTTAGGGGGCAGTGCAGGGAGATGATGTCCGAACTGCGGTACAGCTCGTCCAGCGTGGTGTACACCACCTGGTGCTCGCGGGCGAAATTGTGGTCGGGGTAGAGGTCGTAGGCAAGGATGTTCATGCCGAAGCCCCGCAGGATAGCGATTAGCTTCTTGGCAATCTTGCCCGTTCCGATGATGCCTGCCGTTTTGCCGTGCATGTCGAAGCCCAGGAGCCCGTGCAGGGAGAAGTTGCCGTCGCGCGTGCGCCATGTGGCGCGGGGTATTTTCCGGTTGAGCGAGAGCATGAGCGCTACCGTGTATTCCGCCACCGCGTAGGGTGAGTAGGCGGGAACGCGCACCACGGTGATGCCGTTTGCTGCTGCGGCTTTCAGGTCTACGTTGTTGTAGCCGGCACAGCGCAGGGCGATAAGCTTCACGCCGTTTGCCGCCAGCTCGCGGATGATTTCCGCATCGGCCGTATCGTTCACGAAGATGCACACCGCGTCTACGCCTTGCGTCAGTATCACGTTGTGCTTGTTGAGGTGACCTTTGTAATAGCGGAGCTCGAAGCCGTATTCGCCGTTCTTTTCATTGAATGAAGCCTCGTCGTAGGGCTTGCTGCCGAAAAATGCAATTGTATATGCCATGAGATTTTAAGTTTTTTGTTTCAAGGAAATAACACTTGCAAAGATAGGAAGGTTCGGGATATATCCGGCAGGTTATCCCGATTCTCTTTGGGGACAGCAGTAAAAACCTGCGGCTGCATAGGCTAATCCGTTCCACCGTGGGGGAGATTTTGTTCCGCCACGGAGAAAGTTTCGTTCCACCGTGACGGAACAAAACTTTTCCCGTGACGGAACGGGTTGGCGCATGCCGTCTTTCTGCTTGCCGGAAGCAGGGGGCGTATATCGGGATAGGGTGGCGGTCGGTAAGGCGGGATACACCGCCCGTACCCGCGGCGCATGCCGCAAATGTTTCAATAGAAACGGTTGAATTTTTCAACTAATAGGGCTGTTTGCCCTAAATAAAATGCATAAGATAGTTTTCTATGTGCAATATTATTGTACCTTTGCGCCCGAAAACAATTAAAAAAGATTTAGATGAGAAAAAATTCCTTGATTAGCATTGCGATGTTAATCGTTTCAATTCCAACTTTTGCAGGAGGCCTCCTGACAAATACCAACCAACACCCTGCTTTTCTTCGTATGCTGTCCCGCGGCGCGGTTACTACCGAGGTGGATGCGGCTTTATCCAATCCTGCGGGGTTGGCTTTCCTGCCGAAAGACGGATTTTATACGTCCTTGAGCATTCAGAGCGCTTTCCAAACAAGAAATATCGACGCTTCGTGCGATGCTTTGGGGCTGGACAAATATTATGAGGGAAAGGCTGCCGCACCGGTTATTCCCAGTGTGTTTGCCGCTTATAAGAAAGGTGACTGGACTATTTCCGGCTTCTTCGCGATTACCGGCGGCGGTGGAAAAGCCTCGTTTAATGACGGTCTTTCCATGTTCGACGCTATGGTGATAGGCGGGTTGGGCAGCCAGGGTATTCCGGGCAATGCCTATTCGCTGAACAGTTATATGGACGGCAAGCAGTACATCTATTCCGTGCAGTTGGGGCTGAGCTACAAAATCACGGACTGGCTTTCTGCTTTTGCAGGCGGGCGCATGAACTACTTTACCGGCGGTTATAAGGGTGCGCTGAATGCCAGTGCCGCCGTCAATTTGCCTTTGCCTACGGGGGGAACAGCGCCCGTAGGAACCGAACTTATCGGCATCGACCTGGATTGCAGCCAGACCGGTTGGGGATTTACTCCGGTTATCGGCTTGGATGCCAAGTTCGGTAAACTGACGATTGGTGCGAAGTATGAGTTCAAGACCAGCTTGAACATTGAGAATAATACCAAGTTGAACTCTTTCCGCATGTTGGGTGCTCCGGAAAGCGAGTTGGAGGCTTACAAGCACGGCGTGAATACTCCGAACGACATTCCTTCCATGCTGTCGGTGGCGGCTGCCTACGAGTTCCTTCCGGTGCTGCGTGCCTCGGTAGAGTATCACTTCTACGACGACAAGCATGCAGGTATGGCGGACGACAAGCAGAAGTTCCTTACGAAAGGTACGAACGAGTACCTTGCCGGCATAGAGTGGGATGTGCTTAGCAGGCTGACGTTGAGCGGCGGCGTGCAGTTTACGGATTACGGCCTGTCCGACAATTACCAGAGTGATACCAGCTTCTCCTGCGACTCTTACTCGCTGGGCATAGGCGCTAAGTTGAAGCTCTCGGAAAGGGCGGCGCTGAATGTGGGGTATATGTGGACTAACTACGACGACTATACCAAGACGACACAGGACTACAACGGAACCGGGCTGCCGGGCACGAACGTGTACAGCCGTACCAACAAGGTTTTCGGTCTTAGCATAGACTATCGTTTCTGATATTTCATAATCCGACCTTTATATAGAGAGGAAGGCAGGTTGTAATCCGTGACGGATTATAATCTGCCTTCCTCATTTTTATACAGGTTTTAGAAAGAGTATTGTACCAGCAGGTTCATGCGGTTGGCATGGTTGGTGGAGTTGTCGAAGTTCGTGCGCCAGCCACGCAGGTATTCCGCACCTACCTGCATGTTGGGGGTGACGTTCCAGAACAGGTTGGCTACGAAGTACTGCCCGTAGCGGTAGGTGTCCGGTTCGCCGGCGGGGTAGCCGTTGTCGGAGTAAAGGCGCGACATGCTGTAAGTGCTCGACAGGAACACCTTCGGGCTGACGTTGTATTGCAGTCCGGCATACCAGCCCAGCATGGGCAGCGCTTGCATCTTGCCGTCTTTCTCGGGGTTGGGAACGATGTCTACGTTCAGGTTGCTGATGTCGTTCAGGTATTGCCCTATGCCCTTTCCGTAGGTGGCCTGCCCGAATACCTGCCATTGCTTGCCCAGGTTGAAGGTGGTGGATGCCTGTACGCCGAAGCCGGTAACGGCATGTGCCTTATCGCTCTGCGTGCTTGTGTACGTCATGCTGCGGATGAGTCCGCCCACGCGTACATGGCTTTTATCGTTCCAGCCGTACTGGGCGTAGGCGGTGAAGTCCGGCATGCGTTGCTGTGCGATGCTGAGCCCGCCATTGGTAGTGCCGTCTACGGAGGGCATTTCTACGGAGGCGTTGAAGCGGAAATTCTTCAGCCCTTTATAGGTGTATGCCAGTTGGGTGGCACGGTAGAAGGTGGCTCCGTTGGGTCCCTGGAAGTCGATAGTGGAAGGCAGTGCGCCCAGGTCCATGAAACCGCCGTAAGTGTAGCCCACCGTTACGTTGCGGAAGGCGATGTAGGCGTTGCGCAACTGGAAACCTTTGTTGGAGCCGTTGCGGAAGTTGCCGGCGGTGTAAACGACGAAGTCGCCCAGGAGCTTGGTGCGGCCTACCAGTTTCAGGAAAATGGTGGATGTGCTGGCATCCATTTGGAATTGGTTCTTGATTTTTCCTCCGTTGGGGATGTAGGCGGGGATAAAGTCGATGTTGTCTACGATGCCGCCGAAGTCATACTCCGCCGTGGCGCGTACATAGCCGCCGATGCCCAGGGCGAACTTGCCTTTCCTATCCAGCAGCAGGAAGCGGGGCGCCTGCGGCTCGTGGATATGCGGCAGTTGCGACTCGTTCATGATGCGGATAATCTCGTCGCCCGCCTTGTCTATGGTAACCAGCACGACGCTTTGGGAGGACTCGTCTTGGATAATCACTTTTTTCTGCGCGTGGGCTGTAAGCGTGGACAGCCCTGCACCGCACAGCAGAATCATTGCTTTTAAGATTGTTTTCATTTAAGTTAGGTTTTGGTGAATGTGCTTTCAACAACTAAAATCCGAAATGGTTTTGTTCTCAGCGAAAGAAAGCGTATCTTTGCGCCCGGTTTAACTATGGTGAAACCGTTAACTTAAAAATATGTATGATGCCGTGAATAGCGGCCGTGTATTCTAGAACACCACGTAAAAAACAGGAGTATGAAGCAGAAAGTATCCGTACCTTTTATGCTGCTGGGCATTTTGTTCAATGTCTGCCTGATAGCAGCCAATCTTCTCGAAACGAAAGTTATCCAGGTTTTCGGCATAACCGTCACTGCCGGGCTGTTAGTGTTTCCCGTATCTTATATTATCAACGACTGCATCGCCGAGGTGTGGGGCTTTCGCAAGGCGCGCCTGATTATATGGAGCGGCTTTGCCATGAATTTCTTCGTTGTGATGCTGGGGCTGGTTGCCGTGGCGTTGCCTGCCGCTCCTTTCTGGGAGGGGGCGCCTCATTTCAATTTCGTTTTCGGCATGGCGCCGCGTATCGTCGTTGCAAGCTTGTCTGCCTTTCTGGTGGGTTCGTTCCTGAATGCTTATGTCATGAGCCGCATGAAGGTGGCGAGTGGCGGGCGTCATTTCTCCGTGCGTGCCATATGGTCTACGGTGGTGGGCGAAACCGCCGATTCGCTGATATTTTTCCCGGTTGCCTTCGGGGGTGTTATCGCATGGCGGGAGCTGCTGGCGATGATGTGTATCCAGATTGTGCTGAAATCTTTGTACGAGGTGATAATCCTCCCGGTGACAATCCGTGTAGTGAAGGCTATCAAGCGGATAGACGGCAGCGATGTTTACGACGAGGGTATCTCTTATAAGGTATGGAAGATTACCGACCTTTAATGTTTCCGTCTCTCCCTATACATTATATATATACACATCTGAAATCATAATTCTAAAATCATAACTGATGTCAAATAAAAAATCAGCCTTAGTCGTATTCAGCGGTGGGCAGGATTCGACAACTTGCCTGTTTTGGGCAAAGCGTGAGTTCGAGAAAGTATATGCATTGAGTTTTCTGTACGGGCAGAAGCACCGGAAGGAGGTAGACCTGGCGCGGGAGATAGCGCGTAAGGCGGAGGTGGAGTTCGAGGCAATGGATGTTTCTTTCATCGGCAAGCTGGGGCGTAACGCGCTGACGGACGACGGTATCGTAATGGATAGCGATAAGCCGGCGGATAGTTTTCCAAATACTTTTGTGCCGGGGCGTAACTTGTTCTTCCTCAGTATCGCCGCCGTCTATGCCCGCGAGAAGGGTATCAGCCACATCGTAACGGGCGTGTCGCAGACGGATTTCAGCGGCTACCCCGACTGTCGGGATGCTTTTATCAAATCGCTGAACGTAACCCTGAACCTCGCTATGGACGAGCAGTTCGTGCTCCACACCCCGCTGATGTGGATAGATAAGGCGGAAACCTGGGCGTTGGCGGATGAGTTGGGGGTGCTCGACCTAATCCGTAACGAAACGCTTACTTGTTATAACGGTATTCCCGGCGACGGATGCGGGCATTGCCCGGCATGCAAGCTGCGCAGGGAGGGGCTGGAGAGGTATTTGGGGGAGAAAGGCGGGTTCAACACAGAGTTTTCTCTTTAGGAGGATAAAAGCGGGTTCAACACGGAGAACACAGAGTTTTTTTTCTTTGGGGGAGAAAGGCGGGTTCAACACGGAGGACACGGAGTTTTTCTCTTTGGGAGGATAAAGGCGGGTTCAACACGGAGAACACAGAGTTTTTCTCTTTGGGAGGATAAAAGCGGGTTTAACACGGAGGATACAGAGTTTTTCTCTTTGGGGGATAAAGGCAGGTTCAACACAGAGGACACAGAGTTTTTCTCTTTAGGAGGAGAAAGGCGGGTTCAACACAGAGAACACAGAGTTTTTTTTCTTTGGGAGGATAAAAACTGGTTCAACACGGAGAACACAGAGTTTTTCTCTTTAGGAGGATAAAAACTGGTTCAACACAGAGGACACAGAGCTTTTTTTCTTTAGGAGACAAAAACGGGTTCATTACGGAAGTTCTACGGAGATTCTTTTCTTTGGTGATTTTGCAGAGGTTGTGAATAGGAGAGGATTTGAGTTTCTGAGAAAAAAGAAAAAAACTCTGTGTCCTCTGTGTTGAAAGAAAAAACTCCGTATCCTCTATGGTGAAAACAAATAATATATAAACCAATACCGATATGACTGAATTAAAAGACCAACTTTCCTTATTAGGAAGAAAGACGGAGTATAAGCAGGATTATGCTCCCGAAGTACTGGAGGCGTTCGACAACAAGCATCCCGGTAATGATTACTGGGTGCGCTTCAATTGTCCGGAGTTTACTAGTCTTTGCCCTATCACGGGGCAACCGGATTTTGCCGAAATCCGCATCTGTTACATTCCCGATGTGAAAATGGTGGAGAGCAAGAGTTTGAAGCTTTATCTTTTCAGCTTCCGTAACCACGGCGCGTTTCATGAGGACTGCGTAAACATCATAATGAAAGACCTTATCAGCCTGATGAATCCCAAGTATATCGAGGTAACGGGGATTTTTGCTCCGCGCGGCGGTATCTCTATCTATCCTTATGCAAACTACGGTCGTCCCGGAACGAAATACGAGCGTATGGCGGAACACCGGCTGATGAACCGCGAATAGGCTGTGCCGGTACGGGGACGATAAAAAAAATAGCGCCTTTTCACAAAGACGCTATTCCTTTCTTTTTATGACTTATTCACTACAAAGATTTATTTTATTTTTTTGTAGCCGTACACTGCAAGGTCGCCCAGCTCTTCTTCGATGCGCAGCAACTGGTTGTACTTCGCCATGCGGTCGGAGCGGCTCAACGAACCGGTCTTGATTTGCCCGCTGTTGGTAGCAACGGCAATGTCCGCAATGGTGGCATCTTCCGTTTCGCCTGAACGGTGCGAGGTAACGGTGGTATAGCCGTGGCGGTGCGCCATTTCAATGGCATCCAGCGTCTCGCTGAGCGAACCGATTTGATTGACTTTGATAAGGATAGAGTTGGCGCACCCTTGTGCAATACCTTTTTGCAGGAATTCCACGTTGGTTACGAACAGGTCGTCGCCCACCAGTTGGCAGCGGTTGCCGATGCGGTCGGTCAGTTTCTTCCAGCCGTCCCAGTCGTCCTCGCTCATGCCGTCCTCAATGGAGTCGATAGGATATTTGTCGATGAGGCTTTCCAGGTAGGCTATCTGCTCGTCGTCGGACAGTTTCTTGCCGTTGGGGTCTTTCGGCATGCCGTTCTTAAGGTGCGTATAGTCGTAGTAGAACTTGCCGTTTTCCTTTACGCAGAACTCGGAGGCGGCGCAGTCCATAGCGATGCGTACGTCGTCGCCCGGCTTGTAGCCTGCGTTCTTAATGGCTTCGATGATGCAGTCCAGCGCATCTTCTACGCCGTTCAGCTTGGGAGCGAAGCCGCCTTCGTCGCCCACAGCGGTGCTCAGCCCGCGGGCTTTCAGTACTTTTTGCAGGGCATGGAACACTTCCGCACCCATGCGCAGGCCTTCACGGTAGGAGGGCGCACCTACGGGGCGTATCATGAACTCCTGGAATGCGATAGGGGCATCGCTGTGCGCACCACCGTTGATGATGTTCATCATCGGCACGGGCATTGCATAGGTGTTCACACCGCCTATATATCTGTAAAGGGGGATGTCGAGGTAGTTGGCGGCTGCTTTGGCAACAGCCAGCGAAACGCCCAGAATGGCATTGGCTCCCAACTTCGATTTGGTCGGAGTGCCGTCCAGTTCCAGCATTTTGTGGTCTATGGCGCGTTGTCCGAGTGCCGGCCAGCCTACGAGTGCCGGCGCAATGATTTTGTTCACGTTATCTACGGCTTTCAGCGTACCTTTGCCGCAATAACGGCTCTTGTCGCCGTCGCGCAGTTCCAGGGCTTCGTTTTCGCCGGTGGAAGCGCCCGAGGGCACTGCTGCACGTCCCATTACACCACTTTCCAGAATTACGTCCACTTCTACTGTGGGGTTGCCGCGTGAATCGAGGATTTCACGGGCTACGATTTTTTCAATTTTCATACTTAATCAATCATTTAGTTTAAAGAGAATTTTTCCAAATGTTCCAGTCTGTTTATTTCATTTTCGTCTATGAGTGAGAAATCTACCAGCCGTTTCAGTTCTGTCAGCTCTTCCGGGTGGAGCGCACAGTAAAAGCCCTGCACGGGCATGCGGAGGAATATCTTCCGGCTGTTCCTTATATGCCGGTTTTGTGCCTGGTAATAGGGTCCGTCGATAGAGTTGATGTACCGGCAGAAATGCCGGAACTCGTCCTCGGTGAACCTGAAGAACAAATTTCCGAATTCCAGGTGATAGGTATTGCACTCCGTGCAGAACGAAATAAAACCGTTTGTCGTTTGTTTCAATAGACTGTCCATAGCTTTATTTTTGGTTGCTGCAAATGTCGTGCAAAACGGGCTTTTTATCAATACCTACAAATGGTGGTATTTACCGGGTGCGGACATCATTATTGGGTAGGCCGCCGTTACTTTTTCTATGTATAATGTGAATTTCTTTAAAGATAAATGCCTAAGTGTAATATAGATTACACTTTCTTTCGTACCAACCCTTTATTTTTGTGAAAAATACTTGTTCCTATGGCGAAGTTATCTATCATAAGAAAACTGTTCCCTTCCTACAAACGGAAAGTGGCGGCACTCGTGGTATGCGGTGTCCTCGTGGGCGGAGGAGGTTTGTTTCTGTATCTTCTCCGGGCGCACACTTACCTGGGCGACGACCCTGCCGCCTGTGTAAACTGTCATATCATGGCGCCGTATTATGCTACCTGGTTCCATAGCTCCCATAGCAGGGATGCTACCTGTAATGACTGCCATGTTCCCCACGAGAATGCGGTTAAGAAGTGGACGTTCAAGGGAATGGACGGAATGAAGCATGTGGGGGCTTTTCTCACCAAAAGCGAGCCGCAGGTAATCCGGGCTGAAAATGCCAGCTCGCAGGTCATTATGAATAACTGTATCCGCTGCCATACGCAACTGACGAGTGAGTTTGCGGATGCCGGCAAGATAGATTATATGATGACTCTTACGGGCAACGGCAAGGCGTGCTGGGACTGCCACCGGGATGTGCCGCACGGCGGAAAGAACAGCCTTTCGGCCACACCGGGGGCGCTCGTGCCTTATCCGGATTCTCCCGTACCGGAGTGGCTTCGGGAACTGATAAAGAAATAATAACAATAAATCTTCATAGATATGGAAAAGAGATTGAAATCATGGCAAGGGTGGCTGTTGTTCGGCGGTTCGATGGTCGTTGTGTTTGTCCTGGGCTTATGCGTGTCCGCTTTAATGGAACGCAGGGCGGAACTGGCAAGCGTGTTCAATAACCGCAAGACGGTGATTGAAGGTATAGAGGCGCGGAATGAGGTTTTCAAGAGCGATTTCCCCCGCGAATACCAAACCTGGACGGAAACCGCCAAGACCGACTTCAAGAGTGAGTTCAACGGAAATATAGCGGTGGATGTGCTGGAGCAGCGCCCGGAAATGGTGGTGCTGTGGGCAGGATATGCTTTCTCGAAAGATTATTCTACACCCCGCGGGCATATGCATGCTATCGAGGATATAACGGCGAGCCTGCGTACCGGTGCTCCCGCTACGGATACCGACGGCCCGCAACCTTCTACCTGCTGGACTTGCAAGAGCCCGGATGTGCCGCGTATGATGCAGGCTGTCGGGGTAGATGCGTTCTATAATAATAAGTGGGGCGCTATGGGCTCCGAAATCGTAAATCCTATCGGTTGCGCCGACTGCCATGAGCCGGAGAATATGAACCTGCATATCAGCCGTCCGGCATTGGTAGAGGCTTTCCAGCGCCGGGGAAAGGATATTACCCAGGCTACTCCGCAGGAGATGCGTTCACTGGTGTGTGCGCAGTGCCATGTGGAGTATTACTTCAAGGGCGACGGCAAGTACCTTACTTTTCCGTGGGATAAGGGTTTCACGGTGGAAGATATGGAGGCTTACTACGATGAGGCGGGCTTTTACGATTATATTCACAAGTTGAGCCGTACCCCGATACTGAAGGCGCAGCATCCCGACTTCGAGATTGCGCAAATGGGTATCCACGGGCAACGCGGCGTGTCGTGTGCGGACTGCCATATGCCGTACAAGAGCGAGGGCGGTGTGAAGTTCAGCGACCACCATGTGCAGAGCCCGTTGGCAATGATAGACCGTACCTGCCAGACCTGCCACCGCGAGAGCGAGGAGACTTTGCGCAACAATGTGTACGAGCGCCAGCACAAGGCGAACGAAATACGCAACCGCCTCGAAGCCGAACTGGCTAAGGCGCATATCGAAGCGAAATTTGCATGGGACAAGGGAGCTACGGACGCCCAGATGAAGGATGTACTGGCATTGATTCGCCAGGCACAGTGGCGCTGGGACTATGGTGTCGCATCTCATGGAGGCGCTTTCCATGCCCCGCAGGAAATACAGAGGGTACTGTCGCATGGGCTGGACAAGGCATTGCAGGCGCGTTTGGCTATCTCCAAGGTATTGGCTAAGAACGGCTTCACGGGCGATGTGCCTATGCCGGATATTTCTACAAAAGAGAAAGCGCAGCAGTACATCGGTTTGGATATGGATGCCGACAGGGCAGCGAAGGAGAAGTTCTTAAAGACTACCGTACCGGCTTGGCTGGAAAAGGCGAAGGCTAACGGCCGCCTGGCACAGAAGTAAAAGAGGTGTAACGGAAGAATGGCGGCAGCGGTAAGGGCTGTAGCCGAATGATTGTTCGTAAGATGTGGAAAAAAACGTGGGGATATAAGGAAGGCTTGGCATGCGGAGCCGGACTGTTTGCCACAGGGCTGCTGTTGCAGGGAACTGTGGGGGATGTCCGGTGGGGCTTGTTTGCCTGGCCGGTCAACATAATCGTACTGGTAGCATATCTGCTCTTGCTGGCGGTGCTGTACGGATTGCGCAAGAGGGTTTATTGTTTCGAATGGCTCACGCATTATACCGCAGCGGTTTCTTCCCTTGTCTGTGTGGCGGTTATTACGGTGGTAATGGGATTGGTGCGTCAAGTACCCGCCACACAGCCGTCTGCCGATTGGATAGGGCTTTCTAAGATGCTTTCGTTTTGGCCGTTCGTATTGCTTTATGTCTGGCTGGTTACGGTGCTCGGACTGACTATTCTCCGCGCCGGTTTCCCCTTCCGGCTGCGGAAGATACCTTTCCTGCTGAACCATGCGGGGCTGTTCATCGCTCTGCTGACTGCCACATTGGGCAATGCCGATTTGCAGCGTTTGAAGATGATTACCCGTATAGGCAAGACCGAGTGGCGTGCCACGGACGAAAACGGCAGGCTGTCGGAACTTCCGCTGGCTATCGAGCTGCAAGGCTTCACTATCGACGAATATCCTCCGAAACTGATGCTGATTGACAATGAAACGGGGAGGGCGCTCCCTGCCGGTACGCCGGAGCATCTGCTTCTGGAAGACGGGGTAACGGAGGGACGGTTGCCGGGTTGGGACATCGAGGTGCTCAACTCTATTCCTATGGCGGCTTCCGTAACCACGGAAGATACCTTGAAGTTTACGGAATTCCATTCGATGGGTGCTACCTATGCCGTCTACCTGAAAGCAACGGATACCGGAAACGGGCAGTCCAGGGAAGGCTGGGTGAGTTGCGGCAGTTTTATGTTCCCTTACAAAGCGTTGCGCCTGAACGGTGAAGTAAGCCTTATCATGCCCGAGAGGGAGCCGCAGCGGTTCGTATCGGCAGTTACGGTGTACACGCAGCAGGGAGAGGTAAGGAACGATACCATTGAGGTAAATCATCCGCTGAAAGTGGCGGGGTGGAATATCTACCAATTAAGTTATGACGAAACGAAAGGACGCTGGAGCGACGTCAGTGTGTTCGAGCTGGTGCGCGACCCCTGGCTTCCGTATGTTTATATCGGTATTTTTATGATGATGTCGGGAGCCGTCTGCCTGTTTGTCAATGCGCAGAAAAGGAGGGACGGGTTGTCCGGCGAAGAAAACGGGGAGGATAGGACATGAGTTGGGATTACTTTGCATATTTTGCTGCCGTCGCCTTGCTTTTGTGGGGTGCGGGTGCATCCGCCGCATGGCGCGGGAAACGTCCGGTGGCGGTATATACATTTACGCTGGCGGGGCTGGCTGTTTTCTTCGGCTTTATCGTGGCTATGTGGATTTCTTTGGAACGTCCGCCGATGCGCACAATGGGGGAGACGCGTTTGTGGTACTCCTTCTTCCTTCCGCTGGCGGGGCTTATCACATACAGTCGCTGGAAGTACAAGTGGATACTGGGGTTCAGCTTCGTGCTCTCCCTGGTATTCGTATGTATCAATCTCTTTAAGCCGGAAATCCATAATAAGACTTTGATGCCTGCGTTGCAGAGTCCCTGGTTTACGCCGCATGTCATAGTCTATATGTTTGCCTATGCCATGCTCGGGGCGGCTGCGGTAATGGCGGTCTACCTGATGTGGTTCAAGAAAAAGGAGATAGAACGCAAGGAAATGGATTTGTGCGATAACCTGACTTATGTGGGGCTTGCCTTTATGACCCTGGGCATGTTGTCCGGCGCTGTCTGGGCAAAGGCTGCATGGGGGCATTACTGGGCATGGGACCCGAAGGAAACCTGGGCGGCGGCTACATGGTTCTCTTACCTGGGATATATCCATTACCGTTTGGGGCGGCCGCGCGCCTGCCGCAGGGCATTGGCGGGGCTGCTTATATCTTTCTTATTATTACAGATGTGCTGGTACGGTATCAATTACCTGCCTTCGGCACAAGGAGTGAGTGTACATACGTATAATTTAAATTAGAATGCTATGAAAGCTGTTTATTTGGCATTAGGATTATTACTGCTGCCCGGCATGTCGTGGGCGCAGAAGCAGGAGAAAGAGAACGAATTTTCCATGTCCATGCAAATCAGGCCTCGTGCGGAGTACCGCAACGGCGCCCTTTATCCGCGTGCGGAAGGCGACGAGGCGGCCGCCTTTATCAACAACCGCGCCCGCCTGTCCATGGAGTACAACCGTACCAACCTGAGCATGAAAATCTCCGCACAGCATGTCGGCGTATGGGGGCAGGATGCCCAGATTGACAAGAACGGCCGCTTCATCATGAACGAGGCATGGGCGAAGCTGGGCTTCGGCGCAGGCTTTTTTGCGCAGTTGGGACGCCAGACGTTGTCTTACGACGACGAACGTATATTGGGCGGTCTGGACTGGAATGTGGCCGGGCGCTACCATGATGCGTTGAAGCTGGGGTACGAAAACAAGGCGCACAAGCTGCATCTTATCCTGGCGTTCAACCAGAATGATGAAAAAACGATAGGCGGCACGTATTATGGCAATGGCGGGCAGCCTTACAAGAACATGCAGACTTTGTGGTATCACTACACCGCCGCTGCATTGCCCCTGGATGCCTCTTTGCTCTTTATGAACCTGGGGTGGGAGACGGGAGACCCGGGTACGCAGATATCCGATACCCGCTGTATGCAGACTATGGGGACATACATTACTTATAAGCCCCGGTCGTGGGATATGCAGGCGGCTTTCTATTACCAGACGGGAAAGAATAAGGCATCGGAGAGCGTATCGGCGTATATGGCGAGCGTAAAGGCTGCCTATGCTGCCGGCAGGCAATGGAGTGTGAGCCTGGGTTATGACTATCTGAGCGGGGATAAAGGCAAGGGCTCGAAGTTCAAGGCCTTCGACCCTCTGTATGGCACGCACCATAAGTTCTACGGCGCAATGGATTATTTCTACGCTTCGCTGTTTGCCAACAGCCTGGCGCCCGGCTTGCAGGATGCACAGTTGGGAGTGAGCTATAAGGCTTCTCCGAAGGTGGGCATGCAGTTGAATTACCATTACTTTGCCACTGCCGCCAAGTTGCAGGATGTGAAGAAGGGGTTGGGCTCGGAACTCGATTATCAGATAGATTGGAACGTGATGAAGGATGTAAAGTTGTCCGCTGGTTATTCCGTTATGCTGGGCACGAAGTCCATGGACGTGGTGAAGGGCGGCGACCACAAGCGCTGGCAGGACTGGGGCTGGCTGTCGCTGAATATCAACCCAAAAATCTTCTTTGCGAAGTGGTGATTTAGATATATTCGTTTAAAGCCGGCTCGTTCAGTATCTCGATTTTCTTTCCCGTCATCAGGATAATACCTTCCTTGGTCATCTTGTTGATTTCTTTGGAAAGGGCGGGGCGGGTAACATTCAGGTATTCTGCCAGTTCGGACTGCGTATGGGCAATGGTGACGCAGTTCGAGTTGGCAGTTCTGTTTTCTTGCAGATAGACCACGAAGCGCTCGCGCACCGTTTTCCGCGAGAGGGTCTTTAGGCGCGAAACCGTACAGGCTGTGCAGTTGCCGCTTACGCAGAGGAAGTTGTGCAGTATCTGCGGGTCTTGGCTGATGAGTTTGAACGTGGATTCCTTGGTGGCTGTGAACAGCGTACTGTCCTCTATGGCGGTAAAGGTGGCGGGCAGCGTGTTGTTGGAGCCGAAAAGGTGCGGCGTGGCAAATGCGCGCGGGGCGATGATATACTCTATCATTACGCTATTGCCCAGCCCGTCGATGATGTCTACCCGCAGCTTTCCCTTTAAAAGGACATATAGTTTTTTAGGGACATTCAGTAAATAATATAAAATCAGCCAACTAATTCATACACAAAATATTGCGAATTAGCTGGCTTTTTTGTATCTTTAGGTATTCCCCCGCAAATAAGGTTTGAAGGCCAAAACGGGGGAAATTCCCCGACTAAGATATGGCTAAGATACAAAATATTTCCGAAATTCACCCAACTTTGGGCTTCACAGAATTTGATGTTCTGGAAAAATACCGCAAAAGTTTTAATGAGAGTGAGCTTGGCAGGCTTCACTCAGTGTTCCCGTTTG
>NZ_KB894128.1 GCF_000374365.1 Bacteroides gallinarum DSM 18171 = JCM 13658
CAAACGGGAACACTGAGTGAAGCCTGCCAAGCTCACTCTCATTAAAACTTTTGCGGTATTTTTCCAGAACATCAAATTCTGTGAAGCCCAAAGTTGGGTGAATTTCGGAAATATTTTGTATCTTAGCCATATCTTAGTCGGGGAATTTCCCCCGTTTTGGCCTTCAAACCTTATTTGCGGGGGAATACCTAAAGATACAAAAAAGCCAGCTAATTCGCAATATTTTGTGTATGAATTAGTTGGCTGATTTTATATTATTTACTGAATGTCCCTATTTACTGAATGTCCCTTTGCAGTCGGAAAGAAGGTGTGCCGGAATTCACCGCAGACTATACAGATTAGTACCGATTTTCTATCTCCGTAATCGGTTATTTAATTTCAGCCTGTGCTAATCTGTACTAATCTGTGCTGCTCTGTGTAATTCTGTGTGGTGAACTCTGATGCACTCCTTTCTGCTCGTGTTTACTTCTTTTTAAGTTGTTCGTTCATGGAAGCGGCAGCTTTCCGGCCGTCACCCATAGCGAGGATTACGGTTGCACCGCCGCGTACGATGTCGCCGCCTGCATAGATTGTCGGAATGGACGACTGCATGCTGTCGTTTACGGCAATCGTGCCTTTGCGTCCTAACTCCAAGCCTTCGATAGAGCTGGGAACGATAGGGTTCGGCGATACGCCTACGCTGAC
Source organism: Bacteroides gallinarum DSM 18171 = JCM 13658 (assembly GCF_000374365.1). Taxonomy (GTDB): domain Bacteria; phylum Bacteroidota; class Bacteroidia; order Bacteroidales; family Bacteroidaceae; genus Bacteroides; species Bacteroides gallinarum. The sequence continues at coordinate 685 of NZ_KB894128.1, forward strand.
GATAGCAAGGTCTATGTCGATTGTTTCGGTGGCTCCCGGAATGGGGACGGGGCTGCGGCGTCCGGATGCGTCGGGTTCACCCAGCTTCATTTTCTGAAGGACTACCTGTTTTACTTTTCCCTGTTCGTCGGCAATGTACTCTATCGGGTTATGGAGTGTCAGGAATTCTACTCCTTCTTCTTTGGCGTGTTTCACTTCCTCGATACGGGCAGGTATTTCCTCTTCCGAACGGCGATAGATAATCATGGCGCGTTCTGCCCCCAGGCGGCGGGCTGTGCGGACAGAGTCCATAGCCGTGTTGCCGCCGCCGATAACGGCCACGCACTTGCCGAAAGGTACGGGGGTATCGGAATCTTCACTGGCGGCGTCCATGAGGTTGACACGTGTGAGGTACTCGTTGGAAGAGAGGATGTTGATAGAGTTCTCGCCGGGTATGTTCATAAAGTTCGGCAGTCCGGCGCCGGAAGCGACGAATATGCCTTTGAAGCCTTCTTCTTCCAGTTGCTTCACGCTTAATGTCTTGCCGATGATACAGTCTTTGATGAATTTCACACCCATTCGGACGAGGTTTTCAATCTCGACGTCCACCACTTTGTTGGGTAAACGGAATTCGGGAATACCGTATTTCAATACGCCGCCGATTTCGTGCAGCGCCTCGAATACAGTAACGTCGTATCCGTATTTCGCCATATCTCCGGCAAAAGACAGCCCGGCAGGACCCGAACCGATTACAGCAACTTTGATGCCGTTTTTCTCTTTGATTTCGGGAACGGAGATTTGTCCGCTTTCGCGTTCGTAATCTGCGGCAAAGCGTTCCAGGTAGCCGATAGCTACCGGCTTTTCGTTCATCTTCAGGTGGATACACTTGGATTCGCATTGTTTTTCCTGCGGGCAAACGCGGCCGCAAACAGCTGGTAGTGCACTGGTTTCTTTCAATGTCTTGGCAGCTTCCAGGAATTCGCCGCGTTCTATATTCTTGATGAAGCGGGGGATGTCTATACCTACGGGGCAACCTTCCGTACAACCCGGATTGGCACAGTCCAGGCAGCGTTTGGCTTCTGTGAGCGCCTGTTCTTCGGTCAGTCCCCGGTTCACTTCTTCTTTGCGGCTGTGCGAGCGGTATTCTGCATCCAGCTCGTTCATAACCACCCGTGGAATGGCGGCGCGTTCTTTGGCTTTCATGGATTTGCGCAGCTCTTGACGCCAAGCGGCATTGCGGCTCTTTTCGTCTGTTTGTTGGGTGTTTTCACCAGTTGCCTGGCAGGTTTGCGGTGTTTCCAGTTTATGCATTTCTTCGCGTTCGATGTTTTTGAATGCGCCCATGCGTTTCAGCATTTCATCGAAATCTACTTGATGTCCGTCGAATTCGGGGCCGTCTACGCATACGAATTTGGTTTTGCCGCCGATAGTGATACGGCAGGCGCCGCACATGCCTGTTCCGTCTACCATGATTGTATTCAGGGATACATCGGTGGGTATCTCGTATTTCTTTGTCAGCAGGCAAACGAATTTCATCATGATTGCCGGACCTATACAGAAGCATTTGTTTATTTTCTCGCGTTTGATAACTTCTTCTACCCCTTCCGTAACCAAGCCTTTGCGACCGTATGAGCCGTCGTCCGTCATGATAATGACTTCATCGGAGCTTTCCCGCATTTCTTTTTCGAGGATAATCAGTTCTTTGGTACGGCCTGCCAGTACCGTGATTACGCGGTTGCCGGCAGCTTTCAGTGCCTGTACGATAGGAAGCATCGGAGCTACGCCCACACCGCCGCCCGCACATACTACGGTTCCGAAATTCTCGATATGGGTAGCTTGTCCCAGCGGACCGACAACGTCGGTTATATAATCGCCTTCATTCAATTCGCACAAGCGGGTGGATGAGAGTCCCACTTCTTGTACGACCAAAGTGATAGTTCCTTTTACGGGGTCGGCAGAAGCGATAGTCAGCGGCATACGCTCGCCCTTTTCGCCTACACGTACTATTACAAAGTGCCCTGCCTTGCGTGATTTAGCAATTAACGGTGCTTCGATTACTAATTTGAAGACCTTTTCAGAGAAATGTTCTTTGCTAATGATTTTATTCATTATCTTATAATTTTGTTGGTATAATTACGTAATTTCTTTCAGATTGATAGATTTTGCAAAGATACGGCTTATTTGTTAATAACAAAGAATGTATCGGGAAAAAAGAGGGCAGGAGGAGGGGATAAGACGATTTTGAAGGTAGGGAATGGGGTTTGGAGGGAGGCTTTTTGGGGGGGGGGATAACTTTATGGGGTAAGGTTGTTTTTGAGAGGAGTAGCTTCTTAGGGTAAATTTGCTTTGAGGGAGAAAGTAACTTCTTGGAATAAATTTATTTTTGAGGGGAGCGGCTTTTTAGGTTAAATTTGTTTTGAGGGGGAGAGTAACTTCTTGAAATAAATTTGTTTTTGAGGGGAGTGGCTTCTTAGTGTAAATTTGCTTTGAGGGGGAGAGCAACTTCTTGAAACAATTTTGTTTTTGAGGGTAGTGGCTTCTTAGGTTAAATTTGTTTTGAGGGGGAGAGCAACTTCTTGGAACAAATTTGTTTTTGAGGGGAGCGGCTTCTTAGTGTAAATTTGCTTTGAGGGAGAGAGCAACTTCTTGGAATAAATTTGTTTTTTTGAGGGGAATGACTTTTGGGGTAAAATTGTTTTGGGAGAGAATAATTTTTTGAAGCAAGGTTATTTTGATAAAGAATAATTTTGGGGTAGTAAGGCTGAAAGCCTTATATCTTATAGCCCGGGGTAACACCCCGGGGAAACTATACATTTCCCATTTGCGCCCTGAAAGGGCATAAGCATTAACTCCATAGGTATTCTTCTTTATATTCAACTTGGTAACTTTTCAGGAATTCAACCAATTCTTCTTTAAAGTTTTTCTTTGTATGATGCTCTTTTTGGTTCCGGATGTAATTGGTGACGGTATCAACTTTTGATTGGCTGACTGAAAATGCGGCATAACCGCTTTGCCATGCAAAGTTGGAGTATTGGGGATATTTGCCTTTTATCCATTTGGAGGAACTTCTTTTGATTTCTTGTAATAGAATGGCAGTAGAAACTGTGCTTGTCAATTCACAGAGAATGTGTATGTGATTGGTAGTGCCACCTATGATGATGCTTTTGCATAGGTTTTGATTGATGATTCCCCCTATATAAGAGTGTATTTCATTCAGATTTTTTTCAGGTAATAGGTCTTCGCGATTTTTGGTGGAGAAGATGATGTGTATGTAGATTTTGTTTAAGGATTGTGACATGATGTGGGGTTTTGCCCTTTCAGGGCGTAAGAGGGGATAGGGGTGGATGATTACCCAGGGTGTTACCCTGGGCTGTAAGATATAAGGCTTTCAGCCTTCAGTTTTGCGTTTCATTCTTTAGCTTTGCATTTTAGTCTTTAGTTCAGTGTTTCAGCCTTCAGTTCTGCGTTTCAGTCTTCAACTTTGCATTTTGGTCTTCAACTCTGTGTTTCAGCTTTCGGTTCTGCGTTTCAGTCTTTAGCTTTGCATTTTGGTCTTCAGTTCAGTGTTTCAGCCTTCAGTTCAGTGTTTCAGCCTTCAGTTTTGCGTTTCATTCTTTAGCTTTGCATTTCGGTCTTCAGCTCTGTGTTTCAGCCTTCAGTTCTGCGTTTCAGTCTTCAACTTAGCATTTCGGTCTTTAGTTCAGTGTTTCAGCCTTCGGTTCTACGTTTTCAGTCTTAAACTTTGCATTTCCGTCTTCAGTTCTCTCTCTCAGCCTCCGATTCTGCATTTTCAGCCTTTAACTCTGTCTTTCAGCCTTCAGCTTTATATTCTTAGCCTTTAACCTCATAGCTTTTTGTTCTAATTTTCATGACTTTTATCTTTGTTGTTTTACATTTAAGCTCTTCAATCTTAGATTTTTATAAAAAAAGTGCATCAGAATACAAAATCCTTATTATTCTGATGCACCTTTTATTATTTTAGATAAGGAAGTGATTCCTTCCTTAATCAATCATCTCGAATCCTGTATACGGAATCAGGGCTTTCGGTATGCGGATACCTTCCGGGGTCTGGTTATTTTCCAATAAAGCGGCTACGATACGCGGTAGAGCCAGTGCGGAACCATTCAACGTATGGCAAAGCTCTGTTTTCTTTTCTGCCGTGCGGTAACGGCATTTCAAGCGATTGGCCTGATAGGTGTCGAAATTGGATACGGAGCTTACTTCCAGCCAGCGTTTCTGTGCTTCGGAATATACTTCGAAGTCAAAGCAGAGGGCGGCAGTAAAGCTCATGTCACCGCCACACAGACGGAGGATGCGGTAAGGCAATTCGAGCTTCTGAAGCAACCCTTCTACGTGGTTCAGCATTTCTTGGTGGGATTCTTGAGAATGTTCCGGCTTGTCGATGCGCACTAACTCTACTTTGGAGAATTCGTGCAGGCGGTTCAAGCCGCGCACATCTTTACCGTAAGAACCGGCTTCGCGGCGGAAACATTGTGTGTATGCACAGTTCTTGATAGGCAATTGCTTTTCGTCGAGGATTACATCGCGGTAGATATTGGTTACGGGAACTTCGGCAGTAGGAATCAGGTATAAATCGTCTACTTCGCAGTGGTACATCTGGCCTTCTTTGTCGGGCAACTGACCTGTGCCGTAGCCGGAAGCGGCGTTGACCACTGTCGGCGGCATTATTTCCGTATAGCCCGATTTGCGTGCTTCGTCCAGAAAGAAGTTGATGAGCGCACGTTGGAGTTGTGCACCTTTGCCTTTGTAGACCGGGAATCCTGCGCCTGTAATCTTAACACCCAGGTCGAAGTCTATCAGGTCGTATTTCTTTGCCAGTTCCCAATGGGGAAGCGCGTCTTTGGGAAGTTCGGTTTCCATGCCGCCCATTTTCTCGACTACGTTGTCGTCGGCGTTCACTCCTTCGGGTACGCTGTCGTAAGGGATATTGGGAATTGTATAAAGCAGATTTTGTAGGTCGGTTGCCGCCTGCTCCATTTCTTCCTGTAATGTTTTGTTGGCTTCTTTCAGTTCGGCTACGCGTTGTTTGGCGGTTTCCGCATCGTCTTTCTTGCCTTCTTTCATTAACAGCCCGATAGATTTGGAAAGGGTGTTGACTTCCGACAGGTTTTTATCTAAAATGGTTTGAGTGTTGCGTCGTTTGTTGTTGGTTGCCAGCACTTGTTCAATCGTTTCTTTGGCATTCTTGAAGTGCTTTTTCTCCAGGCCGCGTATTACCGCGTCGGTGTTGTCTGTAATTTGTTTAATGGTAAGCATATCTTATACTTGTTTTATGATATTCCGGGTTTGAGAGAGCAAAGATAGTGCAAATCGAAAGTAATACAAAAAAGATGCTTGCTTATTTTTACGTTTAAAAAGAAAGGGATGCAATCTGAAAAGATTGCATCCCTTTGCTTTATTTCTGTCGGAAACTTATGCTTCTGCGTTTTCAGCAGGAACGACAGAAACGAATCTTCTGTCTGCTTTACCTACTTTGAACTGTACAGTTCCGTCTATCAAAGCGAAAAGAGTGTGGTCTTTACCCATACCGATGTTGTTACCCGGGTGGAATTCAGTACCTCTTTGACGAACGATGATGTTACCTGCTTTGCAAGCTTCGCCACCAAATATCTTAACGCCTAATCTCTTACTCTGCGATTCGCGGCCGTTCTTAGAACTACCGACACCTTTTTTATGTGCCATTTCTTCTTACTTTTTTAATTGATTAAGCTACTACTTCCTTAATTGTTAACTCTGTAAATTGCTGACGGTGACCGTTCAGTTTGCGATATCCTTTTCTTCTTTTCTTGTGGAAAACAAGAACTTTGTCGCCTTTTACCAAACCGGAAACAACTTCGCAAACTACTTTTGCGCCTTCTACCGTAGGAGCGCCTACAGTGATGTTACCGTCTTTGTCTACCAAAAGAACTTTTTCAAATTCTACTGTCGCACCGGCTTCTGCATTTTGCATGTGGTGTACAAACAGCTTTTTGCCAGCTTCTGCTTTGAATTGCTGACCGTTGATTTCTACAATTGCGTACATTTCTTATATATAATGTATAAGTTAGCTCCGTCGGGTGGTTTCTAATCACTTAGAAAGCACTTGATTGAACCCGGTGCGGAATAATCGGGCACAAAATTACATCTTTTATTTGGAACGGGCAAATCTTTCTTTCTCTTTTTTAAGAGAATTGGTGTTTTATGCTTAAGCAAATTCTTCTCCATAGGCCGGAGTGTTCCGGAGGCGGCGCTAAGGGGTGGAGATGCGGATATTTATTCGTTCTACCGTGGGGAATATTTTGTTCCACCGTGAGGGAAGTTTTGTTCCACCACGGTGGAACGAAACTTTCTCCCTGGTGGAACGATTTAATTATAGCAAGGAATTTCCTTGAACGTTATATAAAGGTGAGGAGGCAAAAGAGGAGGGCGAGTGCAGCAAAAAGGACTGACAGAAGTACGATACGACGTACGCTTATCTTCTTCGGGGATGAGGCGGAGGGCAATGGCTCCCGTTCTAACAATTCTTCCAGGCTGCTCATTATTTTCTTGTGCGGATACTGTTGCAGTTCTTCGGCTGTTGTCATGCCATGCGTTATGCCGGCAAAATCGACCCCTGCTTTTTGTGCGGTCTCTGCATCTACCGTGCTGTCGCCGATATACAGTGTTTCGGCTTTGGTGGTGTGCAGTTGCTTGATTGCGAGCAGGAGCCCTTCGGGAGAGGGTTTAGGGGTTTTTACATCTTCACCGCCGATGATGATGTCCAGGAAGTCGTCGGGAAAATGTTGGTTCAGCAGTTCTTTGATACGGTAGCGGTATTTGGTGGAGATAATTCCGATGCGGGCGCCGGAGTCTTTCAATGCAACCAAAACCGATTTGGTTTCGAGAAAGAGTACTGTATTGACGGTCATATGCGTATCGGCCTCTTTTACGTATTCTTTTTTGAATTCGGCAAGTTGGCGGGCATCGGTGACGCCGGAAAGAATGGAGAAGGAATCTTCCAGGGTTTTACCGATAGTACGCTTTATGTCGTCGTCGGTGGGGCGGGTGTATCCGTGGCGGTTCAGGACGTTGCGAAAGCAGGTAACGATGCCTTGTGAGGAATCGGCAAGTGTGTAGTCGAAATCGAAGAGGTAGGTTGTGTAGTTCATTATGCCTTTTTGCGGCAAAGTTATGAATAAATCGGTATTTTATGTTCTATTTGTTTGCCGGATTTTACGGATGTGTTGGGAATAGTGTTTTTGGGGTTGGGTTGTGTGTCTTGCTTCTTTGTTATCCTCTTGCTTTTTGCTATTTCACCCTTCCGCCGCAGAGCCAGTGTTGTGTGTAGTATTTTTCTTTAAGGTTGCTTACAATGACTCCTCGGCTGGTGCTGGCGTGGATAAATTTACCGTCTTTTAGGTAGATGCCTACATGGGCTACTTTTTTGCGGGAGGTACGGCTGGTGAAGAATACCAAATCGCCTTCACGCAGGTTACGGCGGGATATTTTGTTGCTTTCTTTTAATTGGCTGCTCGTATTGCGCGACAAATGTATATGGTAGGTTTTCTTATAGATTTGGTACACCAGGCCGGAGCAGTCTGTTCCGTGTTTGCTGTTGCCTCCCGACCGGTAGGGAGTGCCTATCCATTGGGCGGCATTGATATAGAGTTTGTGGTTGTCTGTTAAACCGATGTCCATACCCAGGCGTACGGAGGCTTGTGCCAATGCTTTATAATCGAGGCGCGGGGCGGAGGTATGGCAGGAGCTTAGGCCGGATGCTAATCCGGCAAGGACGATTATATAAAAAAGGTAGTGTTTCATGCTTGTTCTTCTACGGTCGTTTCTTCGTCGGTGTTATTGTCTGTTTCCGGATTCTCGTCTACGCTGACATTGAAATAGGCTTCTAATTCTTTTTCTGCCGAGTTGTCTTCGTTTTGTATGTCACGGATAATGACTCCGTGTTCCAATAAGGCGATGCGCGGGCATACGCCTACCGTGTGGTTGAGGTTGTGGCTGGAGATGATGACGGTTGCCTTGTGTTCTTCGTTGTATTTTTTCAGCAGTTGTTTGATGATAGACTGCGAGCTCGGGTCGAGGAAGTTGAAGGGTTCGTCCAGTATCAATAGTTGCGGGTGATGCAACATGGCGGAGATAATGCCTATTTTTTGTTTGTTACCGGCGGAGAAATTGCGTATGAATTTCTTTTGTCCCATGACTTCGCCGTTCATGAAGCGTTCGAAAGGGGTGATACGCTCGTCTACTTCTTCTTTTTTCAATCCGTACATTTTGCCGATGAAGTAGAAGTATTCTTCCGGGGTGAGGTAGTCTATCAGGAAACCGTCGTCTATAAAAGCGCCGGTGAAGTTTTTCCAGTCTTCGCTTTTGCATACGTCTATATCGTTAATGGTAACGTTTCCGCGGTCTGCCTGCAACAAATCCAGTATTAACCGGAAAAGCGTTGTCTTACCGGCTCCGTTATTGCCTACCAAGCCTAACATGTCGCCTTGGTTGATGAAGTAGTTTTCGATATTTACGGCAATCTTTGTGCCGAAGTGTTTTTGTAGGTTGTTTATCCGAATCATATCTCTGTAAGTCTAAAATCTGAAATCATGAATTTGAAATCTATAAAATCTTATTGCCTGCTGTCCCTGAATCCTTCCATGTTCTTGTAACGCCGTTTCATAAAACGGTGGTATACGTTTTTCAGCCAGAAACGCGAGGTCAGTATAAATCCTGCACCGATAGCAATCAATATCCAGGCTGTAACTGTGGGGCCGAAGAAGGTGGTCAGCACAAAGTTTATGAGCAGGGGTACGCCGAATGCTGCTCCGGAAATCAGGTTCTGTAATCCGCTTCCCATATTTTGCCGGTTGGTCATTTTGGCATTCAAATCTACTGTTTTGTTATTATATACAGCCAGTTGGAACAGGCAGAAGTAAACGCCGCCGGCCACGAATATAGCCCAGGCGATACAGCTCAATACGGATAATTTTCCGGTTGCCATAGCGGGTATCATCAGGATTAGGGGTATGAGTATGGCAATGCTGTATAGGATATATTTGGCGCGGAGCAGTGTGTAGATAGACTCTTTGCGGCTCATCAATCCGTCGATGTAATTGCCTTCGTAACTCATCAGGCTGGATAGAAATAAGATACCGAAGATGACGAAGTTATAGACCATGATGAAGCTTTTCATACTTTGACCGTCGTATGCTTCGGTAAAGCTCAGGATGCAGGTAAAGGCGACGACTACCAGGAAAACTGTACGCAAGGCGGTTTTGCAGACTTTATTACGCAGCAGCATTTTCAGCTCCAACCGCATGTATTCGCCGATTTCTCCGTAACGGTCTAAGAACTTGTATTCTGACACATGTTTTACCTTGGTATCTTCTACTTTGTTGATTTCATTATAAATCAGTTTAATCATCAGTTTATGATTGATGAACCATAGCGATACAATCGCTATGAGAACTCCGGTAAAGGTGAGCGGATTTCCGGTAATGAATCCTTCTCCTAAGTCGATAGACCAATCGAATAGGGGACTGTCTTCCGGTATGAACAGGCCGGCAGCTATCCCTCCGTATATCGATACCGGTAGGGCTACCCACCAGATGCGTTCGTTCATCAGCGTACGGCATAGCAGGAACCAGTAATTGTTGAATACTATCAGCAGCCATATTCCGATGCTGTATGTCAGTACGCCCGTTATGCCGTAGAATTTGGTAATGGTAATGATAGCGAACGGGACGAAGAAAAATAACCATATCAGGTTGAAACCGTTCAGCCCGGAGCGTATCAATAGAAAATCGATAAGCCGGTTACGCTTTACCGGTAGGAGCAGGTAGGGTTTTACTTCTTGGGCGGGTGTTTTTTGAAAAGGAAAACGCATCAGGAAATCCATGGTAAGGACGAATATCAGTCCGCTATTGAGGACATGGTATGCTTCTGTTGCCCCATCACCGAAAGCAAAAGCGAAGGTTGTTCCGAAGAACATCAGATAGCCGGCCCAGAATACTGCCATGAAGTACATCCAGAATTTTCCGAACTTATTCTTCTCGTACATCGGATTTCGCTTGGCGGCCAACTTTCCGTGTTTGCGTAGTTCTATAAAGAGGTTCATAATGGATAGGTGGTGGTTAATGTATATGAAAAGGCTGCGCTGCTTTGCAGACAACGCAGCCTTTTGGATAAGCTCTGTTTTATTTCTTTTCAGGACTAATCATTGAAACAGTGATTTGATTTTTCTGTTTCAGCAGCTCGTCGGCAAATTGTTGGACTTCTTTTGCTGTGATGCTGTCGATGATTTGTTCGTAGTCTTTTATCGGATTGACGCCGGTATATAGGTATTCGTCTATGCTGTTCAGCCAGTAGGCATTTTCTTTCAGGTCTTCATTATGTTTTTTCAGCATGTATTCTTTTACTTTGTTCAGGCTGGCTTCATCGGGACCGTTCTTGGCAAAGGCTTCTGCTTCGGCATAGATAATCTTCATCAGTTTGTCTTGCTTTTCGGGAGCTGTGTTGAAGAAGATTTGAAGAACTGCTCTTTCTGTGGGGTATTTAACGAGTTGTCCTATCGGATATACACCGTAAGTTCCGCCTTCGTCTTCACGCACTTTCTCTGTATAAATCAGGTTGAGAAGCTGGTCGGTCATGCTCATTAGAATGTCGTTGCGGAGGCTGTATTGGCAAGTGCCGCTATAACAGATAAAGTTATTTACTTTCGGAGTTTCCTGCTGGCGGATGAACTCGTTTTTGTAAATGCCTTTGCGCATTGTTATATGGTTGTCTTTGAATGTTTCCTTGCGGTTGATAGAGGGTAATGAGCCTAGGTAGGATTCAATCAGCGGTTTTACTGTTTCTACATCGATGTTCCCTACGAAGATGAAGGTGAAGTCGCTGGCGTCTTTAAAGCGGTCTTGATACATGGACAGTATCTTGTCGTAATTCATCTTATCCACCATGTCGGCTTTCATTCTCAGGGTTCTGGGATGTTTCATGTAGAGAGTGGATGTGACGGAGTCGCTGAAAGATGAATTGGGATTCAGGTCCATATTCTGCAATTGGGCTTTGCTACGGTTTTTGTATGATGCAAAAGCTTCGTCGTCGCGTCTGGGGGAAGTGAAAGTGAGGTAGGTGAGTTGCATCATCGTTTCAAAGTCTTTAGGAGAGCAACTGCCGGTCACTGCTTCTGTTTTATCGCCGATGCCGTAGTTTACGGCTGCTTTTTTGCCTGCTAACACTTTTTCCAGTTCGATAGCGCTGAAATTGCCCAAACCGCCTACCGCTACGGCATCCAGCCCGTTGATATTGATTATCTCGGAGTCGGGGAAGAGTGAGCTACCGCCCATACTTACGCCTTTCATACGGATTTCATCGGCTTTGAAGTCGGTCTTTTTAATTATAACCTTGGCTCCGTTGGATAGTGTCAACATGGTAGTACCGAAAATATCGTCTTTCTTTTCAGAAACGATTTTGCCGCCTTTCGGGGCTTCTTTCATCAGAGGTTCGTTGGAGACTTTATCTACATACGGGGTCAGCTTTTCTGCCTTTACGTCTTTCAAAAGTTTCTTGACTGCGTCTTCGCTCGGCAGTTGCAGGCCTTCTTTTTCAGGACCGAAAATGGCTACTACCTGGTTGCTGTCTGTAACCAGCTCTTGCATCATCTGATTCAGGGCGTTTACCGGAATGGCGGGTGCTATCTGGTTGATAATAGTATATTCATTGGCGATTCCCGGAATAGGCTCGTTATCGAGGAAGTGGCGGACGTATTCTTTTACGTAATTTTCATTTTTACGTTTGTCGCGTTCCTGGAAAGCCGATTCCAACTGGCGCAGGTATTCTGCACGGGCACGGGTGTATTCTGTTTCGGTGAAACCGAATTGACGGGCGCGTTCTATCTCACGGAGAACGGTTGAGATGCCGTTTTCAATGTTATCTTCTTTGCAGACGACTATACCGGTGAAAGCGTCTTTTGTCTTGGCAACGAAGAAGTTATCGTCATATGCCGCTGCGTAGATATAGGGTGGGTTGGCTACTTGAACCAGTTCGTTCAAACGTGCATTCAGCATATTGGTAATCAGGGTAACTGCGTAGTCTTGCATCAGGTAACCTACGTTGTTCTTTTCTTCTCTGGGAGTGGTTTCGTGTTTGTTGAAGATAAAGGTTTGTACGTATGGTTGTTCCTTATCGCGTGCAATCAGTACGATAGGTTCTTTGTTGTCATTTACGGGGTAGTATTCGCGCTTGGCGCCGTTGGGTTGTGCCGGTATGTCGGCAAACATTTTTTTGATTTGAGCTTCGACAGCGTCTACGTCGATGTCGCCTACTACTATTACGCCTTGCAGGTCGGGACGATACCATTTCTCATAGTAATCTCTTAATGTTTGAGGTTTGAAGTTCATTACGACGTCCATTGTTCCGATAGGGAAGCAGTTGGCGTATTTGGTTCCGGCAAACATAACCGGAAGCATCTTTTCTTGAAAACGTTGCATGGCGCTCATGCGGGTACGCCATTCTTCGTTGATAACACCGCGTTCTTTGTCGATTTCTTTCGGGTCCAGAGTCAGGTCGTTACTCCAGTCGTGCAGAATCAACAGGCAGGAGTCGATAGCTCCCGGGGTGTTGACCGGTACGTTGGAGATGTTGTAAACCGTTTCGTCTACGGAAGTGTATGCGTTCAGGTTTTCACCGAATTTTACGCCGATGCGTTCCAGGTATTGTTTCAAGGCATCTCCGGGAAAATGGGTCGTTCCGTTGAAACACATGTGTTCGAGGAAGTGGGCAAGACCGCGCTGGTTATCTTCTTCTTGTATGGAACCTACTTTCTGGGCGATATAGAAGTCGGCACGGTTGGCGGGAAGGCTGTTTTTACGGATGTAATAGGTTAATCCGTTATCCAACTTACCGATACGGACGTCTTTGTCGATAGGGATGGGTGGTAGTTGTTGTGCAAATACCTGTTGGAAGTTACAGCATACGATGAGTGCAACAATCCATAAATTACGTAATAAGTGTTTCATCATTATTTGATTTTAAAATGTTTTTCCTTATCTGTCGAAGCAATAGATAATAAATCACATGGGGGCTACTTTTTTATTTAATTGCTTCCCGGATGCGTACTAATTTGGTTAGAAGATTTTCCAGCAGGTCTAATTTCAACATATTGGCGCCGTCGCTTTTGGCTACAGCCGGATTTTCGTGTGTCTCGATGAACAGGCCGTCTGCGCCTACGGCGATACCGGCTTTGGCTACGGTTTCAATCAGTTGCGGCATCCCGCCTGTAACGCCACTGGTTTGGTTGGGTTGTTGGAGGGAGTGGGTAACGTCCAGTATAACAGGAAAACCGAAAGTTTGCATTTCCGGTATTCCCCGATAATCCACTACCAAGTCTTGATAGCCGAAAGTTGTTCCGCGTTCTGTAATCATAACATTCTTATTGCCGGCTTCTACTACTTTATCTGCTGCAAAGCGCATGGCGAGCGGAGAGAGGAACTGTCCTTTCTTTATATTGATTATTTTACCGGTTTTGGCGGCAGCTACCAGTAAATCGGTTTGTCGGCAAAGGAAAGCGGGAATTTGCAGGATGTCCACATATTGGGCTGCCATGGTAGCTTCTTCTGCTGCATGGATATCCGTTACGGTAGGTACTCCGAATGTGTCGTGTACTTTTTTAAGGATTTTCAATGCTTTTTCATCGCCTATGCCCATAAATGAGTCCAGGCGCGAACGGTTGGCTTTACGGTAGGAGCCTTTGAATACGTAGGGTATTTGCAGTTTGTCGGTAATGGTAACTACACGTTCGGCAATGCGCATTGCCATTTCTTCTCCTTCAATGACGCAAGGACCTGCTAATAGGAAGAAATTCCCGGCAGGATTATTTTTCAGTTCAATCATATCTTTTTGAGTTATCGGTTATTCTTTGATTGCGGGTTATGGGTGATTGGTTATAAGATTTTGGCTCTGAATCGTTGGGAACGAATGGTTAAACCGTATTTTTCAGTTCGGTATAATCAGTGTTATCGCCTCATGCAGTACTCCGATGTCTAACGGGAAATGACGGGCAAGGATACGTCCGTCCAGGTCGACGGAGGCGTTTTGTGCACGTAATACTTTTATCTTTTGGGTACGGTAGGGCTTCACTACTTTGTGATTGAGGATTCTTCCTTCCATAAGCATCCATATTCCCGAGAAAAGCTGTAATAGTTCGGGGCGGTAGATAACCGAGACATCCAGCCAGCCATTGTAGGGTACTGCGCTGGGGGCTTGTCCATATCCCCATGCACTACCTATGCAGACGGTCATAATGCGTCCGCGTATGTGTTCTCCGTTTATTTTGAGGTGCATGCGGTATAGTTTCCGTTCGAAAATCAATGAGATGAATGCCATAAAATATGACAGGAATTTTACGCCCCAGAAACGTTTGCATTGGTCGGTGATTTTTACGATACTGGCTCCGAGCCCGATGTTAATGGCATTCAGGAAGTAACGGGTCAGGTGTTTCTCGCCGTCATAATAATAACAGGTTCCTACATCGATTTTACGGCGGCGATTATTTATGATGCAATCTACCGCTTCTTTGTATTCGGAGCTCATTTCCCAATATTTGGCAAAGTCGTTTCCTATGCCATTGGGGATAATGCCGATAGCGATATTTTCTTTATCTTCTGCGTTGGAATGCATAATGCCGTTGATTGCATCGTTCAGTGCACCGTCACCTCCTACAACGACGATAGTGCGATAGCCGTTATTAGCGAGAATGCCTGCCAAGCGTTCTACCGAACCGAATCCTTCGGACTGTACGTAGTCATAAGACACGCCTTTGCTGTCCATATATTCTTTGATTTCTTTCCACCGCTTTTGCACCTTGCGTGTTCCGGCTTTGGGGTTATAGATTACTCCCCATTTATCGGGTTCTACACTCATATGTACATTCCTTTTATTAAGTCTAACATTCTCTATGTATCGCTTTGCCAACGTTGCCGTCAAAGATACTAAATCTCTTTGAGTTTTGACTTTACAAAAGCTATCTTTTCTTGCATAGGACACCGGGCATCTATCCAGTGAATGGTAAAGCCTCGCCTTTCCATTCCCCGGAACCATGTCATTTGGCGTTTGGCGAACTGGTGGATAGCTATTTCCAATTGGCTGAACATTTCGTCGTAGGTCAGTTTTCCGATAATGTAAAGTGTCAGGTACTTGTATTCTAATCCGTAATAGATGAGGTCGTCCGGCTGGATACCTCGCTCTATCAACAGGCGTACTTCGTCTACCATTCCTTCATTCAGCCGTTGGCGTAGTCGGCGGGTAATTTTCTCGCGTCGTAATTCCCGGTCTATGTCTATACCGATGATGAGGCTGTTCAATTGTGGGAATGAACGCTCTTCTACCGGGGTATGGGCGTAAAATTCTTCGATTTCGATAGCACGGATAGCACGTTTCACCGTGTCTACATCTGTTATATTGTGCAGGCTTTTATAAGTTTTCAGTATCTCAGTCAGGGTTTCCAACGATTTATCTGACAGGCGGGTGCGTAATTCTTGGTTTTCGGGCACAGGGAGCAGTCTATACCCTTTCAGTACCGATTCCAGATACATTCCTGTTCCGCCACATACAATGGGTAGGCAGCCTTTTTGCCTGATACTTTCGTAAGCAGCCAAAAAATCGCGCTGATATTCGAATACATTGTATTTGTATCCCGGGTCGGCTATATCGATAAGGTGGTAAGGTATTTGTTTACCGTTTACGATGTAATCGGCAAGGTCTTTGCCTGTACCGAGAGTCATGTCCCGATAAATTTGCCGGGAATCGGCACTGATGATTTCTGTGTTGAGCTCTGCTGCTAATGCGGCGGCAAATGGGGTCTTGCCGGATGCTGTTGGACCTAATATGGCGATTAAATCATAGTCAGGCATATTGAGTATTCATTAATTTGAATACAAAGATAATGCAAACCGAGAGCAGAATAAAATGAACTTGTTCATTTTTTATGCCGAGGTGCAGCTTATCTTCGCTTTTCTTGCAAAGATAATGTAATTTGCGGGCAGAAAAAATGAAACGGTTTATTTTATGAATAAAAAGTGCCCTCCTTTCTATCTTTTTGAGATGTATTCTTGAAAAAGGAAGTAAAAAATAGAGTATCGCTTCTTAAAATGTGTTATAAAGCATATTTTTTCTCTTGAATAATTTGCAGAAATACCAGAAGTACGTACATTTGCAATGTGTTTTTCATAGTATTAGATTTAAGGTTAACAAAGGTTGGAGTACAGCGGTACTCCTTTTTTTATTTTATACTTTTCTCTACTCATCTGGGTTTTCCATATTTCTTTTTTGATAATAAAATATGTTGTTCTGTATAAGTTGTTGATATATAGAATTATATGTCACGATATGTTACATATAAGACAAAGAATGTAACGTGAAAAGGAAAGATGCAATATTAGCAAAGAAACGTGTAACATGATTTTTTTTAGCTGTACAGGTGTGTTTGTACATTTGTTGCGGATAAGCCAGTTCTGATATAAAGAATTATTCATATTATGAAATACATAGGTATGAAAACGCATTTCTTTATATGGCTCGGAAATATTTGTTAATTATAAAATCGAGTTTTGATGAATAGAAAGTCTTTTTTCGCAATTTTATCGGCTTTGTTGATTGCTGCCGGCATGGGAGTGTTATGTTCTTGCAGTTTATCCCGGGCAAATGAGAAAACACCTGTTATCAAGGATTCTACAGCTCTTTTCGATTACTTTACCTATAAAGGTGATGATGATTTTTATAAAGAGAATCCGTTACCCGACGATGAATCTTTTTATAATCCGATTTTACCGGGGTGGTATTCGGACCCCAGTATATGTACTAATGGTGAAGGCGATTATTTCTTGGTAACTTCTACTTTTACTTATTTCCCGGGTGTGCCTATTTTTCACAGTAGGGATTTAGTCAATTGGAAGCAGGTGGGATATGTTCTCAATCGCCCTTCGCAGTTGGTTAACATGAAGGGACAACATGTGAGTGGTGGTATTTTTGCACCGGCTATTTCTTATAATCCGCATAATAAGACTTATTATATGGTAACGACCAATGTGGGAGCGGGGAATTTCTTTGTAAAAACTCAAGACCCTTTCGGAGAATGGTCTGAACCTATCATGTTGCCTGAAGTGGGCGGAATAGACCCGTCTTTTTTCTTTGACGAAGACGGAAAAGCTTATATCGTGAATAATGATGATGCTCCGGATAATAAACCGGAATATAGCGGACATCGTACAATTCGTATACAAGAGTTCGACGTAAAGTCGGATAGAACGGTTGGTCTCCGTAAAATATTGGTGAATAAAGGTGTACATCCGGAAGAAAAGCCTATTTGGATAGAAGGTCCTCATATGTATAAGATTAATGGAAAGTATTTCCTTATGGATGCAGAAGGCGGTACGAGTAATTGGCACTCTGAGGTTATTTTCCATGGGGATTCTCCAATGGGAACTTTCGTTCCTTGGACGAAAAATCCGATTCTGACGCAAAGGCATCTCAGTGCGGAGCGCCCTAATCCGGTTACTTGCGCCGGACATGCGGATTTGGTGCAGACAAAAGAGGGGGATTGGTGGGTTGTGTTTTTGGCATGTCGCCCTATTAGTAATAAGTTTGAGAATTTGGGACGTGAAACTTTCTTGATGCCGGTAAGGTGGAGTGAAGACGGTTTCCCTTACATAACGCAGGGGGATGAAACTGTTCCTATGATTTTGAAACGGGCGGGCGTGAAGCGTAATCCCGATGTTACTTTTGGTAATTTCGAAGAGGTTGAGAATTTTGACGATACTTCTTTAGGCATGCAGTGGATGACGTTGCGTGCTCCTGCCACAGATTTGTATTCTTTGTCTGACGCTCCGGGTTTTTTAACGTTGAAGTGTGCGAATGTCAGTGCTACGGAAAAAGATACTCCTGCTTTAGTGTGTCGCCGTATGCAACACCATAAGTTTGAATCTGCTACCCGTATGTTGTTCAATCCTTCTAATGATAGGGAGACAGCCGGTATGCTGTTGTTTAAAGATGAGACACATCAATATTTCCTCGGTATGGGTAAGGAAGGGGAAGGCAAATCGGTTTTCCTGAAACGGATTGGGGAATCTGAACAGGTGTTGGCATCTGATACTATTCCTGGAGATATAAAGGATATTCATTTGAAAGTCGTATCCGAAGGTACGTATTACGATTTCTATTATTCTTTAAAGGGAGGAGAAGACTGGGTATTGCTGTGTAAGAATGTTGATGCCAATTATTTATCTACGGCCACTGCTGGCGGATTTACCGGCAGTATGATAGGGTTGTATGCTACTTGTAATTAATGAATTTTTAATTAATGTAATATAAAGAATACTTTTTGTTACATGTGAAAAAGGTATGTAACATCTATGTGTAGTATAGGAAATGCTCCTATAAATTATTTTGTGTTTCATTGAATATATTTGTAAAAACGAAGGCAAATATATATAACTGTTAGCATTTATTAATCTAATACTAATAAAAATGAAATGTATGTACGATGATAGCTGAAGCTATTGAAAAACGACTGATGATTAGAGAACAATGTAGTTAATTAACATCTTAAACTAATGGTAATGAAAAATGTAACAAAAAAAAATCAAAAGATTCCTTATCTGTTTCTGCTTATGCTGTTCAGTTGTCTGACGGTGTCGGCACAAAGAGGAACAACGGTAAGGGGAACTGTTTTCGACAGTAACGGTGAGACAATCATTGGAGCCTCGGTAGTTTTAAAAGGTAATAATTCAATAGGTACAATTTCAGATATAGATGGTAATTTTATGTTGACTGTGCCCAATGAAAACTCTACTCTTATCGTTTCGTTTGTGGGAATGAAGTCCAAAGAGGTGAAAGCGACAAAAGGATTAATCAGGGTGACATTGGAGGACGACTCCCAGCAGTTGGAAGAAGTAGTGGTAGTAGGTTACGGTCAGCAGAAGAAGGCATCGGTGGTAGGTGCTATTACACAGACTACGGGTAAAGTGTTGGAACGTGCAGCAGGTATCTCGGACATTGGTGCAGCTTTGACCGGTAATCTGCCAGGCGTTGTTACTACTCAAGGTACCGGTATGCCTGGTGAAGAAGAACCGAAAATAACCATTCGCGGTGCAAGTTCATGGAATGACAATGAAGACCCGTTGGTTTTGGTGGACGGTATCGAGCGTCCTATGAATTCTGTAGATATTAGTTCGGTACAATCTATTTCTGTTTTAAAGGATGCATCGGCAACTGCTGTTTACGGTGTAAAAGGAGCCAATGGCGTAATTCTGGTAACGACAAAACGCGGTACGGAGGGTAGTGCAAAAATAGATGTTGGTTTCAACGCTACGCTGAAATCTCCTTCTAAATTGCCCAATAAGTATGATTCTTATGATGCATTGATGTTCCGTAATACGGCTATTGAACACGAGTTGGCTTTACGGCCTGATTCATGGGAGTATATTCGCCCCCAATCCTTCATCGAGAACTACCGTAATCAGACTACTGTTGAACAGAGGGAGCGTTATCCTAACGTAGACTGGCAAAAAGCCTTGTTTAAAGACAACACGATGTCTTATAATGCCAATATAAACATTAGCGGCGGTACGAAGTTTGTGAAGTATTTCGCTTCGGCCGATTACGTGCACGAAGGAGACCTCTTTAGAATTTACGATAACGGGCGTGATTATAATTCGGGTTATGGATACGACCGTATCAACGTACGTAGTAACTTGGACTTCAATATAACAAAGACCACTGTGTTGAAGGTGAATTTAGCCGGTTCTAAT
This sequence comes from Bacteroides gallinarum DSM 18171 = JCM 13658, assembly GCF_000374365.1. Lineage (GTDB taxonomy): Bacteria > Bacteroidota > Bacteroidia > Bacteroidales > Bacteroidaceae > Bacteroides > Bacteroides gallinarum. Next base: position 20,448 of record NZ_KB894128.1, read on the forward strand.
GCCATTCGTAAGGCTCCGTGGAGTAATACTGTAAATTCGGAGTGGCAGATTGGCCAGCAATGGTCAGGTGCATACAATATTGCTCCGGACGTATTCCTTCCACAATATTCTGACGGTAGCTGGGGTATGTATCCGCTTGTTTCCAACACTACCAATTCGGCGGAAAATATTTCTTTGGGCGGTACGATGCAGCTTACAACGATCCGCATTAATACCGACTTTACGTTGGAGCAAGATTTGAAGTTTATCACCAAAGGCCTTTCTGCCCGGGCTACAGTTTCCTGGGATAATGTTTTTGTAGAAAATAACCGTGGTATAAATGACTTGTATAATAGTGCACAGCACAAATGGATAGACCCGGATACCGGTCAGGAAAGATATGAACAATCCTATGATACCAATAATGGTTTCGACTGGACACAGGGAGTCAATTGGACTACTTCTCCCGGTGCTGTGGACAACAGCCAAACTGTTCGTAACCTTTATTATCAAGCACAATTGAACTGGGTTCGTAGTTTTGGCAACCACAATGTAACAGCCATGGGATTGTTCAGCCGTCAGGAGAATGCCCGAGGAAGCGTGATGCCTACTTATCGTGAAGACTGGGCTTTCCGTACTACATATAATTATGCCGACCGTTATTTTATTGAATATAACGGCGCATACAACGGTTCTGAGAAATTCAGTCCGGAGAACCGTTTCGCTTTTTTCAATTCCGGAGCTATCGGCTGGATGATTAGCGAAGAACCTTTCATGAAATTCTTCCGCGAGAAAAAGATAATAGACATGTTGAAAGTGCGTGCTTCTTATGGTGAAATCGGTTCCGACCAATTAGGTCCCGACCCGTTTGATTCGAGCCGTCGTTGGCTCTATATGAACCAGTGGGCATATGGCGGACATACGACGATGGACCTCAATCATACGGAAAGTATCTATACATGGTATCGGGAATCTGCTATTGGCAATAAAGACATTCAATGGGAAGTTGTGAAAAAGTTGAATATAGGTATAGACTATTCGCTCCTTGAAGGATTGTTTGCCGGTAGCGTAGAGTTTTTCCGCGATGTACGTTCCAATATCTTTGTTTATGGTGGCGACCGTTCTATCCCTTCTTATTTTGGTGGAACGCCCCCGTCGGTTAATAAAGGTAAGATTCGCACAAGCGGATATGAGCTGGAATTGCGTGTCAATAAAACTTTTGCTAACAATTTACGTGTTTGGGGAAATTTCAGTATGACACATGCCAAGAATAAGGTGCTTGTGAAAGACGACCAGGCTCTGCGCCCTGCATATCAAAAAGCAGCCGGACATGGCGTCAATCAGTACACCTCTTATATCGATGCCGGTTTTATCCAGAATTATGACCAGTTGTACGGTGCACCCGCTCACGATGCCAATGATTCGCAGAAACTGGTAGGCGACTACTATATTGTCGACTTCAACGGTGACGGTGTGGTGGACAACAAAGACCAGGCGCCTTATGGCTATACCAGCTCTCCTGAGAATACGTTTAATGCGACGGTTGGATTCGAATGGAAAGGCTTCAGTGCTTTTGCACAATTCTACGGTGTAACGAACGTAACCCGTGATGTTGCCCTCAATAGTTTTGGAAGCAAATTAAATACCGTGTTCGATAATGGTACATGGTGGTCGAAAGCTACTCCCAATGCAGATGTAGTTGTACCCCGTTGGAATTCTACACCGAGTTATAATGACGGAACTCAGTTCTTGTATGACGGTTCCTACATTCGTTTGAAGAATGTAGAGTTGGCCTATACCTGGAACAAAGGCTGGATTAAAAAGCTCGGATTAAGTAATTTAAAGATTTATATCAACGGCAATAATCTATGGTTATGGACGCGTATGCCGGACGACCGTGAAGCAAATCTCTCCGGAGCCGGTTATCTGGGTGCTTACCCTACGGTGAAGCGTTATAATTTAGGTATCAAATTCACATTATAATAATGAACAAGATGAAATATAATACATATAAAACTCTTTTTTATGCAGGCCTCTTGTCTTTCTCGGTAGGATTCTGTATGACATCTTGCGAGGATTATCTGGACAAAAGTCCGGAATCGACAGTGTCCGAGGACGATGCGTTCAAGAATTTCCGTAACTTTCAAGGGTTCATAGAGGAAATATACAACTGTATACCTGACAAAGAAAAGTGCAATTACTGTACATCCTGGAATTGGGGCGATGATGAAGTTTTCAATTCTATGGGCGATGCGCACATGACACATCAAGCCGATTTAGGCAACTTCCGTGCTTGGCAAACCAATGGTCAGTGCTGGTTGTATAGAGACCCCAGTACTCCGTCGTCTACCGATAAGTTCCAGCATTCTTTATGGCCTCATTCCTGGTATTGTATCCGTAAGGCCAATGTAGGTCTTGCCAATTTGGATAAATTAGTCGGTACTCAGGAAGAAAAAGACCTGATTGCCGGTCAACTTTATTTTTTCCGTGCATGGTGGCACTTTGAGTTGATGACCTATTGGGGCGGTTTGCCTTATATCGATTCGGTGCTCGATGCTACTCAGGAGCTGACCTTGCCCCGATTGAGTTATCAGGAATGTGCAGATAAAGCTGCGGCTGATTTCCGTCAGGCCGCCGACTTGTTGCCGATTGATTGGGATAAGACATCCACAGGTAAAGCTACGGAAGGCAAGAACCAGTTGCGCATTAATAAAATTATGGCATTGGGTTACCTCGGCAAAAACTATTTGTGGGCAGGGAGTCCTTTGATGAAGAACGGCGCGCAACTCGGAGGCGCCAATACATACAATTATGATGAAGAATATTGTAAAAAGGCTGCGGAAGCATTCGGTGAATTGCTTGCACTGGTAGAGAGCGGACAAACGCAATATGCACTTGCCGAGTTCAACTATACGAATGTTTACGACCATGAGAAAGCAAGCGATGCCAAAACCTGTTATTCCGATATTTTCTATACACGCCGCCAAGGTTGGCTGATGCCCGGTTCGGTCGAGGCAATATTCCGTGGACCTTCCGCCGATTACAATGGCAGTAACTGGAATATGACGAAACTCTGGGGACCGAAAGTCGCAGGTCTTGTTGCCCATGATAAGATTATACATTTGCCTACAGCGAATCTTGTAGAAATGTATGGCATGGCAAATGGCCTTCCGATTGACGACCCGAATTCCGGTTTCGATAAGAGATTTCCGTTCAAAAACAGAGACCCGCGTTTTTATCATGACATTGTATTCGACGGCTTCCATTATGTACTGGCGGAAGACAAACTGTCTGATGCACAAAAGCCCTATGCTTACTGTGACCTTTCCACAGGTTCGGATATGCGCTCGATAGACCTCGGCAGCCGTACCGGTTATTTCTTCCAGAAACTTGTTCCCCACACTTGTAATGAAGGCGACAAGGAATACGACTGGGGCAGTAACTTACATACCTATTTGCCGTATATGCGTTTGGCAGATATTTATTTGATGTATGCTGAAAGTTGTGCAGCCATTGGCGGTGCATCTGCCAAGTCCGATAATTGCACGCTTACCGCTCTCGATGCAATCAATAAGATTCGTGAGCGCTGCGGTGCGGAAGGTGTTCATACTTCCTATATAGCAGACAATAATAAGTTCATGGATGAAATTCGTCGCGAGCGTGCAGTGGAACTCTCTATGGAGGGCTTCCGTTTCAATGACCTCCAACGCTGGCTGTTGCTTTCCGAATCTCCTTACACAGAGAAATATTCTGTAGAATTCGACCGTGTAGAGAGCCCGGAATTCTATAAAACAAACGACCCAGCAGATGCAGAAGTTGCCAACTACCGCCATGAACTGATTGTGAAGCGCGTGTTCGGTACGAAGCATTACTGGTTCCCCTTACCCGACGATGATGTTTATCTGTATCCGGAGTTCGAACAAAATCCCGGTTGGTAATCGTGGAAAGCTACAAAGTATGTTTAACAATAAATGAATAAACAATGAAATATATACAAGCAAGATTCATTCTCTGTGCCATGCTGGCTGCCTCTCCGGTGTTTGCCAGTGCTCAGGCTGCAGATTGGAATGAAACCGATTCATTGACAAACAAAGAAGACCGGATGGTACAGGTCGCTTTCCGCAAGGTGGCTCAGAAAGACCTCTTGGGCGGTGTCTCTGTGGTCGATGTAGAGGAACTTACGAAAAAGAATTATAACACCTACAGTTTGGACAATATGCAAGGATACATCGGCGGTTGGAATGGAAACTCACTGTGGGGCATGGACGGAGATAACGCCGGTTATCTGGTACTGGTCGATGGCGTACCCCGTGATGCGGATAATGTGATGCCTTCCGAGATAGCCCAGATTTCATTCTTGAAAGGTGCGCAGGCCGTAGTCCTTTACGGTAGCAAGGCTGCTAAAGGTGCGATAGTAATTACTACCAAACGCGGCAATGTGGAGGGGTTGAACGTGAGTGTCAGGGCCAATACCGGGGTTCATGTAGCTAAGGCATATCCTGAATATCTGGGCTCTGCCGAATATATGACCCTTTACAACGAGGCGCTTTTGAATGACGACCCTACTGCAAAGCCCCTTTATACGGCAGAGCAGATTTACAATCACGGTTCGGGATTGAATCCTTACCGTTATCCTAATATCAATTACTATTCTTCGGATTATGTAAAGAAAGTATATAACCGTTCGGAAGTAACGGCAGAGATTACCGGTGGCGGTAAACGTGCACGTTTTTACAGCAATGTGAGCTACTACCGCAATGGTGATTTCCTGAACTTCGGCGAGGCCAAAAATAATATGACAGACCGTTTCAACGTGCGCGGTAATGTAGATGTGGATATCAATAGCTTTATCAGCGCTTACATCAATGCTAATGCCACATTCTATAATTCGAAAAGCGCAAAGGGCGATTTCTGGAATGCTGCGGCAACGATGCGTCCTAACTTCCCGCAAAATGCGGCTCCGCTTATTCCGCTGGACATGGTTGACCCCAATGCTTCGGCTGCGTGGGATTTGTTGAGTACAACTTCCAATATCATCGACGGTAAGTACTTCTTATCCGGTAGCCAGGCCAATCCTACCAATGCGTTCGCTGACAGCTATGCAGCAGGAAGCAGTAAATGGACAAGCCGCCAGTTCCAATTCGATACGGGTGTGAATGTCAACCTGGACAAAGTTTTGAAAGGCCTTTCTTTCAATGCGATGTTTGCGGTAGACTATGCTACTTCCTATTCAACCTCTTTTGACAACAACTATGCGGTATTCATCCCTACATGGGCTAATTATGGTGGAAAAGATGTCATTGTAGCGCTTACCAAAGAAGGTAATGATGAAAAGCCGGGAACCCAGAACGTAGGCGGAAGCGCTGATAAGCAGACGATTGCATTCTCCGGACAATTCAATTATCAGAATACATTCAAGAAGCGTCATAACGTATCGGCTATGCTTATAGCCAATGGTTATCAGCAGACAATCTCCGCCCAATACCACCGTATCAGTAATGCTAATCTGGCATTACAGCTCGGATATAATTACCAACAGCGCTATTATGCGGATTTCGGTGCGGCATTGATTCATTCGGCAAAACTTGCCGAAGGACATCGCCAGGCTCTTTCCCCTTCGCTGACATTGGGGTGGCGTCTGAGTAGCGAGAGCTTCCTGAAAGACTCTCCCGTTGTTGATGATTTGTTGTTCAGCGTATCGGGTAGTATCCTCAATCAGGATATCGACTTGGTAATGGGCGAAAACGAGTTCTACCTTTACGAATCGGTGTGGACTCAAAATGACGGTTATTCGTGGTACGATGGTCCGTCGGGTAAATACACAATCTCCACCAGAGGGCAGAACGACGACCTTTCTTTTATCAAGCGCAAAGAGTTTTCTGCAAACTTGAGGACATCGCTTTGGAACAAGCTGATTACGGCGGACGCATCATTCTTCATTAACTCCACCGAGGGATACCTGATTAATCAGCCCACATTCTTCCCGTCTCATCTCAACACCGGTTATCCTGCAGCGTCATTCATGGCTATTATGAATTATAACAATAACCGCCGCATAGGATTTGATTTCAGTGTGAATGCCAACAAACGTTTCGGAGAGGTCGATTTGTCGCTTGGCGTATCGGGAACATACTATGACACTAAAATTACCAAACGCGATGAAATTTACGATGATGCTTACCGGTATCGCGAAGGCAAACCCGTTGACGGTATCTGGGGGCTTCAGAGTGCAGGATTGTTCCAAAGCAAAGAAGAAATCGCAGATAGCCCTGAACAAAAACTGGGTAGCACAGTCCAACCGGGCGATATTAAATATGTCGACCAGAACGGAGACGGTGTGATTGATGATAAAGACGAGGTTTATTTAGGCAAGGGAGGTTGGTACGGTTCACCCTTCACGCTCGGTATCAACTTTACGGCTAAGTGGAAGAACTTTACATTTTTTGCGTTGGGAACAGGCGGTTTCGGTGCTTACGGCATGAAGGACAGTTCTTATTATTGGGTGGATGGCGACGACAAATACTCGGCTGTGGTACGTAACCGTTGGACCGAGGCAACTGCCGCTACCGCAACTTATCCGCGTTTGTCGGCTAAAAGCTCCAGCAATAATTTCCGTACTTCGGACTATTGGATGTATAAAGCCAACCGTTTCGATTTGGCGAAGGTACAGATTACCTACGATTTGCCCAAACGCATATTGCGCAACACCTTCATCAGAGAATTCTCTGCTTACGTAAGCGGTGCAAACCTGCTTACAATCTCGAAGGAGCGCAAACATATGGAAATGAACGTGGGTAGTGCTCCACAAACCAGATTCTACAATATTGGTGTAAAAGCAGTATTTTAATTTAAAAAGACGGAACAAATGAAACTAAGAAATATCATATTATCTACAGTTCTATTGGCTACCCTTTCTGCTTGCGAGGACCTTTTCGAACCTGCCAAGGAGAACAACCGCGGTGTCGAGGAGATGCTTACGGACCCTAATTATGCAGCCGGTCTGTTAGGTTACGGCTATGCCATGCTGCCGTATGACAACTTCAGCGTGAGCGATGTAGCTACGGACGATGCGGTGACCAATGACAAGGAAAGCAGTTATTCCAAAATGGCTCTCGGTGCATGGGCTTCAAACAATAACCCTATGGAACAATGGCAGGCACGCAAAGCTGCCATACAATACCTCAATACATTTTTAGGAATTGTAGACCAGGTAAGTTGGGCAAAAAACGAGGTGACGAATAAGATGTTCATCGACAAACTCAGCGGAGAAGCTTATGCGCTCCGTGCCCTGAACTATTACTATCTGCTAATGGCACATGGCGGTTGGACGGAAGACGGCGAATTGCTGGGTGTACCGATACTTCTCGAACCCGAAAACACCAATTCCGACTTTAACCAGGCGCGTGCACCTTTCAGCGAATGCGTAGAACAAATATTCGAAGATTTGGAACTGGCCTCCGAACTTCTGCCGTTGGATTATGAAAATATCAACAGCGATGCGGAAGTGCCTGCCAAATACAAGGAAATCGGCGCCCAGTTGGGAAATTACAATCTTGTCTTCGGCACTTATCAGCGGGGACGTCTTACGGCAAGAATTGCCGAGGCTATCAAGGCACAGGTAGCATTGCTTGCAGCCAGCCCTGCTTACAGAGAAGGCTCTGGGGTTACCTCGGAAACCGCAGCGAACTATGCAGCTACGGTACTGAACCGTATTGGCGGAGTATCGGGACTCGACCCTGTTGGCAATACTTGGTACATGAATACGGCCGAACTCGACGGTTTGGGTTCGGGCGAAGTTACTGCCGAGATACTTTGGAGGGGAAACAAGAGTATCGGAACAGAGGACTGGGATATAGGTATCAAGCAGGAAAAAGACAATTTCCCCCCTACATTTTATGGCAGCGGGCGTATCAACCCCACCCAGAATCTGGTAGATGCTTTCCCTATGGTAAACGGTTACCCCATTGACGATAAAGCCAATAGCGGTTATTCGGCCAACGACCCTTACGTAGACCGTGACCCTCGCCTGGAGAAATACATCCTGTTCAACGGTTCCGAGTTTAAAGACAAGACCATTATTACCGGCCTTTATCCTGATGCGGACAATAAGCAGGATAACGGTCTGAACCAGTTGAGCACTTCCACACGTACAGGCTATTACATGCGTAAGTTGTTGCGCGAAGATTGCAATGCCAATCCCAGTTCGCTCAATGCCAAATATCATATTCCCGTCCGTATCCGCTACACGGAAATATTCCTGGCCTATGCCGAAGCAGCGAACGATGCTTGGGGGCCGACAGGTATAGGTGGCAATACGTATAGCGCTTACGATGTGATAAAAGCTATCCGTGCCCGTGGCGGAGTAGGAACAGGTAATGGAGATGCCTACTTGGAGAGCATCAAAGGAGACAAGGACAAAATGACCCAGCTTATCCGTAACGAACGCCGCATAGAACTTTGTTTCGAGAACAAGCGCTTTTGGGACATCCGTCGCTGGAAGATGCCTTTGGACGAGAAAGCCAAGGGCATGCAGATAGAGAAAACGGGTGAAAGTTTGAGCTACAAAGTGATTGATGTAGAAGAGAGAAACTACAAAGATTATATGTACTATGGTCCTATTCCTTACAATGAAGTATTGAAATGGAGCAATCTGCAACAAAATAAAGGCTGGTAATCTCATAATTATAAAATGCAAAAAACAATGGAAATGAAACTATATAAATTTTTATCTATAATGGCTTTGGGGAGCGTAGCATTTGCTTTTTCTTCATGCGAGAATGGCGACAGGTCTTTCCCCGACTACGAAGGCGGCACTTCAGTGTATTTCGCCTACCAGTATCCGGTACGTACGATAGTGCTTGGCAATGACGAAATTGTGGATAACTCCCTCGACCGCCAGCACAAATGCGCAATCTATGCTACCATGGGAGGAGCCTATGGCGGCAGGGATATTACGATAGACATTGCTGTGGACAATACGCTTTGCGACAACCTCTTTTTCGAAGACGGTTCGCCGGTATTGGCTATGCCTTCTACGCATTACACACTTGCCGGCGATAAAATCAATTACAATGGCGAACATTGGGGCAATGTAGAGGTACAACTCACAGATGCTTTCTTTGCCGATGAAAAATCGTTGGAGTGCAACTATGTTATTCCCGTAGTAATGAAGGGACAAACCGGGGCAGACCGTATCCTTACCGGTACTCCTCTGATTGAGAATGATGAGCCGGCACGTACCAATTCGGATTATTGGAGTGTGCTGCCTATGGATTACGTCCTTTATTGCGTGAAATATATGAATCCGTGGCATGCCTCCTATCTGCGCCGCGGAGTAGACAAGATTACAGAAAACGGAGAGGTGACAACCTCGGTACGTCATGCCGAATCGGTAGAAAAAGACGAAGTATGCAGTATTACTACCCGTTCATTGGATACGGCTGTATTCCCCGTCAGTACGACCGATGTTAACGGTACGACCGTGAGCTGCGATTTGTTGTTGACATTCAATGATAAGAATGAATGTACCATAACTTCGGGTACGACAGGAATTTCGGCCACAGGTTCCGGTAAGTTCGTGGAGGACGGCGAGAAGAAAGCATGGGGCAACAAAGACCGCGACGCTATCTACCTCGAGTACAACGTAGATTTCGGCATCAAGCAGGTTGTTACGAAAGACACATTGGTGCTGCAAACGCGCGGAACTAATAAGTTGGAGGTGTTTACCCCTAAGTATATAGCTAATTAAATTTTGGAGATATGATTATGAAAAATAGCATAAGTAAATATATAGGTTTGGTTTTGCTGTTTGTTTTAGCCTCTTGTGCCGACGATAAGTTTGTCGAATTTAAGACGGATAAACCGGAAAGCATTGCCCAATACGAATATCTCAATGCATACGATGCATTGAAAACATATATAGACCGCAGCACCCATCCCAACTTCAAGTTGGGAGCGGGTATCACGGCGAGCGAGTTCCTGAAAGGAGAAATGGTCCGTAGCATGGCCATTGCCAACTTCGATGAAATGGTGGCGGGCAATGCCATGAAATATGCGTCGTGCGTGGCAGATGACGGTACGCTGGACTTTTCAACGGTAACGAAATTTGTGGATGCAGCCAAAACGGCAGGTTTGACGGTTTACGGGCATACGCTTTGCTGGCACTCGCAACAGAACAATAAGTATCTGAATAGCCTGATTGCAGATGAGGAAATAGAAGTCGACCCGGATGCGAAAGAAGAAGTCGAAGATGCTTTTGTAGACTACTCAACTCTTACTAACTATACGTACTGGAGCCAAGGTACTGACAGGATTGGAATCGAAAACGGGGCATTGAGTGTGGTTAACAATTCGGTAAGGCCGAATTTCTATGAAGTACAATACCATATCGCTGACGGCGTTCCCACCGTAGAAGGAACAACCTATAAGATAACATTGAACATTAAGGGTACATCCGCAGCTCAGATTACTTTGGTCTTTGGAGATTGGAGCAACCAATCCAGCACGAAAATAAACATTACCGATGAATACCAGGAAGTCCCCGTCGAGTTAGTCGGCAAAAGCTCTTCGAGCTTCGTAATGTTACAGTCCGGCGATTTTGTAGGGACTATAGATATAAAAAGCGTGAAAGTATCCCATATGGAAGCAGTGGGAGGCGTGATGACAAATGTATATGTAGTAGAAGACGATTTCTCCAGCGATAATATGATTGGTTGGGGTAATAATTCCACCCGGGTGGTAAATAATGGAGTAATGGGACTGACGAATCCCTCTGCCGTAAATGCATGGGAGACACAGGCTGGTTATGATTTCTCGTCCGCGTTAACCGAAGGGACTACCTATTTCCTGAAAATGAAGATTAAAGGCAGTGTGGCAGGTAGCATCGGAGCGGCTTTCCAGAAAGTCGAAGGATATGAAGGGCGGGGAGACTTCCCTTCCATATCGATTACGACAGACTGGCAGGAAATTACGGTAAGTACAAACTGTACGGGTGATGCCGCTACCCGTTTCCTCTTCAACTATGGTACATATGTCGGTACTATCTATCTTGACGAATTGTCCATTTACTGGCAGAAATCAAGTAATAGTATTCCTTTGACTCCGGAAGAAAAGAAAGAAAACCTCACCAATGAACTCGAACGCTGGATTAAAGGCATGATGGAAGCCTGCGGCGGTTATGTAACCGCATGGGATGTCGTAAACGAGCCTGTCTCCGGCGGCGGAAACGACGGCAACGGCAATTATGCCCTCCAGTCGGCTACCAATCCGGACGACAACGGAGTAGGAGGAGAGAACTTCTACTGGCAAGATTTCTTGGGAGACGATTATGCCCGGATTCCGATTAAGTTCGCCCGTAAATATTTTGCGGAATACGGCGGCAATCCCGGAGACTTGAAACTCTTCGTCAATGATTATAATCTGGAGTCCTGGTGGGATGATAATAAGAAAGTAAAGAGCTTGATTAATTGGATTGAACGTTGGGAGTCCGACGGTGAAACCAAGATTGACGGTATCGGCACACAGATGCATGTCAGCTATATCCTGAACGAGGATGACCAGAAGAAGCAGGAAGAATCCATAGTCAAGATGTTCGAATTGCTGGCAGCAAGCGGCAAGCTGATTAAGATAACGGAACTGGATATGGGTATTGTAGAGAAAGCATTCGGCGAAGGTATCAAGACGGAACTTGTTACTTTTGAACAACAGTTGAAGATGTCCGAATTCTACAAATTCATTATTCAGAAATACTTTGAAATCATTCCGGTTGCACAGCAGTATGGCATTACACAGTGGTCTACCACGGATAGTCCTGCCGATTCAGGGTGGAGAAAGGGAGAACCTATCGGTCTTTGGGATGCAAACTATAACCGTAAGCCTACTTATGAAGGATTCTTGGAGGGACTCTCTGGAAAATAATCCGGTGTTCTTGCCATAGGTTACACGGATTTTCACAGATTATCTACTTTGACAATCGTAAATTGTATAAACAAAGAATGACATGAAAAACAGAAAGATACTATTGGTATTGCTGGTAAGCCTTGCCTTAAACTCCTGCACCTCCCGTGTTGCAACGGAGACGGAAGCCTCCTTGAAAGGCGTACTGGGCGACAAGTTCCTTATCGGCGCAGCCTTGAACACCCGCCAGTCGTCCGGCCTCGACACGGCCGCCGTACGGATTGTAAAGAGGCATTTCAACTCTATCGTTGCCGAGAACTGCATGAAGTGCCAGACTATTCATCCCGAGGAAGACCGTTATGACTTCCGCCAGGCCGACGAGTTCGTTAAGTTCGGCGAAGATAACGGGATGTACATCATCGGGCATTGCCTTATCTGGCATTCGCAGCTCGCCCCGTGGTTCTGTGTAGACAAGGAAGGCAAGAATGTTTCGCCCGAAGTCCTCAAACAACGGATGAAGGAGCACATCACGACTATCGTCAGCCGCTATAAAGGGCGCATCAAGGGTTGGGATGTCGTGAACGAGGCTATTCTGGACGACGGTTCTTACCGTAAGAGCAAGTTCTACGAAATATTGGGCGAGGATTTTATTCCCCTTGCTTTCCAGTACGCCCACGAAGCCGACCCCGATGCCGAGCTGTACTACAACGATTATAACATGCATTCCCCCGGCAAACGCGATGCTGTGGTGAAGCTGGTTAAGGATATGAAGTCTAAGGGGTTGCGTGTGGATGCAGTCGGTATGCAAGGTCATGTGGGTCTCGACTATCCTTCCATGAAAGATTTCGAGTCCAGCATGCTCGCTTTCGGTTCTACAGGTGTCAAGGTAATGATAACTGAGTGGGATATGAGTGCCCTTCCTACCTTGAACCGTACTGCCAATATCTCCGATACGGTGGCTTATAAGCAGATGCTCAACCCTTATCCCGATTCGTTGCCCGACAGTATTTCCCGGCAATGGAACGAGCGTATGTCGGGTTTTCTCAATCTCTTTATCAAGCATTCTGATATCGTGAGCCGTGTTACTGCCTGGGGTGTTAGCGACGGTGATTCCTGGAAGAACGATTTCCCTGTACGTGGTCGGAAAGATTACGCTTTGCTGTTCGACCGCGACTATCAGCCCAAGGACTTTATCAAAGATTTACTTAAGAAAGAAAAAACATTCAGTTCCGAGAAACTGGATTAATTTGTGCATTTTATAATGAGAATCCTGCATTTTCTGTGAAGAAAGTGCAGGAGCACAAAACAAAACTTCATATTTCCTCCCCGTAGATGCGGCTGCTATTATAATGACATGTGTAAGGCATCCGATACGTTTTCCTCGTTAACCCTACTTTCCGCCGGCATACGGCATTGCCTTGCATAGACTGTTTATACTTCCTTGTTTGCCGCCTTTGCACACAACCCTGTACAATCCTACTCTCTGCTGCAATAAAACCGGTATGTCCTTGTGATAAAACCGGTACACCCCATATCCCTCCCTGAAAAGCCGAAAGGCAAATACCGGCATGTACCGTTATTTTCTTTCTTTTAGCCCATATAAAATGTCGTTATGCTTATGGTAAAACCTCGTTTTGCAGTTGTGAACCCGAGGGGGCGCAACTGCAAAACGAAGTTTTGATACCGGTAAAAGCACGAAATATATGGGGTACGGTAAGGTTTACAACGGTCTGTTTCCCGTTTTTCCTCGTTTGCCGGCCGGAATAAGCTTGGGGAATGGTTGCCGGAACAGAGGGGACGTATCCGCTTATGAAGTGAACTTTAAAAGTTTTTTGTTTGACTTTTATGGTTCGCTTTACTTTCTCCCGCTCTGTTCTGCACATACCATGCAGGACAGGGGAGAGAATGCCTTAAAGATGTAACATAGGGAAAAGCATCTGTAACAAGTTTTGGGTAAGGATTGAGACAAGATGTTTTTCTTTGTAATACGATTTAACCAGTTTACGATTTAATCAGCTTATAGTATAGAAATGAAAAAGATTATTATCTTGTTCGGTATCCTTGTATGTATCGGTATGCATAGTTACAGTTTTAGATGAAAATGTTTTAGAGACACGGGCTTATCCGTTCTTATACGACGGTTACGGGCTTGTTTTAATCCGGAATAATAATTTAATGAGAATATATGAAAACACAGAAAACTCTTTTACTCTTATGCGGCCTGCTTTGTTACATGTTGCCGCTGGCGGCGCAGAAGCCCGCAACTAATCCGGTGATTTATGCCGATGTGCCGGACATGTCGATGCTGCGTGTGGGCGATACCTATTACATGAGCAGCACCACAATGCATATGTCTCCGGGCGTTCCTATCATGAAGTCGAAAGACCTGGTGAACTGGGAGATAGTGAATTATGCCTACGACACGCTTGCAGATATACCCGTGATGAACCTGGACAACGGCGAAAACACCTATGGCCGTGGTTCGTGGGCGAGCTGCCTCCGCTATCACAAAGGGCTTTATTACCTCTCCACATTTGCGCAAACCACGGGCAAGACGTATTTCTATACCACGGAAAACCTGGAGAAGGGGTCGTGGAAACGTACGGAGTTCTCGCCCGCCTACCATGACCACTCTTTCTTCTTCGATGACGACGGGCATATCTACATGATATACGGTAACGGAAAACTCTTTCTGGCGGAGCTGGAGCCGAACCTTTCGGGGGTGAAACCCGGTACGGAACGGGTGCTGATAGAGAATGCCAGTGCGCCGGCAGGAGATAATATCATGCTGGGAGCAGAGGGCTCGCAACTTTTCAAGGTGAACGGCAAGTATTACCTTTTCAATATTGCCTGGCCGCACGGCGGGGTGCGTACCGTGATTGTGCATCGCGCAGACAAGATAACGGGACCCTACGAGGGACGTGTCGTCTTTCAAGACCGCGGCATCGCGCAAGGCGGGCTGGTGGATACGCCGGACGGACGCTGGTTTGCCTACCTGTTCGAAGATTGCGGGTCGGTAGGGCGTATTCCTTACCTCGTTCCGGTGGAGTGGAAAGACGGCTGGCCGGTGCTTGGCGTAGAGGGGCTCGCCCCTGCCGGGTTGGAGTTGCCTGACAGCCGCGGGCTGATTCCGGGTATTGTAAACTCCGACGGTTTCAGCCGTAAGAAGGGCGAACGCGCGTTGCCTCTGGTATGGCAGTGGAATCATAATCCGGATAACTCCCTTTGGTCTCTTTCCGCCCGCAAGGGATATCTGCGGCTGACGACGGGACGGGTGGAGACTTCTTTGATGCAGGCCAGGAATACGCTGACGCAGCGCACTATCGGCCCAGTCTGTTCGGGTTCGGTAGGCATGGATGTTTCGGGGATGAAAGAGGGAGACTTTGCGGGTCTTGCCCTTTTCCAGCGTAAGTACGGTCAAGTCGGCGTCAAAGTTATCGAAGGCAAGAAGTATATCGTAATGGTGAATGGTGCGGCCGAGCAGCCGGTGGAAGTGGAGAAACTTCCGTTGGAGCAGCAGGTAGTGTACCTGAAAGCGGCCTGTGACTTCCGCGGGCGGGCGGATAAAGGTTACTTTTATTACAGCCTCGACGGAAAGGAGTGGAAGGCGATAGGCAATGTCCTGGGAATGGAATACACCCTTCCGCATTTCATGGGTTACCGTTTTGCCCTGTTCAACTACGCTACGAAGGAGACGGGCGGCTATGCGGACTTCGATTACTTCGAGATAACAGACCGGTTTCCGGAGCTTTCCGGAGCCTCGGAACTTCGGGCAGAATGCCGTGACAAGCAGCGGCTTATCGTCACTACCGACCTCGGAGGGACGGATCCCGACGATGTGCAGTCCATGATTCATCTGTTGCTCTGTTCTAATATGATTGATATAGAAGGGCTTATCAGTTCCCAGGTTTGGGTGGACAATTCGGATAAAACGGATAAGATAAGGAAAGTCGTTGAAACATTCGGGCAGGTACTGCCGCGTTTGAAGAAGCACGCAGACGGGTATCCGGATATCGATTACCTCAGGTCGGTTATCAGGAGGGGACAAGAGAAATCGAATATGTCGGGAGTGGGAGAGGGAAAAGATTCTCCCGGGTCGGAACTCATTATCGAGACGGTCGATAGGGAAAACGACGGACGTCCTGTCTGGATTGCAGCCTGGGGAGGGATGAACACCGTGGCGCAGGCGCTGTGGAAGGTAAGGAACTCGCGGAGCGGGCAGGCTTTCCGCAAGTTTGCCGGTAAGATACGTATCTACGATGTATTGGGACAGGATGACGCGGGTGCATGGATTGCCAAGGAGTTTCCGGAGATAATGTATATCCGTAATAAGGAAGTGTATGGCTGGGCGCCTTCCGACGAATGGATTAAGAGAAATATCCAGTCCTGCAAGCCTTTGGGTGAGGCGTATCCTGACCGGATGTGGGCTACGGAAGGAGATTCGCCTTCTTTCTTATATGTATATGCCAATGGTCTGAATGTTCCGGAGTATATAGACTACGGAGGCTGGGGAGGCCGGTTCTCTACGGAGAAGGCAAGCGGGGTACGCGGTATGGATTTCATTGTGAAAAGCGGGAAGGACGAAACGCAGTACGACCCGTATTATATGTATGCGAGTTCGGAAGAAGGCATCGGGGCTATAAACAGGTGGAAGCAACATATATGGAATAATTTTGCCGCCCGGATACTTTGGACTACCACCGATGATTATTCTGTCGTGAATCATCATCCTGTGGCGGCCGTTGACGGCGACCGGTCTTTGCAATGCATCTATAAGAGGGTAAAGGCGGGTAGCAGCTTCTGCCTGGATGCTTCGATGTCGGCAGACCCCGACGGAGATTCGTTGGATTATAATTGGTCTGTGTACCGTGAGCCGGGTACTTATAAAGGAACGGTGGGCATCGAAGGAAAGAGTACGCCCTTATGTAAGGTTACTGTCCCCTCGGACGCTTCGGGGAAGTCTTTCCATATCATCCTGGAACTGACGGATAAGGGTGTACCGGCTCTGACTGCATATAGGAGGATTGTGGTGGATGTGGATTAGTATTTCTGCTTTTATGAAAAACGCTTTTATTATATGAAAACGATAGGGAGACTGGTAATGGTTATGGCCCTGTGGTGTCTCTTTTTAAAAGGAGGCATTACCGCCGGAGCGGCTACGGGGCGGGAGACTGTTAATCTGAACCGTGAATGGGTGTATAAGATTGGCGATTGTGACAAGGCGGAACAGCCGCTATATGATGATACGTCATGGGAGCCGGTAGGGTTACCGCATTCGTTTAGCATCCCTTATTTTCTGTCCAAGGATTTTTATGTGGGATACGGTTGGTACCGGAGGCATCTGGAGCTGGACGAAGCCGATATGGATAAGCGGCTGTTTTTAGAGTTCGACGGGGTGTTTCAGGAAGCCGAAGTGTATGTCAACGGGCATTTGGCAGGAAAGCATGTAGGGGGATATACGGGGTTCAGTGTCGATTTTACGCCGTATGTTACAGAGGGCGATAATGTAGTGGCGGTAAGAGTCAATAACCTGTGGCGCCCTACGGTGGCTCCCAGAGGGGGCGAGCATGTTTTCAGCGGTGGGATATACCGCAATGTACGCTTGGTGAAGAAGCATCCGGTGCATTTGGACTGGTACGGTACGGCGATAACTACTCCTTCGCTGGAGAAGAACAGAGGAAAGGCGTCAGACGTGAGGGTGAAGGCTTGCGTGAAGAATACCGGCGGCAAAGGCGGTACTTATACATTGACGATAATGGTGAAAGACAGGTTCGGTCGTGTGGTGGCGGAAAGTTCCGGAACGGAAAGGATTAATGCGGGCGGTGCTTGTGTCTATGATTTGAGAACCGATGAAATCGGTTCTCCCGAGCTTTGGTCACCTCGAAGCCCGTCGCTTTACACGCTGGAGAGCAGGCTTTATGCGGGTAAGCATCTGCTGGATTCTGAAGAAATTACGTTCGGCTTCCGCTGGTTCGGGTGGACTGCCGACAAAGGTTTTTTCCTTAACGGAGAGCATTACTATTTTCGGGGAGCCAATGTATATCAGGACCAGGCGGGCTGGGGGGATGCCGTAACCGATGCAGCCGCACGCCGTGATGTATGCCAGATGAAAGAAGCCGGTTTTGATATGATTCGGGGGGCGCACTATCCCCATTCTCCGGCTTTCTCCGATGCTTGCGACCGTGAAGGCATGTTACTATGGTCGGAAACTCCTTTCTGGGGCACGGCAGGCCCGAAGGTAGACGGTGGATGGACTGCCGGGGCTTATCCGGTGATTGCCGCCGATACGGCGGCGTTCGAAGCGAATGTGCTGCAACAGTTGGAAGAGATGATACGTATCCACCGTAATCACCCCTCGGTGTTTGTGTGGAGCCTTTGCAATGAGCCCTTCTTTACCGAAAGTGCTTCGCTTCCCGGCGTGAAACGATTGTTGGGACGTATGGCAGACTTGGCGCATCGGCTGGACTCTACCCGCAGGGTGGCTGTCGGAGGTGCGCAACGCCCGTTGGGGGCCGAACGCATAGACCTGATAGGCGATGTGGCGGGGTATAACGGCGACGGGGCTAATATTGCTGATTTTCAGGAACCCGGTATTCCGTCGGTGGTGTCGGAGTATGGCAGTGTTACGTCTGACCGTCCGGGACAATATATGGCGGGTTGGGGCGACCTTGCCCGCAACGAAGGTTGGAAAGGCCGTGAATGGAGAAGCGGGCAGGCTATTTGGTGCGGCTTCGACCACGGCAGCATCTTTGGTAATGATATGGCAAAAATGGGGATTGTAGATTATTTCCGTTTGCCGAAACGTTCCTGGTACTGGTATCGCAATACATATGCAAAGACTGCTCCGCCCCGGTGGCCGGTGGAGGGAAAGGCCGCGCGCCTGCGGCTGGTTGCTTCGAAATCCGACGGGATAAAAGCGGACGGTACAGACGATACGCATCTTACGGTTATTGTGCTCGATGCGGATGGCCGTGAGCTGAGCAATAGCCCCGCTGTCGAGCTGCGTGTACTTTCGGGGCCGGGCGAGTTCCCTACAGGAAAGTCTATATTGTTTGCTCCGGGCAGCGACATCCGTATTCAAGACGGAAAGGCGGCTATAACCTTGCGCTCATATTATGCAGGGCATACATTGGTCGAGGCTTCTTCGCCGGGGCTTGAGTCGGCTCGCGTTACATTGGACTTTGTGGGTGCTCCTGTTTATAGAAAAGGCGAAAGCAGGGAAGTGGAAGCCCGTCCGTACATACGGTATGAGAATAGGGTGAGGAAGGATTCTTTGCAGACTTATGGCATTGACAATCCTACATTTGCTTCCAGCTCGTTGGAGGGGCATTCGCCCGGGCTGGCTGCCGACGGAGATAAGGACAGTTATTGGCAGCCTTCGGGCGATGACCGTTCGGTCTATTGGATGTTGGATACCGAGCGCGGATTGCGGTTGCATAGCATAACTGTGGAGTTTGCCGAGAGTGTCGGTTGTAGCTTTAGAGTCGAGGTTTCTGCCGACAAGACCGTATGGCAGACGGTTGGCAACTACGATTATATTGCCCGAAAACAGAGAATGGAGATTATCCCTGAACAGCCGTTGAAGATGCGTTTTGTGCGTTTCTCCTTTATGGACCGGATAGGATTGGCGACTCCGAAACTGGTGGAAGTCCGGGTAACGGGATGTCTGGTGGAGTGATGATACGCTACTGTGAGATTGTTATTGAAAATACACATTTAAAATAGAGATATATTATGAACACAAAACAATTTTCATTTGCCGGGCTTCTCTTCATTGGAAGTATGTTACCGGCGTTGTCATGTCATTTGTCGGCACAAAATCCGATTATACAAACTAAGTTTACGGCCGATCCGGCGCCGTTGGTGTATAACGATACGGTTTATCTTTATACCACGCATGATGATGATGAAGCGGTGGGATTTCTTATGAAAGAATGGCTGTTGTATACTTCTACCGATATGGTAAACTGGACGGACTGTGGTCCTGTGGCCTCCTTGAAGGATTTTATCTGGACAAAACGCGAAAATGGGGCATGGGCCCCCCAGGTTATTGAACGTGATGGCAAGTTTTACATGTATTGTCCGGTTCATGGGAACGGTATCGGGGTGTTGGTGTCTGATTCTCCTTACGGGCCATTTAAAGACCCGATAGGAAAGCCACTTGTATGGCAAAAGGAGCATTGGGAGGATATTGACCCCACTGTGTTTATCGACGACGACGGACAAGCTTACCTTTATTGGGGTAATCCAAATCTTTATTATGTGAAATTGAATAAGGATATGGTTTCTTATTCGGGCGATGTCGTAAAATGCGACGTAAAGCCGGAAGACTATCAGGAGGGGCCCTGGTTTTATAAGCGGGAGGGTAAATATTATATGGCTTATGCATCAACTTGTTGCCCTGAAGGAATAGGCTACGCCATGAGTGATTCTCCTACGGGGCCTTGGCGTAAGACCGGTACCATTATGGACCATAATCCCAGGAGTAACGGCAATCATCCGGGGATTATAGATTTTAAGGGGAAATCTTATCTTTTCGGTTTTAATTATGATATACACAAAGCACAGAGCGATATACATTGTGAACGCCGTTCTATCTGTGTAGCTGAATTCAAGTATAATACCGACGGAACTATAGATGAATTGGCCTTTTGGGACAAACAAAAAGTAACTCCTGTGACCCCACTGAACCCTTATCGCAGGGTGGAGGCAGAAACTATGGCATGGAGCGACGGGGTGAAAACTGCCAAGGATGAAAAGACAGGTGTCTATGTTACTGACATTCATAATACAGATTATATAAAAGTGCGGAGTGTGGATTTCGGAAAAGGAGCAAGCAGCTTTGAGGCTTGTGTGGCATCCATGTATAGGGAGGGAAGCATAGAGCTACGTCTGGATAGTCCTAAAGGAAAATTGATTGGTGTCTGCCAGGTGGGATGTACCGGAGGAAAAAAGAACTGGAAGCTAAAGACTTGTACTATAGAGGGGGCTACTGGTGTTCACGACCTTTATTTAATATTTGTCGGTAAAGGGAAATATCCTTTCTTCTATTTCGATTGGTGGCAATTCAAACAATAATACCAGATAATCCCGGCTTTATACAGCATGCCCCATGACAACCGATA
Organism: Bacteroides gallinarum DSM 18171 = JCM 13658; assembly: GCF_000374365.1. Taxonomy (GTDB): domain Bacteria; phylum Bacteroidota; class Bacteroidia; order Bacteroidales; family Bacteroidaceae; genus Bacteroides; species Bacteroides gallinarum. The sequence goes on from NZ_KB894128.1 coordinate 41,447, forward strand.
CATTGTTGTCATGGGGCAATTCATTTGTCTGTGTAGGATAACTACAACTTAACTTTTATTTTCTTTCCCGTATAGGTAACTGTCTTGCTGTTGCCGTCTATTGTTTTCACTGTAAAGCGGCGTTGTTCCAGCATGCCATTGTATGCTCCCTTCCGTGTACCGATAGTGAGGGTCTTGCTGGCATTGTTCCATGTCATCGGGATTTCGGTGTAAGCTCCCTTTTCGTAGTTGTAATTGTCTCCCTCGTCTTCGTAAAGGGTGAAGCTGCCGTTTTCGCCGGGATATATGCACAGGGTCAGGTTGTCCCATTTCTTTTCACCGGTGTACTGCACATCCGGGCCGAACGGAACGATGCTGCCGGCACGTACAAAGAGGGGGATACGGTTGAACGTGGTGGAAACAGTGAGTTTCTGTCCGCCCTCTACGGCTTCGTTCGTCCAGAAGTTATACCAGCGTGTGTCGGCGGGCAGGTAGACTTCCATGCTCTTGGGCTGGGTAAAGTCGGCAAGTACGGGCGTATCGACGGTCGCCTTATGGTCGCGGTTCCAACCTTCGTTTTCTTTCAGGCTCTTTTGCTGCACTTCCGGAGTGTATTGGGCATGGAGTACCGGCGCTACGAGGAATGATTTGCCGAACATGTATTCATTGTTTATATCCCATGTCTGCTTGTCGTTCAGGAAATCCATGAAAAGCGCACGCATAAAGGTGGAGCGGTTGTGCGTTACGTCCCATGAAGTGGAATAGATGTATGGCAACAGGGTATAGCGCAACTTGACTGCATCGACCAGGGCGTCGTACACGGGTTCGCCCGCTTTGCCGTACCAGTAGAATTCGCGCGGAACGTCGGCGCCGTGGCTGCGCATCATGGGGCAGAAAACACCGAACTGCAACCAGCGCACGTAGAGCTCCTGGTACATCGGGTTGCGGGTGGCGCTGTTGTCTGCCCAGCTCTTGTTGTACGAACCGGCGAAGAAGCCGCCGAGGTCAGTGTTCCAGTGGGGCATGCCGGTCAGCGAGAAGTTCAACCCTGCCGTTATCTGCTTGCGGAACATGTCCCAGGAGGATTGTACGTCGCCCGACCAGACGTTGGAACCGTAACGCTGCTGTCCCAGGAAGCCGGAACGGGTCAGGATGATAACACGCTTGTCTTGGGTCAACGCACGTTGATGTTCGGAAACACCGCCTACGCTAATGAGCGGATAGGCATTGCGCACGCTGCGGTAAGAGCCGAGGAAGGTCTGGCGGTCGAAGTCGCTTTCTTTATGATTGAAATGGTCCGGTTCCGTAGAGTCCATCCACCAGCCGTCCATACCGAGCTGGAAGATGCCTTTGTTGAGGTGTTCCCAATAAATGTCGCGGGCTTTGGGACTGTAAGCATCGTACACGCGTACTCCGGAGGGGTATTCCAGGTTGGGCGGCCAGCCTTCGACACCGGATTGCGGCCAGGTTTCGATGTCGAAAAGCAGTCCTTCCTTGTCCAGTGCCCTGTAAGGCTTGGTGGCAGGACCGAACGACGACCAAATGGAAATCATCATGCGGGCGTTCATGGCGTGTACTTCGTCAATCATTTCTTTGGGGCGGCTGAAGGCGGGATTCTGGAAGTCCATGGCATTCCAGAGATAGTTGTGTCCCCAGTATTGCCAGTCTTGAATGATGCAGTCCAGCGGAATGCCCAGTTCGCGGTATTTCTTCACTACTCCTACTGTTTCTTCCTGGCTTTTGTACCGTTCTTTGCTCTGCATGAATCCGTAGCTCCAAAGCGGCATCATCGGTACATCGCCGGTCAGTGCGCGTACTTCGGCTATGACTCCGTCGGCAGAGCCGCCGTACATGAAGTAGTAGTCTATGCAGTCGCCCACTTCGGAGCGGAAGGAGGTTTCCTGCTCGTTGTCGGTGTATGTGGTTCCCGAATAGTTGTCCCAGAACAGACCGTAGCCTTTGGTAGACTGGAAGAAGGGGGAAACATCCTCTACATTGCCCTGAACCAGATGTTTGGTCATATCGCGTTGCATCATCTGTCCGTTTTGTAATTGCCCGAGTCCGTAAATGCCTTCTTCTTTGTCGGTGGTGAAACCTTGATAAACGGCATAGGTGGCACGTCCGGCATCGCTGACGGGTGTAAAAGCTTTGCTGTTTTCCTGTTCGCTGAGCAATGTACCGCCGTTGGCTCCGGTATAGCTGATAATACCTGTTTGGGTATTGAGTGTTACCGTGAGCGACTGGCTTTTCATAACGATGCGGCCGTTTCCGGGAGTGGTGATTTTGATACTCGGATTTCCGGGTCGTGCAATGACGGACAGGCTTTTCTTGTCCACACTCTTGCCCTGGGGCGTTTTTAATACGCGGAGGGTACGGGGACCGAACCACTGGATTTCTACGTCGGTCTGCTTGCCGGGAATTGTGGTTTTAATGCCCGATGCGGTTTTTTGATACTCTTGTGCCCATGTCCATGAGGCGAGCAGGCACAAGGCCATGATTGCGATACTTCTTTTCATGTTGCTTAAAGTTTCTTTTCGTATGTATGTTATTTATCTGATTTCTTGAATTCCCACCAGTCCAGCATGAACAGGTTCTTCTTCTGTAACCGGTTGCCTTTGAATACGAAATACAGGTCGTGTATTCCTTCGATTTCTTTTATGCCGGTTTCGAATTCCTTTAATTTATCTTTAGTGTTGGCTATATGGACGGTTCCTATACATTCCCCTTCTTCCGAATCTATACGGATTTCGATGTAGCCGCCATAAAGGTGGCAGGCGGCGGATACTTTGAACCGGCTTGCTCCTTGTTTGAAGTCCACCCCTTTTACCATTAGATATTCGCCTTCGTCTATGCCGGTTACCAATTGGTTGCACCGGTCGCTGCCCCATACGTTCTTAGGAGTGGTTTTCAGCCCATATCCCCATGCCATGGTTTCGGCCTCTACTTTGCGGTAAGGGTTGAAGTGCTCGATTTGTTCCAGTTTGCAGTCAAGGAAGTAGGGGAGCTCGCGGATAGTTCCGTCCGGGTTGTATTGCATCTCGGCCACGGAAACCGAACGGCGTTCTGCGTGGCGGCTGGTTTCGAGGCGGAAAATGTCATAGTTCAGTCCGAAGCAGTAGGACTTGCCTTTATAGTCGATAATGCCGGGATGATTGCCGCGGGTGCTGGGGGTGTGGTCCATGATGTGGCCTTTGTATTGCCAGGGTCCCGTAGGGCTGTCGCTCATGGCATAACCGATACCTTCGGGGCAACAGGTCGAGGCGAATGCCATGTAGTAATGCTTACCGCGTTTGTAGAACCAGGGACCTTCCTGGTAGTCCTCAATCTTCGGAGTCTTTACGATGTTGCCCGTATAGGAAATCATGTCTTTGTTGAGTTTGACATAGTAGAGGTTCGGATTTCCCCAATACATATATGCTTGCCCGTCGTCGTCGATGAATACGGTAGGGTCGATGTCATCCCAATGCTCTTTTTGCCATACGAGCGGTTTGCCTATCGGGTCTTTGAAAGGCCCATAAGGGGAGTCTGCAACCAGTACGCCGATGCCGTTTCCATGAATGGGGCAGTACATATAAAACTTACCGTCGCGTTCGATGACCTGGGGAGCCCATGCTCCGTTATCGCCTTTGTACCATTCGAAGTCTTTGAGCGATGCCACGGCTCCGCGGTCTTGCCAATTCACCATGTCGGTGGAAGTGTATAACAGCCATTCCCGCATCTTGAAACCCTCTGCATCGTCCTCGTCGTGGGTTGTATAGAGATAAACCGTGTCGTTGTGTACTATCGGGGCCGGGTCGGCCGTGTACTTTGTCTGGATAACGGGCATGTTCAAGTCGGGGAGTATCCCTTCTGTGTTCTGTGCCGTTAACCAACCGGATATAAGAAGCGATATTCCGGCAATTCCTACTTTTGCATTTTTCATGATACTTTGTTCTTTTATGTTTGAATGATGTTGCAAAAGTAGTCTGAAACCGCTTGAATGCCGGTTACAAATGTTGCAGAAAGCAACACTCTCGTTGAAAAAGGGGAGTTTTTACCGCTTTTTCCATTGGTTTACGTATTGCGAAGGGCGCATGCCGAATTCCTCCTGGAAACACTTGCTCAGGTAGCTGGAAGTGCTGAACCCGACGAGGTCGGCTACTTCGGCTACGGTGTAACCTTCTTTCAAGAGCCGGGCTGCCCGTTTCAGACGAATGGAACGGATGAAGTTGGTGGGCGTTTTCCCCACTACCGAAATGAGTTTACGGTAAAGTCCCGTGCGGTCCATGCCCATGTCGCGGCTCAGAACTTCCACCGAATAGGCGGGATTGTCGAGGTTCTGCTCTACGTATTGCAGCACTTTACGGAGAAAAGCTTCATCGGCAGCCGATAAAAGGGAGTCGTCCGGCAGGGGTTTACGGGTGTTTTTTAACTGTTCTTTCCGCTTTTCCTGCTGTTCTAACAACTGGCGCATGTTAAGTAGCAGTTCTTCCTGTGTCCATTCGTTTTCGCCGGGCGACAGAGGAGACAATATACCTTCCGAAAGCTGCTCAACCAGCTCTTTCAGCGCTGCGGCATTGTTCCGGATTTCCTCGAGTTGCAGTTTGTCTTTTCCTTCGTCCGCATATTGCAGCAGGTTGTCCAAAGGGGCGATAATCCGGTCGACAGGCTCTTTCAGTTCCTCATTGACGTTTTGCAGGAAAACGGTTTTCATCTCGTCCAGTTTCTGTTTCTGTTCGCGCAGCAGTTTCCGGCGTTTGCGCCGTATATATATAAGGATAAGGAAGATGATGCTTCCTGTCGTGAACAGAGCGTAAAAGAGATAGGCATAGGGCGTTTTCCAGAACGGAGCCTTTATCGTGATGTTCATTTCCGCATATTTGTCCGGCCATACTTCGCTGTTATCGGCGGCCTGTACCCGGAATGTGTAGGTTCTGGGAGGCAGGTTGGTGTAGGTGGCGTACCCCTTGCCGGCAGAGGAACGGATTTCTCTCTCCGAATGGTCGATGCCTGTCAATCGATAACGGTAATATGTCTGTGTGGGGTTGATGTAATTCAAGGCGGAGAATTCTAAGGTAAAGAAATTCTGGTCGTGTTCCAGGACGATTTCTTTAGTCTGGGTGATAGGCCGGGACAGTATCCGGTTGCCGTTGTAGCTTTTACCGTTCTCCACCTGCTCTCCCAGCAATTCAAGGCCGGTGAACAGAGGGGGAGAGTATGCTTTATCCGTTACGGCGGGAGAGGTTCCGATTGTGTTGAAGCCGTTGATACCGCCCCAATACAATGTTCCGTCGGTTGCCGCGAAAGCGGAACGTTCGCAAAATTCATCTGTGATTACGCCGTCGTACCGGTTGAAGTTGGCGAATGAATAGGGTGTCTGCTCCTTGTTTCTGCCGGTCGTAATGCGTGTTATCCCGTTGGAGGTGGATACCCAGACAGTATTGTCCCCGGCCTGGATTATAGAGCGTATGGAATTGTTGACTAATCCGTCGGTGGTGTAGAATGTTTTCTGCTGTCCGGTATCGGGGTTCCATAGCAGTAATCCGTCTTCCAGGCCAACCCAGATTTGTTTCCGGTTGTCTACCATAATGGCGTTGCAGGTGTGGGAGGTGGGATTGAAGCGGTATTCTTTCTTTTGGCGGTTATAGATAAACCACCCTTTCCGCCCGATACCTGCCAGGCTGTCTTTTCCATAAGGAACCAGTTGGTAAACGGTGGAATTGTTTGTACCGGGTATTTCCGCTTCTTTTTCGAATTTCCCGGTTTCGGGGGTAAATGTTCCGAAGCCTTGCTTGTCGATACATACCTGGAATGTTCCGTCGGGCAGTTCCATAATGGAACGGATGTTGTATCCGGGCAACAGGTATTGTTCGGTCTTTCCGTTCGGCAGGATACAGAATAGGCCTTCTCCGGTGGTCCCCAGCCAGATTCGTTGCCGGCTGTCTTTGAATAAGGCGTTGCAGCAAGTGGCGGACAGTGCTTGCGAATACGGGGTTAAGCTGCCGCCGGAAGGAGTATAGTAGAACAATCCTTTCTTTGTACCTACCAATATATTCTCCTCTTTATCCGTGGCAAAGCAGGTAACAGACAGATTGGCGTTTTTGGAAACCGGGAATAAGCTGCTACCGATATTCTGGAAACGGAAACGGTTGGGGTGGTAATAGAGTATACCTCGGTTCAGGGTTCCTAACCATAGTCCTCCCTGATTATCGTTATAAAGAGTACTTACCTCCGTATGGATAGTGCGCCCGTCTACCAGTTTGAGGTTGGGTATGTGTTGCTTCTTTTCCAGTCCGGCGTCGATGTTCCATAAACCCATATGGCCGCTGACCCATATGCTGCCGTCTTTATCAACGGAAAGGCTGTTGAGCCATTGCCCGGTCTGGAGCACGATGTTCCACTTCCTTCTTGTTATGTCGTAGTTCAGCATCACCCCGCCTCTGTTGCCGTTGCGCAATTGATAGAAAGTGTCGTTGCCGGGTACTACGTAGGAGGTGTTTTCATATTTTCCTTCGGGAAGCTCATCGGGTAATTTCTGCCTGTAAATTTCGTTACGCGATTCAAGATTATAGCAAACCAGCAAGCCGGAACGGTAAAAAAGGTACAGGCGGTCTTTCACTACGCCGAGGTCGTACACCTGGTCGGCGGTATCGCCAGTCAGGGATATATGGGGCAGGAAAGTTTCTGCTTTCAGGCTTTCCCTGTCTATACGTACCAGTTCGTCTTTTTCGCTTATGACCCACAGGCTTTTAGTCCTGTCTATAAAGAAGTCCTTCATGGGCGAGCTGATACCCCATGAGGCAAGCAGGCTGTCCGGCCGCTCTACGAAACATTCGCGTCCTATGTCCACGACCATTAACTGGTGCTGGTTCTTAAGCCACATGTATCCGTGAGAATCTATGTATTCGTGATGAAAGCCCGAATAGGCCGACAGTGGGCAGATATGTTTCCGGTTGTAATGCAGGTAACTGAAATCGGTTCCGTCGTACAAGTTCAACAACCCCTCGGTAATAATCATCATGCGCCCGTCCGGTAATTGGGTAATGTTGCGCACCCTGTTTCCGGCCAGTCCGTCCGTTCCGTTAATCGGAGTGAATACACAGTATTTCTCCGCGGCGAGGGGTAATGAAAAAAGTAGAAATAGTAGATTGATTATGTATTTCATATGATATGTTTTTCATCGAAGACAAAATTATGGAAACTTTCGTTACGCCCGATGAATTCTGTGAAGTTTTTAATGAAATATGGTTCAATGATGATTTTGGAGGAAATAGGTGTATAAAAGAAACTAATTTGTAACATAGGCGAAAGTTTATGAAACGTGGTTTGAATGCAATTTGATAAAGGATGCTTTCCTTTGCAATATGTCGTTCACTAAGGAAAAGAAAATGAAAACACGCTTGTCTACTTATCGGTTTATGTTTTTTGCCTTGAAAGGATATTGTTATTTTAATGCGGAGGCCATTCGGAAAATTTTATTATGGGTGGCGGTATTGTTGCCGGCATCTTCTTTAAGAGCGGCTGATACGTTTGTAGCATTCGGTCCGCAGGATACCGGTTTTGCGTTGGTTACTCCGCAAAACAGGTCATTTGCCGTCTGGTGCGATAAGGCGGAACATAAGGGAGTATTGACTGCTGTCCGGAATTTGCAAACGGATTTTGAAAAAGTTACTGCCGTACGTCCGGAACTGGTACATGATGCCGGCAAAGGGATACGCATCATAGTCGGTTCTTATGATAAAAGCCCGTTGGTTCGCCGGCTGGTGAAAGCCGGTAAGCTGGATGCCGGGCTGCTGGAAGATAAAAACGAGAAGTTTATCATAACCACGCTTCATGCGCCGTTGGAAGGAGTGGAAGGAGATGTTTTGCTCATTGCCGGAAGTGACAAGCGGGGTACGATTTATGGCGTTTACGAGCTTTCGCGCCAGATAGGGATATCACCGTGGTATTGGTGGGCGGATGTTCCGGTAACGCGCCGGGATGCTGTTTATATAAAAGGCGGTATCTATACGGACGGAGAACCGGCAGTACGGTATCGCGGCATTTTTATCAATGACGAATGGCCGTGTATGGGAGGATGGACTACCGAAAAGTTCGGTGGATTCAACAGTAAGATGTACGTGCATGTGTATGAGCTTCTGCTTCGCCTGAAAGCAAATTTTTTGTGGCCTGCCATGTGGAGTGCGGCGTTCTATGCCGACGACTCGATGAATAGTCCCTTGGCCGACGAAATGGGAATCATAATCGGCACTTCGCATCACGAACCGATGGCAAGGAACCACCAGGAATATGCACGCAAGCGCAAGGAGTACGGCCCGTGGAATTATCAGACGAATAAGGAGAATATAGACCGTTTCTTCCGTGAGGGGATTGAACGTATGAAAGGCAAGGAAGAAGTAGTGACCATAGCCATGAGGGGCGACGGAGATGCTCCGATGGGCCCTGACACGGATACGCGGCTTCTGGAAAATATTGTAAAAGAACAGCGTAAAATCATTGCGGACGTTACCGGTAAGCCGGCTTCCGAAACTCCCCAGCTTTGGGCACTTTACAGCGAAGTGCTGGAGTATTATGATAAGGGAATGAAAATCCCGGATGATGTGATGATTTTGCTTTGCGATGACAATTGGGGCGATGTACGCCGTTTGCCGGATTTGAATGCCAAGCGGCATCCCGGCGGATACGGTATGTATTATCATGTAGACTTGCATGGTGCGCCGCGCGCTTATCAATGGCTGAACATGACACAGATTCAGCATATGTGGGAACAGTTGTACCTGACATATACTTATGGGGTGGATGAAATGTGGATTCTGAACGTGGGCGATTTGAAGCCGAATGAGTTCCCCACCGATTTCTTCTTGACTATGGCTTGGAATCCGGAACGGTTCACTGCCGGTAACTTGTCGGATTATACCCGTAACTTTTGCAGGCAGCAATTTGGAGACGAATATGCAGCAGAGGCCGCCCGCATCTTGAATCTGTATTGCAAATATGCCGCCCGGGTAACCGCCGAGATGCTCGACAGCCGGACGTATAATCTTTCCAATGGAGAGTTCAAGGCCGTAACGGATGAGTTTCTTGCCTTGGAGGCTTATGCTTATCGCCAGTTCCGGGTATTGCCCGACAAGCTGAAAGATGCTTATAAGGAACTGATACTTTTTCCGGTACAGGCCATGGCCAATCTTTATGAGCTATATTATGCCGTGGCTGTAAACCGCAAATATGCTGCCGACGGCGACCCGCGTGCCAATGAGTGGGCGGATAGGGCGGAATATTGTTTTAAGCGGGATGCAGAGCTCTGTTATGACTACAATCACAATATCGCAGGGGGAAAATGGAATCATTTAATGGACCAGACCCACATCGGATATACCAGTTGGGACGAGCCTAAAGAGGGAAATATAATGCCCGAAGTGAAACGGGTGGATGCCGATGCTTACCGGCCGGGAGGTTATGTGTACGAAGAGGCGAGAGGGGTAGTTGTTATGGAGGCCGAGCATTTTGTAGAAAGCACGCAAAGTGCCGACACCCGCTGGACGGTTATTCCAGATTTAGGCCGTACACTGTCGGGGTTGGCATTGATGCCGTATGATAAGCCGGTGGAGGGTGCTTCGCTGACATATCGGATGAAGCTTAAATCCGAATTGAAAGGAGTTCGCCTGCGGTTGATTCTGGATAGTACATTACCTTTTATTAAAGGCGGACATAGTTATGCCATTAGCCTGGACGGTGGAAAGGAACGGATTATCAACTATAATTCGGAGATGACCTGGGCTAATTGCTATACCAAGATGTATCCTGCCGGTGCAGCCCGGATTATAGAATCAGCGGTTTATTTTCCGGAGGTCGACTGGGGTAAGGGCGTACATACATTGACAATCCGTCCATTGGCGCCTGCTATGGTGTTGCATAAAATAATAGTGGATTGCGGCGGAGATGAGGCGAGCCGCCTGAATCTTGTGGAAAGCCCTTATCGGAAAGGCGACGGACTGTAAACTAAGAAGGTAATAAAATAAAAACGACAAAATAAATGTAATGAAATGAACATGAAAACCGCATTGAATTTATCGAGTATCAAGAAAGGTATAATGGGTGGAGTGGCTTTGCTGCTGGCCGGTGTCGTGCAGGGACAGAACCCGATAGTACAAACCTGTTATACTACCGACCCGGCTCCTATGGTGCACGACGGTACGCTGTATGTCTATACTGGGCATGACGAAGATAAAGCTGACTTCTTCTGGATGCAGGAGTGGCGCGTTTATTCCACAAAAGATATGGTAAACTGGACTGACCACGGTTCTCCGCTTGCTATCGAGTCGTTCGACTGGGCAGACGACCGTGCCTGGGCGGCGCAATGCATCGAGCGTAATGGAAAGTTCTATTGGTACGTTTGCCTGCATTCCAAGCTGACTAATGCCATGGCGATAGGCGTGGCGGTGGGAGATTCTCCGCTCGGCCCTTTTAAAGATGCTATCGGTAAGCCGCTTTACGACGGCAATTGGGATTTCATCGACCCTACCGTTTTCATCGATGATGACGGACAGGCCTATCTGTATTGGGGAAATCCCAACATCTATTATGCGGAACTGAACGAGGATATGGTTTCATTGAAGGGTGAAGTCCGTAAAATGGAACAGACTGTCGAAAGCTTCGGAGCTCCTAACCCGGACAAACGCGTGAAGGGTAAAAAATATAAGGATACCTATACGGAGGGACCGTGGCTTCACAAACGCAACGGGAAGTATTATTTGCTTTATGCTGCCGGAGGCGTACCCGAACATATTGCATATTCGATGGGAGACACCCCCCTGGGACCGTGGAAATATATGGGAGAGATTATGCCGTTGCAAGATACGGGCTCATTTACGAACCATTGCGGGGTGACGGATTATAAAGGAAATTCCTACTTCTTCTACCATACCGGGAAGCTGCCCGGCGGGGGCGGCTTCGGACGCAGTGTGGCGGTGGAACAGTTTACGTATAATGCAGACGGGACTTTTCCTATTATCAATGCCACGCGCGAGGGAGTGAAACCGGTTGGCAAGCTCAGCCCTTACGGAAGGATAGAGGCCGAAACCATCGCCTTCTCGGAAGGGGTAAAGTCGGAGCCTAATGCACAAACAGGCATATACATATCTGAAATCCATAATGGCGATTATATCAAAGTGCGTGAGGTAGACTTCGGCAACTGGTCGCCGAAACGGTTCTCCGCATCGGTTGCGAGCGCACTGCGCGGCGGGCGGATAGAAGTGCGTACCGACAGTATCGGCGGAGCCCTGATAGCGGAAATCGCAGTTCCCCATACCGGTGGCTGGGAGTGCTGGACAACGATGCAGGCTGCCGTAGCGAATCCGGTGACGGGAGTACACGATGTTTATTTCGTATTCAAAGGAAGGAAAGGATGCAAACTGTTTAATTTCGACTGGTGGAAATTCGATAAAGAAGATACGGTGGCACAGGACGTAAAAAACGCTACGCAGGCCGCATCCACCAATATTCCCGGTTATGAATATCCTCGCCTGGATGCCGACCGCTGTGCTTATTTCCGTTTCTATGCTCCGCAGGCAAGCAAGCTCCAGGTAGATTGCGGCGGAAAGAAATATGATATGCAGAAAGATGCGGAGGGTTTCTGGACAGTGAAAACCGACCCGCTCGTTGTGGGCTTCCATTATTACTTCCTGATAGCGGACGGCGTGTCCGTAGCTGCCCCGTCCAGTTACACATTCTTCGGATGTTGCCGTATGGCAAGCGGGATAGAAGTTCCCGAAGGAAAAGAAGGCGATTATTACCGCCCGCAGCAGGGAGTACCTCATGGGCAAGTACGTTCTTGCATCTACTATTCGGAAACGAAGAAAGAATTCCGCCGTTGCATGGTGTACACACCGGCGGAGTATGAAACCAACGTAAAGAAACGCTATCCGGTACTCTATCTGCAACACGGTATGGGAGAAGATGAAACGGGCTGGTCTACGCAGGGATGTATGCAGCACATTATGGACAACCTGATAGCTTCCGACCAATGCGAGCCGATGCTTGTCGTAATGGACAGCGGCGATGTGGAGGCTCCGTTCGTTCCCCGGAAAGGCAAAGATGTGAACGAGGAAAGGGCTCTGTACGGTGCGTCCTTCTATGGCGTGATGCTGAACGACCTGATACCGATGATTGATAAGAATTTCCGTACCTGCAAAGACCGCGAACACCGTGCCATGGCAGGGTTGTCATGGGGCGGACATCAGACTTTCAGCACAGCTTTGCCCAACCTGGATAAGTTCTCTTATATCGGCGCTTTCAGCGGTGCTATCTTCGGCTTGGATGTAAAGACGTGTTATGACGGCGTGTTTGCCGATGCCGGCAAATTCAATAAAAAAGTCCATTACTTATTCCTGGGATGCGGAACGGAAGAACAGTTCGGCACGAAACAACTTGCGGACTCTTTGCACGAACTCGGCATCGACGTTACCTATTACGAGTCGCAGGGTACGGGGCATGAATGGCTGACGTGGCGGCGTTGCCTGCGCGAATTCGTTCCCCACTTATTCAAAAAGTAAACACATTGCACACCTTAAGACCCACATACCATGACGAATATAAAAAAGATAAGAATAGCTTTGATTACTTTATTACTGACGCAGACGGCGGCTTTCGGGCAAACGGAGATACCTTTGGTTTACGACAGGGAATGTATGGGCGGTAACTATCCCGTTCCCGAAATGCCCCCGATAGATAAATTACCGGAGATAACCGCTCTTCCCGACCCATTTGCATGGGCCGACGGGAGCGGACGCTCGACCGCTTTCGAAGATTGGGAACGCCGCCGCTTCGAGATAGCCCGGCAACTGCAACACTATGAGTTGGGAATGAACCCCATTGTTTCGAAGGACAGCATAGAAGCGGTTTTGCACAACGATACGTTGCGGGTTACAGTGCACGAAAACGGTGAGACATTGCTATTGACGGCGCCTGTAAAATATCCCGGCGGTAACGGGCCGTTTCCTGCCATTATCGGGATAGGCAGGCCTACCGGTTCCCTTCCGCCCCAATTGTTCGACAAGAGAGGAATCGCACAGATTACGTTCGACTTTACGCAAGTCATGTCCCATACGCAGAAACGTGGCGCCGAGCCAATAAATCGCTTGTATCCCGGCCAGACGGAAATGGGCGCCTATTGTGCATGGTCGTGGGGAGTAAGCCGGCTGATTGACGGGCTGGAAAAAGTAGGGAAGAAATCGCACATCGACCTTTCCCGCCTGGCTATATCCGGTTGCTCATTTGCAGGTAAAATGGCGTTGTTTGCCGGTGCTTTCGATGAACGCATCGCATTGACCATTGCCCAGGAGCCCGGCGGGGGAGGCGTCGATGCCTGGCGTGTTTCCGAAACCCTGGGAAATGTAGAAACCTTGGGACGCACTAACTACGCCTGGTTCCTGGAGAGCATGCGGCAGTTTGCCGGTAAAAACGTGAGCCGCTTGCCGGTAGACCACCACGAACTGGCTGCCTTGATTGCTCCCCGCGCATTGCTGGTACTGGGAAATACCGATTACGAATGGTTGGCGGAAGAGTCGGACTACGTTTCCTGCCAGGCGGCGCGGACGGTATGGAAAGCTTTCAGTATAGAAGACCGCATGGGATTTTCCTTTCAGGGAGGCCATATGCACTGTATGCTTCCCGAGAGCCAGTACCCGGAAGTAGAGGCGTTTATCGACAAATTCCTGCTGGGTAAGGCGGATGTGAACACCGCGGTAACCAAAGCCGAGATGTTTGCGGATGTGGACTATTTGAAATGGATGCCGTGGGCAGACCCAGAACCGGAATACCCGGGCGAGAACGGACGGCCTTATACTAAAGGTGCTTTCGAAACGAGACACTACCGCAACCTCTTTGCAGAGCTGGGTTATAAGCAGGAAGATATAGACGCGAAATTGAAATCGGTGTTCGAGAGTGTTTTTTACGGACCACACAAAGTCTATTTCGAAGTGGGCGATTCGTTGGCCTACATCAGCGATATAAAGAACCATGATGTACGCACGGAAGGAATGTCCTACGGGTTGATGATTGCAGTCCAGTTCGACAGGAAAGATATCTTTGACCGTTTATGGCGGTGGGGAAAGAAATACATGCAACATCAGGAAGGTCCCCTGAAAGGATATTTTGCATGGAGTTGCAAGACCGACGGTACACGCAATGCACAGGGACCGGCTTCCGACGGGGAACTTTATTACGTAACGGCGCTTATCTTCGCCTCCAACCGCTGGGGCAACGATACGGGTATCGATTACCTTGCCGAGGCGCAGCATATCCTGGACTGCTCCATGCAGAAAGCAGGCATGGACAGGGTTGCTCCCCTTATCAACCTGGAGCATCGGCTGATAACATTCACCCCAGACCGTTTCGGAGGACGGTTTACAGACCCTTCTTACCATGTTCCCGCATTTTATGAAGTATGGGCACGGTGGGCGAAAGACGGAAGAAGCGAATTCTGGCGGGAGTGTGCCCGCAAGAGCCGCGAATACCTGCATAAAAGCATTCATCCCGTGACCGGGCTTAATCCGGACTACAACAACTATGACGGTACATTGCTCGGCAGCAACCGGATTATAGGAGATGCTTTCCGTTTCGACTCCTGGCGCGTACCCATGAACATAGCACTGGATTACTCGTGGGCGTGTGCAGACAGGAAGTGGCAGCAAGAGTACGGAAACAAGATACAAAACTTCTTTTACGCCCAAGGCATAGATACTTTTGTAGACCAGTATAACGTGGACGGTACGCCGGTGGCGGAACTGCTGGGAGCCGGAGGCTATAAAAAGTTGAGACATTCCCTGGGGCTGGTTGCCACTACGGCTGCGGTATCGTTGGTGTGTACGCACGACAAGAGCCGCGAATTTGTAGACCGTTTATGGAATGCGGAACACGTTCCTTACGACGACGGATATTTCGACGCCTATTACGACGGGCTTCTCCGTTTGTTCGCTTTCATGCACCTGAGCGGAAACTACCGGATTATATTTCCAGAAAACCATTAACTATTGCAAACTTAAAAATAAGAATGAAAAACAGGGTGATTAATTTGTTGCTGGGCTGCCTGCTCCTGGGAAGCTGCCCGGCTATGTATGCCCAGGATAAGAACTTTCATATTTACCTGGCTTTCGGACAGTCGAATATGGAAGGTAATGCACGTGTGGAGCCGCAGGACAGTGTAGGAATCAGCGGACGCTTCCTGATGATGTCCGCAGTGGGCTGCCCCGAGCGGGGAAGGGTGAAAGGCGAATGGTATAAGGCCGTTCCGCCGTTGTCCCGTTGCCATACGGGGCTGACCCCGTGCGACTATTTCGGGCGTACTATGGTAGATAATCTGCCGCAGGATATAAAGGTGGGAGTTATCAACGTAGCTATCGGCGGTTGCCGTATCGAACTGTTCGATAAGGAGAATTATGCGGCACATATCGTTTCCCAGCCCGACTGGTTGAAAAACATGGCGAAGTCTTACGATAACAATCCCTACGGCCGGTTGGTGGACTTGGCGAGGAAAGCACAGAAAGACGGAGTGATAAAAGGCATTCTGGTACACCAGGGAGAGTCGAATACAGGCGACAAAGAGTGGCCGCAAAAGCTAAAAGAAGTATATGAGAACTTGCTGGCAGATTTGAACCTGAAAGCCGAAGAAGTTCCTTTGCTGGCGGGAGAGGTGGTACATGCCGACCAGAAAGGCGTCTGCGCAAGCATGAATGAAATAATAGATACGCTGCCGCAAGTAATCCCTACGGCGCATGTCGTTTCTTCCGCAGGCTGTCCGGCAGCCGGAGACAATCTGCATTTTACTGCCCGCGGATACCGTATGCTCGGAGCCCGCTATGCCGAAACCATGTTGCAACTGCTGGGTTACAAAGCATTGGTGAACAAGCAGGAAGCAACCCGGATGAAGCTGTGGTATTCTACACCGGCACGCCGTTGGGTGGAAGCGCTTCCTGTGGGCAACTCCCACCTGGGAGCTATGGTTTACGGCGGTACGGACAAAGAGGAAATACAGCTCAATGAAGAAACCTTCTGGGCAGGCGGACCTTATAGCAATGACAATCCGAAAGGAAAAGAAGTCCTGGCAAAAGTGCGCGAACTTGTGTTCGCCAACCGCCCGGCGGAAGCCCAGAAACTGATAGATGAGAACTTCTTTACCGGACAACACGGCATGCGCTTCCTTACAATGGGTAGTCTGTTCATTGAGCAGCCGGGGCATGGAAATGCCGGAAACTACTACCGTGAACTGGATATAGAGAATGCTACGGCCGTTACCCGTTACGTTGCAGGCGGGGTAACATATACCCGTACCGTCTTTTCATCGCTTGCCGACGATGTGATTATCGTACGCATGGAAGCGGACAAACCGGGAGCGCTGGATTTTAGCCTGAACTACGGCTCTCCTTTGAAACATACCGTGAAGGCGAAAGGCAATGAACTGATTGTGAAGTGCGAAGGTGCGGAACAGGAAGGAGTACCTGCGGCGCTGAATGCCGAGTGCCGGGTGCTGGTGAAACACGATGGGAAGTCCGGTAAATCCGACGAATCCGTAGTTGTGAACCGGGCTACCGTAGCCACCCTTTATATAGCCGCCGCAACGAATTTTGTGAATTACCGCGATGTGAGCGGAAATGCGTCTAAGCGTGTTTCCTCCGTTTTGAAGCGGGCGGTGAAAGTTCCTTATGAGCAAGCCCTTGCCAATCATATTGCCGCCTACAAGGAACAGTTCGACCGCGTGAAGTTTTCCATACCTTCTACCGCCGCTTCCACATTGGAGACGGATAAGCGGGTCGCCGCTTTTGCCGGCGGAGACGACCTGAACCTCGTGGCGCTGATGTTCCAGTATGGCCGTTACCTGCTAATCTCTTCTTCGCAGCCCAGCGGCCAGCCCGCCAACCTGCAAGGCTTGTGGTGCGGCAGCGTCAATGCCCCCTGGGACAGCAAATACACAATCAATATCAATGCGGAAATGAACTACTGGCCTGCCGAGGTAACGAACCTGTCGGAAAACCACCAGCCGCTTTTCGATATGGTGAGCGAGCTGAGCACGACCGGCAGGAAAACCGCCGGAACACTTTACGGAGCGCGAGGCTGGGTAGCCCACCACAATACCGATATATGGCGCGCCAGCGGGCCGGTGGATGCCGCTTATTTCGGCATGTGGCCTAATGGCGGAGCCTGGCTGGCGCAACACTTGTGGCAACACTACCTTTTCACCGGCGACAAAGAGTTCTTGCAGCGGTATTATCCGGTACTGAAAGGCACTGCCGATTTCTACCTGAGCCATTTGGTGAAACACCCCGGCAACGGCTGGCTGGTAACAGCCCCTTCCATGTCGCCCGAACACGGTTATGCCGGTTCCTCCATTACCGCCGGATGTACTATGGATAACCAGATAGCGTTCGATGCACTCTATAACACGATGCTTGCCGCCCGCATATTGGGCGAGCCGCAGGCATACCGGGACTCATTGGCTATCGCTGTCAAGCAATTGCCGCCTATGCAGATAGGACATTATAACCAGCTCCAGGAATGGCTGGCAGATGCCGATAATCCCCGCGACGACCACCGTCACATCTCGCATCTCTACGGCTTGTACCCCAGCAACCAGATTTCGCCGAGGCTTCATCCCGAACTATTCCAGGCTGCCCGGAATACGCTCTTGCAGCGGGGCGATGCTGCGACGGGCTGGAGTATCGGCTGGAAGATAAACTTCTGGGCACGTATGCTCGACGGCAACCACGCCTACAAGATTATAAAGAATATGCTCCGCATCCTTCCGGGCGATGACAAGACGCGGGAGTTTCCGCAGGGGCGTACCTATCCCAACCTGTTCGATGCACATCCGCCTTTCCAGATAGACGGTAACTTCGGCTATACGGCAGGAGTGGCCGAGATGCTTCTCCAAAGCCACGACGGAGCGGTGCAGTTACTCCCTGCCCTGCCCGAAGAATGGAGCGAAGGCAGCATCAGCGGTCTGGTAGCCCGCGGCGGTTTTGTGGTGGATATGAAGTGGAGCGGTGCACAACTGCTTCATGCCAAAGTCCGCTCACGCATAGGAGGCGTGCTGCGCATCCGCAGTTATGTACCTTTGAAGGGAACGGGGCTGCAACCGGCAAAAGGCGATTGCCCCAACATGCTGTATGCACCGGCAATGATTGCCGAGCCCTTGAAATCCGAAGCGTTGAAAACACCCCAGCTCCCCATACTCTATAAAGTATATGAGTACGATGTGCAGACGGAACCCGGTAAAGAATATATATTCGAACGGGCTGCCCTGGATTGAGAAACACGTATATGGAACGATACTTAAATAATAACCTATGAATTTAAAGAAAATAACTGTCTCGGCCGTTCTGCTTCTTCTCTCGTTGGGAGCGGCTGCGCAGCAGCAGGAAACATTCAGCAATCCGGTAATAAATGCCGATGTGCCCGACCCGTCGATGATAAGGGTGGGCGATTATTACTACCTGGTGAGTACTACCATGCATCTGATGCCCGGTTGTCCGGTGATGCGTTCGAAAGACCTGGTACATTGGGAAACTATCAGCTACGTATTCCAGAAACTCACCGACCTGCCCCGTTACGATTTGAAGGAAGGAACCGCATACGGCCGCGGACAGTGGGCATCGAGCATCCGCTATCACGACGGGCGGTTCTATGTATGGTTCTCGCCCAATGACGAACCCTACCGCGGTTATATCTATACCGCCGAAGACCCTGCCGGCGAGTGGACCTTGGTTTCGCGTCCGCCTCATCATCACGATGCCTCGTTGCTTTTCGACGACGACGGTAAAGTCTACCTGTTTTACGGAACGGGACAGTTGCGCCAGCTCAAGAGCGACCTCAGCGACGTGGAACCCGGCGGCATAGATATGAAAATATTCGAACGCGATGCCGACGAACAAGGACTGTTGGAAGGAAGCCAGGCTTTCAAACATAACGGCAAGTACTACCTGATGATGATATCCATGGACTGGAGCATACCCGGCAGGCTGCGCCGCGAGGTATGCTACCGTGCCGACAAGATTACCGGTCCGTATGAGAAGAAAGTCATCCTCGAAACCGAGTTCCAGGGCTACGGCGGCGTGGGGCAAGGCTGCATCGTGGATACCCCCGACGGCAACTGGTACGGATTTATCTTCCAAGACCGGGGCGGCATAGGGCGCGTACCTACCCTGATGCCCTGCCGCTGGGTAGACGGCTGGCCGATGCTGGGCGATGCCGAAGGGCGCGTGCCCGAGTCGATGACGATGACCACCTATCCCGACGAATGCAAGGGGAGCATTATGGGAAGCGACGATTTCAGTACCGGCAAGCTGAGCCTTAACTGGCAGTGGAACCACAACCCGCTGGACGATTGCTGGTCGCTGACCGAGCGTCCGGGCTTTCTGCGGCTGAAAACGGGGCGGGTGGCAGACAACCTGTTCCTCGCTCCCAATACACTGACCCAACGCATGAGCGGACCCCGGTGCAGCGGCGTAATTGCCATGGACGTGTCGAAGATGAAAGAGGGAGACGTAGCAGGCTTCAGCGCTTTCAACGGTTTGTCGGGAGTACTTGCCGTGGTAAAGGAGAACGGGAAGAAACACCTGGTGATGTCCACCCAGTCCGTCAGCCTGTCGGAAAAGAAAAAACGGGTGACGGCAGTGGATGTAGCAGAGAAAGAACGTGTAGCTTGTGAGAAAGATTTTGTTTATCTTCGCATCGACGGCGACTTTGCCGACAAGAAAGACGAAGCCACTTTCTATTACAGCTACGACAACAAAGAGTGGAAGCGGATAGGAGAACCCTGTAAGATGATTTTCGACTATACCAAGTTCTTTATGGGAAGTAAGTTCGCTATATTCAATTATGCGACGAAATCCTTGGGAGGCTATGTAGATGTAGACTATTTTAAATACGATAACTAAACGATATGAATACGATGAAAATGAAAAAAAGTTTGGGAATATTGCTGTTTTCCCTTTTCTGCCTGGATGCAGGAGCCATAGACCATAAAGGCATCACCTCCGCCCGGTTGGCTCCCGACCGCTTTACGCTTGTAGAGAACGGCGTTCCCGATGCTATCCTGATAGACGAACAGGAAGATGCCGGCGTAATGATAGCGGCGAAAAACCTCCGGAGCGACTTTAAGCGGGTAACCGGCAAGGCTGCCGATTTGCAGTTCGAACCCCGTGCAAAACGTATGATTATAGTGGGTACGCTCCACAGCCGCTATATAAAAGAACTGGCGAAAGCCAAGAAGATAGACGCCTCGTTGCTGAAATCCAAGAACGAAAAATACTTGATGACCGTAGTATCCGCCCCTTTGGAGAATGTGGACGAGGCGCTGGTTATTGCGGGAAGCGATAAGCGCGGAACGATTTATGGAATATACGAGCTTTCGGAGCAGATAGGCGTCTCGCCGTGGTATGACTGGGCTGATGTGCCGGTAGTGCCGCAGCAGAACTTATCCATTGCCCGCGGAAGCTATACGGCGGGCGAACCGGCAGTGAAGTACCGCGGTATCTTCCTGAATGACGAGGCTCCTTGCCTTACGGGGTGGGTAAAGCACACCTATGGAACGGATTACGGCGACCACCGTTTTTATGCCCGCGTGTTCGAGCTGATTCTCCGTTTGCGCGGCAACTTCATGTGGCCTGCCATGTGGGGCTGGAGCTTCTATGCCGACGACCCCGAGAACAGCAAGACCGCCAATGAAATGGGCGTCATTATGGGAACCTCCCACCACGAACCTATGGCGCGCAATCATCAGGAATGGGCGAGAAAGCGCAAGGAATACGGAGTATGGGACTATGCCTCCAACCAGGAAGTCATCGACCGCTTCTTCCGCGAAGGTATCGAACGGGCAGCCGGTACGGAAGATTTGATAACTATCGGCATGCGCGGCGACGGCGATACCCCCATGGGCGGAAAAGAAGGAGAAGACGACAAGTATGTACCGCGCGACGAAGAGAATATGCGCTTAATGGAGAAAATCTTCAAGAACCAGCGGCGCATCATTAAGGAAGTAACGGGGAAGGCTCCGGAAAAGCGTCCGCAGGTATGGGCTATCTATAAAGAAGTACAGCGCTACTACGATATGGGGCTCAGAGTACCCGACGATGTCATCATGCTGCTGAGCGACGACAACTGGGGCAATGTGCGCCGCCTGCCCAATGCGGAAGAGAGGAAACATCCCGGAGGCTGGGGCATGTACTATCATGTGGACTACGTAGGTGCGCCCCGTAATACGAAATGGCTCAACGTAACCCCTATCCAGAACATGTGGGAACAGTTGCAACTGACCTACGACTATGGAGTAGACAAGTTATGGATACTCAATGTGGGCGACCTGAAGCCCATGGAATACCCCATTACCCTGTTCCTCGACATGGCATGGAACCCTAAACGCTACACGGCGGACAACCTGCTGGAGCATCCGCGCGGGTTCTGCGCCCAGCAGTTCGGCGAGGAGCAGGCGGATGAAGCCATGCGCATCCTGAACCTGTACAGCAAATACGCCGGCAGGGTTACCGCCGAGATGCTCGATAGCGGAACTTATAACCTGGAAACCGGAGAATGGAAGCAGGTTTCGGACGAGTTTATAAAGCTCGAGGCGGAAGCGTTACGCCAGTATATATCGCTCGAGCCGGCGTACAAGGATGCGTACAAGCAACTCATCCTGTTCCCGGTCCAGGCAATGGCCAACCTGTACGAGATGTACTATGCGCAGGCCATGAACCACAAGCTCTACAAAGAGAACAACCCGCAGGCAAATTACTGGGCGGATAAGGTAGAGCAGGCTTTTAAGCGGGATAAAGACTTGTGCCACGACTACAACAACGTGATGTCCGGCGGCAAGTGGAAGAATATGATGATACAGAAACACATCGGCTATACCTCATGGAACGACAACTTCCCGGAGGACAAACTGCCGGAAACATATCGCGTGGAAGCGCCGGAGCAGGCGGCGGGCGGCTATGTATTCAAGTCCCGTAACGGAGTAGTGGCAATGGAAGCCGAGCACTATTTCGAGAAAAAAGACGCTGCCGGGGCACAGTGGACGGTTATCCCCTATATGGGACGCACATTGAGCGGAATGGCGCTGATGCCTTACTCGAAAGAGGTTGCCGGAGCCTCCCTTTCCTATAAAATGGAAATCCCCGAAGATGTTACCGAAGTAACCGTGCATGTCGTCGTAAAGTCCACGCTGGCGTTCCATGATACAAAAGGGCACGAATATGAAGTCGGTTTCACCGGCGGCGATACGCAAACGGTTAACTTCAATGCCAACCTGAACGAAGAACCGGAGAATGTGTACTCGGTATTCTATCCGACCGTTGCCCGGAGAGTGGTCGAGAGCCAGGTGAAGCTGAAGCTGCCGGCTGCCGGCGACAAGCTGCGCACCCTCACGTTGAAACCTTTAGACCCGGGAATCGTATTTGAAAAGATTGTGGTCGATTTAGGCGGATACCGGAAAACCTATCTGTATATGGACGAGTCGCCCTGCTTCATTCCCCGTCCGGAGTAGGCGGTTGCAGGCTCTGCTCCATGTAGGCGGTGGGCGTCATTCCATATAACTCCTTGAAAGCAGTCGAGAAGTAGGCTACATTGGTGAAACCCGTCAAGGCGGCGATTTCATTGATGTTATGCCTCTTCTTGGACAGCAAGTCCGCAGCCTGCTTTAGCCGGACATTGCGTATCAGGTCGCGGGTAGACTGGTTGGTGAGCTCCTTCAGCTTGCGGTGCAAGTGTACGCGGCTGATGCCTACGGTTCCGGCAATCATTTCGACATTCAGTCCCGGATTGCTTATATTGTCGTTGATAACCTTCATTATACGGTTCAGCAGGCGTTCGTCCGGCGACTCCACCTCTAACTTCTGTATCCGTTCCTCCTGTTCCTGGCTGCCCCGGAAGCTGTTTTTCAGCACTTCCCGGCTCTTAATCAGGTTGAGGGCGGTTTGCCGGAGTATCTCGATGCTGAAAGGCTTGGTAATATAGGCATCCGCCCCGGTGCTGAGGCCTTCCAGATTATCTTCCTCCCGTGTCTTGGCGGTAAGCAGGATAACGGGGATATGGTTGATGTTGATATTCTGCTTAATCTTCGTACAAAGAGCCATACCGTCCATTTCGGGCATCATAATGTCGCTGATAATCAAGTCCGGCGCTTTCTTCAATACCCGTGCAAGCGCCTCCTTGCCGTTGCCGCACTCCTGTGTGTGGAAGTCGCTGCCCAGCTCCCGGCAGATGTAGCGGCGTATCTCCTCGTCGTCCTCTACCACCAGTACGCGGTACCTGGACTTGGCATGTATCTTTCCGGGCTCCTCCGCAAGCGGCGGGGTGGGCAACGCCGTGGTTATGTGCACGGCGGCCGGCGCTGTTGCCGGGTCGTCCAGTTCTTCCGGCGTCAGGTGGTCTTTTCCTAAAGGCAGGCGGATGATGAAACGGCATCCGGCAGCCCCCTTGTTGTTTTCGGCAGTAACAGTACCGTGGTGCAGCTCCACCAGCGAGCGGGTGAGGTGCAACCCGATGCCTGTACCGATGTCCGAAGTGTTCCGGCTGTTGCGCACCTGGTAGAAGCGGTCGAAGATGCGCTCTATCTCGGTTTCGTCGATACCGGTTCCGCTGTCCTCTATGCTGATTTCGAAGTAACGGCGCAAGGCTGCCTGCGGTGCGTCCGGGTTGCTGCCGGTGCTCAGGCGGATACATATGCTGCCGTTCTCCGGCGTAAACTTGAAGGCGTTGGAAAGCACGTTCAGGATAACCTTGTCGAAGTTCTTCGGGTCTATCCAGGCTTTCAGCTCTTCCGTTTCCGGCAGAAAACTCATCGTGATGTGCTTGGCGGTTGCCTGGTATTCGAAAGTGTAATATAAATCCTGCAAGAAGCTCACGAGCTCCGTCTCCCGGAACTTGAGCTGCATCTGTCCTTTGTCTATCTTGCGGATGTCCATAAGCTGGTTGACGAGCCGGAGAATTCGCTCGGCGTTGCGGTAAATCGTGTTGTAGTTCCGCTGGCGTTCCCGGTCGCTGTCCGTGCTCATCAGCTTTTGCAGCGGGCTTATGATGAGCGACATCGGAGTACGTATCTCGTGGGAGATGTTGATGAAGAACTGCAACTTCGCCTCATTCAACTGTTCGGCATGGATGTGCTCCAACATTCTCTGGCGGGCGCGGTATCGTTGCCGCACCTGGTACATGATGAAAGAGGCGAGGAGAACGAATGCCAGGCAGTACGCCGTTTTCGCCCACCAGGATACATACCAGGGCGGGGAGATGACGATAGTCAGGTTGCGGGTGTCGGAGCAGGAGTCATAGTCGCGCGCCTTTACCTTGAAGTGGTAAGTACCCGGCGCCAGGTCGCTGAACGATACCCGGTTGACTCCGGGTTGCAGGTTCACCCACGTGTCGTTGTTGAATGCGTACGAGTAGCTGATGCGCTCGGGAGCGTAAAACTCCATGGCGGAGAATTCGATACTGAAAGAGTTGTCCTTGTAAGACAGGCGGAACTTGTCGGCATTCATCACGGCAGTCGTAACGATATCGTGTCGCCCCGACTTCATTCCTGCTACGACCGCCTTGTCGTGGATGTAGAAGTCCGTGATGCGTATTTCCGGTTTCTTGTTGGGGCTCGTTATCTCCTGCGGATTGAAGTAGGTGATGCCGTTGGTTCCGCCGAAGATGATTTCGCCCTGGCGTCCGGCAAAGGATACCCCTTTGCTGAATTCGTTGCCCTGCAAGCCGTCGCCCGCATAGAAGTTGACGAAAGCCTGCGTATCCGGGTTGAACCGGCAGATGCCGAAGTTGGTGCTTATCCACAAATTGCCGTTCGCATCTCCTTCAATAGCGGAAATGGAATTGCTGGGAAGGCCGTCTGCCTGGGTGTAGCTGCGGATTTCCTGCGTCCGGGGATTGAGCCGTTTCAGCCCTTGTGAAGTACCTGCCCAGATATCGCCTGCCGCATCTTCGTGCAGCGCATAGATTACTTCGCCTTGCAGCAGGCGGTTCACCCGGTAGGTGGAGGCGAAGTTCATCGTCGGGATGTCGAGGCAGCCCAGCCCGTCGTAAGTGCCTATGTAAAGTTTGTCGCCGGCGGTGTACAGCAGGCAGTTAATCCATGAGTTGTGCAGTATGTTACCGTCCAGGCGGTATTCGAGACCGCTTGTCGGGGTAGGACAGCGGAATACCTCCCGGTTTTTCAGGTCGATGCGGTACAGCCCTGCTCCCATAGCCCCTACCCATAACTGCTTGTGCTTGTCCTCTACGATGCTGTATATGCTTTGTACGTGTCTCTTGTTCCGGTCTGGCAGGGGGACGTATTCGAAGTACCCGGTTTGCGGGTTCATCCTGGCAAGCCCGTCGCGGTAGGAGCCTATCCAGATAGTGTGCTCCGAATCCTCGCAGATGCTCATAATGGTGGGCGATACCGAGTGCCCGGCGTCTTTGCCCGGTTCGAAATGTGCTTCGAGGGTTCCGTCCGGAGCGATTTTGTACAGCCCGTCGTTGTCCGTGCCTATCCAGAATGTGCCGTTGTGGTCTTTGCATACCGACATGATGCAACTGGAACCTATCGTGTTGTGGGTGGAAGATTTGTAACCCATGTACTTGAAGTTGTTGGTTACGGGCGGAATTATCATAACCCCCTTCTGGAAGAATCCTAACCAGATGTTTCCCTGCCTGTCCTTCAGTATGGAGTGTATCTTGGCCTTGTCGAAGTTGAAACTGGTGATGTTGAGGCGGCTTTCCTCTATTGTCCCCTTCCGGATATCGTACACCTTCATCCCGTTACCGTCTGTCCCGATGTATATCTCGTCCTGGTTCATCGAATACAGCGTTTTTACGGGCAGGTGAGGGTTGGGTGCATACGGGATGCGGACAAATGTGCCGGCCTTGGGATTGTATTTGAACAGCCCGTTCTTCATACATCCTACATATATGTTGCCGGCTTTGTCTTCGCAGATAGAGGAAGGCCATGCCATTTCCTTTTCATGCCGGTGGTGTACCAGGCGGTTGTCCTGTCCGATGCTGTACACTCCCTTGTCGCCGGTGATTATCCATAGCCGTCCTTTCGAGTCTTCGTAGAGCCGGTCTATCAGGAAGCTGGGAACCAGCCCAGGCTGCTGCCGGGCTACGAAGCGCCCTTCTTCCGTGTGCAGGGAGAATATTCCGTGCCCCGACGTGCCTATCAGTATGTCGCCGTTTTTGCGTTCGATGATAGCGGATACATTGGCTTCCATTGTTTCGCCGCTGTCGAAAAGCATGGGGATGTCGGTAAAGACGCCGGTTGCGCGGTGGTAGGTCTGTATACCGCTGAGCGTACCTATGAAGAAATTGTCCTGCAAGTCCTCGAACAGGATGCGGACGTAGTTGTTGCATAAAGAGTGTTCGTTGCCGGGATTGTGTTTGTAGACTGTGAATTTGGCGCCGTCGTACCGGTTCAGCCCGTCCTCCGTGGCTATCCATACGATGCCTTCCTTGTCTTGGTAAATGCTGTTGAGCATACTGCTCGACAGTTCCCTGTCTACGGTAAAAAGTTTGCCTTTCTGCCCGTAGCATAGGGCGGCCGAGAGCAGGTATAAGATACAAAGCGTTATTCTTGAATTCATAGTATATCGTTTCTGCTGACAAATTTACGGAATTTCTTCAATAGTATCATGGGGGCTTTTGCGAATATAACCGCGATTTTTGTGTTTTATAGTGCACCCGGCGGGCTTTTGTACCGGAACGGCGGTTTCCCGTCCGTTGGACGATGTGTTTTCCTATGGGGTGAAACTATCTGTTTTGCTTGTCGGAACAAAGTGTTCTACCCGTTGGAACACTTTGTTTTCTATATATGAAACACTTTGTTCTCCCTGGTGAAACACTTTGTTTTTCCGGCATGGAACACTTTGTTTTTATAGGTCGGAACACTTTGTTTTTTCAGGCTGGAACACTTTGTTCTTTCGGGCTGGAACACTTTGTTCCGCCATTCGGAACAACGGTTATCATACGGAAGGACGGCATTTACCCCTGCTGCTGATGCCGGCAGGCGTGCGTGCCGGGGATGCTTGTCCTATGGACGAATGCAGCGTAACAGGCAGGTGTGATAAAAGGTGTCTATCACATCTGCCTGCCACGCTGCAACTGTTTTCTGCCGGAATCCTGCATCCTTCCGCATGATAGCCTGGCGGATGTTTCCCGGAGGGCGGTTTATCTTATCTGTTCCTGTTCAGCAGTTCTTCCGTGGGACACTCGAAGTTGCTGATAGGAAGGTGCACTTCCTGCAAATCTTTCAGGCTGTGTACAGGCCGCTCGATGTCGTAGGGTATGGGCATGCCTGAGAATTTCTGGAAGTAGAGCAGGCAGGCGTCTTTCCACCATACGGCGTCGCGGGCTTGTATCCTCAGGTGCGACTGTACTTCGCGGAAACGTTCCGCATCGATGTACTTTTCGGCGGCATCCCATACTTTCTGGAACTCCCTTACCTGGCGTACACCGCTGTCGTAGCGGTAGCAAAGCTCGTCCCACAGGTTACGGCCGTTCTTCATCCGGTAAGTCCAGGGTACGTGGTGGAACCATAACAGGTATTCTTCGGGGCAGGTGTCGATGTTACCGTACTGCTTTGCCAGCGCTTCGGGGTATTGTGCAACGGCATTGCTTCCCTTGCTGCTGCGGTCGAAGCCTATTCCTTGCTTGTCCGCTCTATGGTAGTAAGACGGAAGCCAGTCGGGACGCGCACCGGGAATGATACACCACGGCTCGGGACCGTAGTGGTGTCCCCAGGCAAAGATATGGTGCAGGCCGAGGGGCATCATGTAGTTTACTACCGCTTCGCGGCTGTCGAGCATCATCTTTTTCAGCCGGGAGCCGGTTTCGTTTCCGAGCGGCTGGAAAGTCTGTGCTAGCCATTCGCCGGCAATGTCTTCCGATGATAAGGAGGGTTGCCATGCCAGGCGTCCGAAGGCATACCAGTTGGCTTGCGCAAAGGTGTGTCCGCACCAGTTGGTGTCCGTGCCTATGTTGGCAACGCCGGCTATCGCTTTTAAGGAAGCGGGCGGTACGAGCTCGAAGAACTCTTTCCACATCGGAGCCAGGTAGGCTATGTGGTTGGAGTGTCCCAGGTATTCTTGCGTTACCTGGAATTCCGCCATTAAGGGGGTATGCTGCATGGCGCCGAACAGCGGGCTGTACGGCTCGCGGGGCTGGAAGTCTATCGGTCCGTTCTTTACCTGGACGATGACGTTGCTACGGAATTGTCCGTCCAGGGGTTTGAATTCCAGGTATGCTTGCTTGGCACGGTCGGCATCGGAGGGGCTGTACACGAAGGCGCGCCACATAACGATGCCTTTGTAGGGCTTCAATGCGTCTGCCAGCATGTTGGCGCCTTCGGCATGGGTACGCCCGAAGTCGCAGGGGCCGGGCTGTCCTTCCGAGTTGGCTTTCACCAGGAAGCCGCCGAAGTCGGGGATGATGCGGTAGATTTCCTTGACCTTGTTTTTCCACCAGCGGATAACTTCCTTATCCAGTGGGTCGGCGGTGCTCAGGCTGTCCAATATCATGGGCGAGGCGAAGTTTACGGAGAGGTAAACACGCAGTCCGTACGGGCGGAATATGTCTGCCAGCGCCTTTACTTTTTGCAGGTATCCGGCGGAGAGTATCTTAGGAGAGGCGTTTACGTTGTTCAGCACCTTACCGTTAATGCCGATAGAGGCATTGGCACGGGCATATGCCTCGTACCTGCCGGAAAGGGTATCGGGCAGTTCTTCCCAGTTCCAGAGCGACTGTCCTGCATAGCCGCGCTCTACGGTGCGGTTTAGGTTGTCCCAGTGGTTGAGGATACGCAGGCTGTATGCGGGGTTCTCCGTGAGTTGGAAATCGGGAGCCGAGAACGGTGAGCCGGTTGTGCAACGTCCGGTTTCTTGTAGCCTGAGCAGGTGGTAGGCGGCATAGAGCAGCCCGGTTTCGGTGGGAGAGGCGAGCACGATGCGGCCGTCCTTGCGCTGGATGCGGAAGCCTTCCGGCTGCAACTGTTTGTCTTTCTTCACGATTAGCTGTACGGGAGCGCCTTTCCATGCTTGTTGCAACTCGCTCACGGCGATGTCCAGCGTAGGCGAGGAGCGGGGTGCGGATACTTGTGCCTGTGCGCCGGCAGGCAGCCGGAGCCACAAATGGCTACCGTCCTCGGCAGCCATTTGGGTTATGAATACTATTGCGACGCAGAAAAGCGAAAAGATTCTGTGTTTCATGGTTCTATGCAATGAGGGGTTATTGTCCATCGATAGTGATTATCTTGCCGTCGGCATCGTATTCCAGTTCGCAGACTTTCAGGCTGCGGAGCCATGTCTTGCCGTTGGAGGGTACGCAGTCGTGGTGGAACAGATACCATTTGCCTTTGTACTCTGCAATGGCGTGGTGGGTAGTCCAGCCTACCACCGGGGTTAGGATAACGCCCTGGTAGGTGAAGGGGCCGTAAGGGTTGTCACCGATAGCATAGCATAGGCGGTGCGTATCGCCGGTGGAGTAGGAGAAGTAGTACTTGCCGTTGTACTTGTGCATCCAGCTTGCCTCGAAGAAGCGGCGTTCGGTGTCGCCCGCGGTCAGCGGTTTACCGTTTTCGTCCAGTATGATAACGGCTTTCGGTTCTTCTGCAAATTCCAGCATGTCCTCGCTGAGCTTGGCTACGCGGGAGGGCAGTGCCGGTTCGTCGCCTTCGGGCAAGACGGCACTTTCCAATGCTTTGTTGTCGCGGTAGCGTTGCAACTGTCCGCCCCACAGACCGCCGAAGTAGATGTAGCGGTTGCCGTCTCCGTCGTCGAATACTGCGGGGTCGATGCTGTAACTGCCTTTCATCGGATTGGCTTGCGGAACGAACGGGCCTTCGGGCTTGTCGCTGATAGCTACGCCGATACGGAAAATATCGTTCTGGTCTTTCAGCGGGAAGTACATGTAGTACTTTCCGTCTTTCGGAATGACGTCGCAGTCCCATAACTGGCGGCCTGCCCAGGGAATGTCTTCCACCCGGAGCACTACACCGTGGTCTTTGATTTCACCGTGCATGATGTCGTCGGTGGAGAAGACGTGATAGTCTTTCATATTGAAGTGGTCGCCGTTGTCGTTTTCTTCGACGCCGCTTTCCCAGTCGTGGCTGGGGTAGATATATACTCTATCGTTAAAAACGTGTACGGCAGGGTCTGCCATGTAATCTCCCGGAACTAAGTATCTCATTTCTTTTTTCATGGTGAAGCGAATTTAGTTATAAATCGGTTATTTGTTTAATTGGGGTTATTGTTTTTCTTTTTTCTTTCCTTTCTTCTCTTCCTTTTCTTTCTTCTTTTTCTTCTCCTTTCTTCCTCTTCTCTTCTCTTCTTTTCTCTTATCTTATCTTATCTTATCTTATCTTATCTTTCCTTTCCCTATCTCTTTTTTCTCTTTACCCTCTTTTTACTCGGCATAATCGCCCGTGGCGTATATGCCTGTCATGGTTCCCGTGAAGCCACCGGCTGTCTGGGTACTGAGCAAATCGGCGGAGACGGGTTCGCCTGCTTGTTTCCAGTCTTGATTGGGGCTGAAAGAGTAGGAGAAGGTGTAGTACACGCCTTTTTCCGCCGCCTGCATTTCCTTACCCGTTACTTTCAGGTAGACTTTCTTGTCGGCATCGGATGCTTGTAGGGGAACAGTTGTTTCCGTAGCGGGTTTGCCTACGCTGCAAGCTGTCAGTTTCAGGCAAGGGTTACCTTGTCCGTCCATGGTTTTGCCGAAGCGGATGTTGCATTCGTCGTTGTGGAACAGGATGATGCCGGCAAAATCTTCCGGGGCTGTGGGTGCGAAGCCCACGGCTGTCTGCGCACAGAATTCGTTGGCGGTAATCCAGCGGCCGATTGCCGAGGGTTGCCGGCGGTCGCCGATTCTTACGCTGCGGGCGGTCAGCGTTAGTTGGCCGTCGCTGGTTATGTCGTAATAGGTGCTTTGCGGGGTGCGGATGAAGAATGCTTCATCGGCCAGTCCGTTTGCCGTCCAAAGCGGAGTAGGGGCAAGGGGGCGGTCGGTGTAACGAATGGTTTCGCCGGCAGGCAGGATAACGGGTTGACCGTCTTTCCAGCTCACGGGCAGCAGGAAGGTTTCGCGTCCCATGACATCGTGCCCGTCGCGGTAGGGACGTACGGCAAGGAATACGGCATACCAGTCTCCTGCGGGAGTCTGTACCAGGTCGGCATGGCCGGTGCAGGTTACGGGAGCGGGACGGTCTTGCGGCAGGTCGCGCTGTGTCAGTATCGGGTTGATGCTGCAAGGCTTGAAAGGCCCGAACGGGGAGGAAGCCGAGAATATGACTTCGCAGTGGTTGGGCCCCGTACCGCCTTCTGCCGCCATAAGGTAGTAGGTATCGTCTATGTGGTAGAGGTGCGGGCCTTCTATCCAACTGGGATGCTGCGATTTGTCTACACCGCCGTCTATAATTACTTTTTGCTTTCCTACGGTACGGTTGTTTTTCCAGTCGAACTCGCGTATCCAGATAGCACGGTGTCCGCTGTATTCGGGTTTGCCGGCAGGGGCGTCGTTGTTTACGATGTAGGCTTTGCCGTCTTTATCGAACAGGAAACCGGGGTCTATCCCTCCTACTTCGGGCAGGAATATGGGGTCGCTCCATTCTCCTTTTTTAGGGTCGTCGGTCGTTACGAAGAAGTTACCGCCACCGTCTACGGCGGTGGTTATCATGTAGAAGAGCTTGTTATGCGGATTGTACTTGATATCCGGCGCATAGATACCGCCGCTGATGCGTAGACCGTCTTTCAGCGGTAGCTGTGAGGGGCGGTTCAGTACGTATCCCAGTTGTTTCCACTCTTTGAGGTCGGTGCTGTGCCAGATAGGTACTCCGGGGTAGAAGGCGAATGACGAGTTCACCAGGTAGTAGTCGTTTCCTACGCGGCAGATGCTCGGGTCGGGATAGCAACCGGGGAGCAGGGGGTTGGCGATGCAGGAGGCGGCTGCGCTGTCGCTCTGTACGGAGTTGCCGGCATCCGTTTCTTCGTTTCCGGTCGAGTAAACGAAGGGGTCGAACCGGGCGGTCTTGGGGGACAGCAATTCGCGCAGGAAGGGTTTGGGACGGTGGTTGCGGTCGAATAATAAGGGGTATTCCTTGCGGCCTTTCACGGGGAAGTCGTTTTTCCACGAATCGCCGTCGCTCACTCCCCAGACGGTTACGCGGTCTACGATGTCGGCATGTTTTACGAAGAGGTCGAAGAATGCTTTCATGCGGGCGTTCCAGATTCTGGATACGGAGTCGGGCAGGCTTTCGGGATAGGGGTTCATGGCTTCTTTGAAGACAACGGTATCGCTGATGTTGGCTCCGTCGTGTATGGTGGGCAGTGCGCTCATTTCCCATTCGGTAATCATCACTTTTACACCGGTAGCGGCGAAGGCGAGCATGCTCTTTTCAAATTCTTCCACGCTGGGATAGTCCATACCCATATGGCCTTGCAAGCCTACGGCATCTATGCGGAGGCCTTTTTCTTTCAGTGATTTCACCAGTCTCACCACTCCGTCGCGCCGTCCCGGATGATGCATGCCGAAGTCGTTGTAGTACAGCTCTGCATCGGGGTCGGCTTCGTGGGCGTAGCGGAATGCGAGAGGTATGTATTCTTCGCCCAGGATTTCGTAGAACTTGCTTTTGCGGTAGGAGCCGTCGGCTTCTATCGCCTCGTTCACTACGTCCCAGCCTTTGATGCGGCCTTTATAGCGGCTTACGATAGTGGTGATGTGGTCTTTCAGCCGTTGTTTGAGGACTTCGGGCGAAACGTTCTTGCCGTCCTTGTCTACGCAGAACCACGGGGCGAGCTGCGAATGCCACACCAGGCAATGGCCGATGACTGCCATTCCGTTTCTTTCGCCGTATACCACTATGGAATCGGCGGCGGCGAAGTCGTATCTGTTTTCTTCGGGGTGAATGTTCATGCTTTTCATGCAGTCCTCGGCAACGATAGAGTTGAAGTGGTGCTTTATGATTTTCGTTGCGGCACTGTCTTTTCCTGCTACTTGCCGGGTATTCAGTGCTACTCCTACGAGGAATTTATCGCCGAACGCTTCTTTGAGGGAAGGTTCGGCCGCCGCTTTCTTTTCGCTGCTGCATGCGGCCAGGATAGCGGCTGTAATGAATAAGGGTATGTATTTCAGTTTCATGGTTTGCTCTGTTTTACTGTTTTAATAATCTGCTTTACTCCTGCGCTCTTTCAACGCCGCCTGCATGCGTTCGTTGTATTCTTTGGTGATAGGGTAGAAGTAGAGCGCAATGACTCCTATAAAGAATGTCGCAGCGGGTATCAGGCTGGACGAAAGTACGATGCCGTGTATGGCGGAGGCTGTTTGTGCCGTACCTGCTCCCGATACATAGCCGAAACCGGAAAGGAGGAAGCCCAGTATGGCGCCGCCGATGCCTAAGCCTGCTTTGAGGGCGAAAACGACACCGGCAAAGATGAAGCCTGTGGCACGGCGGTAGTTAACGTATTCCGAGTGGTCGGCTACGTCGGCAATCATAGCCCAAAGCAGGGGTACTGTCGGGGCGTATGCAAGGCTTTTGAGGAAGTTCAGCACGAACATCGTTTCCACGTCTGTTTCGTTGGGGAAATAGAAAAAGGCTGTGAACAGTGCGGTCAGCGCCAGGCATATGATGAATACGCGCTTCTTTCCGTAGCGGTTGGCCAGGAAGCTGGAAAGCAGGATTACGCCGAAGAACTGGACTAATGCTCCCAGCATGTTGAATACGCCGAAGCCTACTTCGTATGCCTTGTCCGGGCTGCTTACTATGAGCCCGAAGGCGTTCAGCAGGGTATAGCCTATTCCGTCTCCGGCCTCGGTAGCCACCAGGCCTAATTTATTGAGGAATGCGTAGAGCGCATCGGCGTCTACGTAGTTCTCGAAGTAGTAGTTCATGGCGCTCCCCCACATGGCGAGGGTCGTGAAGATGAACAGTGTCAGGACGAACATGGCACGCCAGGGTATGTTCTTGAAAACGTCTTTGATGTCTTGCTTGGTATCGGTCTTTTGGCTGGCCGGCGGTGTGATGCGCTCGCGGGCGGAGAAGAAGGTGATGAATAGGAATACCAGGCCGATAACGGCAAACAGCGAAATCGTGCAGAGCCACCCGTGTCCTTTGTCGCCCGACTCGCCGGCAAACTTGCTGACCAGCGGGAGGGTGAGTCCTTGTACGATGAACTGTGCGATAGTGGCGGCGACGAAGCGGATGCTGGTAATGCTGTTGCGCTCTTTGATGTCGCTCGTCATTACACCGCCCAACGAAGCGTAAGGGGTGTTGTTGAATGAGTACAGGGTCATCAGCAGGGTATAGGAAATGGTGGCATATACGGCTACGAGTCCTTTGTCTTCGATGCCCGGATTATAGAATGCCAGAATGTAGAACACCATGAACGGCAAAGCTGTCCAGAGCACCCACGGGCGATATTTACCCCATTTGGATTTTGTACGGTCGGACAGGATACCCACCGTAGGGTCTACAAAGGCATCTACGATACGCGCCAGCAACATTACGCTTCCGGCAATGGCTCCTTCCAGGCCGAATACATCGGTGTAGAATTTGGTCTGGTAAATCATCATCATCTGGAACACGAAGTTCGCAGAGCAGTCTCCGAGGCTATAGCCGAGTTTTTCGGCCATGGACACTTTTTGGTTAAGTGTGTTCATTCTATTCATTCTTTATAGGTTTAATCATATCAAAAGTCCGTGTACTATTTCTTTATGCTGTTCAGTACACTTTCGGCGGCGCGTTTGCCCAGGGTCTTTTTGTCGAGCGGGTGTATGTCGTTCCATTCTCCTAAGTCGCTGTTGCGTATAAGATAGGTGTTGGAGTTGGCTGCCGCCGCCTTCGCTTGTGCCTGCCTCATTTCCGCCCAGGCTTTCCGGCCGCCGATGTCGTCTTTAGACAGGAAGTCGGCAAGCTCTACGATGTAGAAGGGGAGTTCCGGCTGGTCGAATGTACGGCGCCAGTCGGCAATCATGGCGGTCAGGAGGGAGGTGTATTCATTCCGGCGCGATACGTTCGATTCGCCCTGATACCATAATACGCCTCGTACGGAATAGTTACGCAGCGGGGCTATCATGGCATTGTATAGGCATACCGGCTGGTAACAGAAGAACATCATGCTTGGAGACGGTGGCATAGGAGCTCCCAGGCGGTATTTCCATTCTTGTTTCAAGGTGATTTCTTCGTTACCGCAGATAATTTTATATGGCTTTTCCTGTACGAAGCTCGGTTGTCCTCCGTTGCTGATGATGCGTACGGTGATATTGTTTTTCCCGGATTTCAATACGCCGGCGGGTATGCGGTAGATGCGGGGTGGGTACTGATAGCCGGTGGTTCCGACGAATACTCCGTTTACATATACGGAGTCGGCATCGACGATGCAGCCCAGGCGCAAGGTGGCTTCTTTGCCTGCAAATGACTGGGGTGCTTCTATGTCCTGGCGCAGCCAGTGCGAACCGCCAATCGGGTTCAGCCCGTTGTTTCCCCATGTGCGCGAGAACATGTTTACCGTTTGCCAGTTGCGGTCGTCATAGTCGGGGGCATACCAGGGAGTCGGTTCGTGCAGTCCTGCATCGCCGCGGTAGAGTGCCGAGTTCCAGCGGCGGAAACTTTCTCCTTCTACTTGCTTGATACGGGCGCAATAGGCGTCGTCCTCATACTGGCGTTTGGCGTTGATGTACAGGGGAAATTCTTCCAGGCCTTCTTCGCTTATCCATGCTTCTACGGGAGTACCGCCCCAACTGGAGTTGATGATGCCTACGGGTATGCCGGTCTTTTCGTACATTTCTTTGGCGAAGAAGTAGGCAAGTGCCGAGAAATCCATTACATTTTCTTGTGTCAGCGGTTTCCAGCCCGTAGCGGACAAGTCTTCTTGCGGTGCGTGGAAGTCGTATTCTTTGGGTACGATGATGTGGCGGATTTTATCGTTGTCGTAACTGCGGATTTCTTGGGCGAACATATCCGTTACCCGTCTTACGGGCAGTTCCATGTTGGATTGTCCCGAGCAGAGCCATACATCGCCTATCAATAGGTCGTTCAGTTCGATGTCGTTGATTTGCATCCGGTAAGGACCGCCTGCTTTCTGCGGCGGTAAGGTGATGCTCCAGCGCCCGCCGGCATCGGCGGTGGCATGATAGCTTTTCTTCTGTAATGTTACGGTGATGTTTTCTCCTACATCTGCCGTACCCCATACTTTGACGGGTTGCTCGCGTTGGAGTACCATTCCGTCTGAAATTAAAGCAGGCAGCTTTACCTTTGCATCTGCCCGTAGGGAAGTGCAAAGGCAAAGCAGCACTGCTACTCCTAACCTAATTCTATCATAAACCAAACTTTTCATATTGTATTCTTTGTATTGATAAATCCAACTGAATATGTTGTGCGCTTACCGATATTCGTACAGCCGTACATGCAATATCTTGAAGTCTCCTACGGAGATGCGCACGTGGCGTCCCTGGTGGTCTTGGTCTCCATTGAGCCGGCGGATATAACGGAGTTTTCCTTCTTTATCTACTTCCACTTCGTCTACATATCCGATACCACAACGCATTCCTTTGAATTTATCGTCATGTTTCGCTTCTGCCTGCTGGCCGTTTTTCAAGGCGAATCCGTCCTCTCCCAGTAATTTACGGGCTTCGGAGGCTTGTTTTTCCGATGTTTTGGCAAATTCCAGAACGATGCCGTTGCCTGCCACGATGTATTCGTTTTCGGAGAGTTTCAGCAGGATGCCACCTCCTTCAGGCCATGGGCTGCCGTCCGTTGCACGCGGGTCCCAGGGGAGTGTGAAGAAATGGCGGGCTGTTATGGTCAGGTCATCGTCTGTGATGATGCGTTCTTTGTTCTTTCCGTCGAAAAGCAGCCCTTTCATCACGCCTTTGCCTTGGTATTTGGTGAGTAAAGGCATCAGCTCTTTCAGCTTGGCATAGCTTTGAACCAGAGGCGAACCGGGAGAGTCCGAACCGTTTTCTATGGAGAACGGGCTGATGCCGATAGCATCGTGTTCGCCGAAGATATAAAATGCCCTGACGCCATTGTTGTCTGTCAAGCCGATTTCCGGAATGAAAAGGGGATTATTGTGTAGTTTGTATTGTGCTGTCCAGTCAATGAACCCGTTATCGTACAAGTCGGGTGCAAGCATATCGATGCTGGGTGCTCCGCAATGCCATACGTCGATTAGATGCGCCAACGGGCCGGCCGAGGGGTATTCGCCCGGTTTGCGTCCACGGCTGTTCATTGCGGCATTGACGTATAACGGGACATTATAAATAGAACGGGCTGTCTGTGCCAGCCGCTCTACGTATTTGGCATAGTGCCATGCCATGAAGATTTCGTCAGTATAGATGTCCGCTCCGAATACTTCCTGCCAGTTGCCTTGTTTCTTGCATCCTTGGCTTTCCCATTTTTTGAGCATCTGCGGGTGGAGCGTTTTCTTGTTCTTTTGCAGGTAGGTCATGAATTCTTCCGGTACAGGGGCGTTGAATGCTTTATTGGCTTCGCGCGAATAGTCGCGGGCGTCTTCCAGCATGCCTATTTCATTTTCTATTTGTATCATGATTACCGTGCCTTCTTCTTTATCGGCGGCGGCTATGTGTTGCATCCATTTGGAAAAAGCGCGTTGGTCGGCTTCGTACACGGCTTCGGAAAAGGCGCTGGCTATTTCGAGCGGTTTCCCGTTCCGGGTGTACGCGCGCGGGAATCTCTTATAGTTTTCTTTGAACCATAGGGGAGCATAGCAGCTCATGGAGTTTTTCCACGCTCCGAACCATAGAAAGACGACTTTCAGGTTGTTCCGGCGTGCCTGTTGCAGGACTTTGTCCGTAAGTGTGAAGTCGAAGCTGCCTTCGGTGGGTTCTATCAAATCCCAATAGGCCGGAACCAATACGGTATTCAGCCCCATTCTTTCTAATTTCGGGAAAATATGTTCGATATCCTGCACACAGGCAGCAGATGAATTGCCCAGCTCTCCTCCTAATATAAGGAAAGGGGCACCGTCTACTACAAGCTGGGTGGCAGTACCTTGTTTTTGTAGGGTGCTGTTTTGGGCGAGGGTATGTCCAATGGCTAAACAGTTTAAAATTAAAAATAGAATAAATTTCGTCATGTATTTTTCGAATGAGCTGTTTAATATGAAACTTCACAAAGGTAGCCAACTGCTTTTTAATTCGTTTTGGAATATGTATCACAAAACTTATTGTATGTTACATCTTTTATCTTATACGTTACATTGCTTGTTGTAATGCTTTGTATTTCTTGTTTTGGTGGCTTTTAAAATTCTTTGGATAGGACATTTGAAGTGGTTACGGTTATTTCCGACATCGCAATCCGATAGTGGGAATTGTTGTTTGGGGATAGCGGTTTATAGTTGCAATATGATGAAATCCTTTGTTTGGGCGGGTGATATGGCAGTCTGTTTGCGGCTTGTTACATGGAAAAAAGAAAAGGTAACATTGAAAATGATATTGTAATCTTGATAGAATAATGTGTAACATGTTCGGCGGTTTGTGTAGAGTGGATTACGTATTTTTGAAGAAGTGAAAATCTACTATGGTATGGAAAGAATTTTTTTAATTATTTGTTTCGTTTTGGGGTCTTGCGCAGCTTCATTGCCGCTTTCGGCTAAAGTCAGGCTTCCTCGTTTGGTGAGTGACAGAATGGTTTTGCAGCGTGATACAGAACTGAAAATATGGGGGTGGGCTTCTCCCGGAGAGAAAATAACCGTACGTTTTCAGGGGAAACATTACGATACGGAAACCGATGTACATGGTAACTGGCAAGTCCTTTTGCCGCCACAACAGGCTGGAGGTCCTTTTCTTCTGGAAGTGAATGAACTCGTGATTCGCGATGTTTTAGTGGGTGATGTGTGGCTTTGTTCCGGCCAGTCCAACCAGGAAACTCCTATTGCACGTCTTACGGATATGTTTCCTGAAATCAATGTGTCGAACAATCACATGATACGGCATTACAAAGTGCCTACCCAGAACTCGTTAGGAGAGTTGAAAGATGAGATTGCAGGTAATGCCGGTTGGCATTCTGCTACAGCTTCCGATGTACTGAACTGGACGTCATTGGCTTATTTTTTTGCTCAAGAGGCGTATAATAAATACAAGGTACCCATAGGGATGCTGGTATCCAGCCTGGGCGGTTCTGCTATAGAGAGTTGGGTGAGTCAGGAACATTTGGTAGAGTTTCCGGATTTGGTTTTTGATAAGGCTGCTATGGATAGCCTGAAATTGGCAAAGCTGGACAAAGGGGCTGGTAAATGGCATTTGACAGATTGGAATGATACGAGTTGGGCGACAATGGAAGTTCCGGGATACTGGTGGGAAAATGGTATCCGTGAAAAAGGTACTGTATGGTATAGAAAATCTTTTCGGGTTCCCGATTCTATGGTAGGAAAACATGCCCGTCTTTATATGGGAACGCTGGTTGACAGTGATTCCATTTTTGTGAACGGAACTTTCGTCGGTTTTACTTCATATACCTATCCTCCCCGTAAATACGATATTCCGGCGGGTGTCCTGATGAAGGATGAGAATGTGATAACCGTGAGACTTACGGCAAATTCAGCCAACGGTGGCTTTGTCAAAGGTAAGGAGTATAAAATTGTGGGAGATGATGCGGAAGTGAATCTTGCCGGTATATGGAAATATAAAAGGGGAATTAACCAGGATGATGTAGAAAAATATGCTGATAAACTAAAGAATCTTACTAAAGCCGGTTCCGGGCTTTATAACGGGATGATTTATCCGATTAGTAATTATCGGGTAAAAGGGGTTATTTGGTATCAGGGCGAAAGCAATGCCGGTCGTCCGCAAACGTATGCTTCTTTACTGGAAGCCTTGATTAAGGATTGGAGAGAACTTTGGGAAATGCCTGATATGCCTTTCTTATTGGTACAGTTGCCTAACTTTATGGAAAAGAATGGCAGCCCTTCCGATAGCGGCTGGGCGAGAATCCGTGAGGCTCAATTAAAAATAGCGTTGAATGTTCCTCATACTTCTTTGGCGGTAACTTATGATGTGGGTGAATGGAATGATATTCATCCGTTAAACAAGAAAACTGTGGCACAACGGCTCTTTCTGGGAGCACGTAAACTTGCATATGGCGAAAAAGTAACCGCTTCCGGTCCGCTGTATAAGGAGATGAAGGTGGAAAGGAATAAGATAATCCTGACTTTTACGGAAATAGGTCGCGGACTGGCTTGTAGGGGGAAAAAGTTGGAGCATTTCGCTATTGCCGGTGAAAATCGTGAGTTTGTATGGGCAGATGCCGTGATACGGGGTAATAAAGTTATTGTGAGCAGTAAGGTTGTAAATAATCCGGTAGCGGTACGTTATGCCTGGAGTAATAACCCGGAAGATGCTAATCTATGTAATAAAGAGGGACTATTGGCATCGCCTTTCCGAACTGATAATTGGTGATAATTCATTTTAATTTTATATAGTTTCAATAATTGAAGAATGATATGAAAAACAGAAAGACACTATTGGTATTGCTGGCAGGCCTTGCTTTAAGTTCTTGTGCCTCCCGCGTTGCAACGGAGACGGAAGCCTCCTTGAAAGGAGTACTGGGCGACAAGTTCCTTATCGGCGCAGCCTTGAACACCCGCCAGTCGTCCGGCATCGACACGGCCGCTGTACGGATTGTAAAGAGGCATTTCAACTCTATCGTTGCCGAGAACTGCATGAAGTGCCAGACTATTCATCCCGAGGAAGACCGTTATGACTTCCGTCAGGCAGACGAATTCGTTAAGTTCGGCGAAGATAACGGGATGTACATCATCGGGCATTGCCTTATCTGGCATTCGCAGCTCGCCCCGTGGTTTTGTGTAGACAAGGAGGGCAAGAATGTTTCGCCCGAAGTCCTCAAACAACGGATGAAGGAGCACATCACGACTATCGTAAGCCGCTATAAAGGGCGTATCAAGGGTTGGGATGTCGTGAACGAGGCTATTCTGGAAGACGGTTCTTACCGTAAGAGCAAGTTCTACGAAATATTGGGCGAGGATTTTATTCCCCTTGCTTTCCAGTACGCCCACGAAGCCGACCCCGATGCCGAACTGTACTACAACGATTATAACATGCATTCTCCCGGCAAACGCGATGCCGTGGTGAAGCTGGTTAGGGATATGAAGTCTAAGGGGTTGCGTGTGGATGCAGTCGGTATGCAGGGTCATGTGGGTCTCGACTATCCTTCCATGAAAGATTTCGAGTCCAGCATGCTCGCTTTCGGTTCTACGGGTGTCAAGGTAATGATAACTGAGTGGGATATGAGTGCCCTTCCTACCTTGAACCGTACTGCCAATATCTCCGATACGGTGGCTTACAAGCAGATGCTCAACCCTTATCCCGATTCGTTGCCCGACAGTATTTCCCGGCAATGGAACGAGCGTATGTCGGGTTTCCTCAATCTCTTTATCAAGCATTCCGATATCGTGAGCCGTGTTACTGCCTGGGGTGTTAGCGACGGTGATTCCTGGAAGAACGATTTCCCAGTACGTGGTCGGAAAGATTACGCTTTGCTGTTCGACCGTGATTATCAGCCCAAGGACTTTATCAAAGAAATATTGGAATAATCCGGCAGATTTATTTTAGATAAAAAGTTATTGAAAAAATCACCCACGCACAGAAGTCACTCTGTAGCGTGGGTGAAGTGTTTTTAAATAGATTTTTTGATAATGACCGGACGGTGGTTTTCGTCATGGTAAGGCATACCGTAACGATTGGATTTCACTCTCCTGTTTATTAGTGAATCGATAGGTGTTTTTAAGGGTTTCACCTCAGCAGGAAGCTCTTTACCGGAGAAAGTCTGGAAATATCCTACGCAAGCGTCTCGCCACCATTCAGCATCATTCTTTTGAATATCCAGTTTTTCTGCTACTTCATTGAAGATAGTTTCGCTGACGTATGGTTTGAGATTTGTCCAAGTTTTCTTGTATTTCTCAACCTGCGAGATTCCTTTGTCATAGTGAAGGCAAATTTCATCCCAAAGTTCTCTTCCGGAAGAGAGTTTATAGTTCCATGGGATATGGTGGAACCAAAGAAGCAGATTTTCCGGGCAGGTTTGAAGGGAGTTGAACCGTGATGCAAGCGGCTCATGGTATTGGTCTACGTTGGCGGAGCCGTTACGGGTACGGTCGAATCCGACTCCTTCTTTATCTGCTTTGTGATAGAATACGGGTGACCAGTCGGGTCTTATGCTGTTTTCCCACGGGCCCGGACCATAGTGGGAACCACCGAATATGTGGTGGAAACCGAGAGGCATCATGTAATTTACGGCTGTTTCACGGGAACTCATCATTATATCTTTGACAGGACTGAGAAATTTTTGTTCATAAGTTTTGGCGTTTACTCCTTTGGGTATGGTAAAGGTCTGGCGTACCCATTCGTCTGCAATCTGTTCGGCACTTAACGTTGGATTCCAGGCAAGACGTCCGAAAGCATACCAATTGGATTGGGCGAAAATGTATCCGCAGAAATTAGATACTTGGCCTGTGTTTGCAACACCTGCAATACCTTTTACCATTTTTGCTACAGTAGCTCCTTCTCCGTCTCTGTAAGTGTCGCTGTCAAGACATTCTTCATAGGTAGTACCGTGGTAAACCAGATGATTGGAGAAGCCGAGGTATTCTTGGGTGATTTGAAACTCTATCATCATAGGGGTTTTGTATAACTGTCCGAAAAGAGGGCTGAAAGGTTCACGTGGCTGAAAGTCGATAGGGCCGTTTTTAATTTGAATAATGACGTTATCTGCAAATTGCCCGTCGAGAGGTTTGAATTCTTCCACGGCCTGATTGGCTCTGTCGTTACTGGTAGGATTGTATACAAAGGCTCTCCACATGATAATTCCACCATAGGGAGCGACAGCCTCGGCAAGCATATTCGCACCGTCGGCATGGGTTCTGCCATAATCTTGCGGACCTGCCTGGCCTTCGGAATTTGCTTTTACGAGGAAGCCGCCAAAATCGGGGATGGCTGCGTAGATTTCTGATGCTTTGTCTTTCCACCACTGACGTACCTTAGGGTTGAGAGGGTCTCCTGATTTTAGTCCGCCAAGGGTGATAGGACTTGTCCATTTTATTGCCAAGTAAGTAGTTATGCCGTATTCTCTGAGTATATCGGCAATCCGGGCAACTCTTTCGATATGTTCTTTGTCGAGAATGAGCGGATTGGAATTGACATTGTTGAGTACAGCTCCGTTTAATCCTACAGAAGAGCATAGCTCACCATAGTGGTGAATTCTTTCTGCTGGAATTTCTTTGGCCGTCCACTCCCACATAGATAGTCCGGCATAGCCTCTTTCTACCGTATCATCGAGATTGTCCCAGTGATTGAGGATACGGTATTCATAATATGGTTTCTCACGAATATCCAGATTGGTATCTGCTTTACCGAGGACTTCTGCTCTTTGGAGGGCATATACTCCGTAACGGATAGCCGACCGGGAACCTCCGTTGATGTAACGTTTGCCGTCGGCATCATAAATATGGTATTCTTCTTTGGCAAGACTACTGTCTATCTTGGTCACCACGGAGTTAAGTATATCTTCGTAGCTTCGTCCGTTTGCGAGCCAAAGCATGGTTCCGTCTTGCTCTACGGGGTCGGGAGCGCTGCAAGCCGAAAATGTCAATGCGGAAAAAAGAATGATAGTAAGCGTTCTGATGTTTTTCATACGTGTATTTATTTAATTAGTTTAGAGGACGGTGCTCCGAGGTATGAGGGTTTGAGCCCCCCGAAATCAATAAGGATTTTTTCCATTACAATACCCGGTTCCGCAAATCTGAAACGGAGGGTGTGTCGTCCGGGGTTACCGAAGTCGACCTCCATATCTGTTTTTATAATACTATTGGCTTGCCACAGGCCGAGTCCTCCGTCGTAGTGTCCATTGAAATTGACTATTTGTTCCTGATTATCATCTATACTGATAGCAAAACATAATCCTTTGTTGGCATTGAAGTTGAGAGTGGGAGCAAGGAGTATGCTTAGTTTAGCCTTACCCGAAGAGGTGGTTTCCAGCTCGTATTCTACATAAGCATTGTCTGGAGTCATGGAAGCCGGCAAAGTAGTGACGGCACATTCTGTTTTGCCGAGGTCGGGAATTACAGTAGCTCCATGATTGGTTTTGAAGTTCCCTGCTTCGATAGAAATATGTCTGTCTGTTTCTTTATGACAGAGATAGGGTGCATCTCCGGATTTTTTTACTTTGGGCATTGTTTGTTTTTCCGGTTGTTGCCAGTAAGTGTATCCGATATGTACCTGGTCCATCATATGATTCCATTTACCTTTTGCAATTTCACGGTTGTAACGGGCGCATAATAGAGAATCTCTTTTGTATAATTCCTCGACACGTTTTGCCCAGTGGTTGATTTCGGTCGGAGATTCTGCTTTTGCGTTCATCGCTACGGAGTAATACATTTCATAAATATTCTGCATAGCTTGAATAGGGAATAGTACAAGTTCTTCATAGGCATCGTACCAGCGAGGGTCGAGGTTCTGATAAACTCTTAAAGCCCGGAGCTCCAGATTATTCCACTCTCTGACAACAGTGGGCCATTCATCATAATTGAACTGGTATGTGTTTGCATTCAAGAGTTCGGGAGTAACCCTACGCGCATATTTACTGTAAAGTTTAATGATGTCGGCTATTTCTTCTGCCTGTTCTTCACCGAATTGATGTGCTGCAAAGGCTATGGTATGACTGAATATATTATTGGGATTGAAAGCTTTGGGATTCCAAG
This sequence comes from Bacteroides gallinarum DSM 18171 = JCM 13658, assembly GCF_000374365.1. Classification (GTDB taxonomy): domain Bacteria; phylum Bacteroidota; class Bacteroidia; order Bacteroidales; family Bacteroidaceae; genus Bacteroides; species Bacteroides gallinarum. The sequence goes on from NZ_KB894128.1 coordinate 86,146, forward strand.
CCATGTCAAGAAAGAATTGGATAGGATACTCCATCGGTTTTAAGTCGCCTACATTGACTATCCAAAGTTTCCTGACACCGTATTCGTAACAAAGGTTCATTTGTTCCCAAATGCGCTCTACTTGGTTACAATTTAGCCATTTATAATTTCTTGGGCCTCCTACATAGTCAAAGTGGTAATATATGCCGTAGCCACCTTTACGAGGTTTGTCGGTTAATGAAGGTAGCTTTCGTACATTACCCCAGTTGTCGTCGCAAAGTAGTAATGTTATGTCGTCCGGAACACGCATGCCTTTATCATAATAGTCTTGTACTTCTTTGTATAAAGCCCATACCTGGGGAGTTTCGGAAGGTTTCTTGCCTGTAACTTTAGCAATAATCTTGCGTTGGTCTTTGACGATATTTTGTAATAGGCTGATGTTGGCATTTTCACTCATTGGCATATCGCCGTCTCCCCGCATGCCTATGGTGATTACTGATTCCCAATCTTTGCAGCGTTCCATTCCCTTTGTCCAAAAATCCCGAAGCGCAGTAGCATTTTGAGTATAATCCCATGTACCTGTTCCACGGCGTTTCCAGTCTTGTTGCGCCAATCCCATCGGTTCGTGGTGAGAAGTCCCCATAACTATTCCCATTTCATTTGCCAGTACCCCGTTTTGTTCATCGTCATCGTAGAAAGCACTAGCCCACATCGCAGGCCACATGAAATTTCCTTTTAGGCGGAGTATGAGTTCGAATACTTTTTCATAAAACCGGCTGTTGAAGCCTCCGAATGTCTTTTGTGCCCAGTTTCCTAAAGAGGGCCATTCGTCATTCAGGAAGATGCCCCGATATTCTATGGCAGGTTCTCCGTCCGTGTAGGTACCTGGAAGAATTGAGATTTTATTTTTGTGCTTTACGGGAACATCTGCCCAATAGTACCAAGGGGATATCCCCATTTGAGAAGATAACTCATAGATGCCATAGATTGTACCTCTTTTATCGCTACCGGCAATTACTACGGCTTCTTCTACTCCCTCCAACGGTTGTTTGACGGTACATAAGATATACTTTTCCCGTTTTTCTTTTAATGCATCAGCCGGAATTTTTCCCGATGATATCAGTTGTTTTATCCAACTGCTACGCTCGAGCGAACCGATTATCAATAATCGTTTTTCGGTTATGGAATTTGTTATTTGAGGGATTACACCGGTTACTGTCTGTGCATCTGTTTGTAAATTCGTAACGGCGCGGAGTATTCCTTTGTAGTCTTTGTTATCTACCAGTATCGGGTAAGATTTCTTTTCTTGTATCCATTTAAAACCAGTATCCTTGTTGGTTATAAAGCGTTCTGCTGCTTTCAGGGGCAATTGCAAACATATGCTTGCCAAAAATAAGATAATGTAAAATCTTCTATTCTTCATAGTATCAATGTTTACAAAAAACCGCTTGCAGAGACATTGAGACATCTACAAGCGGTTTTGATGAATACCTATTGCGGGTTTATCTTAAAAAGATGAATTATCTGTATTCAGGGTTCTGATAGTTCTTCTTTTCATCAGCACTCATTTCCATACCGTCGAGTTGTCCTTGTGGGATAGGACGCAGATAATGTCCGGGATTAATGGTGCGTGTGTAAGTCTTGATTTCACGGTCTCCCTTTTCATCTCCGCAAATCTCATAGCTATCGGCATACTCATTCCACTTTTGTGTACGTACGAGGTCGAACCAACGGTAGCCTTCCCCATAAAATTCGCGTGAGCGTTCATCAAGGATATAATCGATATCGATTGTAGCCGGAGTATCGTTTGTCAGGTCGGAGCCATAATCAACGTCTTTTTCCATATTTTCCGCATTGCTGAATGTCCATTTCCCTGCACGGTCGCGAAGTACGTTAACCAATTCACGTGCACTTTTGTTAGGTTTGGTTGTTGCGCCTTTTACCGCTGCTTCGGCTGCAATTAAATAAAGTTCTGAGAATTTGGCAATATTGTATGGACGTGTACTACCGGCATTCGGTTGGCCTACACCTGTACCATTGTCTGTACGATAAGGACCAAGTTTCCAAAGCCCGGGGTATACACGACGACTGATTGCGCTGGGTCCCATAACATAATCACTACGTCCCGCTATGGTTCCTGCTCCGGTATTGCTGTCTCCTGCTCCATTCGGATATTGGATAGTAGGGTCGTCTTCAGGGAGGAAAGTTAATAAGGGTTCTCCTTCGGTTACTTCCATACCATTAGCACCTATTACACTTGTCCAGTCGTTTCCGTTTGTAGACCAGTTACCGCGGTAAACAGTTGTAAATGTTCCGTCATAACGGGAATCTTTCTTTTTATCTTTAAAAGTATGTGTGAATACACTGTGGGGAGGGGCCATACGTGTCCATGGACGACCATATGCTTGTTCGGCTACACGAATGACCGGTGAAATAACCTTACCGTTTTTGTCTTTGGCCTGGATATCCGTATAGTTCCAATTCATCATCCAACCGGCAAAATTATCAGGGGCTCCACCGCTGCCGTAAGTCAGGCTACCACCATTGTAATATTCATCCTCTTGCGTATGGTCGGCATACAGCAAAATTTCTTTGTTTCGGTCGTTCGGGCCGGCATTGACTTGATAAAAACTTTCCATCAACCCATAAGGGCCGGGGTTGTCGATTGCTTCAGTGGCAATATCATATGCTTGCTGATAATACCACGCTGCGTCATGCCCGTCAGGGTCTGTACGGTCACATTCCGGATATGTAGGGATATTATTGGGATTTTCCAACCACCAGGCATATGTCAGGTATGCTTTTGACAAGTATAAGCGTGCTACCGTCTTGGTAACTCCACCTGTTACACGGGGATTGTCCGGTAAATCAGCAGTAGCAGTCTTTAAATCGGGGAATATGGCTTTAGTGTATACTTCGGGAACAGTGTTGCGTACGGAAGTACGTGAAGTTGATATGTTGAATTTCAATTCACCTGCACCCAAATCCAAGGGTACGCCTCCAAATGTCTGCACTAATAAGAAATAATCCATACCGCGGAAGAAGTGTGCTTCTGCAAGAAGAGATGCTGAAACACCTACTTTAGACCCGTTTTCGATTACACCGTTAGCTGTGTTAATATTCGAAAATGCCGTTCCCCACAATACATCCGAACGGCTGCTGCTTGCTGTCAGGCTTCCTGCTCCCGATAGGTCGGCATCTTTAAAGTTGCCGTCGGCAGATTGAGCATAAGTCGCTTCATCCGTTCCGGTCAGACAGGAGTTGTAATAGTAAGCTTGTCCGTAAATGTAACGTAAGTGTGCGTACATAGAAGTTATACCGCCTTCTACGCCTCTTTCTGTCTGAAAGAATGTAGGTTCGTAAATACTACGTGGCTGTTCGTCCAAGATATCTGAGCAAGAAGTTGCAAAGAGCATGGCTAATGCCGTAGTTCCCAGAACTCTTATATTGGTAAATATTGGTTTCATAGTTTCAAAGCTTAATTAGAATGTCAAGTTAATGCCGAATAAATAATTACGTGTAGAAGGAGAATTGGTTCCCACCGTCAGGAAACGACTTTGGATACCACTTGTAACTGCTACGTTCTCATTTCCATAAGAGTTGGTTTCCGGATCCAAGCCGGTTTCTTTGTGGAATGGAGAGCATATTACGAACGGGTTCTGTATCGTTACATAAGCACGTAAACTTTGAATGCCGAAGTTTTTCAGCCATTTCTGTTTATCGAAATTATATCCTAAAGAAATGTTACGTACTTTCCAGTAAGAAGCGTCGAAGTATCCTAATGTACTACCATATTTGGGGTTGTCACCGCTTTGGATACCACCCGGTTTGGGATACTTGGCATCGGTGTTTTCTTCTGTCCAATAGTCTACATCTACTTGTCCTCTACGTCCGGTCAGCATATTCAGATAACCGTTGGCATGGTGTAATGTACTGATGAGCTTACCTCCGTATTTGAATGCTGTAATGATATTCAGGTCAAATCCTTTATAGGCAACGCGTGTACTGAAACCACCCGTAAATTTCGGTTCCATGCTGATGATTTGGCGGTCGTCCGGTCCGATTTGACGAACGGGAGTACCGTCTTCATTATATTCACCGGTATATTTAACTTTAATCATACCAACATTACCACCGGGTTCCAAAATATCGAGATAGGGGTCACCTTCTTGCCATAAACCTATTTTTTCGTAATCGTAGATTGCATCGATAGGATAACCTACAAACCAGTTGTTGGATTCGTCACGGTCTGCTCCAGAAGCTAATTCCGTCAGTTTGTTACGGTTAGCTGATATATTGAGGCTGGCATCCCAAGTCCAACCGTTGTAGTTATCGAGAATTGTTCCGTTTAGGGTGAATTCGACACCTTTATTTTCTGTCTTTCCTACATTACCTACATAACTGCTTACACCGGAAGTTGCAGGTAGGTTGACGTTTTGCAGCAAATCGGATGTTTTTTGTATATAGTATTCAAATGTTCCAGATAAACGACCGCCGAATAAAGTGAAATCAAGACCGAAGTTCCAAGTGGAAGAATATTCCCAGCCTAAGTCGTAATTGGGCAATGCAGAAACATAATAACCGGTGGCATAACCTGTGGGGCCAAAATTATAAGGACGGGTAGATAGTTTTCCCCATGTGGAATAGGGGCTTACAGCCTGATTGGAGGTTTGTCCGTATCCTACACGTACTTTAAGAATATCCAACCATTCGAAATCGTCCATAAATGATTCTTGACCGATATTCCAACCGGCAGATACAGCAGGATAAGTATGCCATTGGTGGCCTTTTGCCAATCGTGAAGATGCATCGGCACGTACGGTTGCCATTAACATGTAGCGGTTATCATAAGTGTACATTGCACGTCCCATCCAAGACATCAGACCGCTTTTCTGGTAATCCCAATTATCGGGATTGACAGTAATAGTACTTTCTGCACGACCTAAATTATAGTATTGTAGATATTCTGCTGGAATATCACGCGCAGCGATATTCGACTTGGTGTAAACGGTTTCTTCTGCAGAATACATTCCTACTATATTCAATTGGTGTTTACCGAATGTGCGGTCATAAGTTACCAGGTTTTCTATTGCCCAGTTGGTCGTTTCCGAGTGTGACAAAGATGCGGTAGAAGGAGTATCGGCAGTTGTACTGTTTACACCTTCACCAGTGAAAGCGCCTCCTTTGGTAGAACGGTAGTTCAATCCCAGATTGACACGGTATTTCAATCCTTTTACCCATGGGCATTGTATTTCTGCAAAAAGATTGTTATAAGTACCGAAACCTTTTTGCTCATTCAGCCAACTATCCTCCAAGTTTTCCACAACATCACGTGTTATAACGAAATATTCGTCCTGGCTATTCAGTTTTACAGTTCTCTTCAGGCTTCCGTCTTCATTGTACGGATTGGCAATCGGAGAGTTTGCCAATACATTATATAAACCGATATTAGAACCTTTTGTTATATTATAATTGGTGTTGGTGGTTAATCCGAAACGGAAATATTTACCTACGCCTTGGTCGAATGAACCGCGTAACGAATAACGGGTATAATTCTGGGTCGGGATAACCCCCTGGTCTTTATAGTAGGCTGCACCGAAACTGTAACTTCCTTTGTTTGTACCTCCTGCTACACTGACATCATGGCTGGTTACCATACCTGTACGATACATTAAATCTTGCCAATCCGTATTGACATCATCCGATTCATCTAACGAGTTTTCAAATTTGCCGGCGTATTTACGCATTTCAGCAAATTTCTGTCCGCTCATCATCGGATATTTGGAGAATACGGACTTTGCACCTACATAACCATTATATGTAAATTTGGCAGGCGTTCCTTGTGCTCCTTTGTTTGTAGTGATTAAAATAACACCATTGGCTCCACGCGAACCATAGATAGCAGTAGAAGATGCGTCTTTCAATATGTCCGTGCTTTTAATATCACCGGGGTTGATATCGGAAAGATTTCCCATAAAAGGAATACCGTCCAATACTACTAACGGGTCATTGGAAGCTGTCAGAGAACGGGTACCACGAATACGGATTTGCATGGTAGCACCGGGTTGTGAAGATGTCTGTGCCATATCTACACCGGCTATACGGTTTTGCAGGGCGTATGTAATGTTCGTAGCCGGTATTTCGCGTAACTTATCACCGCCCACTGATGCGATAGAACCTGTTACATCTGATTTACGGGCTGTACCATAACCGATAACGACTACTTCTTCCAATGCTTTGGAATCTTCTTTTAATGTAATGTTTAGATTTGCGTTTCCTTTTATAGGAATTTCTTGTGTTACATATCCTATATAAGAAATTACTAAGGTTGAATTTTTTTGTACTGTTAACGAAAAGTTTCCGTCCAAGTCGGTTATCATACCATTGGTTGTCCCTTTTTCTGTTACATTAGCACCAATGATTGGTTCACCGAAATTATCTTTCACAATACCCTTTACCGTGATATTCTGGGCAAAACCCCACAGAGGTATCAGGCAGAGCAACAATAATAGCCCGAAGGGCCTAAAATAATAAGTTGTGCATTTCATAAAAAACAAGGTTTTAATTGAATAAAAATGTTAAATCAAAGTATAGACTCTAAAAGGTTCTTTCTTATGTTTTCATATGCTATATTTTATGTTAGACATTTGTTTTTGAATTCTGCGATTAACAAAGATTAGAGGCGTATACCCCAACTTTCTGATGTAGACAAAAGTAGTAACCATTTATAATATAATAAGATATGGATGATACTTATATTTTTATTTTTGTAACATAGGTTTGCAGCCATGTTACATTTTTTATGATATATGTTACATTGATAGTGGAAAATTATAAAAGAGAGTTTGGGTTGCGATAAAAATAATTAAAATTAATTCATTTTTGCCTTGTTGTGCAAGTAAGTTTTTTTATCACAAAAGTTGCATAAGTGTCGGATAAACCTGCTTTTTGCTTATCTTTGCGAGGCTTTTGTATCTAATAATAAAGAAACACAATGAAAAGATATGTTTGGAAGATACTTGTAGTATGCTTGTGTTGCATTGCCCAGCCTATTGGCGCACAAACAGGAAAAGTATATACTACGGATATGGGCTTGTCCAGTAGCTTGATTAATCAGATATTTCAGGATAAGCAGGGTTTTATTTGGATGGCAACCGAATATGGATTAAATAAATTCGATGGTTCGCGATTCACCAATTACAGGCATGTTTCAGGCGATTCGGCTTCTATAAAGAATAACTATGTACGCACCTTATTTGAAGATAGCCGTCAAAACTTACTGATAGGATGTATCGATGGTTTGATGAAATACGACCGTGAAACAGATACCTTTTTAGAAATCCCGATGTTTCGTGCCGGTAAACGGGTGTTTCCGCATATCACACAGATAAAGGAATTGCATAACGGGGAAATCTGGATGACAACTACCGGGCAGGGAATGTTCCGCTTGGACGAACAACAAAAACAGGCAGTATCCGTAGATGAACTCTTGCGACAGTCTAATTACAATTTCCAATCTTGTTTTTATGAAGATTCTTATTATAATATCTGGATAGGAACCTATGGAAACGGATTGATTTGCTATATGCCTGCCACGAAAGAGGTGCGCGTATTCAAATACCCCATTCTGAACGATAATAATGTAGCTACTATAATAGAAGACAAGGAAGGAAATCTTTTTGTGGGGACTTCAAAACAAGGGTTGTCGCGTTACAATAGGGAGAAAAACAGCTTTACTCCTGTCCCTTATACAGGGAGCGGCGCTTTGTCTGTTTATTGTATGTCGCTGGTAGACGGCCGGTTGTTGGTAGGTACCGACGGGCAGGGGATGAAGAAATATAATCCGACAAAAAAGCTGTTAGAGGATTATACTATAAACTCTGCTCCAATGGATTTTTCGGAGGGTAAAATCCATACGATATTGGAAGATAAGGATAAAAATCTGTGGTTAGGCTTGTTTCAGAAAGGAGTAGTTCTGATACCGAGACAGAATAATCCCTTCGAATACTATGGCAATAGGTCTATCTATTATAATCCTATCGGGCAGGGGTGTGTCATGTCCATTTTTCAGGATAGTAATTGCCACTTATGGGTTGGAACAGATAATGAGGGAATATACGAGCTGGATGCAAAGGGAAAAAGATTGAGACATTATCAACCCGGAAACTCAGCTCATTCCGTAGCCAATACGGTAATGTGCATCTATGAAGATTCGGATAAGAATCTGTGGCTCGGTTCTTACACACGGGGCATAGCAAAATTGAACCGGAGAACCGGAGAGTGCGAGTATTCTTTATCTATCGACAATGAAAAGATATTCTCTATTACCGAGGATAAGCAGAAGAACCTGTATATAGGAACATTAGGCTCCGGTTTCTATCAGTATAATTTGAAGACCGGAAGTCTGAAACATTATGAGTCCTCTAAGGACGAAACCGGCGATTTGAAAAGAAACGAACTTGCCAATGACTGGGTAAACTATATTTTCTGTGATAGCGAAGGATTAATCTGGTTGGGACATTATAAGGGAATAAGTTGTTTTAATCCGTCGACAGGGAACTTTATCAACTATAAAAAAGTCAATACCCTGATTACCGGCTGTGTGGGTTATGTCGTTCAGGAAGATTCTTCGGGTAATATCTGGGCTGGTACTACGGACGGGCTGTACCGTTTTGATAAGGAAACGGAAAAACTGGAAAAGTTTACAATGGCAGACGGATTGCCCAACAATGTAATTTGCGGACTTAGCGAAGATTCACGGCATGACATCTGGATTAGCACATATATGGGAATCAGTAAGTACGATGTGAAGAATGGCCGTTTTATCAATTATTATTCTGGAGACGGGTTGCAAGGTAATGAATTTACGCACGGCGCTTTCTACAAAGACCGGGGCGGAAAGATATATTTCGGCGGTATCAACGGTATCACTTCCTTCTCTCCGGAAAATATCGGGAATGTCTCTAAAGAAACATCCGTATGGGTTACTGATTTTTATATATTCAACCGTCCGGTACATAAAAACAGTCTTTCGGGTGGTAAGCCTGTAATCACCACTTCAGTACAAGATGCCAAAATATTCCGGCTGTCGTACCAGGACAATACATTCAGTGTCGTCTTTTCTACTTTGCAGTACAATAATCCCGAACAAATATCTTATCAATACAAGATAAACGAGCTGAGTACGCAATGGCTCAGTACCGAACCGGGAGTAAACCGTGTGACGTACAATAATTTGCCGCCGGGCAGATATACATTCCAAGTACGTGCGCTTAACTATGGCGACTATTCCGAAATACGTACAATAAAGATTCTGATAACTCCTCCCTGGTATCAGACATGGTGGGCATACTGTATTTATGTCACTTTAATCGGGCTGTTGGTGGCGGGTGTCGTCAATTATATCCTGTCGCGTATGCGGCATCGCCGTGAAATTATGAAACGGGAACATGCCGAACAACTGAACGAGGCGAAGCTACAGTTCTTTATCAACATCTCCCATGAGATACGTACGCCGATGACGCTTATCATCAACCCGTTGGAAAAGCTGCTGGCGGATAAGAAGGACAGCGAACTGCATAAAACGTATTTGATGATTTATCGTAATGCACAACGTATTCTGCGCCTCATTAACCAGTTAATGGATATACGTAAGCTGGATAAAGGGCAGATGTTCCTGAAATTTCGTGAGACGGATATGGTAGGCTTCATAGACGATTTGATGCAGACATTCGAATATATGGCACGTAAGAAGAAAATCCGCTTTATCTTTGAGCATGAAATGCCTCAGTTAAAAGTGTGGATAGACTTGAATAACTTCGATAAAGTGCTGATGAATATCCTGTCCAATGCCTTTAAATATACCCCGGAGGAAGGCGAAATACAAGTGAGCCTGACAACCGGCCAGGACACGACGCGTAAGGATGCCTTGCGGGATTATTTTGAAATTGTAGTAACGGATAGTGGCATCGGCATCGACCGGAACAAGATAGAACGTATATTCGAACGTTTCTACCAGATAGACAACGATGTGACAAAGTCCAATTTCGGTACGGGTATCGGGTTACATCTGTCCCGTTCGCTGGTACAACTGCATCATGGAGTTATTTTTGCCGAGAATAGGGAAGGGGTTTCGGGCAGCCGTTTTATTATACGTATACCGTTGGGGTCGGCGCATTTGCGGACAGATGAGCTGGAAACGGTAGATGCCGAAGGGGTGATGTTCCGTACCGTCGAGAAGCCGGTTTCCGTAAATCTGGAAGAAGAACTGGCAGACGAGGCTGACGAACTTAAAGTCGGTAAGGCAAAGACCCGTCTGCGTGTATTGGTTGTGGAAGATGAAGATGAAATCCGTACTTATCTGAAGTCCGAGCTGTCGGATGACTACAAAGTGGAAACCTGCAATGACGGCAAGGAAGCGTATGATTTGATTTTGCGGGATGCGCCGGATTTGGTTATCTCGGACATTATGATGCCCGAAATGGACGGGCTTACCTTATGCCGCAAGGTAAAGCAGAACACCAATGTGAACCATATTCCCGTAATATTACTTACAGCCAAGTCCAAGCCGGAAGACACTTTGGAAGGAATGGATACCGGTGCGGATGCCTATATGGTGAAACCCTTCAATACGGAATTGCTGAAAAAGACTATTGCCAACCTGATAGCCAACCGCAGGCTATTGCGTAATAAATTCAGCGGTGCGCAGCAACAAGAGGATAAAATGGAAAAAATAACCATGAAATCCAGTGATGAGATATTAATGGGTAAGATTATGAAAGTGGTGAACGAACACCTGGACGACCCTGCATTGAATGTCGAGATGCTTGCTTCCGAAGTAGGGCTGAGCCGGGTACACGTACATCGTAAGTTGAAGGAACTAACCAATCTTTCCACCCGCGATTTCATTAAGAATATCCGTTTACAGCAGGCTGCCGCCTTGTTGACGCAAGACCAGAAACTGACGATTTCGGAAATTGCTTATGCTACCGGATACACTAACCTGTCTCATTTCTCCAGTTCGTTCCGTGAGAAATATGGAATGTCGCCGAAAGAGTATATGAGTCAGCATCGGTAATGTCGCTTTTTAACGGAAAGGGTGCTAAAAATCCGTTGGCTGTTGAGTATGAGAGGCATGTTGCGTCTTGCCATGTACTGGATTTCTCATGCCACTGATATATATAGAAAGAAGGAAGGAAGGAAGAGAGTTTCGACTATACTGGTGGGGTCGAAACTCTCTTCCTACAATGTGTTTTTGAGAAAACTTCTTTTCTATTTCTTGTTTTTATATATTATGCGTATACTTTGTCCCCTTTCCAGATACTCGTAACCTTCCTGTGTATCATCATGATATTCAGCAGCGATACCATAAGGAACAGCATGCCGCCTATTATCCAGCATGGGAGCATCGAGCCGGTTTCTAATTGCGGGAAAAGGTTCCCGATGATTTCCGTATAATAACTGCGCAGCCATACTACCCCGCCAACGGCCAGTATTAAGACCAGCAGGTTGAGGCAGGCGGTCAGAATGGTATAGGGAAGTGCCACTCGGTTCGGGCTGTATCCTATCAGAAGCAGGTTTTCCAGTTTCGCAGTATTCTTTTGCAGCAACAGGAAAATACTCAGCATCAGGATGTAGAAAGATAAAATGCTGATGAACAGTCCTACTCCCATGACGATGCCGGTGATGAGACGTAGGAAATAGGTCGTTTTTCCGGCATCCAGGCTGTCGCCTTCGGTTTCGTAATGCTTCTGCTGGAAATAGTCGGTAATGGCAGTATCGGTAGGATTTTTCACTTCGACGATGAGGCGGGAAGGCCGGGCTTTCTTGCCGGGAGCGAAACTACTGTTTGCCCAATCCATAAACGTTTGGGGAACAAGGATTGTATTCAGGCGGTTGGAGAAACCTGCAATCTTGCCTTTAAAGCGTTCTGTACGCCCGTTGCCACGCAGTGTGATATCCATTTGTATCAGGCTTATGAGCCCTTCGGAAAGTTTCGGCAGGCTGCGGCTTTGTGCGAAGCCGAAATTGTAAAGGTTCAGGTAGTTACGTGGAATGATAATGGGAATAACCTGGTTCTCTTGGTCGAAATGCCATTTATCCAGGCTTACATCCACGTATTCATCGGGTACGGATTCGAAAAACATTTCGGTGGAGAGATGTATTCCGGCCTCCTGCATTCCTAATCCCGCAGATACTTTGAATAAAGAAGGAGTAAAGACCCCCACGTTCCGGGTGAAAGGCTGCTCTTTCATTTCTTCGATATCCTTTGGAGAGAATGTATTGCTCTTTCCGGTAAAGCTGCCGAGTGTACTGATTCTCTTGGTAGCGATGACGTAATTCTTCTTCATGAAACTGTCTCCCTGTGTGAAAATGGGGAGTACGTCCCGGTAGAATTGTACGCTCAGCAATAAAATCATCATGCCGAAGAGGTTGGCAAGGAAAAAACCGGCCAACTGGCCTATGCTGATGTGCCGACGGAGAAGTTTCCAAACAAGTCTGTTCATCTTATTATTCGATTATAGCTCATAACTCAAGTCGTATTCCAGTTCCAGATGCTTTCCGATAGACGTAACTATGATTCCAGCTCCCCGGCTGTCTGCCTCTTGTACAAGCAGCCGGCTCATGATTGCGTTGTTTTCATCATCCAGGTGGCTTACAGGCTCGTCCAGGAAGATAAAATCGAATGGTTGGCAAAGGCTGCGGATAAAAGCGACACGCTGCTGTTGCCCGAAAGAAAGTTTCCCGGCTCTCTCGTTGATTTTATCGGCGATGCCGACCGCTTCGAAAAGGGCGAGAATTTCTTTTTTCTTTTTATAATTGGTCAGGCGGTTCTTTAGCAATACATTCTCGAGAGCAGTCAGTTCGGGAAAGACACGGAGTTCCTGAAAAAGAATGCTGAGCGAATGCTTCCTTATATCTACCCATTCACCGACCGAGAACGAGCGGATGTTCCGTTCGTCGAAACTGATGATACCCTGATAATCGCGGCGATATCCGTAGATATAGCTGCACAGGGAAGATTTTCCCGTACCGGAGGCGGCTTCTATTAAATAACGCTTTCCTTTGCTGAATACGATATCCTGATGCCATATTTGCGAGGTAACGGTATCACGGCCGGCAAAGACCTGGGGCAAAGTCTGTTGTAAATGAATACGGTTCATTAATTTTAATTACAGATGATAAATTATTAATCGCTGGCTTCTTTCTGTCAGAGCCCTGCGAACAATTTGGCAAAGTTGATAAGCTGTTTCAGTGCATTTTCGTTCTTTTCGTTCAAAACCACTGTAAAGTTTGTACGGTTCTTGTCTCCCCGCAGGTTCAGTTCCTCTATTTTCATAATCAGTCGGTAGAGAAGGTCGATTTCCGGTTCGTCCGGTGCATATTCCATAAGGACGCGAAGATTGCTCAAAGTAAGCAATTCGTCGCTGGTCAGTGAAATATTGAATGCCTTCCCATGCATCATACTCATCATGGCCTGTTGCAGCTCCCGCGAGTTCTGGGGGTGGAAAGGCTGGTTGCTTTCACCGGTATCCCCTTTGAAGCCGGCATTTTGCAGGGTGGCATAGATACGCCCGTTTTCGAATAGGATATAACCCAGCAACTGCGTGCCGTGCGGCCAGTTCAACACGCCGCGTACATCCATAGGAAGCGCATCGGGAGTTGCCAGCAGGCGGATGTCTCCCTTCTGCTGCATCATCGGGGTAAAGTACGGGTTTGTATGGATACTCTTGTCGGCAGGCTGCTGCATGAGAGCGGTGATAGCAGGCTGCAATTTCTGTAATTGTTCTGAACTGCCGCCGTAAACTCCCAGCAGAGTGCCGTCATTGTATGCCAGCAATACCCCTGCATCTTTAATCTCGGTGCTCCGGTAGCCGTTGTTCTTTATCGGCTCGGTGCACAGCCGCTCCTGGACGAGTATTCCGAGCATGGCTTCGAACTTCTGTATATCGGCAATTTTCAGGGCAGCCGCCGTGTTGTGCAGAGAGGGAGCCTCGAATACGTAAACCGGTGCATTCCATTCTATCCCACTTTCGGCAGGGTCTTTCAGGAGGGTTTCCACTTCCTTTCCCAAGCCGGCATTTCCACTTTCGAGAAGTAGTCCCGACAACTTTTGCAAGGTTGCCTTACTATCAGGGTCATTCAGCCCGGCTTTATTGATGATACTCTTAACATCGAGCGCTGCTACTTCTGTGGCGTTAGAGGGGATTACATGAGTGTATTCCGTCCTTTTTTCGGGTTTACTGCATGAGCTCAGGCACAGTATGAATAGTAAAACCGGTAGGAAATAAAGGGATATACTTCTTTTCATATCGTATTATTGGTTTTGTAAATTCAATATATGGCAGGCAACGAGTGCGGCAGTTTCGGTGCGTAGCCGGGAACGTCCGAGGCTGATAGGTTCGAAACCGTTCTCGACGGCTTTTTTAACTTCTTCTTCGCTGAAGTCGCCTTCCGGTCCGATAAGCACCAGGGCATCCTCCCCTTTACAGGCAATGTCTTTCAGTAAAGGCTTTTCTCCTTCATGGCAGTGTGCAATGAATTTGCGTCCCTTGAAAGGCAGGTTGATGAATGTACTGAAATCGGTCATTTCATTCAGCCGGGGCAGGCGTGCCTTGAGCGATTGTTTAATGGCGGATATCAGTATTTTGGCAATGCGTTCCGTTTTGATTACTTTACGTTCCGAGAAGCGGCAGTTCAGGAAAGTCAGTTCGTCGAAACCGATTTCTGTGGCTTTCTCTGCAAACCATTCCGTACGGTCTATATTCTTGGTGGGGGCCATTGCGATGTGCAGATGTCCGCTCCATAGAGGTTCTTGGGGGAGGATTTCCAGTATGTCGACGAGGCAGCGCTTATTCGTGGCGGCACTGATTGCCGCCCGGTAGAAGTTGCCTTTGCCGTCGGTCAGTGTAACTTCGTCACCGGCCTGTAACCTCAGTACACGGACTGCATGAGCCGCTTCCTCTCCGGGCAGTTCGGCCTGTGTCTGTATATCGGGAGTATAGAAAACATGCATGATTGTCTATTGTTCTTTGTGTTGGTTGATAATATCCCTCAGTTGGGCGGCACGTTCGTAATCTTCCTTGTCGATAGCATCCTGGAGGGCAGCCTTCAACTGTTCTAAGGTTTTCTTTTGTGCAACGGCGTCCTTGCCGGCATCTCTGTTCTCGCCGGTGGGAGTACCGTGTTCTGCCTTCAGGCATTCGGCCTCTAAAATATCGTCGTATATGAAGATAGGGGCATTCATGCGTAAGGCAAGAGCTACGGCGTCGCTGGTACGTGCGTCGATACGGAGAATCGTTTCTTCTGCCTTCATGTAAAGGTAGGAGTAGAAAACGCCGTTGTCCACCTTATAGATAAGCACACGTAATAACTCTGCCCCCAGTACTTTGAGGACGGAAGCGAACAGAGTGTGTGTGAGCGGACGGGGCGGAACGATACCTTTCATTTCAATCATCATGGATTGTGCTTCGGCGCTGCCGATAATGACCGGCAACTGCCTCGGGCCGTTTATTTCGCCCAGTACCATAGCATAGGCACCGGCTTGTGCCTGGCTGTTTGAAATATTCAATACTTGTAGTTCAATCTTCTTTTTATTCATTTTTATTTTACCACCTTGTTATTTCTTTTCTTCCGGTGTATGTTTGTAGTGGAATACCAATCCGAACACTATTCCTATGACCAGTGCATAAGCTGCGAATATGAGCCATACCGGTGTCCATTCGCGGCTTACCAGGCCACCGCCGGGAGCATATACCGAAAACGCGTCTACTACGGCGCCGCTGGCATAACCGCCAATGATTGCCCCCAGCCCGTTGGTCATCATAAAGAATAACCCTTGCGCGCTGGCGCGGATACTCGGATGAGCCTCCATTTCTGTAAACAGCGAGCCCGATACGTTGAAAAAATCGAAAGCCATGCCATATACAATCATAGAAAGGATAAGCATCCATAACCCACTGCCCGGATTGCCCAGGCCGAATAATCCGAAACGGAATACCCAGGCGAACATGCTGATAAGCATAACGCGCTTGATGCCGAAATGTTTCAGGAAGAAGGGGATAGCGAGAATGAATAGCGTTTCGCTCATCTGGGAGATAGAGAGCAGGATGACCGAGTGTTTCACTCCGAACGAGTCAGCATATTGGGGTATGGAAGCGAAGGAGCCTAAAAAGAGGTCGCCATAGGTATTGGTAATTTGCAGCGCCGCTCCCAATAACATGGAGAACAAGAAGAAAACAGCCATTTTCTTACGTTTGAAAAGCACTAAGGCATCGAGCCCGAATGCGGAAAGCATTGTTTTTCCCTCACTGCGGGCGGGAGGGCAGGCCGGCAGGGAAAAAGCGTAAAGCCCCAGTACGATAGCTGAAGTGGCGGCTATGTAGAGTTGTGCAGCCCCGGTTTTAAATCCGGTGAGGTCTACCGCCCACATAGCACAGATAAAACCAACGGTTCCCCATACACGTATAGGTGGAAAATCCTTTACCAAATCCAGTTTGTACTGTTCCAGTGCATTGTATGAAACGGTGTTCGCCAATGACAGGGTAGGCATATAAACAAGCATGTTGAGCAGCATTGCCCAATACATATGGTTGTATGTGGTGGCTGTGGATGCGTAAATCAGAGCACCGGCTCCGATTAGGTGGAGTATGCCGTAAAGGCGTTCGGCATTTATCCATTTATCGGCGATGATTCCCATAAGTCCGGGCATGATAAGCGAGGCAATTCCCATAGTTGCGAAGATTGCACCAATCTGGCCGCCTTCAAAATGTAACGTACTGCCCATATAACCGCCTAATGAGATAAGCCATGCTCCCCAAATGAAGAATTGAAGAAACTGCATGGCTGTAAGTCGGAATTTGATGCTCATAATATTAGCTGTTTTTTGATTATTGTCGAATCGTGTATTAAGTGCAAATGTACGACGCAACCGGCAGAAAAGCAAGAAGTGTATATAAAAAAAGAAGGCTATCTATCCCAGACAGCCAATCTTTATTAACCTTAAATCTAATACCATGAAAAACACAGTGCAAAGATAAGGGACTTTATGTTATATAACATAATGATTTGCCCATTTTCTTTTGTATATTAACATGTTTTAGTGTTTGATGCCGTTTGTCGGGGTCATTCCGAATGATAGGTTCGGCTTGAATGCAATACGGTATTATACCGATGTGAGCATGGTTGTTATCCCGTTCATATACCGAGAATATCCCAGTCATATACCGAGGGTATCTCAGTCGTATACTGAGGGTGTCTCAGTCGTATACAGAGATACCCCCTGTCTATTCCACGTATAAAACGAGTCCTTTCAGGTATTCGCCTTCGGGGTGGTAAATGCTTACGGGATGGTCGGCAGGCTGCGTTAATTGGTGCAGGATACGTACGCTACGCCCCGACATGGCGGCGGCTGTGAATACGGCCGTGCGGAAGTTCTCTTTGCTTACGGCTTGCGAGCAGGAGAATGTGAAAAGTATACCGCCCGGCTTGATTTTCTCGAAAGCCTTGACATTGAGTTTGCGATATCCCTGTAACGCGTTGCGCAATGCATCACGATGCTTGGCAAATGCCGGTGGGTCCAGGACGATAAGGTCGTATTGGTCGCCCATACGGTCGAGATACTTGAAGGCGTCTTCTGCGTAGGCTGCATGGCGGCTGTCGCCGGGGAAATTCAACCCGATGTTTTTGTTTGTCAGGTCGATAGCTTTGGCAGAACTGTCTACGGAGTGCACCAGTGCAGCGTTGCCGCGCATAGCATAAACGGAGAAACCCCCGGTGTAGCAGAACATATTCAGCACATTGCGTCCGTTGGCGTAGCGTTCCAGCAGCGAACGGTTTTCACGTTGGTCTACAAAAAAACCGGTTTTCTGCCCTTTCAGCCAGTCGATATGGAATTTTAAGCCGTATTCCATTGCTATATTGTCGGTACTTCCGCCTTTCAGGAAACCGTTTTCGGGATAAAGGTCGGCCTTGAAGGGGAGGGTTGTTTCGGATTTGTAGTAGATGTTGTCGATTTGGTCGCCCATAACTTCGGTCAGTGCGTCGGCTATCGCCATACGGTCGAGGTGCATGCCGGCAGAGTGTGCCTGCATGACTGCCGTGCGGGCATAAATGTCGATAACGAGTCCCGGTAAGTTGTCGCCTTCGCCGTGTACCAGGCGATAGGTGTTGTTGGCAGGGTTTCCGGCAATACCGATACGGCGCCGCAGGTCGTAGGCAATACTGAGCTTGCGTTTCCAGAAACCGGCGTCGATAGTTTCATCCTGGAGGAAACTGAGTACACGGACGGCAATGCTGCCGATTTGAAAATGCCCTTTGGCTATGAATTCTTTTCCGGATGTATAGATTTCAACGACTTCTCCTTCTTCGGGTTCTCCGTCGAAGTGTGCAATAGCACCGGAAAACACCCACGGGTGAAAACGTTTCAGTGATTCTTCTTTGCCGGACTTTAAGTATACTTTGTACATAATATATAAGGTGTTATAGCCGGGTATCCGTTTTTCTGGCATGGATTAGGCAGGCCGGTACGGCTTGGGCGCCATGACTGCACGAGGCTGCCGCAAAGCCTGCATAACCTGTGCCCGGAATGATTACGGCCGGTTCGTTAACTTATCGTTTTCAGTTATAACTTCTTCTTTTGTCGCTTCCGGTGCTATTTCAAAATCACCGGTACGCTTCAGCTCTTGCAATCGGTTGTATATGTTGAGGCAAGCCCATGCATCGGTGGCGGCATACTGTTGCTGGGACGGTGTCAGCACTTCGGCTTCCCAGTTGGACAAGCGTTGGCTTTTGGAAATCTTTTCTTTAAAGAGAATGGCGTATATCTTTTGCAGACTTTTGTCCTGGATGCCGAATGTACGCACGTATTCTTGCAGCTCGATGCAGGCGCGTTGCTCGAACGGAGCGCGCTTGTGCAGCATCATGAAGTCGTCGCGCAGGGAAAGCCCTACCTTGGTTATACCGGGATTTTCGAGCAGCATGATGACCGGAAGGGTCAGGCCGGTGAGGTTGAGGCGAAAAAGAAAACAGTGCTCCTCCGATGAAATCTGCAGCAGTGCCACCTTATGGGACTGCCCTTTGGTGAAGGACGGACGCGTTTCGCTGTCGATACCCAGTATGGAACAGCTTTTCAGGTAGGCCACGGCGCGCTCTGCCTCCTGGGGGGTCTGTACGACATGTATCTGTCCCGGGAAAACGGCCTTCGGCATGTCCTTTACTTCTTCTTTATCGATGCTTCTTCTGATAATCATAGTTTAAAGTTTATTCATCATCATCTTCTTCCTCGTCGTTTTCTTCTTCCGGCTGGTTGTATTTCACGTCGTGCAGGGCACGTAAGGTATTCACTAATTTCTGCCCCCAGTATAAAGCGAAATTTTCCTGACAGACGGCGAGTGAATCATTCATCGTTTCATTGAGCCCTAACTGGAATACGAAAATGAAGTCTCTGACATCCTGGTAGATGTCGGCCAAATCTTCGGAGATGTTTCTTTTGATAGGCTGGTCGCTGTATTTCATGTCCGGCACGAATACGTCCAGATAGTCGTCCTTTTCGGCGAGGATGCCTGCCAGGTTCATGCGGAGTATTTCGTATGTCTCTTCCGTAACGAATGTTTCGAGCGCTTCATCGCCTATCGTCTCGCATTGGGGCAGCATGGACGCTTTGAGATATAGTAGGGGGAGTATCTTTAAGGATGTATCGACGAAGACGGAACGTTTCATCGTTTCCGTCTGTTCCAGGAATTTGCAGAACTCGGCGGCTACGGTTACGAATTCCACGACATTACGGTCGAATATCACTTGACTTTCTTTTTTCATATCTTCTCGATTTGAAACGCAAAGGTACGAAAAAGGTTTGAAAGCGGTGCTGCATAAGCTTTTTTTTGTTACTTTTGCGTCATTGTACAGATATTAGCAGAATACGTTTTATGGCCAGAAAAAATATAACCAAAGATACAGAACCTTCCACTTCTTTTTTCAGGAAGATAGCCGCAGTCTTAAAGAATGAAACCGTCCATTTTGTCGTTGGCCTGGTACTGGTAATCTTTTCGGTTTACCTGCTGCTGGCATTTTCATCGTTCTTTTTTACAGGAGCGGCAGACCAGAGTATCATCGACTCCGGTAATGCGCAGGACTTGATTTCCACACATAACGGGGTAAAGAACTATGCCGGTTCGCGCGGAGCGCAGCTTGCCAGCTATCTGATAAACGACTGTTTTGGGATATCGTCTTTCTTTATCCTGGTGTTTCTGGCTGTGGCGGGATTAAAGCTGATGCGTGTCCGTGTGGTGCGACTGTGGAAGTGGTTTATCGGGTGTTCGCTGTTGCTGGTTTGGTTTTCGGTATTTTTCGGATTCGTATTTGTAGACCAGTATAAAGATTCCTTCCTCTATCTGGGCGGCATGCACGGATATAATGTCAGCAACTGGCTGGTGTCTCAGGTGGGAGTACCGGGTGTATGGATGATACTGCTGGTTACTGCGGTCTGTTTCCTCATCTACCTGAGTGCACGTACTGTTATCTGGCTGCGGAAGTTATTCAGTCTTAGTTTCCTGAAAAGCAGAGAGAAGAAAGAAAGCGTGCCCGGTGAGGCTCCGGAAGAGTTTACGGACTCCTGGACAGTGAAGGGCGAGGGTGCGCCTGCGGTTGCGGCTTCTGTTTCTGATACGGAAGGAGAGGATTTGTCCGGAAAGCCCGAAGAGGACGGCAAGGACAAGGAGACGGATGAGGATGCTCGTGAGATACTGCTTGATGTGGGGAATACCGTAAGGAGCGGGGTAACCCGGGATGAGGATGAAGTGCCCATGACCATTGAAACTCCGTTGCCTGACACCGCTTCTGCCGCCCCGGTACAGAGACAGAAAGAAGTGAACGAACCCACTTTCGAGGTGGAAACGGTGGAGGATGAAGAATACCGCGGCCCAGAGATAGAGCCGTATAACCCTTGCCTCGATTTGGAGAACTACCGTTATCCGACAATCGATTTGATGAAACACTACGATAATGCCGAGCCTACAATCGATATGGCGGAACAGAATGCCAATAAGGATAAGATTATCAATACGCTGCGCAGTTTCGGCATTGAAATAAGTACCATTAAGGCTACGGTGGGGCCTACGGTGACATTGTATGAGATTACTCCTGAACAGGGGGTACGTATTTCGAAAATACGCGGTTTGGAGGACGATATTGCGCTCAGCCTTTCCGCACTGGGCATCCGTATCATCGCTCCGATACCGGGTAAAGGGACAATAGGCATCGAAGTGCCTAACTCCAATCCGAAGATTGTTTCAGGCCAGAGCATCATCGGCAGTAAGAAGTTCCAGGAATCTACGTACGACTTGCCTATTGCACTGGGCAAGACCATTACCAATGAAGTGTTTATGGTGGATTTGTGCAAGATGCCGCATGTGCTTGTTGCCGGAGCCACCGGCCAGGGTAAGTCTGTGGGGCTGAATGCCATTATCACTTCCTTATTATATAAGAAACATCCGGCGGAATTGAAGTTCGTACTGGTAGACCCCAAGAAGGTGGAGTTCAGCATCTATTCGGTAATCGAACATCATTTCCTCGCCAAACTGCCCGACGGGGAAGATGCCATTATTACGGATGTAACCAAAGTCGTCCAGACTTTGAATTCTATCTGTATTGAAATGGATACCCGCTACGACCTGTTGAAGGCTGCGCATGTACGTAATATCAAGGAATACAACGAGAAATTTATCAATCGCCGCCTGAATCCGGAAAAGGGGCATAAGTTCATGCCGTATATTGTGGTGGTGATTGACGAGTTCGGCGACTTGATTATGACCGCCGGCAAAGATGTGGAGTTGCCCATTGCCCGTATCGCCCAATTGGCACGTGCCGTAGGTATACATATGATTATTGCCACACAGCGTCCTACAACGAATATCATCACGGGTACTATTAAGGCCAACTTCCCGGCACGTATCGCTTTTCGGGTGTCGGCTATGGTGGATTCCCGCACTATCCTCGACAGGCCGGGAGCCAACCAGTTGATTGGACGCGGCGATATGCTGTTCCTGCAGGGGGCCGACCCTGTGCGTGTGCAATGTGCGTTTATCGATACGCCGGAAGTTGCGGAGATTACGAAGTTCATAGCCCGCCAGCAGGGATATCCTACCGCATTCTACCTGCCCGAGTATGTGGATGAAAATACGAGCGGCGATTTGAACGATGTGGATATGGGGCGTCTCGACCCGTTGTTTGAGGATGCCGCCCGGCTGATTGTTTATCAGCAGCAGGGCTCCACTTCGCTTATTCAACGTAAGTTCGCTATCGGTTATAACCGTGCGGGGCGTATTATGGACCAGTTGGAGAAGGCCGGCATTGTAGGACCGGCACAAGGCAGTAAGGCGCGCGAGGTGTTCTGTGTGGATATAGCGGATTTGGAAACGTGCTTGAACAATTTGTAATAAATCAACGTTTGGATTACATGAAAATCAAAAGTCTTTTGTTTACTCTTTGGATGTGTTGCCTGGCATTGCCGGTGGCGGCACAGCAACCGGATGCCAGAAATATACTGGACCGTGCGGCGGATGTTTTCCGTAAGGAGGGGGGAGTGAAGGTTGTTTTCTCCGTTAGTGAGCCCGAGGGGAATTCGGAAGGAACTATCCGCTTGAAAGGCGATAAGTTCCTGCTGGAAACGGAGGGAGTGACGACGTGGTTCGACGGGCGTACGCAATGGAGTTATCTCGCTTCCGGCAATGAGGTCAATGTATCCGAACCTACTCCGGAGGAGTTGCAGGGTATCAATCCTTATGCATGGCTGGCTCTCTATAAGCGGGATTATAAGCTGGAGGTCGCCAAGACTGGCAACGCTTCGGACAACAACAATACGGCTTATAAGGTGGTTATGACGGCTATCAAGCGGAGCCAGGATATACAACGTGTCGTCTTGTATATAGAAAAGAGTTCTTTCCGGCCTTTGGAGCTTAGCATGGTTCGCAGGGGGAGTAAAGAGGCGGCGACAGTGTCCGTTAACTCCTGCCAAACGGGGAAGGATTATGCTGACAGCCTTTTTGTTTTCGACAAGAAAGCTTATCCTACGGCTGAAATCATCGACTTAAGATAATGAAACGAATTTGATAAAACAATGGATATGGAAACAGAAAAAGTAAAATGTTTGATTATAGGTTCCGGCCCTGCCGGATATACAGCGGCTATCTATGCTGCACGTGCCAATCTCTCTCCGGTTCTTTATGAGGGGTTGCAGCCCGGCGGGCAGTTGACTACCACAACCGATGTCGAAAACTTTCCCGGCTATCCGGAAGGTATCAGCGGTACGCAGATGATGGATGACTTGCGCAGGCAGGCCGAACGTTTCGGTACAGACCTGCGTTTCGGCGTGGCTACAGCCGCCGATTTGAGCAAGTCTCCGTATAAAATAACCATTGATGAAGAAAAGGTTATCGAGGCGCAGACCATTATTATCGCAACCGGAGCTGCCGCCAAATACTTGGGACTGGAAGACGAGAAGAAGTATGCAGGTATGGGTGTCAGCGCTTGCGCCACTTGCGACGGTTTTTTCTATCGCAAGAAGGTCGTAGCGGTAGTGGGCGGCGGCGATACTGCCTGCGAGGAGGCTTCTTATCTGGCGGGTTTGGCAAGCAAGGTATACCTGATTGTGCGTAAACCTTTCTTGCGTGCTTCTAAGATTATGCAGGAGCGAGTGATGAGCAACGAGAAGATTGAGGTTTTGTTTGAGCACAATGCAGTGGGGCTGTACGGAGATAATGGTGTGGAAGGCGTGCATCTGGTAAAGCGTATGGGTGAACCGGATGAGGAACGTTATGATTTGGCAATCGACGGTTTCTTCCTGGCTATCGGCCACAAGCCCAATTCCGATATTTTCAAGCCTTATGTGGATACGGACGAAACCGGTTATATCCTGACGGAACCCGGTACTCCCCGTACAAAAGTTCCCGGGGTATTTGCAGCGGGAGATGTTGCCGACCCTCATTATCGCCAGGCTATTACAGCTGCGGCTACGGGATGTATGGCGGCTATCGAGGCGGAAAGATACTTGTTGGGCTAAGGACAAGGATTAAAAAGATGAAGGCTGCGCAATGTTGTTCCCTATTCGGTGCAACTGCGCAGCCTTCATTTTTTAGGGACATTCAGTAAATAATATAAAATCAGCCAACTAATTCATACACAAAATATTGCGAATTAGCTGGCTTTTTTGTATCTTTAGGTATTCCCCCGCAAATAAGGTTTGAAGGCCAAAACGGGGGAAATTCCCCGACTAAGATATGGCTAAGATACAAAATATTTCCGAAATTCACCCAACTTTGGGCTTCACAGAATTTGATGTTCTGGAAAAATACCGCAAAAGTTTTAATGAGAGTGAGCTTGGCAGGCT
>NZ_KB894129.1 GCF_000374365.1 Bacteroides gallinarum DSM 18171 = JCM 13658
CACGGAACAGGAAGACGGAAATCCTGTGGATTTTCTTTGGAATACATACGGCAAATGCCGTACTGATGATAGACAAGATCAGGAACAGGACGGTGAAAGCGGCATGATATGATTTTACAGGCAGAGGCAGAAGATGTCTTCAGACTTCTTCCCGAGCGTCATGTCTTGTAGGGTAAGATTGTGTGAGAAATTACAGGAATAGGACTATAAAAATGGCATATGAAGTGAGTATGCTCTATCATCTTCATATGCCATCTTGATTTTTAGGGACATTTACTGAATATCCCAAGAAAGCCTTTTACCGTGTGACACCGGACTATTCCATTTCAATGCTGCACGAATGGAGAAAAGACTGCACAAACATCCGTTACCTCGCGGAAGCCACACCGGACACGGCAGACTATATAAACGGACTGCTGCGGATGCACGCTGTGGATGAAATCATACTATACACCGTTCCTTTCATATCCGGAAGCGGACGACATTTTTTTAAGTCGGCTCTGCCAGAGCAACACTGGACGCTTTCCTCTTTGAAAAGCTATCCCAACGGTGTATGTCGCATTATCTATATCCTTGATAAAAAAGCAAGATAGCCAAAATGTGCGGCAAGCATACATTTCTATTTTCAGGAATAGAATAAATGTTCCGATTACAAACAATTTAAGTCGGAGATAATTTGTCCTTGTGAAAAAATACTGAATTTTATACCTCTGAAATCCAGCACTTTGTAAAATTGAGTGTTGGATTTTTTATTTTCTGCCGCGTTTTTTGCCAATTATATTCATGTGCGCACGCAGAAAACAAAGTGTAATTTTCAAAATTGACAGAACCATGAATTATTTCTTGCTGGCGGAAACCGACTTTTTCCGCCTGATAAACGAAGCCGGCGACTGCAATATGGAAACGGCATACACGGCTTTCGCCACCCAAGTGATCGAACTGTGCAACGGCGGCATGGACATGAACCTTACCGTCATCGCGCTTGCCTACATCGAAATCGAGTTGCAGCACCATCCCGTACGTAATCTGTCAGAAGAAAAAAGAGAGATTGCCGCCTACGTCAGCAAGGCTCTGTCTTTCGTAAGAAAGATGCAGAAATTCCTTGCCACGCCCCAAGTGCCACCACTAATATCCGCCAACAACGCAACAGAAACCACCGCCAGCCTTCTTCAATGGACGGGCAATGCCATCGACCTCGTGGAACTTATCTACGGCATAGACGTGATGGGCTGCATCAACAACGGCAATATGCCGCTCAAACAGCTCGCCCCACTTCTCTATAAGATATTCGGGGTTGATTCTAAAGACTGCTACCGCTTCTACACTGATATCAAACGCCGGAAGAACGAAAGCCGCACCTATTTCATTGACAGGATGCAGGAAAAACTGAACGAGAGAATGTTGCGTGATGAGGAGTTGGAGCGGATGAGAAAATAAAAAAATATCCATTACATATGAGAAGACAGGAATACTCGTATCCTGTCTTTTTATTTTCATTTAATTATATATTAATTAGCACAATATATGTGAGTTTTTCATTCCTATAAGGACAAATTTCAGAAACGTATGTCTGGTAAATTATTGAGTCATCATAGTATGAACATATATCATTACTAAAAACAATGAAACAACTTCCATAAGATTGTGGTTGTAAAAATCGCCATTTAATAGCCCGTTTTTTTTGTAAAATTCGCCAATTAAAAAAATATGATTATCTTTGCATTATATTTTATAAGGTATGGAAACAGTAAATAGAATACTTCAAGAGAAGATTACAGCACGAATCGCGCCCAATAAAGCAGTACTGATTTTTGGTGCTCGCCGTGTTGGTAAAACGGTAATGATGCGTAAAATTGTGGACAACTATTCAGGTAGGACGATGATGCTCAACGGCGAAGACTACGACACATTAGCACTATTGGAGAATCGCTCAATAGCCAATTATCGGCATTTATTGGATGGTATTGATTTGCTGGCTATTGATGAGGCACAGAACATACCACAAATCGGTAGTATTCTGAAGTTGATAGTTGATGAAATACCGGGAATAAGTGTCTTGGCAAGTGGTTCTTCGTCATTCGATTTGCTGAATAAGACTGGTGAACCGTTGGTCGGCCGCAGTACGCAATTTCTCCTTACACCATTCTCGCAACGGGAAATCGCACAGACGGAAACGGCACTTGAAACCCGCCAGAACCTCGAAGCGCGCTTGATTTACGGTTCCTATCCCGAAGTAGTAATGATGGAGAACTATGAACGTAAAACAGACTACCTACGTGATATTGTCGGTGCATACCTGCTTAAAGATATCTTAGCAATTGACGGCTTAAAAAATTCGAGCAAGATGCGCGATCTACTGCGATTGATAGCTTTTCAGTTGGGCAGCGAAGTTTCTTACGAAGAGTTAGGTAAACAACTCGGCATGAGCAAGACGACCGTTGAAAAATACCTCGACCTATTGGAAAAGGTCTTCGTTATCTATCGTCTGGGGGCTTATTCGCGTAACCTACGCAAGGAGGTTACAAAAGCTGGCAAGTGGTACTTCTACGACAACGGCATTCGCAATGCCATTATCGGGGCTTTCTCACCGCTGGCCATTCGGCAGGATGTCGGTGCGCTGTGGGAGAACTACATCATCGGAGAGCGGCGCAAAGCGAACTTCAATGAGGGACTGCACAGGGAGTTCTATTTCTGGCGCACCTACGACAAACAGGAAATCGACCTGATTGAGGAGAGTGCCGACAGTCTTACCGCCTTGGAGTTCAAGTGGGGAAATAAAATGCCGGCCGCACCGAAAGCCTTCCAAGAAGCCTATCCCTATGCCGAGTTTCATGTGGTAAATCGGGAGAATTATTTGGAGTTCGTATAATCAATAAATTACGTATATGGAAACAAAACTACAATCCAAACAGCAATATCCGCGGTTTATCCAAAATAAACCGTGTGGTATTGACAAATTCGATGGAGGTTCGCAAGAAAGGTTGGCAAAAACTATTGCTCGCCATTTTTGTCAGAATGATTCATTGGATGAGGAATGTACTTTACCTCGAATTATCGGCATCGAAGGTATTTGGGGATCTGGAAAATCCAACGTGGTTAAAATGTTGGAACGTGAATTATCAGACGACTATTACTTTTTTGAGTATGACGCATGGGGACATCAAGAGGACTTGCAACGCCGCTCTATATTGGAATTGCTTACAAGCAAACTTATTGATGATGGTATCCTATCTGGAAATGCAACAATAAAAGTCAAAGGTGGAGGTACGAAAACCGTATCATGGTCTGAAAAGCTGAAATATTTATTAGCCCGTAAAACGGAGACCGTAACCGAAAAATATCCCCTTATCAGTAATGGTATGGTTGCGGCATTTTTGGTTGCAGTTTTAACTCCGATATTTACATTTATTGCGTATGCAGTAAAACCTACACCCACAACATGGTGGTTTTCTTTATTGTCTATTATCATAGCTGCACTGCCAGTTCTTATTGCATTGTGCGTTTGGAAATGGGCATATAGCAAAGATCATAAATATGGATGGAGTTATATGTTAGCTATTTATCAAGATAAAGTCGAAAAGGACGTTTGCTATGAGACTTTGAGCGAAGACGAACCAACGGTTTACGAGTTCAAAACATGGATGCAAGACATTTCTGATTTTATCAAGGAAAAAGGACAACGTAAATTAGTCCTTGTTTTTGACAACATGGATCGTCTCCCCGCTGAAAAAGTAAAAGAATTATGGTCTTCTATCCATACGTTCTTCGCCGATAGCGGTTTTGAAAATGTTTGGGCTGTTATTCCTTTCGATGAAACACATTTAGCTTGTGCATTCGGAGATGAGACCGACGAACAAACGAAACAACTGACCAAGTATTTTATCAATAAAACTTTCCCTATTGTTTATCGTGTTGCTCCTCCTGTTATTACCGACTATCGAAGTATATTCAACAAACTGTTTGTTGAAGCATTTGGAGAAACAGAAAATGAAGCGAAAGAAACTATAAATCTGATATTCAGATTGGTAAATCCTAATGCCAATGTTAGGGAAATTATATCATATATCAATGAGATGGTCGCTCTTAAACAAGAGTGGTGTAACGAAATTTTGATGATAAACATAGCATTGTTCTGTTTGAAGAAGACGGATATTCTGGCAAATCCAGTAGAACAAATATTGTCCGGCGACTATCTGAATGGCATTCAAACAATAATTAACAATGATCTGCAAACACAACGCGAAATTGCAGCTTTGGTATATGGTGTCGATGTTGAAGATGCTCGACAAATTCCATTGAAAAAATATATTGAAGGCTGCATCAACGGAGAAGAAGACCACGACATAAATCAATATGCAGAGACTAATAAACAATTTGACACTGTATTAGAAGAAGTTATACAATGTATGGACAATGCGCTTATCGATAAGATTATACATTGTTTGCATAAATTAACTCGAAAGAGCGATGTTATTCTGCGTGTATGGCAAAGAATAGCACAATTGAAATTAAAAGAATCCATAGAGAAGCAGGTGTTCCCTGTCGAATACCAAGAACTGCTGTTGCATTTAGACACGGAAAGCCAAAACCATGTGATTGCTCAATTATATAAGAAGATAGTTCGGTTCAATGACTTCAATGGCGGCGACTATTTCAAAACGTTAGATGCAATAGACAGGTTTATTGCGCAAAATAAGTTGGCGTGCGATTTTACGTCATTGATTGAAGCAAAAACAGTCAAGCCAAATACATTTATCGATTATATTCAAGCTGCAAATGCAACAGATGCTGCCTATCGGGATAACGCGACAACTAAAGCATATAAATATTATCAAGTAGCAACAAATTCGGAGGCGCTCGATAATTATTTGGCAAACTTACTACCCGATAATTTCGACCATGCAGATATTGTAAAAACGTTAAAAGATAATTCTACCTATACGTTTCCAACGCTTTTGCAAGCGATCACGAATTGCATTGATGAACAGAATGTAAATAAAGATAATATAGGGGCTATATTTACAACCTATCGTTTATTGGCATCTGACGAAGAAAGACCTTTACCTGTAACGTTAGATTCAACCTACATAAATCAGTTGCATTCTGAATTAGAAACTGATGGCCGAAACATTAAAGAGTCTGGATATTACGATTTAGTCGCCATGCAATTGGCACATGGTCATTCCGTTTCCTTAATAGAGGGTGGAGATATAAAATATGTTGCAGAACTCATGGACTATTATGTGGATCATGGAGACTTATTAGTAAATAGTGTGGGATGGAATATACCGCTATTAAATGAAACACTACAATACATGGTAAATCATAAACTTGGCTATAAATTATTGCTCTCAGACATATTGCCCCAATTTGAAGATATTAAGAACAGAATAGGTGTAACGGATGAGGTATTTATCGAGCATTTAGCAGAGTGGAATACCGATTTGGATAAGTATATCACTAAGAACAATATTAAAGATGTAATTCCTGACGCATCTTTTTACGATTTGACCACTAAAATAAGCAATGTCCTGACCGATCATATCAATAAAATAGCGTTCGAAGCGTTGTCTGAAATAAGTGTTGATACATTATACGCCCAAAGAACAGCACATACATCATATTATTGGTTTGTCGCAATAAAACATTTACTGGCTAAAATCAAATCCTTGCCAGATAACTTGACTGAATTTGGCAAAAAGATTCTGATGGATATTGCTTCTGGAACTCAAAGTTTGAATCCTTTCCCTAATTGTTTCAAGAATATAGTTGAAAGATTGGATAAACGAAAAATTAAATCGACAGTTACCGATATAAGAAATGATTTCTGCATCGGTAAAAAGACTATCAATGCAATAAAGTTTCAATTTTTCGAAACATGGCTTAGATCGCATGGTAATTTGAAAAGTCAAGCTGGAGACGTTATTGATAAAATAGTGAAACCTGTAATTTCCGATGGGGCATGCCGTTCATTGATTCTGCAAAACAAAGATTTTTATATGGATTTAATAAATACAGCAGGGGATGATGCTTATGAATTGAAAAAGAGTCTCCGAAACCTCATACAAAAAGATTCAGATCCGCAATTGGTTAAATTTGTCAATTCGATAGATTCAGTACCTGAGGTTGAAACCGCGTAAGTATTTGTCTAACAAGTCCGAATTTTACGATTTTACCCGTCAGAACTGAAGTGCCCCCCAAAAAAATTGTATCCAACTTTTGGGGGTCACTTCAAACTTCGATAGGGATAATTTTCAATTTTGGGGACTTGTTAGACAGTCTCATTATCTGGTAGCAGTTTACACAGCACCGGATCGTTTTTGATACGCTCCAGTTCCTCCTGCACAATCTGCTTCACCTCTTCCTTGATGCGCCGGTAGTTCGCCTGCACCGTTTCCTTCATGCGGTCGTTGCCGTCCTCGTCCGTGAAGTTTGTAATGACGGGAATTTTCTTGTAGGCACTTTCTTCCCGTTTCACCTTTTCGGCATCCACCACAATCTCGCAATGAAAAATCTTCTGCTCGATACGCTCGTTGAAGTTGTCGGATACAGAACCGACAAACATTCCCTGCGTAAGCCCGGAAATCTTACTCGGTGGAATGAGCGCGTCCATCTGCGTGTTGATGGAGGTGGAAACATCCTGCCGGTTGATGGAGATGGACTGCCGTTTCTGCAACACCTTACCGAACCGCTCGGAGAGCGTCTTGGCTGTTTCCCCCACCACCTGACCGGAGAAAATATTGCCGACAGTGTTCATCACCACTTTCGCCTCTTTGTCCCCGTAGTCACGCACTAACTGGCTGAAATCCTGAAAGCCCAGACACACGGCAACCTTGTTGCTTCGGGCGGTAGCTATAAGATTGTCCAACCCTTTGAAGTATATTGTGGGCAACTCGTCGATGATGACCGATGACTTCAGCATCCCCTTCTTGTTGATGAGCTTCACGATACGGGAATTATACAGACCGAGTGCCGCACCGTAGATATTCTGACGGTCGGGATTGTTACCCACGCAGAGGATTTTCGGCTCTTCGGGATTGTTGATGTCCAGCGTAAACTCGCTGTCTGACATCACCCAGTAGAGCTGCGGTGAAATCATCCTCGAAAGCGGGATTTTTGCCGACGCTATCTGACCCATGAGCTGCTCCGCAGCCCCTCCAAGCCACGCATCCATGAACGGCGAAAGGTAGTTCTCCAGCTCCGGATAAGAGGTCAGTATCGGAAATATATCCTCGTAACGGCGGTTCAGAAACTCGATAGCATGGGGAAACGTGCAAAACTTCCCGTTCTGATAGATTTTGAGATACCAGATAATACTGGCAAACAGAATGATAGGTGACTCCACGAAGAAGTCGCCCTGCTTTTGCACCCACGTTTTATTGAGGTTGAGCATTATTGTGTAGGCACTCTCATAGGCATCCGTAATATCTTCCATAAAATCCGGGTGAATGGGATTGCACCGATGAGAGCGTCGCGGGTCGTCGAAGTTGATCACATAGAACTTCGGCTTTACCTTGTAGCCGTCCGGGTGGTTCAGCAAATGGTTGTAGGCAATAGTAGATAGGTCGGGATACTTGAAATCGTAGATGTATTGACTAAAGCCCTTTTCAATCTGTTGCTTGATAAAATTGTTTACCACGGCATAGGACTTGCCGCTGCCCGGCGTACCCAACACGATGGACGCACGGAAGGGATTAACTACATTGATCCAACCGTTGTTCCAGCGTTTCCTGTAATAGAAACGTGTCGGCAGATTGACCGAATACTCGCTTTCGATAAGCCTCGTTTCCTGCATGAAACTCTCGTTCTCGTTGTTGAAAACATCCTCCATCAAATTGTGTTTCAACAGGCGGCTCATCCACAGACCACCCATCAACAGGCAGACATAGCCCGTTCCAATGGTAAGGACATACAGTCCCGTCACCGCTTCAAGCGGCAGCGGCAGGGGCAGCAACCACCAGTTCAGGAAAAACAGCACGAACCCGACGGCAAATGCTGTCCAGATTCTCCCCCAAGTGATTTTCTCACCCTTGACACCCTTCGTACCCAGACAGGACAAGGCAAGCAAAAGGACGGAAAACAGCTTCGTGTAGAGAATGGAATGGAACAGCCCCGCCGTGCGGTCGAAGTTCAGAAGGATTTTGTCCACCACGCCGATGTTCACGCCCCACAGCCGGATGGCTTCGTAGCAGAACCAGTACACGTTCATGACCACTAAAATGATACTCACGGCACGCAGAAAATCCATGATTTTCGCCAATGCCCTCAAATCGTCTTCTTGTTGTGACATACATTGATTTTTTAATTGTTGATACTCTGATTACATACCCAAGCCCTTGCGTTTTTTCTTCTTTTTGCGCTTCATCGCCCGGATGAAAGCCTCTTCCTCGGCATCTACCGCCGGACCTTCGGGAGTGAGCAAGCCCATACCGCCCGATATATCTTCACTGTCGTAGGCGGTCTGCCCGTGTGCCTTGTCCGCAGCATCCACAGGGATGGATAGCGGTATCGGCGGTTGTCCGGCGTATGGCAGGGTGAAGTGTTCCTGCAAGGCATTCGCCGAAAGCTCCTTACCCATGCGCGAACCGTTCAGCACGCATCCCGTGCGGTGGTCGATGAAGGTAGCCCCATAGATGCGCCCTTCCTCTGTGTAGCGCAGTACGGTGTCGATGCCCTTCTCTTTGAGTTGGGATACAAATTTGTCCTTGTCATAAGTGCCTTGCAGCACGGAAAGGACGGTGCGTTTCGTCATGTCTGCCAGTTTCCTATCCTTGATTTCCGATTTGGAACGGACAAACTTCTTCTGTACGGCTTCATAGCCTGCGGACTTCCCGAAAAGCGAGGATTTGAACGGGTTGCCCACCTTGTTACCCTTGTCGTCCGTGACGGAATAGACCAGCCCGTGATACTCCCGTCCGCGCACGTTGCCCCTCGCTTCCTCCACCGTCATATTATATAAGGAAAGGAGCGCACGGTATTCGCCCATCGTCTGGAAACGGTACTGCCCATTCAGAGCCTTCACGGTGTTGCCTACCTGCTTCTTCACATCACCTGCCGATGCGGCCACCTTGCGCAACGGATTATCCAATCTCTGATTTTTACGTTCTGCCGGATGCAATCCGTACTTCTGTTCCAGTTCCCTGCGGATACGGTCGCTGCGGCGGTAGAGAAAATCCCGGTTGAGCCTTTTCCCGTTCTCGTCCACGTTGACCGTCACGATGTGCAGGTGGTGGCGGTCGATGTCCTCGTGCTTGAATACAAGATAAGGCTGGTTTCCGAAACCGAGTTTTTCCAGATACTCGCGGGCGATATTCTGCAACTCAATATCGGTCAGCACATCCTCCGGGTGCGGGTTGAGAGAGATATGCACCACCGGCTTCTCGATCTTCATCTGCGGTGGCAGGAAGGTGAGAAAACCCTCCATCGCCTTGCCTATGTCCACCGTTCCCGAACCGTCATTGTAGATGCGGTTGGTGGTGAGAAGCCGCCCCTGCGCCTCGTTAATCTTCTCCCCGTTGTAGGCAATCGCGCCGTACAACGAACTTCCTACACTGATTTTTGCGACCATTTTGCCTCCATTTCCCTTGAAAGTTCCACAATCCGGCGGCTCAGTTTCACGAGTTCGACGGTGTGTTGCTCTAATTTGTAGAGCAACGCCATCGCCTTTTTCTCTGAAAAATGCAGCCTCAGTTCCTTCACGACTTGGTTGTAATTCGTACCCACGGCACGGAATTGTGCATGAAAATCCGACAGTTTGGTGTAATAGTCCACCAACGTCTTGTCCACCTTCAGCACCTTGAACGGTTGCCCGAAGAAGTGCGCTTTGAGGAAAACAGACCGTGCATAGACACCCGATTTTCCGAACATGGCGAGGAAACGGTTGTGTTCCTCCTCGTTGAAACGGACGGTGTACCGGTACACCGCCGGATCAAGTTTGGGATTTCTCCCTGATTTGCTTTTCCTTTTCTCTTTCATATTACTTTGGATTTAGCGGATTGACGGCATAAGCCGCCGCTTCGGATTACAGCACCGCAGTTCTGAAAGGCTTCCCGACTTCGGAGGGAAAGCCCGCCCCCTGCAAGGGCAAGTGCTTTTCGTGGCTGCTCAAAATATTTTGAGCGGCTGAAAAGACATCTTGCTATGTTCAGGTGAACATAAAAATCCGTCGGGGACGGATTGGGGGAATGCCTTTCAAACTCCGGGCTGCGCCACCTGCGGCGAACCCTGCCGTTCGGGGGCAAAGTTACGACCTTAAAGCGGTACCGGACAGAGGCTTGACCCGGTCAATGGCTGCCAACCGGCGCAACATGCTGCCACTTGCCGGAGAAGTGATACAAGTTCCGGAATATACTTGTTTATTTGCAGCATGATTCAAGAAACGAACGATTTGAAGATATGGAAAAAGGAACTTTCAGATACCCGGCAAACCGCTTAGGCGGACATTTGCAAAACCGAATATCCGCACTGCCGGATACCCGGTTTTACAACAACGCGGTGATTCACGGATTCAATGACTTCATGACGCAATGCCGTCATTCACCGGTTATCCGAATCCCGGCTTCACCGTTGAAACGGATACGTGACGGACCGCCCGGATAATGATTCGCGGACGCGGATATATACGTCACCGCTTCCATACAGGAACAGGAAAACAATTCATCAACCATTAAAAGCAATAGAACCATGAGTAATGAAATCTTCGTTGCATTCGCAACACAAAAGGGAGGCATCGGCAAATCCACCGTCACGGCTCTTGCCGCCAACTACCTCCACAACGTGAAGGGCTACAATGTCGCCGTCATAGACTGCGACGACCCGCAACACAGCATCCACGGTCTGCGTGAACGTGAAACGAAACTTATTGACGAGAGCCTCTATTTCAAGGCTCTCGCGTGCGACCACTTCCGCAAGGTCAGGAAGAACGCCTACCCGGTCATCAAGAGTAACTCACAGGACGCCCTCGACGATGCCGACAGGATGCTCGTCAGCGAGGAGGTGAAACCCGACATCGTGTTCTTCGACATGCCGGGCACGCTCCGTAGCGACGGCGTTGTCAAGACGCTCTCCCAGATGGACTACATCTTCACGCCCATGAGTGCCGACCGCTTCGTCGTGGAAAGTACCCTGCAATTCGCCGCGATGTTCCGTGACAACCTAATGACGACGGGACAGGCGAAAACAAAAGGTCTTCACCTGTTCTGGACGATGGTGGACGGCAGGGAGAAGAACGGGCTGTACGACCTGTATGAAGATGTGATTGCCGAAATGGGACTGTCGGTCTTGTCCACACGCCTGCCCGACAGCAAGAAATTCCGGCGCGACCTCTCGGAAGAACGCAAGGGCGTTTTCCGCTCGACCATCTTCCCGATGGACACGTCCCTGCTGAAAGGGAGCGGCATCCGTGAGTTCTCGGAAGAGATTGTCAGCATCATCAAACCGCGATGAACATGGGCAGCAGGAAAGTGAACACCGAAGGCATCGACGAGGAACTGTTGATAGCCTCTATCGGCAGGCGCAAGCAGGACGGAACCCTGTACCGCGCGCAGGAGCCGCCCGCGCCGGCCCCCGAAGAAGAAAGCGTTCCCGAATCGGAACAGCCGTCCGCACCGTCACCGGCAAAGGAGAAACCGCTGAAAGACAGCGGACGCCGCAAACGGCAGGAGGACGACTACACCGGACTGTTCCTGCGCCGCAACGAGATAAAGACACGTCAGTGCGTCTATATCAGCCGCGACGTACACAGCAAGATTCTTAAAATCGTTAACGACATCGCCGGGCGGGAAATCTCGGTAGGCGGCTACGTGGACACCGTGCTGCGCCAGCATCTGGAACAGCACAAGGAGAAAATAAACGAACTGTACAGGAAACAACGTGAAGACTTAATATGAATATGGATATGAATCAGGAAAAGAACCAGAAAAACAGAAATCCGCATCATGACGGCGGAAGTATGCTTGCCCAAGTGCAGGCGAGTGTGGAAATCCTGTCGCCCGTGCCGGTAGGCTGCAAATGCGGCGAAAAGGACTATGAACGGCTTTTCATCCGTGAACCCGAAGTGAAGGCGCGGGAGGGGAAGATGGCGTATGTGCGCCCGGAGTACCACGACCGCATCATGCGCATCACCCGTGTGATCGGGCATGACCGGCTGTCGCTGTCCGCCTACATCGACCATGTGCTTACGCACCACTTCAACCAGTGCGAGGAGGCGATAAAGAGCCTTTACGCCCGGAATTACAATTCAGTATTTTAACCGTCAAAAAGAAACAGACATGAAAAGAAAAAAGAATGACTATCGCGCCTTCCTGAAAAAATCAGGCATCAAGGCGAGAGAGGGAAAGCAAGTGTACATCAGTTTGGCAAACCACAGCGTGATAACCGAAATCACCTATTTATTAGGTAAAGGAAATCTGACCATCGCCGACTATCTGGACAATGTGCTTAACGAACATTTCCAGACACACCGTGCCGAAATCAACCGTATGTTGGACTCAGTCCCCAAAGTAGAGCTATGAGCATGACGATGATTCTCCTGACTGTATCGGTGGGCTGTAACCTGTGGTTCCTGTTCCTGCTGCTCTACGACCGCATCATGGAAACGAAGCTCGTCCGCTTCCTTAGAGGCATTGCCGGACTGTGGAGGTCGTTGGGCGGCACGATGGTAAAGCAGGAAACAGTACGGGAAACACCACCCGCAGAAAAACCGGACATCATCGGCAAGAGCCGTTTCAGGATGGCATCGACCCGGACAACCGCTGCCATACCGGCGCAAGAAGCTGCCACTTCGGAAAAAGGCATTGGGCTGGCGGAAGAAGACGCTACTTTTGACGACGGAAACGCGGAAGCCGTGTACCGTCCGGCACAAGTCCCGGAAGAGAAGCTCGACGAAACCTTCACGAGCATGCAGCCTTCGGAACTGGAGTTCGGAGAGGACGAACCGGAAGAGAATGGTCCGGATCTGCCACGGGCTTCAGGCAACAGCTTCGACGAGATAGACGATGCCGTCAAGACCGCCAAGAATCCGCAGGCGACAACGGCGGAACAGGACCGGGCAGCAAAGGTCTTCACCGACATGGAAGGGACGGAACTGTACGAGAAACTGATGGCAGGCTCGACAGAACTGAGCATCCGCATCAAGGGGCTTATTGAAATCCGGCTGAAGAAACCGGACAAGGAATTTACCGTCCCCGACAATATCGAGGAGTTCGACATCCGGAAGTATGTGTAACGAAAGACGATAGAAAAAATGAAAACGTAAGACAACATCACACCACGCGGCACGGCGGTACAAGGTACGGCCCGTCCGCAACGGACCCTCCCAAGTCCGTGGAAACAAAGGGAGAATCCACTAAACCAAAGTAAAGTAATCAAGTATCAACCGCCCGAAAAAGGACCATCCACCCTTTGGACGGCACAAAACAAGAACAGTTTATGAACAAGAACATCAGACAAAAGTTCATCATCTCTGCGGCACTTCTGGTTGCCGCAACCGCCTCCGCCTTCGCGCAGGGAAACGGCATGGCGGGCATCAACGAAGCCACCTCTATGGTGAGTTCCTATTTCGATCCGGGAGTGAAACTGATTTACGCCGTCGGTGCTGTAATCGGTCTTATCGGAGGCGTAAAAGTGTACGGAAAATTCTCGTCCGGCGACCCCGACACCTCGAAGACCGCCGCAAGCTGGTTCGGAGCGTGCATTTTCCTGATTGTCGCCGCGACTATCCTGCGTTCATTCTTCCTTTAATAAACAATGTATGGCTGAATACCCGATAAACAAGGGTATCGGCCGTCCGGTCGAGTTCAAGGGTCTGAAGGCACAATACCTCTTCATTTTCTGCGGAGGTCTGCTGGCTCTCTTCATCCTGTTCGTCATCCTCTACATGGTCGGCATCGACCAGTGGGTATGTATCGGCTTCGGCGCGGCATCGTCCTCCGTCCTCGTATGGCAGACCTTCGCGCTGAACGCACGGTACGGCGAACACGGGCTTATGAAGCTGGGAGCGGCACGGAACCATCCCCGATACCTTATCAACCGGCGGCGGATCACCCGATTATTCAAACGGCAACGAAAGGAAGAAACGACATGAGAAATACATCCAAAATGACGACACTGGAAAACAGGTTCCCGCTATTGGCGGTGGAGCATGGCTGCATCATCTCCAAAGACGCCGACATCACGGTGGCTTTCGAGGTGGAGCTGCCGGAGCTTTACACCGTGACGGGCGCGGAGTACGAGGCGATACACGGCTGCTGGTGCAAGGCTATCAAGGTGCTGCCGGACTTCTGCGTCGTCCACAAGCAGGACTGGTTCATCAAGGAACGCTACAAGCCGGAACTGCAAAAGGAGGACATGAGCTTTCTGAGCCGCTCCAACGAGCGTCACTTCAACGAGCGTCCGTACCTGAAGCACACCTGCTACCTCTACCTGACCAAGACGACGAAGGAGCGCAACCGGATGCAGAGCAACTTCAGCACGCTGTGCCGGGGGCATATCATCCCGAAGGAACTGGACAAGGAAACCGCCGGGAAGTTTATGGAGGCCGCCGAACAGTTCGAGCGCATCATGAACGACAGCGGCTTTGTCAGGCTGCGCCGGCTCTCCACCGACGAGATTGTCGGCACGGAGAAGTCCGCCGGGCTGATAGAGCGTTACTTCTCGCTTATGCCCGAAGGGAATGCGACCTTGCAGGACATCGACCTCTCGGCAAGGGAAATGCGCATCGGCGACAACCGCCTGTGCCTGCATACCCTCTCCGACGCGGAGGACATGCCCGGAAAGGTGGCTACCGACATCCGCTACGAGAAACTCTCCACGGACAGAAGCGACTGCCGCCTCTCCTTCGCATCCCCGGTTGGGCTGCTGCTCTCCTGCAACCACATCTACAACCAGTATGTGCTAATAGACAACAGC
Source organism: Bacteroides gallinarum DSM 18171 = JCM 13658 (assembly GCF_000374365.1). Lineage (GTDB taxonomy): Bacteria > Bacteroidota > Bacteroidia > Bacteroidales > Bacteroidaceae > Bacteroides > Bacteroides gallinarum. The sequence continues at coordinate 14,908 of NZ_KB894129.1, forward strand.
GAGGAAAATTTGCAGAAGTTCGAGAAGTCCGCAAGGAACATGCAGTCGCTCTCCCGCTATTCGAGGAGCAACAGCATCAACCGCGAGTGGACGGACCGCTACCTGAACGAAGCCCATTCCTACGGGCTGACCTCGGTGCGGGCGCACTTCAACGTCATGGCGTGGAGCGACGACGCGGAGGAACTGAAGCATATCAAGAACGACGTGGGCAGCCAGCTGGCAAGCATGGAGTGCGTGCCGCGCCACAACACCATCGACTGCCCGACGCTCTACTGGGCGGCGATGCCCGGCAACGCGGCGGACTTTCCAGCCGAGGAAAGTTTCCATACGTTCATCGAGCAGGCGGTGTGCCTGTTCACGGAGGAAACCAACTACCGCAGCTCGCTCTCGCCCTTCGGCATCAAGATGGTGGACAGGCTCACGGGGAAGCCCCTGCACCTCGACATCAGCGACCTGCCGATGAAGCGCGGCATCACCACCAACCGCAACAAGTTCGTATTGGGTCCTTCGGGCAGCGGCAAGTCGTTCTTCATGAACCACCTCGTGAGGCAGTATTGGGAACAGGGCGCGCACGTGGTGCTGGTGGACACGGGAAACTCCTATCAGGGCTTGTGCGAAATGATCCGGCGCAAGACAAACGGCGCGGACGGCGTGTATTTCACCTATACGGAGGAGAAACCGATTTCGTTCAACCCGTTCTACACCGACGACTACGTGTACGACGTGGAGAAGAAGGACAGCATCAAGACGCTGCTGCTGACGCTCTGGAAGTCGGAGGACGACAAGGTGACGAAGACCGAGAGCGGCGAGCTGGGCAGCGCGGTGAACGCCTACATCGAACGCATCAGGGCTGACCGGAGCATCGTCCCCTCGTTCAACACCTTCTACGAGTACATGCGCGACGACTACCGCCGCGAGCTGGCACAGCGTGACATCAAGGTGGAGAAGTCCGACTTCAACATCGACAACATGCTCACCACCATGCGGCAGTATTACCGGGGCGGACGCTACGACTTCCTGCTCAACTCCACGGAGAACATCGACCTGCTCGGCAAGCGGTTCATCGTCTTCGAGATTGACAGTATTAAGGAAAATCGCGAGCTTTTCCCTGTGGTGACCATCATCATCATGGAAGCCTTCATTAACAAGATGCGCCGTCTGAAAGGCGTGCGTAAATTGCTGATAGTGGAAGAGGCTTGGAAGGCTCTCTCTTCAGCGAACATGGCTGAGTACCTGCGCTATATGTACAAGACCGTGCGCAAGTATTTCGGCGAGGCGATCGTGGTGACGCAGGAGGTGGACGACATCATTTCCTCGCCCGTGGTCAAGGAGAGCATCATCAACAACTCCGACTGCAAGATACTCCTCGACCAAAGGAAATATATGAACAAGTTTGATGCCATACAGTCCCTTTTAGGTCTGACGGAGAAGGAGAAGTCGCAGATACTTTCCATCAACATGGCGAACAACCCCTCACGGCTCTACAAGGAGGTGTGGATAGGCTTGGGCGGCACGCAGTCGGCGGTCTATGCCACCGAAGTTAGTGCTGAAGAGTATCTGGCGTACACCACCGAGGAAACGGAAAAAGTAGAGGTGTACCGTTTGGCAGAGCAGCTGGGCGGCGACATCGAAGCCGCCATCCGGCAGCTTGCCGAAAGACGGAGAAACAAGGAATAGGCAATAAGTAAAACAGATTCATCAACTAAAAACAGAAAATGCGTATGAGTATATCAAGAACGAAAATGCTGCAAGTCAGCAAGTGTCTGATCGGGCTGGCGGTCATGGTGCTGCAATCCTGCGAAACCGTGGACAACCGCCGCGACCTGCTTTGCGGGAACTGGGAGAGCGTGGAGGGGAAGCCCGACGTGCTTATCTACAAGGAGGGTGAAGCCTACAAGGTGACGGTGTTCAAGCGGAGCGGCATCCGCCGCAGACTGAAGCCGGAAACCTACCTCTTGCAGGAGGAGAACGGCAACCTTTTCATGAACACCGGCTTCCACATCGACGTGTCCTACAACGAGGCGACGGACGTCCTGACCTTCTCGCCGAACGGGGACTACGTGCGTGTGACCCCGAAACCGGACCATCCGACAAGCGGAGAATAAATAATGAAACCCACTAAAATCCAAAGTAACATGAGAACAAGAATGACACTTATTATCTGCCTGTGCCTGTTTGCAGCCGGCAGGGCAAGCGCACAGTGGGCGGTGATAGACCCGTCCAACATCGCGCAGAGCATCGTGAACACCTCGAAGAACGTGATGCATACCTCGACCACCGCCCAGAATATGGTGAAGAACTTTCAGGAAACGGTGAAAATCTATGAGCAGGGCAAGAAGTATTACGATGCCCTCAAATCCGTGAACAACCTGGTGAAAGATGCCCGCAAGGTGCAGCAGACCATCCTGATGGTGGGCGACATCACCGACATCTACGTGACCAGCTTCCAGAAGATGCTGCGCGACGACAGCTTCACGGTGGAGGAGCTGGGAGCCATCGCCTTCGGCTACACGAAGCTCTTGGAGGAGAGCAACGACGTGCTGACGGAGTTGAAAAATGTGGTGAACATCACCACGCTCTCCATGACGGACAAGGAGCGCATGGACGTGGTGGAACGCTGTCACTCCAAGATGAAGCGTTACCGCAACCTCGTGAGCTACTACACCAACAAGAACATCGGTGTGAGCTACCTGCGGGCAAAGAAGAGGAACGACCTCGACCGCATCATGGGGCTGTACGGCAGTATGAACGAAAGATACTGGTAGCCTATGGAGTTCGACAACCTTCATCAGATCCTGCGCTCGCTCTACGGGCAGATGATGCCCTTGTGCGGTGACATGGCGGGCGTGGCGAAAGGGATAGCCGGGCTGGGCGCGCTGTTCTACGTGGCATATCGTGTATGGCAATCACTGGCGAGAGCCGAACCGATAGACGTATTCCCCATGCTCCGCCCGTTCGCCATCGGTCTGTGTATCATGTTCTTCCCCACGGTGGTGCTTGGCACGGTGAACAGCGTCCTCTCGCCCGTGGTGCAGGGCACGGCGAAACTGCTGGAAACGCAGACGCTGGACATGAACCGGTACCGTGAGCAGAAGGACAGGCTGGAATACGAGGCGATGGTGCGCAACCCCGAAACCGCCTACCTCGTGTCAAACGAGGAGTACGACAAGCAGCTGGAGGAACTGGGCTGGTCGCCCGCCGACATGGTGACGATGGCGAAAATGTACCTCGACCGGAAGATGTACGAAATAAAGAAAGGCATCCGCGACTTCTTCCGCGAGATACTGGAACTGATGTTCCAAGCCGCCGCCCTCGTGATAGACACCATCCGCACCTTCTTCCTCGTGGTGCTGGCGATACTCGGTCCGATAGCCTTCGCCATCTCGGTGTGGGACGGCTTCCAAAGCACGCTCACGCAGTGGTTCTGCCGCTACATACAGGTCTATCTGTGGCTTCCCGTGTCGGACATATTCAGCACGATACTCGCCAAGATTCAGGTGTTGATGCTCCAGAGCGACATCGAGCGTATGCAGACTGACCCCAACTTCTCTCTGGATTCCAGCGACGGGGTGTATATCGTGTTCATGATAATCGGCATCATCGGCTACTTCACCATTCCAACGGTGGCGGGCTGGATCATCCAAGCCGGGGGCATGGGCGGCTACGGGCGCAACGTGAACCAGATGGCGGGACGCGCCGGAGGCATGGCGGGCAGCGTGGCGGGCGCCACCGCAGGCAACGCCGTGGGACGCATCGGCAAGCTGCTGAAATAATCAACTGACAATTAAAAACGAATAAACAACAATGGAATTCAAGTCACTCAAAAACATCGAATCATCGTTCAGGCAGATACGCCTGTTCGGTATCGTCTTCCTCTCGCTGTGCGCCGTGATAACGGTATGGAGCGTGTGGAGTTCCTACCGCTTCGCGGAGCGGCAACGTGAGAAGATCTACGTGCTGGACAACGGCAAGTCGCTGATGCTGGCTCTCTCGCAGGACCTGTCGCAGAACCGTCCGGCAGAAGCAAGGGAGCATGTGCGCCGCTTCCACGAGCTTTTCTTCACGCTCTCGCCCGAAAAGAGCGCGATAGAACACAACGTGAAGCGTGCCCTGCTATTAGCGGACAGGAGCGTGTACAACTACTATTCGGACTTCGCCGAGAAGGGGTACTACAACCGCATCATCGCCGGGAACATCAACCAAGTGCTGAAGGTGGACAGCGTGGTGTGCGACTTCAACGGCTATCCTTACCGTGCCGTGACCTACGCCACGCAGAAGATCATCCGGCAGAGCAACGTCACCGAGCGCAGCCTCGTGACCACATGCCGCCTCTTGAACTCGTCCCGTTCGGACGACAACCCCAACGGGTTCACCATCGAGGGTTTCACCATCATCGAGAACAAGGATTTACAAACCATCAAACGCTAACAGGCATGAAAGGAATCGGAAAATCGCTGTGGAGGGTCTATTGGAAACTCCACGACAAAAAGAAAATGCTGGTGGCAAGGCTCAAAGGGTATCTGGACGGCTTGCCGCCGAAGACACGCAGGCGTGTCGTGCTGGCAATGCTCGCCGCATTCGCCGCGCTTGCCCTCTACACCTTCGGCAAAGCCGTCCATGACATCGGCAGGAATGACGGCAGCCGTATGGTGACAGACCATGCCGGACAGGTGGAACTGTCCTTGAAGCCTGAAGTGAGTGACAATTTTACACCTTATTATAATAATATGTATGGAACAGACGAAGAATGAACCTAAAAACGAGAACAAGGCGGCTCCCGACAACGGGAAACCGAAGAAGGTGCGCAAGCCGCTGACCGAAGCCCAACGGCTGAAACGTCAGAAGATGATAGTGCTGCCCGCTATGGTGCTGGTATTCCTCGGTGCAATGTGGCTGATATTCGCACCGTCCTCCGGCAAGGAGCAGGAGCCGGGAACGGGCGGCTACAACATCGAAATGCCCGACGCGGACAAGGCGAACCGCCGGATTATCGGCGACAAGGCGAAAGCCTACGAACAGGGGGCGATGGAAGAACGGCAGGAGAACCGCGACCGTGCCATGCAGCAGTTGGGCGACCTGTTCGACCGCGAAACAGTGGAAGCGGACAATGGCAGTGACTTCGACCTTGCCAATCCCGGTGGAACGGAAGAGGCGGTGAAGCCCGCACCGAAAACCATCCAATCCTCCGCAGCCGCCTACCGCGACCTCAATGCCACGCTCGGTAACTTCTACGAGCAGCCGGAGAACGACAACGCGGAGATGGACGAACTGCTGGAGCGTATCGCATCGCTGGAATCGGAACTTGAAAGCGAGAAAGGCAAGGCGTCCGCTATGGATGAGCAGGTGGCACTTATGGAAAAGTCCTATGAGCTGGCGGCGAAATACATGGGCGGTCAGAACGGCGGCAAGCCGGAACCGGTGCAGGCGGCTGAGCCTTACCCCGTGCAGAAAGCCGGAAAGAACACGGCGAAACCCGTCAGGCAGGTAGTGCATCAGGTGGTGTCCTCGCTTGGACAACCGATGAGTAACGCCGAGTTTGTCGCCTCCTTCTCGCAGGAGCGTAACCGCAATTTCAACACGGCGGTGGGCGTCACGACCGTATCGGACAGGAACACCATATCGGCGTGCGTCTATGGGGCGCAAAGCGTGACCGACGGGCAGGCGGTAAGATTACGGCTGCTGGAGCCGATGGCGGTGGCTGACAAAATCATCCCCCGTAATGCGGTGGTGGTCGGCACGGCAAAGATTCAGGGCGAACGGCTTGATATTGAAATTACTTCGCTGGAGTACACAGGTACGATCATCCCGGTGGAACTGGCGGTGTATGACACGGACGGGCAGCCCGGCATCTTCATCCCCAACTCGATGGAAATGAACGCTGTCAGGGAGGTTGCCGCAAACATGGGCGGCTCGCTGGGGAGCAGCATCAATATCTCCACCAATGCAGGGGCGCAGCTCGCCTCCGACTTGGGCAAGGGGCTGATACAAGGCACGAGCCAGTATATCGCCAAGAAGATGCGCACGGTGAAAGTGCATCTGAAAGCCGGGTACAGGGTCATGCTCTATCAGGAGATAGACTGAAAACAGAATACAGAAAAAGTAACAACAACCAATGTTTAATTTACCACTAAAATCCAAAGTAATATGAGAAAAGTAATCATCATGTTTGCCCTCGCTATGGGCATCGCTACTGCCAACGCGCAGGAGAACGTGACCGTTGGAACGGACAACGGCAGTGTAGAACAGCCGACGACAGAACAGCCGACCTTGACAAAGGAGGTCTATCCGCAGAAGGAGGCGGACGGCGACCTGTACCACGGGCTGACAAGAAAGCTGGGATTTGACCGCATGGTCCCCCCGCACGGTTTGGAAGTGACCTACGACAAGACCGTCCACGTCATTTTCCCCTCGGAAGTGCGCTATGTCGATTTAGGCTCGCCCGACCTGATTGCGGGCAAAGCCGACGGAGCCGAGAACGTCATCCGCGTGAAGGCTACCGTGAGGGACTTTCCGAACGAAACCAACATGTCCGTAATCACGGAAGACGGAAATTTTTACACCTTCAACGTGAAGTACGCCGCCGAACCGCTGCTGCTCAACGTGGAGATGTGCGATTTCATCCATGACGGCTCGGCGGTGAACCGCCCGAACAACGCGCAGGAAATCTATCTGAAGGAGCTGGGCAGCGAAAGCCCGATGCTGGTGCGCCTTATCATGAAGTCCATCCACAGGCAGAACAAGCGCGAGGTGAAGCACATCGGCTGCAAGCGTTTCGGCATCCAGTACCTGCTGAAAGGCATCTACACGCATAACGGGCTTCTGTATTTCCACACGGAAATCAAGAACCAGAGCAACATTCCTTTCGACGTGGACTACATAACGTGGAAAATCGTGGACAAGAAGGTAGCGAAGCGTACCGCCGTGCAGGAGCAGATCGTCCTGCCGCTCCGCGCGCAGAACTACGCCACGCTCGTGCCGGGCAGGAAGAGCGAGCGCACGGTCTTCACGATGGCAAAGTTCACCATCCCCGACGGCAAGTGCCTCGTGGTGGAGCTGAACGAGAAGAACGGCGGTCGCCACCAGTCCTTCGTGATTGAGAACGAGGACTTGGTACGAGCCAATACCATCAACGAACTTCAAGTGCGCTGACTATGAAGAAGTACCTTTTTATGATTATCGCGTCGCTTGCCCTGTTCACAGGGCGGGCGAACGCCCAGCGGTGCCTGCCGAAGATGCAAGGCATCGAGGTCAGGGCAAACATGGCGGACGGCTTCAATCCCGGCGGCAACGACGGCGGGTACAGCTTCGGGGCGGCTCTCTCCACCTACACGAAGAAAGGTAACAGATGGGTGTTCGGCGGCGAGTACCTGCTGAAGAACAACCCCTACAAGGACGCAAAGATACCCGTGGCACAGTTCACGGCAGAGGGCGGCTACTACTTCAAGATACTGTCCGACGCGCGTAAAACCGTGTTCGTCTATGCGGGTGCTTCGGCTCTTGCCGGGTATGAATCGGTGAACTGGGGCGAGAAGGTGCTGCCTGACGGCTCCACGCTCCATGACCGTGACGCCTTCATCTACGGCGGTGCGCTGACGCTGGACGTGGAGTTTTACGTGGCTGACCGTATCGCCCTGCTCGCCAACCTCCGGGAGCGTTGTCTGTGGGGTGGCGACACGAGAAAGTTCCATTGCCAATTCGGGGCGGGCATCAAGATAATCATCAACTGACGCACCGCATGGAGCATACGGACATCGACATGATAAGGCGGATTCCGTTGGCAGACTTTCTCGCGCGGTTGGGGCACGAGCCTGTACGGAGAAGCGGAAACGAGCTTTGGTATCGTGCGTCGTACCGCAATGAGCGCACACCCTCTTTCCGTGTGAACGTGGCGAAACAGCTCTGGTACGACTTCGGTTTGGGCAAGGGTGGCGACATCTTTACGCTTGCCGGGGAGTTTGCGCAAAGCGTGGATTTTATGGAACAGGCGAGGTTTATAGCGAAAGCCGCAAATATGGTGGTTGATAGGTCGGCTTTTCCGACCTATCAACCGAAGCCTGCCGAACCTGCCTTTGAAGGAGTGGAAGCCGTCCCGTTGCTCCGCTCACCGCTGACGGACTATCTGGCGGAACGGGGCATACCTTATGCCGTTGCATTCCACCATTGTTTCCGCCTGAACTATGGCGTGCGTGGAAAGCGGTATTTCGCAATAGGCTTTCCAAACATGGCTGGCGGCTATGAGGTACGCAGCCGCCATTTCAAGGGTTGCATACCACCGAAAGATGTGTCACTGGTAAAGCTGGAAAATACCGCTGCCGACGTGTGCAGCGTGTTCGAGGGATTTATGGATTTCCTTTCTGCTGCCACACTCGGCATAGTCGGCAATGGCGACAGTCTTGTGCTGAACTCCGTTTCCAACGTGGAAAAGGCGATGAAGCATCTGGACGCTTACGGACGCATCAACTGTTTCCTTGACCGTGACGAAGCCGGACGGAGGACGCTTGACGTTCTTGGCAAACGCTATGGCAGACGTGCCTGTGACCGTTCAGCCCTCTATGACGGTTGCAAGGACTTGAACGAGTATCTGCAACTGACAACGAAAAAAGAAATGAACAATAACTTAAAAATCAAATTGAAATGAACATACTGAACAACAAGAACCGAAGAAAATCCATCTTCAAGGCGTTGGCACTCTGCCTGTTCGCCGCCGTGTCGCTCACGCTCGTGTCGTGTGACGACGACATGGACATCCAGCAATCCTATCCCTTCACGGTGGAAACCATGCCCGTGCCGAACAAGGTGACGAAGGGGCAGACGGTGGAAATCCGCTGTGAGCTGAAAAAGACGGGCGACTTCGCCAACACCCTCTATACCATCCGGTATTTCCAGTTCGAGGGGGAAGGTACATTGAAAATGGACAACGGCATTACGTTCCTGCCCAACGACCGCTACCTGCTCGAAAACGAGAAGTTCCGGCTGTACTACACGGCAGAGGGCGACGAGGCGCACAACTTCATCGTGGTGGTGGACAATTTCAAAAATTCCTATGAATTGGAATTTGACTTCAATAATCGGAACGGTAAGGACGACATTCAGACCGTCATCCCTATGGGCAATTTCAAACCTCTGCCAAGATGATGCGTGTATTCATGGCTATCCTCTGTTCGCTGCTGGCGGTCTGTTCCGTGTCCGCACAGATCAGCCGCCAAGAGGGAACGGACAGACAGGCGGCAATCTACCGCCTGCCACTCATGGAGCGGGCTTTTCTATGCACCCGCTATTTTGAAGGCTGGCATGACCAAAGCTGCTATCCCTACTTGGGCTGGGGGCATCGTTTACAAAAAGGCGAAAGGTATTCTGCACGCACCATGACGAAACGGCAGGCGGACGCGCTCCTGCGCAAAGACCTGCGGAAGTTCATCGCCATGTTCCGTAGGTTCGGGGCGGATTCGATTTTGCTTGGCACGCTGGCTTTCAATGTCGGTCCGTCGAAACTTTTGGGCGGCAACGGATACTCCAAAAGCACGCTGATCCGAAAATTGGAAGCGGGCGACAGGAACATTTATCGGGAGTATATTGCTTTCTGCAATTACAAGGGTAAACGGCACGCCATGCTGCTCAAACGGAGGAAGGCGGAATTTGCGCTGCTGTATGTTCCATGATATGGCAAGTGCCTGACAAAAGAAAATCCGATGAAGCTGCCTGCTTCATCGGATTTTCCGCTTTCATTTCATACATTCGGTATTGTTCCCATGTCGATTACCTCACCGTCCCTGCAATGTTCGATGATGCCGGGTGAAAATCCCATGCTTCCGATTGCGATATGACGGATATACTCCGCATACTCCCGACCTTGAAAATTCTTTCCCGTCAGGTTTTTGAAAATCATCTTCATGCCTGTTCCGTCATCGCTGTGCAAGATGATTTTTCCGTTCTGTCTGATTGCTTCCATGATTAAAACTTGTTTTTGTAAATATTATCGAAGATTAGACAAGGTTTCTTTGCTACTTTCTTTGTCCGCCATCATGCTCACCGAAAGAAAGTAGGGCGGCTTTTGCCGCCCACCCCTCAAAATCGGGTGTAAAGCCCCGTTACCATCGTGAACATTTCTTCCAGCATATCGCAATATATCCCCTTGTGCGTTTCGATGTCCTTCGTCTTGCACTCGAATGTCTTTTTGCTGAACGTCCTGCGGTAGAAACGCATATTGTAGAGGTCTGCCCCTCCGTCATAGATGATGTCAAGGCGGTTGGCACTTGTCTTGTTCCTCGCAAGGCTCATGCGCAAGCCGTTGCCCATGTCTATGAAGTCCTTGCTTCCAGTCATGGCGGCAAAGCGTCTGCCGCCTATCTGCTCCAAAATTGTCTTCGCTATCATATACGCTGTCTTTTAGGGTTTATATGTTGGCGGTGCGGACACCGCCAACTTGTTCAACATTCTGTTATCTCGGCAATGGGTGTGTTTCGTTTCAACCATTCCATCAGGCACTCCATATTGTACTCGCTTGTGATGACTGCCGTATGGCTGTCAATGGCGGTAAACCTGCTACTTTCATAGTCATCTATCCACTTTTTTAGGGTATCAACTCCCCACGCTTCGGCATCGTCAAAGATGCCGTCCAATACTTTGATAGGCTCGCTGAACTTCACTATCAGCGTTTGGTAGGCTGCGTTCATCGTCTGTCCTCCTTTCCTCCCTTTGCCGTGAGCCACTTGTCCCGTGCGGCTCGGCACTCGTCCAACGTGGGTTTGACACAAGAGAACAACTCTCCGTTTGTGGGATGGCGGTAGTCGTACTGCACAAGTGTCCGCTTGCGTCTGCCGATACCTAATTGGAAACGCTCGTATTTCTCCGTACCTGCTTCGGTGCAGGTGCTTATTCCGTTGATGGTCATTCGTGTTGCCATAATCGTTGATTTTAGAGTGGTTAAAAATGTACTGACAAAACTCTGTTGCGCATCACCATTTCGGGGTCACTCGTATAGCGTTGGTGCAGGTAGAAATGGTGGGAGCCGAAGCCGTAAAGGAAAAACCTGTCAAGTTCGTGCTTCTCGGCAAAGTCCTTGACGTTTGCCCTTAACTGCTCCTCACTCGTTGCCAGAGTGAGGAGGTTTACAAATTCAAGGAACATTGTGGGGATTTTATCGTCCCACAGACAAATCATGCTTTCAATTCTTACTTCCATACTATTGGGTATTATAGGTTTATACTATGCCGCTTCCATTCGTTGGCGGATAAGGTTCACGTTGCTGTTCACAAGGTTTACAATGCGGTCGTGGTATTCGGTGTTCTCGTTGCATAAGCCACGGCACTGCACCACCTCCAAAGTTTTCAGTGATACCTCTATCGTTTCTATGCGTCTGCCGTCAATGGTCGCTGAAAGGATAAGAGAATTTTCCCGATTGTGGTAGCCACCCACGCAATGGTGCATCATACGTCCTTCCTCTATCATTTCCTCCACGCTCTCTATGACCTTGATACGGATAAGGTTGTCGGAGAACACAAGTCCGAAGAAGATACCTTTGGCTTTTAGATAGTTCTTCTCGTCCTCAATCGCCTTTTGCCGTTGCTGTTCCGTCCGCTCACGTTCCCTTTGTCGGTTACGCTTCGCCACCAACTTGTCGTGTTCGGCTTTGAGGTCGGCAGGGCAAACGTACTTCGGGCTGTTCGTGTCCTTGCCGAAATGACGCAGGAGGTCTATCGTGTCACGCCACATAGAGCCGTTGGCAATGGTGTAGCCATTTCGGATACATATCTTCAAGGATGCCCAATACTCTACGATATTGAAAGAGTGGTATATATAGTAACGCAACATGGGATATTGCCCTGCCTTCAACAGCGTTTCGGCTCGGCAGTCGGAAAGTATGGCTTTGAAAAGGTCGTAAGGCAGGATGTTGTGATAATCACCCTTGAAGCCGTTGCGTTTCACTTCGGGTATGAAACGCTGTCGGGGGTAGGTGCATACCGGATTTATGTCGTATGCCCGAAATTCTCCATTCTTGCGTACCTCCATGTCGCTGTATTCATTCCATAGGTCGTAATAGAACAAGGACATGCCACGCAATCGGGCAACGGTCGTTGTCTTGCCGTCGGGGGCAATCCACCTCTGCACCACTTCAAAGATGGAATATTCGGCTGTCTGCCCTGCCTTGTATCGTGACTTGACGGAAAAGAAGCGTATCACTTGGTATTGCTTGCAGGTGGTGACGATGGAGAAATACTCCATATCGCTGAAAACACTCTTTCGGGTGCGTAATGTTTCCAACTCCATGCCGCAACGGGGGCAGGTGCATCCGCAAATGGTATCTGCAAGGTCGTGGTCGCTTTTCCACGAATGTCCGCACTCGGTGCAGATGTTCGTGCCGTCTGCCCTTTTGATGGCGTAATGCTTGAAGCAATGGCGGAAAGCGTATGCCCTTTGTTCTTCGGTCAATCCCGGTAGTCGCTTGCTCAAACGTGCGACTTCCTGCTGTATGCGTGTTCTCGGTTTCATAATCAGAAGTCAAATAGTGATGGTTCAACTTTGGTTTCTTTCTTCGCTGTTGGCTTGTTGCGGTTCTGCAACTTGCGGAGTTCCTCGTCTTGGTATTGTCGGATAGCGTTCTGCCGTGCTTCCGCCTTTTCCTCCGCTGTGAGTTCCACCACATGGTTCACGGCTACCTTGCATTGGATAGGTTCGCCCACCTCTACCTCGTTCTCGTCATAGTAGTGGACGGCTTGTCCGTATATCTCTCCGTCCGTGAAGCCGTTGCAACCGCTTTTCTGCACATAGTTCAGAATATAGGTCACGCAATCGTCTATGTTCTTGGCTGGGTTGCGGTAGTTCTTGGCAAAGAGCGCATCTTCCGCTGCCCGCTGTTCCAAATACATCTGTATCGTTCTCTTGAAATGGTCTGTCGTTTTCATATCGCTGTCATTTTAGATTGTCTGTTTCAGTATCTCTCTCCAATAGGTCGGCTCAACCTCGCTCAAAAGGAAGTCTGTAAAATCCCTCCGTGCGTCCTTGTTCAGTTCGTGGTAGAGGTCACGGAACACGGATATGTTTCCGTTGATATACGTTTCCACCATGTACACGAAGATGTTGTCCACCTCGTAGTATCTGCACTGCTGTGCTGCCGTCTTGCTGCTTCTCTTTGCCATTTCGGTAGGGGTTAAAGGGTGAATAACCAAAGGATGAAGCCGAAGAAGGCGATTGTGGAAAGGATAGCCACGATTACGCCTATCGCCACTCGGAACACTCCGTTTATTATCTCCGTGATGATGCCCCAAAGGATGTCCAATATCCCGAAGGCGGTGCGCACGATTAAACCGCATATCGCAAGTCCTATGTATTGCGCCACTTGTCTGAAATTTGCCGTTGCCGTCATAGCCGTATCATTTTTCAAGTTCCACAATGTTGTCTATCCTGCCGTATAGGTATCTGCGAAGTCCGGTCTTGTCCGTTGCCTTGTATTCCGTCCAACGTCCGTATTGGCATACGAGGAACGTGCGGAGAACATCGGAGAAGTCAAACCTCCAGCCTTGCAAGGGGACTGCGCTCTTGAAATAGGTGTTACTGTTCACGTTTTCGGTGAGCCAATCCTTTTCCTCTCGGTTCATCTGTCCTCCGTTGTTCAGTTTCTCACGAAGGATGTAAGCCTTACTGCCTTTCAGTGTTTCCAATGTCGGCACTTCCCAAGCCACGAATTTTGTTGCCATTGTTGTTTCCATATCCGTTTTGTTTTTGATTTTTTGTTTTTAATGCGGATTCAAGAGCTGAGGGAGTTGAGTTTCAAACTATCTTATCTGCCTCTCGTTTATCCGACATTTTTTTTAATGCGTCTTTCTGTCGCATCGGTCGTTTTCGTTTCGGGTGCTTAAAAAGGTAGGGATTAGGGAATGCAAGGTTTTTCGCGGAAATACTACCCGCACAGGGCTGGAGATTTCCGCAGAAAACAGGAGGCTTGACCTTGCTTTCCCGTCCAATCCCGGAATTACCTTTGCGCCCAGAACGGAAATGACTGCCTGATGCGGCTCACTGAAAGGCGCGGAAATGGAGGTAAACGGAAGTGGAGGCAGATTGGACAGGAAAACTTCAAAAGAGAAATCCGTAAAAAAGAAGTCCACAAAAGAAAAAGGGAAACAGCCGGAAGCGTGGAACCGGGCAAACCACCGTGTGGAAAGTATGGTTTTATATGTCCGGCAGGACGTGTCCGGTCGGACATATAAAATCATTCTTTCAGGTTTGCCTGCCGTGGGTGACGGCTTGTTCCATTCATGGAGCGGGCGGTCTTGCACGGCTTTCCGCTTCCGGCTCAAATGGACAGCGAAAAAGAAAAACAGTCAGAAATCCGTAAAAGCACCTCTCTGGCATAAGCGCAAAAGAAATGGGCCTTGCATCATCAGTCTAAACTTCTGTTTAGGCGTGAGGCAAAGCCCTTTTCTCCGCTTATGCGGTAGTCGGCATACGTTCGTCCAAAATCTCTTTGGGCGATGGTGTGCCGACGGACAAAACCGCTTTTACGGAAAAACTTATATGTGAGGATAAAAAATCAGGAGATTTATTTCTAAATCTCCCGTTTAATTTCTATTTTTGCATACGAAGAGTTCTTTGAAGGTTACGCAACGCGCAGAAGGATAATGCAGTAGATAACTAACTAATTCGTAACCTATTACTATCATGAGCAATTAACCTACGCTCATTTCCAATAAATTACACTCTTTTCGTAACTTCGTGAGGCAAAGATACAAGATTATTTTTTAAATTTGCAGCAATGCCCTTGAAACTGACCACATATTACCGGGGAAGCCGGATACCCGAATTACCGGGAACCGACACTTTCCACTCTACGGAACTGTTTCGCATCTACGAAGCGACTCCGGGATATACCCCTCTGCTTATCGTGGCATCGGAAGGCGGAGTTCCCGTAGCCAAGCTACTTGCCGCCGTACGGAAAAGCACACGGTTGTTTCCGCCTGCCATTATCAAACGATGCGAAGTGTATGGTATCGGAGAATATTTCGATGAAGCTATCGACAAAGAAACCGTTTTCAGCGATATGTTGCAACGGCTTACGGACGAAGCCCTGCGGGAAGCATTCCTTATCGAATTCCGTAACTTGGACAACTCGCTGTCCGGCTACAAGGTTTTCCGCAGGAACCGTTACTTCGCCGTCAACTGGCTACGCGTCCGTAACTCGCTGCACAACACGGAACAGGTGGAAGAACGCTTCAGCCCCTCGCGCATCCGCCAAATCAGGAAAGGGCTGAAAAACGGTGCAAAGGTAAAGGAAGCGCATACCACGGAAGAAATCCACGCCTTTGCCAAGATGTTGCACCATAACTACTCCGCCAAGATACGGCGGCACTTTCCGAGCATGGACTTCTTCCAGCAACTGGAAAAGCAAATGACACAAAGCCGCCAAAGCCGTATCTTCATCGTAACCTACAAGGACAAAATTATCGGCGGAAGCGCCTGCATCTATTCCGACGACAATGCCTACCTCTGGTTCTCCGGCGGCCTGCGCAAAACCTATGCCCTGCAATATCCCGGTGTGCTCGCCGTATGGCAGGCACTGCGCGATGCCCAAGAGCGCGGTTACCGCCACCTGGAATTCATGGATGTAGGGCTGCCTTTCCGCAGACACGGCTACCGGGAGTTCGTACTCCGTTTCGGCGGAAAACAAATCAGCACCCGTCGCTGGTTCCGTTTTCGGTGGGAATGGCTGAACAGGGTGCTGATAAAGATGTACGAGTAAGCAGCTATCGGGCTATCTTATAGACCACCGATGAGTATTTATCCAACCGGATAGAGGCATCATCCCCCTCTTTTACCCAAACAGTGCCCGATACGCCAACAGCTTTCTCGGTTTTATCCGTCAATGAGAGTTCGACAGAGGTATTCCCGAAGTTATGAAGTACGAGCATCCTCTCACTGTCTTTTGTCATATACCATGCTGCGATACCCTTGTATTTCTCATTCGACTCGTTATATACCGCATGTTTCGTCATCGTGCCTCGGGCTAAAGACGGATAGGTATTGCGCAAGCGGATGAACGATATATAAGTATTCAATAACGAGCTTGCATCCTCTTTCTGTTCTGCCACAGACCGTACGGCCGACACCATTGCAGCATCTACCTTATCCGTATAGGAAGCGGTATAATCATCTCCCCATAGCATCGGACTACGCACATACTCGTCCCCCTTCTCCTTTGTTCCATAAATGCCCAGTTCCTCGCCGTAATAAATATAAGGTTCGCCCGGTGCAGTAAGTAATACGGCGGCGGCAAGCTTGCATTTGGCTTCGGACTTGCCCAACTCGGAAGCCGTGCGGTCTTCGTCGTGGTTGGACAGCTTGGTAGCCTCTATGTAATCGGTGCGGTATCGTGCATATTTCTGCTGGAAAGAGAGTATATCCTTGGCAAAATAGCAACCGGTTGCATTGGTTATCGCCCAATTCAGCTTATACCAGAAATCAAATTCAAACAATGCAGGAAGCCCTCGATAATAGGGGGCTGCTTCATCGCTTCCCGAAAGGACCTCACCCACGATGTAGATATCATCCGTATGGCCTTTGGTTTTATAATATGCGTTCATATCATCATAAAACATCTTAAGGAAGCGGGGATTTTCATCGGAAGCGGCGTTGTGGTAAATATGCTTCACCGCATCCAGACGGAACCCGTCGATGCCCTTATCTATCCAGCCCTTTGCAGCGGCAACCATTTCCTTATACGCCGGAGAGTGGGCCGCATCATCAATGGCGCCGTAGTTGAGGTCGGCGAACCAGTCGGTTTGAAAGTGTGAATGATAATAACACGCATCGGCCGAGGCAAACTGTATATCCGCAGCCGTAGAATTATTCAAGACGAAAGGAACTCCCAATGCAATCCGGTCCGATTTGGAGGACGCCCCATACTTGCTGCCTGCATCCCAGGAAGTCTTATCGGTACGGATTAGAAAACCCCAGTCTGTATCGAGATTGACGGTCAGCTCGTATATTCCATTTCCCTTGCTATAAAACTTCTTGTTTACTCCTGCGCCAAAATAGAGGTACTTGGCATCCTCCGTTCCGGTATCCGGATTATCGGTATCCGCAACTTCCGCCTCGGTTACCGTTACAGTGGGAGCAGACGGATTACGCCAGTCGAGAACGAATTTATACACCCCTTTTACAGCCTCCATATTCAATGCAAACCACTCTCCGCCATTATATCCTCCCGGCTCTATCATGGCAATCTTACCTTCTTTTATATCAGTTTCAGGGTCTTGCGAGAAGATATAATAATCGCGGCAGGCACTTTCTCCGGACGATTTCGCAGCCATAAACCAGGGATGCTCTTTACCGGTATGGTTCATAACATAGTCCAGATATACCTTTATATCCAACGCATGGGCTTCGGCAACCAGCCGTTCGAAGTCTGCCAGGGTTCCATACTGCGAATTCACTGCCGTATAGTCCGTCACATCATATCCGTGATAGGACATTGCCGGATGAACCGGCGACAGCCATATCGCATTCACCCCCATTCCGTTAAGATAATCCAGTTTGTCGGCAAGTCCTCCAAAGTCTCCCCACCCGTCATTATCACTGTCGGCAAACGAGTACACCAATGCCTGATAAGTAATGTCGGCACGCTTCGTTCCGTCCCAGGCATCGGGCGAAGCTTCCAGGGCAACATACCCTTCGGGGGAGTCGTTTTGTCCCGGTACAGGTTCGGGAAGTACTCCATGGTCATCACTGCAAGCCGTCGCGCAGTTTACCAACACCCCGAGCAGCAAATACCAAACAATCTTTAAGTTCTTCATTTTATCAGATTTATATAACAACAATAAAAAGGTCTGCATCATTTCTTGAAGCAACCCCAGGCTTGAAATGAAAGTAGAAAAACAAAATGTGCCTGAACTTGCCGTAAACAATGCAGGCCCGTATAATCTCCCTTATCACGAAAAGAAGAATCGATACCGAATCCATGCAATCTACAGCAAGTCCAGACACACTTGTCTGTGCTAAGATAAATATTCTTTAGATATTACAGATACTATTCTGCTGTTTGGAATATAACCTCACCCGTAATGTCATTAAAGAATACATTGTACTTTCCGTCGGGAACAGTAATATTCTTACCGTCCGTAGCGGTCAGTGTCAGATAGTTTTTATCCGCTATTGTTACATTGTCAGCCGTAGCACCCCAAGAAATAGTCCAAGCATGCTCGGCACGCAACTTCAATGCACCGTCCTTGCCCGGTTCGAAGCCGCCGATGTACCAGTTATGCGGAGTAACTTCTGTCAAGTCTTTCTCAGAGCCAGACTCATCCCAATCGTTATACTCACCAATCAGGCTTATTCGATTATACTCTGTCGGACTTTGGTCTGCCAACTTTGTCCAGGCATACTCATTCGTTTCAAAGTCTACCTCCAGTTTATAGAACGCATCAGTTTCCGGGCAAGCTATCGCCCCGGCATTTGCAGAAACCAGTTTACCGGAAGCTGCATTATCGCCGTCAGTTTCAGCGCCATAACAATTATCCCAATTGCCCAAATCGGCTCCCAACCAGATTTTCAAACTACCGGCACTCTTCGTCCCGTTGTCTTCTTTAGTAAAATCCGTTGTATACGCATACTTCTTGTCGCCTTGCGGATAAAGCATACATTTGTCCGCATTAGTCGCCCACGACGTAACGTCGCCTACCAGGAAATACTCGGCCGGGGTATTCAGCTTGATATTCAGGGTAAACGGAGAAGCTTTCTTCTTCGTTATGATGTTACCGTCCTCGGTACTTACCGTTACATCAGCCGATACCTCAACAGCAACAGTCCGCTCATCGGGACTTTTACCATAGATAGCCGCTACTGCATCTGCCAATTCCGCCGACACGACGGTCCCGGACACCGTTGCAACCAGAACGGCTGTCTTTTCTTTACCCTCAGCCGAAAGGGTAAGTGTATATTCGCTTACCTTCCCGTCCTGTACATCGGCAGTAAACAACTGAATGCTTTCCGCCGTTTCCGTTACAAAGTCAATGGAACTGACCGTTGGCTGTACCGTGAATGCGATTTTGTCAACCGGTGCGTTGGGTTCGTTGCTCTGAGGGGCTGCCCAATCCGTATAGTCATCATTGCAGGAAGCGAGTCCTGCAATGACGGCAAAGCCATATACCAATTTCTTTATCATAGTATTTTTCAATTAAAGTGTGTTATTCTTTTTAATTAGCAATGATACTGAACTCACCGGTAATGTCATTGAACATGATAATCCATGTACCGGCTGCAACACCGATGTTTGGACCTCCGGCTGCCGCCTTACCACAAGTGGAAACTTCGCCGTCTGTCGAACCGTATCCCCAATTGGTATCCCAACCGCCGGGAGTCTTGAATTTAATCTGTTTCACGGCATCTTCTTCTACCGTCAGCGTATAACACCATACATGGTTTTCACCTTCCTTATTTACAGGAGTCATATTCGTATCAGCCCAGTCGCAGAAATCGCCGGTAATGCATATCTGCGAATAGACAGTCGGGGTTATGTCCTGAGGTTCAATAGTACAAGTATTATCTCCGGTATTGATAGTAACAAGATAATAACCTGCCGGATTGCACGTGATATTTCCGCCATCGGCTCCGCCGTCACGATAAACAGCCTCGTTGGGAGTACCCGTGCCACAAAATCCATAATCCCAATTGAAATCCGCCGGCTGTATCTTCCAGTTTCCGGTCGTAAAATAATTAAGGTAAGTGATTTCGCCTGCACCGGTCACCTTGTCGTAAGAATAATCACTCTGCACGAACAAGGGGAAATTGCTTATACCTACCTTGTCCGAAGAGTTACCCCAACCGCCGTCGCCAAAATTATCTCCGAGAAGATACCACATGATAGGAGCAGCATCCGACAACTCTATATAGTAGGGAGCCACGCTGATTTCTATCGCATTGGATGTAACCGCATTCAGCTTGGCCGTACCTTCAAGCACATACGCACTGATACGGATATATGCCTTTTGTTCGGCAGGAACGGCATCTTCTTTCCATTTCGCAACTTCAATCAAAGCTTTATTGAGCTCGTCTGCCGCCAAATCGGCAAAACAAGTCGTAGAAGTCTTGTCTATGACTGCATAATCGGCAACAAGGGTGTTCGCTTCATCGGCATCCGCTTCGTCTACGGATACGGTGAATGAATTAGCCGGAGAAACCTGTATTTCGTATGTAGCATTAATCGGAGCATTGTTTGCCGTATATTCCGGTTGCGACCATGTCAGCCGAAGGGATTCCGTGCTCTTCAAGTCTACCGTTTCATTTACGTAGGCCGGAGTGTTCAAGGTAAACTCCGTGGGTTGTATCAGCGTAGGGTTCGAATCATTATCATCCGAACAGGCTGTAAATATGCCGGCAGCACCGACAAGCACAGCACCAAGCAACAATTTATTCTTCATATTATGTTTCTTAATTTACTGTTTTAACTTTACTCTTCAGTCTCATTATAGCCTTCAATCTGGATAAGGTTTCTGTTTGCCTGTATCTCCGATGTGGGGAGAGGGAAAAGATTTCTTGTCTTATCGAACGTAACACCGTTCTTATTACCCCCCTTGAACGACCAGTTGTATGTGGCCTGCGTGCCGCCGAACTGGTTAAAACGTATAAGGTCAGTACGACGGAGCCCCTCGAAATAGAACTCGCGCGAACGCTCGTCGAGGACATAGTCCAAGGTATAAGAGCTGCTTGTGGTGGTATGAGCACGCTTGCGCAAGGCATCGATATAGCCCTTTGCCTTTGTAGAACTCTCTCCATTGAGGTGCATTTCTGCCTCGGCAGCATTGAGATAAGCCTCTGCCACACGGAAAAGGAAGAAATCCGTATCTACATCGAATACATCGTGCGGGCTTCCGCCGTTGGAATAGTTGTTATTCCATTTCGTAGTTACCAGGCCTTGATAGAAGCTGGAGTTGTCGCCCAAGTCAAGCGTACGTTCATCGCCGTCCGAACCTTTTCCCCAGAAAAGTGCACGGTCGTCAATATTCAAAGCGCGGATTTCCTTTGTCGTCTTACCTACAAAAGACTCCGGGTTATTGGTAAACTTCTCAATCAGTTGAGGACGGCATCGCATACCGGACCAAGTATTGCCCGTAGTACCAGCCGTAAGGTCGGTTACAGTCAGCATCTTGTCATTCCACATAGCGGCAATAAAGAAGAGCGAACCTCCATAGCCTTTCGTTTCCTTTCCGTCCTGAAGAAGCGGCAAGATAGCTTCGCAACTGGCTCCGTTGGAACCGTTATCGCCCATAAAAAGCAAATCGTACGGACGGTAGCCTCTCTGTGTAGCTTCTGTCGAAATCTTGCTATCATCGAAAAGCGCATAACTCGAATTGATAACCTTTTCGGCATATTCCAACGCTTTGTCCCAATGAGGATTGTTCTGTCCGTCATTATTAAGGTAAGTACCTGCATTAAGATACAAACGGCTCAGCAAAATCCAAGCTGCCGCCTTGTCGGCACGGCCGTAGTTCGCATCGCTGTCTGTTTCCGGCTCTGCCGGCAACATATCGGCTTCGGCATTTTCCAGTTCTTTCTTCACCCAGTTAAAGAGGAATTCACGTCCTAATTGCAGGAGTTCCGCACGGGTATAGGTGGCACTCTCGTCAAATTTTTCATTATAAGCATGCGCCTGTTTGGGAACTGCCGAGGTAATCGTTTCGATAAAAGACGGGTCTCCAAAGAAATCGAGCATCAGAAAATAGTTGTATGCACGGATAAAGCGTACTTCTGCAAGCATTGTCTTATCGCTCTGTGCCTCTTCAAGGCTCAGATAATGATTACAGTACGTAATATTGGACATCAAACGATAATAAAGAAATCTGAGGGTAGCAGTACCCGGCATACATTGATTATAACTGATATCCGTAATACCGCCGTCGCTCCACCAACAGATAGCCTCATCGGAAGAAAGTTCGTTAAAGTTAAATACGTTACGCAGCAATGTCGATTTACCGGCATCGTCTATGGTAAAGTCTGCATTACCGTCATTACCTTCCATAATGAGTCCGGCATAACACTTGCTGTACAGGGCCAACAGGTTCGGGGTAGCTTCTACGGTAGGGTCTATATTTCCTTTTTCAAGGTCGTCCATACAGGAAGTCATGCTTGCTGTCAACAAAAGGGCAACGGCAGGAAATATTGCTTTTATTTTATTTAGTTTCATAATGGTCCTTGTTTATTAAATTAGAAATTAAGATTCAGTCCAAGAAGGAAAGTACGGCTGCGCGGATAAAGGCTGCTCTCCTTACCGGAAGTCTGTTCCGGGTCGAGCCCCTTGTACTTCGTAAGGGTAAAGACATTTGAGCACGAAGCATAAATACGGCCCGACACGCCTTTGTATTTACCGGCCTTGAAGAGATTATCGAAATTATATCCGAGCGTGATGTTGTCGCACTTCAGGAAACTTGCGTTCTGTACGAAATAATCGGAAAGCGCATAGTTGTAAGAACTCCAGCCGAGATTTATAATATCCGCCGTGCTATTTTCATAATATCCCTTGGAATTATAAAGCGCTGCAGAATTCGCCTTGCCCGATTCGATACCATTATATACATAATTACCGAAGCTTGCCCTGAAATTCGTTCCGAGGTCCCAGTTCTTGTAAGCCACCTTGAAGTTAAAGCCTCCGGTCCAGGGTGCTATGATGTTCTTATAATAATAGCGGTCGCTCTCGTCGATAGTGCCGTCGGAATTCCGGTCTACATAGCATCCCATGACAGGCCGTCCGTTTTCATCGTACACTTGCTGATAAACCCAGAAAGAGTTGGCCGGAAGCCCTACCTGATGATAAGTGATTTGCTGGTCCGTGCCCACCTTCATTCCGGCTTCAATGACATCGCGTCCGCCATAAAGTTCTGTTATCTCGTTCTTATTGTATGCTACGTTCACTCCAAGTTCCACAAACCAGTCTTTTGTCTGTATGGGCTTGCCGGAGAGAGCAATCTCGACACCGGTGTTTTCCAAAGAACCGGCATTTAGCAAAAGAGCATTGTCGAAGTTCTGTCCTGCCGGAATGGTAGGTGTGGAAAGCAAGTCGGTCGTTTTACGGTGATAAGCATCGAAATTCAAGGTCAGTCTTTGATTGAACATACCGTAATCCAATCCCAGATTCCATGTCGTCGTGGTTTCCCAGGTAAGTTCATCGTTATAAGCCAAAGGCTGATAAAGGATACCGGGATTATCAGGACCTACCGGATAGTGGTGGTTATCACTGGTACTTACCTTGTATGTAGCGGTATAATACTCCTTGCCGGTATCTTGCTGACCGGTTTTACCCCAACCGAGACGGAGTTTCAGGTCGCTCACAATATCTATGTCCTTCAAAAAGGCTTCGTCTTTGACGCGCCATGCAAAGGCCGCCGACGGGAAGAAACCCCAGCGCTGTCCGTCTGCAAAACGGCTCGAACCATCGTAACGGGCAGTAAATGTAAAGAGGTAACGGTCAAGAAGCGAATAATTGGCACGACCATACCAGCTGACAAGATAAATCTGGCCTCTCCAGTTTTTCGAGGTAGAACTGTTTATCGTTCCGGCCTTCGGAGTACCGTCATCATACGTACTCTCATTGGTAGAAGGATAGTAGTTTGTAAACCATTCGCCTCCCCAATATTTCATATGGTTATATTCGTAACCCACCATTACATCGAAGTGGTGTGCCTTATTGAAATCCTTGTTATACTGAGCATATGCCGTAGCGATAAGGTTATACTTCTTTTCCGTGTTTTCGCCTACGCCGCCATAGTAGAATCCATAAGTAGAGTACGGATTGTTATTGGTATATTCTCCACCGTCGGCATACTCGCCCGAAAGGTTCATGTGCAGACGTAAATCTTCGAAACCATGTATTTTATAATCTGCCTCGAAGTTACCGAGAAGCACGGTAGCACTCTTGTTGAATGTATAATTGTTAATCAATTCCACCGGATTCTTAGGAGCGTCATCATTGCGTGCAAACGGGAAAGTGGGGTCGTATTCGGAAGTATTCTTCGTCCATTGCCAATAACCGCCCCAGTTCTTGAACTGTTCGTCATCACTCGTTATCGGACGGGTCGGGTCCATGGAGATAGCGGCGCCAATAGCATCCGTGCCTCCCGGATTTGTCTTCGAATAAGAGTACTTGGCATTGATATTGAAGTTAAGGTGGTCATTCAGCAACGAAGGGTTCAATGTAAATCCCGCCGTAAAACGGCTGTAATCGGAACCTTTCAGGATACCTTCCTGATTCGTATAACCTACACTGACACGATAAGGCATAGACCAGTTGTCATTACCTACTCCGCCGGTAACACTGACATTGTGATCGTGGCTGATACCCGCGCGATATATTTCATCCTGCCAATCCGTATCGTACGTCCCGGCAGAAAAATCCGGTGTACCGTCCTCATTATATTTTTTCCACCCGAGCCCCGTATAAGCGGCTGAGCCTTCACCATACCTATTTTTAATAAAATCTACATATTCGGCTGCATTCATCACATCGAGTTTGTCGGAAACCGTACTTACCGACAAAGTTCCGTTATATGAAATCTGCGGCGCCTGATTCTTACGTCCTTTCTTAGTTGTAATAATAATTACACCATTAGAACCACGGCTACCGTAAATTGCCGTGGCAGAAGCATCTTTCAGTACCGTAAAAGTTTCGATATCATTAGGATTGACAAGCGAAAGTGGATTGTTCATACCTTTTGTATTGTTGTTATCCATCGGCATACCGTCTATCACGATAAGCGGATTGTTACTGGCATTCAATGATGCGCCGCCGCGAATACGAATCTGAGCACCTTCGCCGGGAGCTCCCGAAGTGGTATTTACATTTACACCGGCAATCTTACCCTGAATCATATCCTGGGCATTTACAACCAATCCCTTATTCTTCTCATCCGGCTTGATAGCTGTCACCGAACCGGTAAGGTCGTTTTTCTTGGCTACACCATAACCGATAACAACCACCTCGTTCAATAACTCCGAATCATCCTTCAAAGTCACAATCACAGATGAAGCCGCTTCTATTTCCTGTGTTTTATAACCTATAAAAGATACTTGAAGAATAGCTCCTTTGGGAACAGACAATGTAAAATTTCCGTCCAAATCGGTAATAGTACCGTTAGACGGATTACCTTTTTCAATGACATTAGCTCCGATAACACCACCCATAGCATCTTTCACATGCCCTTTCACCGTGATGTTCTGTGCATAAACGCCAACTGACAAGAATAACCCTAATAACAAGGGAAGAATCGTTCGATAGATTCCAAGATTAACTTGCTTCATGCATTTAAAAATTAAAGTTAACAATATTAATTATCTACAATACATTCAAAAAACGTTTCAGTATATTAACCTAAATACGGAACGTGTTCCAAATACTTTATTATGATACTCCAAATGTATGCTATATTTTTAATCAAGAAACAAAGATGCCGCAAAAAAAATCAATAAGAAGAATGCAAACGATTGCACCATATCCGGTATAGCATACAATCATCTTATAAACGCATGGTCGCATAAGCAAAACACGTAATGGATAACGGAAAATCAGTAAGATAATAGCTGCAAAAGCACTTATTAATAGCAGTTTACCTACTGTATTTTCCCTGAAGCGGCAGGCTGTTTTTTTCGTTTCACAATTGCGGGCTCTACGGTTGCCAGTTGCAGGCTGTCGGGCCCGCAACTGGCAACCGTAGAGCCCGCAACCGGAAAACAAGAAAAAGAAAGTGATAAAAGAATATTATATATGGGATAAAACAAAGAAAAGAAAGAAGGAATAAGGCATTTATCTCCAATAAATACCTTACCATTACAGGAGGGCAAACATAAAAAATTAAGAGCGTTTTACCCCCAAAGATTGCCACGAACTACATGATAGAAACATTTCAGGCTTAGAAAGCATTAAAAAAGCCTCATATACAGGCTATGAGGCAATCGTCACAACCAATTGGTTATAAAGCAGATAAGAATTATTCGAGTGACGACTACGAATTTATAAGCACTCTCGTCACACTTGTCGTCACCCTCTGTATCCCTTTCCTACAAAGGAATACAGAGGGATTAGTGACGAGTGACGACAAATTATGCAAAACTCTACAACAGTACAAATAATGCAGATGCTACATGCCGGCAGACAATACGATTTTTCCGGTTCGTAATCCCTTAGCACGGGCTTCGAAAACTATTTCGCCCGACTGCTCCGTACTCTGCACGATAGCGGTCAGTTGTCCGCTGAAAGCCGGCATCTTGGGCAGGTGGAAAAGGTCTAAGCTGGTGGCATCGCCATTGGCGGCGGCACGGTAGCGGCCTGCTCCTTTCACGGAGAAAGAAACAAGGCGGTTGTCTGACGGACACAGGTTGCCGTCCTTATCGACCACGCGAACAGTGATATAAGCCAAATCCTTGCCGTCGGCAGTAAGCTGGGTACGGTCTGCCACCAACTCCAGATGATGAGGCTTGCCGGCAGTACGTACCACCTTCTCCTCTACCGGTTTGCCGGAGGCATCATAAGCCACGACTTTCAGTTCGCCCGGCTCATAAGGGACATCCAGCCACATCAGGCGGTAACGGCGTTGCAGCGCGAGCGAGTCCTTACCCTGCAAGGCTTTGCTCTCCTGCGCCGTCAGCTTGCGCTGTTTGCCGTAACTCTTGCCATTGACGAAAAGTTCTGCGGAGGAATAATTGGTATATACGAAAACGGGAGTGTTCTCTCCTTCCCTGCCCGGCCACGTCCAATGCGGAAGGACATGCAAAGTATTCGCCTTCTTGTTCCAAACGCTGCGATACAGATAGTAACGGTCTTTGGGCAGGCTCGCCAGGTCTATGATACCGAATACGGAACTATGGCTAGGCCAGGCATCCGTATCGTAGGGGGACGGTTCGCCCAGGTAGTCGAAACCCGTCCAGACGAACTGGCCGATAGTCCAGTCGTAATCGTCCGCCAGGGCAAAGTCCTCATCGGGAATATTAGACCATGAGCAACACTCCACATCATAACCCGAACACTGGTGGTCATCGTACACCGCACCGGCACGTTTCTCTACCGGGAACTTATAAACACCGCGCGAGCTGACGGTAGATGCCGTTTCCGAACCGAGAACGATATTCTGCGGAAGGATGTTGTAAGCTTCCACGTAGCGGTGGGCGCGGTAGTTGAAACCGGGCACGTCTATCATAGCGGCAAAACCGTTCTCCAAGACGCAAGACACCTGGTCCATGCCGCATGTGACAGGACGTGTGGGGTCTTCGCGATGACATATATCCTGCAAGAAGGAAGCTACCTTGTAACCTTCGGGACTGCACTGCGTAGGCACTTCATTGCCGATGCTCCACATCACCACGCTTGCATTATTACGGTAATGGCGCAGCATATTCACCATATCCCGTTCCGCCCATTCATGGAAATAGCGGTGGTAGCCGTTTTCGCATTTGGCGATATCCCACTCGTCAAAAGGTTCTATCATCATCATAAAGCCCATTTCGTCGCAAAGTTCCACCAACTCCGGAGCAGGCATATTATGTGCTGTACGGACAGCGTCGCACCCCATATCCTTCAATAAGGTAAGCTGGCGACGAAGGGCTGCTACATTGATAGCCGCCCCTAAAGGACCCAAGTCGTGATGATTGCAGACACCCTGGAATTTACGGTGCTTGCCATTCAAGAAAAAGCCCTTATCCGCCACAATCTCTATGCTGCGGATACCGAAACGCGTTACGTACTCGTCCACCGGTTTACCGTCTGCATATATTCTGGAAGATGCCTTGTAGAGATAGGGCGTCTCCGGCGACCACAAGGCGGGAGCGTCTATCAAGAAATTCTGCTCGAACGGCTGTCCGTGATTTATCTTACGGGTATTGTCCTTTACGGCAACCACTTTGCCGTCCGGCGATATAATCTCGGTTACAATCCGGATATTCTTATTTCCGGCATTAGCAATCTCCGTACGCAAACGTACAGAGGCATATTCATCCGACACGTGCGGAGTTGTCAACTGAGTACCCCATACCGGTACATGTACCGATTCGGTCGTTACTAACCGGACATTCCGGTACAACCCTGCACCGGGATACCAGCGCGAAGACTGCGGCTTGTTCTCCAAACGCACGGCAAGCGTATTGGGCTGTCCATCCTTATATATATAAGGTGTGACATCGCAGTGAAAAGAGTTGTAGCCGAAAGGCCAGAAACAAGCCTCTTGTCCGTTGACATAAACACGGGCTTCGCTCATGGCTCCGTCGAAAACCAATGTAGCCTGCTTCTCCGCCGGAACAGTAAAGGTAGTACGATACCAGCCTACACCCACATAAGGCAATCCCCCCGTACGTCCGGTCTTTATCGAAGCCTGCTTTTCGAAATTCTGCGTAACGGCAACTTTCTGTAAATCGTTATTATAATCGAACGGCCCGTAAATAGCCCAATCATGGGGCACGGTCACTGCCTGCCACCGATTATCGTCATAACCGGGACGGGCAGCCTCGGACACATCTCCCTGGAAGAACTTCCAGCCTTTCTCCAAATAAACCTCGGTACGCTGCGCTACAATAGCCGGGGAAAGAAAAAAACAACATGCAATCGTTATCAGTATCTTATTCATAATCCACTGTTTTAAAAATTACTTAAAAGCATCCATAATCACCGTAGGACGTCCGTCGGCAGTAAATGCTCCCAAACGATATTGGCTCGGCTTGCACTCCGGTTCCCAGTAGAATACTCCCTTACAACGTCCGTCGGTATTCTCCTTGCTCTCTTTCACAATGCGTTCCAATTGCCGCCTGCCTTCGGCAAGCACAGACTCGCTTGCCAAATTCCCTTTATCGTCACCGCATTCCACGCCGGTTTCCACTATCATTACGTCGCAATCATACTTGGCGCCCAATGTCTTGATATTATCCATACAATCGGTAATGATGTCATCAGCCGTATAATCCGGCTTATCCACCCTTGTCCAATAGGGATAAAGCGACATACCTATCATATCCCACTTCCCATTGTTTTTCTTCAGCTCATCGAAGAACCAGTTGAACAGTTCTTTGTCCCAGCCATTATCCAAATGAACGATAACAATCGCATCGGCAAAGACCGACTTCACCGCATCGTATCCCGTAGTGATAAAATCGCCTAAATTCTTCCAGTTCGTGGGATACACCACTTTATCCGAAGCTGTTGCCGGAGCGTCTTTCAAATCGCGCTCCTTCACATCATACGATGCACCGCTCAGTGCCGCATCCTCGTCCCACAGCATACCCGGCCGTATTTCATTGCCTACTTGCACCCATTTGGGAGAAACTCTCGCCGCCTTCAATGCCTGAAGTACACTGACCGTATGGTCGCTGACAGCCTTTTTCAACTCCGGCAGGCTCTTGCCTTTCCATGCGGCAGGCTTATTCTGCTGGGCAGGGTCTGCCCACCAATCGCTGTAATGAAAATCTATCATTACATCCATACCTAAATCTTTCGCCCTCTTGGCTTTTGCTACGACATCAGGCGTATTGCACCAATTGCCATGCTCCTTTGGGTCTACCCACACACGCAGGCGAATTGCATCCAATCCGCACTCTTTCATCAGGGCAGTACACTCAAGTTGCTTGCCAGAGGCATTATAGAAGCGGTGTCCGGCAGTTTCCAGCTCCGTAACCCAACTGATATCGGCTCCTTTAGCAAAATAATCATCGGTAGCGCCGGCAACCTGTTCCGGTGCTTCCGATGTATTTTCGCGTTCATTACCGGTACTATTCTTGCATGCGAGAAAAAGGCAAGCGATACCTAAAAAGAAAGTGATAAGTTCAATGCGTTTCATAGTCTTAATTTATATATACGAAGCAAATATAATGAATTTACGCCTATATGTACGGGTATGACCGCATTTTGTCGGCATCGCAGCATATGCAATCGTTTGCACAAACTTATAATCCGATATATATCAATAGAAAAGTTTTATTAAGTCCATTCTGCTATTTTTGCAGCAGGATAGAATAAGAATGCCGGCTTGCGACCTTCGTACATCTTCCTTTTTTATTACCTTTGGCTGAAAAAGAATAATACTGATGAACAAACCGCAGATAACTATCAAGGATATTGCCCGGGCGTTGAACGTTTCTCCTTCCACCGTATCGAGAGCGCTCAAAGACAATCCTGACATCAGCCGGGAAACCCGCGACCTTATCCACGCCTATGCGCGCGAACACAACTACAAGCCCAATGTGCTCGCCGTCAACCTCCGTTCGAGCCGCAGCAATACAATCGGCGTAATCGTGCCCCAACTGGTGCACCACTTCTTCTCGTGCGTACTGAGCGGCATCGAGACGGCAGCGGCAGAGGCGGGCTACAACATTATCGTGGCGCAAAGCAATGAATCGTACGAGCAGGAAGTAAAAATAGTCCACTCCTTCCTCACAGCCCGCGTATGC
The DNA here is from genome assembly GCF_000374365.1 of Bacteroides gallinarum DSM 18171 = JCM 13658. Taxonomy (GTDB): domain Bacteria; phylum Bacteroidota; class Bacteroidia; order Bacteroidales; family Bacteroidaceae; genus Bacteroides; species Bacteroides gallinarum. The sequence continues at coordinate 45,310 of NZ_KB894129.1, forward strand.
GGCGTGATTGCCTCCCTTGCCAAGAACACGGAGCAATACGGGCACTACCAGGAACTGCTGAACAACGACATTCCGATTGTATTTTACGACCGCATCTGTACCGGACTGAAAACCGAACGGGTGGTGGTAGATGACTACGCCGGCTCGTTTGCCGCCGTGGAATACATGATTCAAACGGGCTGCAAACGCATCTTTTTCTACGGGGCAGACCCTCACCTGGAAATTACGAAGAACCGGCGCAACGGTTACCTGGACGCCATGAAAAAATACAGAATTCCCGTAGACGACAGCATGATTAAGCTGTGCGACAACCGCGAACGCGCCATTGCCATAACCCCCGACCTGCTGGAGAGCGACAACCGCCCCGACGGATTCTTCGCAATCAACGACGAAACGGCAGCGGGCATACTGTACGCCTGCAAGCTCGTCGGCTTGAAAGTGCCGGACGAGGTTTCTATCTGCGGCTTCACCGACGGCGCCATTGCCCAAAGCACCGACCCGAAACTGACTACGGTGGAGCAACACGGAGAGGAAATAGGCAAAAGCGCATTCGGCATCCTCACGGACAAACTGGAAGGAAACGAGGAAAAGAGTACCAATAAGATTGTACGCACCAACCTCGTTGTAAGAGGGACGACGAAATGAGAACGCAACTAATCGAACACAGAGGCACAGAGACACGGAGGCTTTTTTCCGGTAGGAAAGCCGCGCCATGTTTAAGGAGAAAAGAGTACATGTTTCTGTGCCTCTGTGCTTCCTTGCCATTATATCCCGTCCCTATGACTCTTGCACCTCTGTACCTCCGTACTCCCGCACCTCCGTGTCTCTGTGCCTCTGTGTTCTAAATTTACTGAGTATCTATAAACCAATACCATAAAAACGAAAGAGCAATGAAAGTAAAACCCGATTTAAGTTTCTGGAAACTGTGGAACATCAGCTTCGGTTTTTTCGGCGTGCAGATTGCGTATGCCCTTCAAAGCGCCAACATCAGCCGTATTTTCTCCACCTTGGGAGCAGACCCGCACAGTTTAAGTTATTTCTGGATATTACCGCCGCTGGCAGGCATCATAGTGCAGCCCATTGTAGGAGCCGCCAGCGATAAGACATGGACACGGTTCGGACGCCGCATCCCCTATCTGTTCATCGGCTCGCTGATTGCGGTGCTCGTAATGTGCCTGCTGCCCAACGCCGGCAGTTTCGGCATGGCGGTGAGCACGGCGATGATTTTCGGACTGGTGTCGCTGATGTTCCTGGACACCTCTATCAATATGGCGATGCAGCCATTCAAGATGATGGTGGGCGATATGGTAAACGAAAAGCAGAAAGGACTCGCCTACTCTATCCAGAGCTTCCTATGCAATGCCGGCAGCCTGGTGGGTTACCTGTTCCCGTTCGTATTCGCATGGGTGGGCATCAGCAATACGGCGCCACAGGGAGTAATTCCCGACTCGGTAATCTACTCGTTCTACATCGGCGCAGCCATTCTGATATTCTGTGTTATCTATACGACAGTCAAGGTCAAGGAAATGCCGCCCGCTGAATATGCCGAATACCACGGCATTACGGAAGCACAGGAACACGAGAAAATCAATATGCTGAAACTGCTGGTCAAGGCGCCTAAAGCCTTCTGGACGGTAGGACTGGTACAGTTCTTCTGCTGGTTCGCCTTCATGTTCATGTGGACCTACACCAACGGCAGCATAGCCGCCAATGTGTTCGATGCCCCCACCGTGGAACACATGGTAAACGGAATCGGCAAAGTAGTCCTCGACACCAAAAGCCTGCAATACCAGGAAGCTGCCAACTGGGTGGGCGTGCTGTTTGCCGTACAGGCTATCGGCTCCGTGCTTTGGGCAGTCTGCATACCGATGTTCAAAGACCGCCGCTTCGTCTATTCGCTGAGCCTCGTACTGGGCGGTATCGGATTTATATCTACCTACTTCGTGCATAGCCAATACGTGCTGTTCGTCTCCTTCCTGCTGATAGGCTGCGCATGGGCTGCGATGCTGGCGCTACCCTTCACAATCCTTACCAACGCCCTGTCCGGCGGGCATATGGGCACATACCTCGGGCTGTTCAACGGCACAATCTGTATTCCGCAAATCGTAGCCGCCGCATTAGGTGGCAGCATCCTGGCACTGTTTACGCCGGAAGGCATGCTTCCTCCCGAAATAAACATGCTGGTTATGGCGGGAGTGATGCTCATTATCGGCGCCTTCTGCGTGTACCTGATAAAAGAAACCAAAGGAGAGAAATGAGAAAAAACCACCCGGACGAGGATGTCAAAGCTAAGATGAGCACCCTGATAAGTTACAGATTGTAACCGGTAAACACCCAAAAGCCGTATCATTACTCGGAATGAAGTGCACCCCAAAAGTTAGACACAAAAACTTTTGGGGTGCACTTCAAAGTAGAGTCGATACGGCTTTTTTATTGCCGATAAAGGATACCCGGTTCCAGATTAAAAGTTCATCTTCCCTAAAACCGGGTTTCGACACCCTCTCGTTTCTTTTTGCGGCATCTCATTTGTTTATCCTTTTATTTTTTTATCTTTACGCCGACAACACAGAAAAAGACTGCCATGAAAAAATACCTTAAAACTGATGAATGGAATATCATAGAAGACAGTTTCCAGGCCGACCGCATGCGGTGGTCGGAAAGCATATTCAGCCTCGGCAACGGCCGTTTCGGCCAACGGGGACACTTTGAAGAACCGTACAGCAGCGACAGCTACCGCGGCGCGTTCGTGGCAGGCATAACATTCCTGGACAAGACACGCGTAGGCTGGTGGAAAAACGGCTTCCCGCAATTCTACACACGCATCCCCAACGCTCCGGACTGGAGCCGCATCGGTCTGCGCCTCATCGACGAAGAGCTGGACTTGGCGCAATGGTACGTAGACAGCTTCAACAGACGCCTCGACATGAAAGAAGGTATCTCCTACCGCGATGCGGAGGTGACCTCGCCGCGCGGCAACAAGCTGCGCCTGCACGTGGAGCACATCGCCGACATGTCCCGCCCCGACCTCTGCCTTATCAAATACAGCGTTACATCCCTCAACTATGCAGGCAAGATGTCCCTCGTGCCGATATTCGACGGAGACATCGCCGGCCGCACCGAAGAACACCCCCAAGAGAAGATATGGAACATCCTGCGCTCCGGAACCACCAGCGACTGCGCCTACCTATGGACGCAGACCAGGCGGGAAGACGCACAGATATGCTATGCCATGACCTACCGGTTCTCCAAGAACGGCAAGGAGACATTCGCCAACCCGATACGGATAGAGAAAGAAAAACAGGCAGGGTTCAGCATAGGCATCGAAGTGAAGCCGGGCGACACCATAGCACTCGTTAAGTACATCGCCATAGCCTCCTCGCTCTATTACGAGCGGCAAGACCTGATAGAACAATCCGTTGCAGAAGCCCGCAAAGCCAAGAACATCGGCTGGGACGCCCTGGTGCAAGAGCACCGGCAAGCCTGGCAGGAGATATGGGACGAAACCGACGTCACTATCGAAGGAGACCCGGAAGCCCAGCAAGGCATACGCTACAACATCTTCCAGCTCTATCAGACATACCGGGGAGACGACCCGCGCCTGAACATCGGTCCCAAAGGATTTACGGGAGAGAAGTACGGCGGAAACACCTACTGGAACACCGAGTTGTGCTGCGTGCCCTTCTTCCTGCTTTCCACCCCCAAGAAGATTGCCGAAAACCTGCTGATGTACCGCTACAAGCAACTGCCCAAAGCCATTGAGAATGCCAGGAAGCTGGGGTTCGGCAACGGCGCCGCCCTCTTTCCGCAAGTTACCAGCAACGGAGAGGAGTGCCATAGCGAATGGGAGATTACCTTCGAGGAAATCCACCGTAACAGCATCATTGTGTACGCTATCCTGCAACATGCCACCCTTACCGGCTCGCTGGAGTACATAGCCCGCTACGGGCTGGAAGTGATGATAGCCGTAAGCCGCTTCTGGAGCCAGCGGGTATCGTTCTCGCAGCCCAAGCAGAAATACGTTATCCTGGGAGTTACCGGACCGAACGAGTACGAAAACAACGTAGACAACAACTGGTACACTAACTACTCCTGTACGCGCTGCCTCAGAACCACCCTCAGCTTCCTCGAAATCATAGCCCGGCAATATCCCGACGAATATGCCCGCGTACGCCGCATTACCAACCTGAACTACGCCGAAGAAAGCGGGCGCTGGCAAGACATCATCGAACGGATGTACCTGCCGGAAGACCCGGAGCGCGGCATCTTCGTCCAGAACGACGGCTACATGGACAAGATACTGCAAAGCACCGACGCCATTCCCGCCGACGAGCAGCCTATCAACCAGCATTGGTCGTGGGACCGCATCCTGCGTTCGTGCTACATCAAGCAAAGCGACGTACTGTTGGGGCTGTACCTTTATTATTTCAACTTCGATACGGAGACTATCCGCCGCAACTTCGAGTTCTACGAGCCGATGACCGTGCACGAGTCCTCCCTCTCGCCACACATCCATGCAATTCTCGCGGCACGCATCGGGAAGGTGGAGGAAGCCTACCGGCTATTCCTGCACGCCACCCGCCTGGACCTGGACGACTACAACAACGAGGGCGACCAGGGATTGCACATCACCAGCATGCCGGGTAGCTGGCTGGCGGTTGTACGCGGGTTTGCAGGCTTCCAGATAGAGAACAACCTGCTCAAGATAGAACCCGTCATACCGGCAAAGTGGAGCGGTTACTCCTTCAAGGTAAACTACCTGGGCAATACCCTGCACATACGGGTAGGCAAAGAGATAACAATCCGCCTCACCGCCGGGAACATGCTGAACATACAGGTATATCAGGATGTCTACGAACTGCGGCAAGGCACAGACCTGAGCGTCGGCCTCCAACCCCTGTCCTGACGGACAGGCAGCCCGCAAATACCATACACGGAAAAAGGGTGTGTCAGAAGCAGTGTCAAACAAATACTCAGAATATATTTAATTGAATATCAATAATATAATAAGAATAGTAGAAATATAAATAACAAATAAGTAACATATTGATTGGAAATATTGTCTTATCAATAGCAAGAATATCAGCTTGTCAGATGGGTAAAGGTGGTGGATTCAACTTGATTTTTTGCCTTCCAAAAGAAAAAGTTTCAGCCATTTTTGCTGATGCTTGTTGATGGGCTTGCTTGAATGTTCTGCCCTATCTTGATAACTTAAGCAGAAGTTTAAAAATAAGTTTAGAGTATTCTTGTATATATAGTACAAGGTACGGAGTAAACCTCTTACTGTATTTGTTTCACGGTAAACGTCAGTTCTGATAATTAGGTTTAATGACATCTTGTATATATAGTACAAGGACTGAGTTAAACTTGTTGGAAAGGCATTACTCCGGTGAGGATTTTTGTTTGGCTGGTGCAACTCTATTTGGCAGTTTAAAGAGATAGGTTTAATCGAAATCTTGTATATATAGTACAAGGAATGGACTAAACCACTTTGCCAGTTGCACCAGCCTTTCTTTTTTGGAAGGCAAAAGGCCATTGCTTAGACCTTGACCTTGATGACTTCGCAGAGGTTTGTGGAGTATTGGGCAGACTTATGTTCACATTTCAGGTGCCAGCGTTTGTCCGTTCCTTGAACTGCCACTTTTACGGTATTGAAACCATTCCTTCGGTTGATGGCATCAATGGCTACTGAAAGACGAGCTTGCTTTGTCCGGTCGATTGAATCAAAAAGGATGGCCTGCACTGCTGTATCAGGGCTGATATTCCACACGATGACACCGGCTTTCTTGTAGTGGTATTTGCCATCCTCACGCCATTTAGATCGGAGTGCTTGCACGGCTGCTGCCACTAACTCCAACTGGTCGTTGGTGGGCATGGGCAATGAAACAGTGTGGTTGATGGTATGGTTTGGCACATCGTTGCGGAAACGGCTGGTGTATGCAAAAACTGTCAGTTGGCTGCAACGGCTCTTTTGCTCCCGCAGTTTGCGGACGCATGAAGCAGCAAAGTTGGCTACCGCTTCTTCCACCACTCTCAACTCCGACAAACCATTGTCGGGGAAACTACGGCTGGTACAGATGCTTTGCTTTTCGGGCAGTTCGCTGATGTCAATACAATTTTCACCACGGAGTTCCTTCCATGTCATTGTGCCTGTCACGGTAAGCAAACGCCTTACCCGGCTTTCACTCCACTGCGTGAAATCCCATGCTGTCTTGACCCCATAATACTCTAACTTTTTTGCCGAACGTCTGCCTATGCCCCATACATCGGCGATGTCAAAACCTTGCAATGCCTTGATGCGCTTTTCTTCGGTATCAATCAAGCAGACACCCCCATAACCTTTGTATTTCTTTCCATACCTGCTTGCCACTTTTGCCAAGGTCTTAGTCGGAGCTATGCCAAGAGTCACCGGGATGCCAGTACCCTTGCCAATGGTATGCACGATGCGCTTGCCGTAGTCACGCAAGGTTTCTCCGCTGCCCATGCCAGTAAGGTCGATAAAAGCTTCATCGATGGAATACTGCGTTAATTCGGGCGTGAACTCCGAGAGCAACATCATCACCCTGCGGCTCATGTCACCATAAAGTGTGTAATTGGAACTGAACACGGCAACCTTTTCGCGCTCCAGCATTTTTTTGACTTGGTAGAACGGAGTGCCCATTTCTATGCCCAACGCCTTAGCCTCGTTGCTGCGGGCAATGATGCAACCGTCATTGTTAGACAGCACCACCACGGGCAGTGTGCGCAAACCCGGGTTGAACACCCGTTCGCACGAGCAATAGAAGTTGTTGCAATCCACCAGACCGAACATGGCTCATTTCCTCCGGTATTGGCGTTTGATGTTGTAGGTCAATACGCCCCATACGATGAAATTGTTTTCCTCCGTCACCTTGATGGGCGGGTAATCCTTGTTGGCAGGCATCAGCCACAGGCAACCGGCGTGCGGGTCGAATTTCACCCGTTTCAATGTAAACTCCCCATCAATGTAGGCTACCACGATATCACCCTCCTGCGGGTCGATGGCCTTGTCAATCACCAACAGATCGCCGTCGTCGATGCCGCAGTCCTTCATCGAATCACCTACGGCACGGGCATAGAACGTGGTGGCGGGATGACGCACCAATTCGCGGTTCAGGTCAATGCTCTCTGTCATGTAATCCTGGGCCGGCGAAGGAAATCCTGCACGGATGCCACCATCGGCAAAGTCCAACGGCAGTTCGCTGCTCAGGTCGGCTGAATAAAGGATGAGCCTTACCCCGTCCTCCTTTTCTATTCCTGACTCGTAGTTGACTGTTTTATGTGAATTTTCCATATCCCTGTTTTCTTGTTGAATTACCATTCGCTTTGCAAAATTACCATTTTTATGCACGTGATTGTCCTTATTATACGAGTTTCCACACTTTTACGCCGGTTTATCTCCTTTTGCCGGCTTGCCTTTCGCCAAATGCGACCGGGCCTCTTTCCCGATAAGTGGCCATGCACTTAGCCTCCTTCGTATCTTGGACTTGGGTTGATGGGCATCCTTCCTTCATTTCTTCACCGCAGCTTCGGAACAGTACACGCACAGCCGTTCTGTCCACATTTCCTATTCGTCAGTCTTGTCTTCGGGCATATCCTCTCCAATGGTAGAGCGGCCTTTTTCTGGCAATATTGGTATCGCTTCCACCCTTGCGGCTTCCACAATGAAAGCGATGGTTGGAATCGTTGTTTCATCCTTGGCCCGTTGCATAGCCATCGGAATGGGCTTGTTTCTTTTGGCAGGCAGATTATTGGCATCCTTCACCACGACCTGTGACTGAATTTCCGTGTTGCTTCTTGCATGGCCGTGCGTTTACCGAAGCCACAATATTTTTCCATGATGCAAAGATATAATGCAGCACCGTCGTGGACGGTTACGGGACACTGTCGTTCTGACCAATGGCGTGCCCCGGAAATCTTCCGACATTTTCCGCCCCGCATAAAATGTTGCGTATTTGCCGTGCCGCCCTTGGTGCTGCCCTATGTCTGCAATATCTTCTTGCATCCGTAAAAATTAATTGTTCAACTTCTAAAAACTTACAGTCATGAAGCAAGTAGAAAATTCTTTCGTCATCACAGGTTTTGTAGCAAAGGACGCTGAAATCCGCACGTTCACCAACAACGATGTAGCCCGTTTCCCGATGGCAATCGGCCGCAAGGAAACCAAGGACAACGCCACCAACCGCGTGTCCGCCTTCATCAACGTGGAAGCCTGGCGCAAGAGCGGCAGCGCATCGTTCGAGTTGCTGAAAAAAGGTACGCTGCTCACCATCGAGGGCTATTTGAAGCCCGAAGAGTGGACCGACAAGAACGGTACCAAGCAGAACGGCATCAAGTTCGTGGCCAAGAAGTTCTACGAAGCGGTGGAGAAACCGGAGAAGGCCGAGAAGCCCCAACCCAAGACCCGCGCCAAGAAACAGAAGGAGGCAGCATAGACCTCTTCCATCTCCGGAAAGAGCGGCTTCGGCCGCTTTTTTTGTGCTCAATGCACTTGGTGACTTGTCCCTCTTAAAAATGACCTGCCGCCTGTTCTACCATTACCAGCCTTGTTATACCGGCTATTTCTTATCCCGCCTTCTGCCGAAACCGTTTGGTTTTACTGATGCAAAGGTCGGCCATTGCGCCTGATGGCGGCGGCTTGAAGTGGATTTCTTGCAAATTCTTCCTCCTTGCGGAGCGTAATTGGCAACAAAAGCCGCCGCATGAGGCTTTCCCGATAGCCGAGCCGCTGCATCGATAAAACCCCAAATCGGTCACGGCAAGAAGGACCGATGACAGGGAAAGTTTAACATCAAAAACATACACCAATATGTACGATTACGACAACAGAGAAGATTTTGAGGATTACGGCAAGCATTGCTGGCTGCTGACCCCGTGGAAAGGCTACCGCTCGGCAACCATAGTCGGACAGACCGACAAAGGCTATATCGTCCAAGTGAGCAGCGGAGCGGAGATAGTGGTTTATCCCGACGAGATAGAGATTGACTAACCCCAAAGCATACCCATATGGAAAAGACAACCGAAAAGATACCGACATGGAGCCTGTGCTACCTTGTCAATGGCGATGCAAGCGGACTGACAGATGAAGAACTACAGACCATTGACCGCTGGTACAAGGACATGGGCGTACAAGTAGTTTCACCCGTCATGGACGATGAATGTGGCACGCAACCCTATTTTTCACATTACCCGGCTTTCGGTTTGCCGACAGAAGTAGTGGACTGCGACATACTTTAACCGATTGAAACCATCAAACAATGACTGACATGAAAGGAACGGAACTATTCAAACAGGCCATCAAAAGTTATTTGGATGAAAGAGCCAAGACGGACGAACTTTTTGCCCATTCCTACGCAAAAGAGGGCAAGAACATAGACGATTGCATCACGTTCATACTCAACCAAGCCAAAGCACTTTCCAATGAGGGTTGTGTGGGCATGAGTGACAATGAGGTATATTCGCTCGCTTGTCATTACTTTGATGAAGACAACATCGAAATTGGCAAACCCATTAACTGTGGTGTGATAGTCAACAGGCACATTGAACTGACCGAGGAAGAAAAAGCCGAGGCACGGCAGAGAGCCATCAGCCAATACCAAGCTGAGGAACTGCGTAAGATGCAGCAACGCAAGAGCAAGCCGGCTGCAAAGCCACAGGAAACCAAACATACAGAACCTAACTTATTCGGCTTTTAACGATGAAACCACGTAACAAATTCGAGAAAGCGGTGCTTGCCCAAAGCGGCAAGCTCCGCCCCTTGACCAAGGCACAGCTTGCTTGGGCATTCCGTGAATGCGTCAGCCATTTTGCGCACCGACTGCTCAAGGGTCGGACAACCTGCATGGACTGCGGCCATGAATGGGTAAGTGAAAAAGCGACAGGGTATTGTGTCTGCCCGAAGTGCCACGCAAAGCTGGAGGTCAATAATACACTTGTCCGCAAAGTACGGCAAAAGAGTTATTTCACCCTGCTTGACAAGTACGGAGAGTATCAGACCCTGCGAATGTTCCTGCTTGTGGTGGAAATGGAGAAAGGCTGCAAGGTTCACCCATACGCTTTAGAAATCGGACAATATTGGTGGAACGACAAAGGCAAGCAAACGCTTGTAGCCATACAGCGCACAATGGGTCGGTATTTGGATAGTTTCTGCTTTGGCTCTCCAATGGCAATTCGGGAAGATAAAAAAGATGTATTCCGACACCTTGCAACATTTGACACCTATCCAAAATACGCTATCATTGATACGTTGCAGAGAAATGGCTTTGACGGCAACCTGCACGGCATAGCACCTGCAAGGCTTATCACCGCCTTACTCACTGACCCGAAAGCGGAAACCTTGATGAAAGCCGGGCAATACCCGTTGTTGCGCCATTACTTGCGCTCCACAATGCGCTTGGAAAATTATTGGCCATCGGTGAAAATCTGCCTGCGCAACGGCTACACCATACCCGACGGCTCAATATGGTGCGACACCATCGACCTGTTGCGGAGGACGGGCAAGGACATTCGCAGCCCGAAATATGTTTGTCCTGCCGACTTGAAAGCCGAGCACGACAAGTTGGTGAAACAGCGTAACCGCAAGGAAGAACGTGAATGCCTGGCATTGCGCCGAAAGGAAGCCACCCAATATGAGAAAGACTACCTGTTGCAGAAAGGCAAGTTTTTCGGTATCATCATCACGGACGGCACACTGAATGTCAGAGTATTGGAGAGTGTTGCCGAGATAGCGGAAGAGGGTACGCTGATGCACCACTGTGTATATGCCAACGCCTACTACCGCAAGGAGAACTCGCTGATATTGTCGGCTACCATCGGAAACAAACGCATTGAAACGGTCGAGGTGGACTTGAAGAAACTTTGCGTGGTGCAGAGCCGTGGCGTGTGCAACCAAAACACGGAATACCACGACCGTATTGTCAACCTTGTAAACAGCAATATGAATTTGATTAGGCAGCGGATAAATACTTAATCGCCATCAGGCAAGGTACATATCGGGTACAACACCAGGTGTGCCTTGCTTCCCCTGCTGTTTTCCTGTTGTACCATTACATAACACTTGTAGACCGCACCTACCATTTATATATACAATCGAGCATGATGGGTGGGTATCCGTCCTTTGACTAACTAATCATAGTTTTCCGTCTTTCTGCTTTTGAGATAGACCTATAGAAAGAGCCTCATTTTATGATGTATCGCCTATTGAGATAATCCATCCATTGATTAAGGTTGGGGATTTTCGTGACATTAAAGCATTCTTGCATCATATGAAACAAATCCTCGTAAGTAAGATGTCTGAATGTTTCCTGCCCTGATGGTGTCAGCATGGATTCATATTTTGGCCATATTCCTGAAAAATGCCCATTGCCTTTCGGATAGATAGTCAGACTCGTAAATTCAGACAATATATCGTCACACAAGCCCAGCACCATTGATGCCCCAAGTATATGGTTACGCCATATCTGGCGATATTGATTGGCTACCACATGGTGTGTCATCCCTTCTGCATCTTCAAACGGCACATCTCCAATATGTTTCTCCTTGAACCAGCCACAATCAGTGCTCGGCTTTCTGTAATTGTCTGCTAAATGGATGCCTGCCTCATTGTGGGTTTCATTCCATTCTTTCGTCCCACGTTTTATAGGATATTCCTTTTCGGTATATTTCACCTCAATGCCTATCCCGCCTTTCTGCCCGGACTTGTTGTCGTATTCCACGAAAACATCGAATGAAGTTCCGTCGTGCAAACCTCCAGGATTGTATTCAATCAATATCTTGCCTATGCCCGCTATCTTATTCTTGCCCAATATCCTGTTGAATAACATGGCCGCGCCATCCAAGTCATACCGCATCGGGTAAAACAAGTTATAAGGAATATGTTCGCTCCGCAATAGGTTCGTGACCATCTGCCCTTTCGATGGGAACTCCATTTGGTTGATGATTTCAGTGATTTCATGGCGGAAACCGCTGAAGAATATGCGGTAGTCACCGTTTTCATCCACGGCATCTTTCCATGTAAGCGAACTCCTTACATCTATTCTATACTCCTTGCCGTTACGTTTCATGAAACGAACAGGAAATCTGTCTGCGGGAACATTGATTTCGTGGTCGTTCACTTTGAAGTCTATCTGGTGCTGGCGAGCTGTGTCTTTAAACTTCTGATGTGTCATTGCTTAATGAATTATTTCTGCAAAATAAATATTTTCTGCTGATATACATTTATATTTAACACTTCCTCCCTTTTATACCCATCTTCGATGCCGGCGGCTTGACTTATATCATAGGAATGACGGATTGTGCCGCAAGCCATGCCGCTGTAAACGGCGGCGAGGCTTCCGTGTCATGGGCAAACGTGAACACGCCCTTTCCCCGTCGGCGTACAAGTCCGCTGATAGGGAAAGGGCAAGTTCCTTTTTTGTTTGCCCGGCAATCCGTCTTTGTTTTTTGACAAGCCTTTCCTGTTATATCCCCTTTTTATGGCCATGCCGAACCTTTTTTAATGCCCATTATCCTGTTATGACCGGACAGAATCCAAAAATAAATCTGCTTGTCCATTTATAGCTGACCGCCTTCCTTTTCTATCTATTCCACACGGAATTATTGCATTCTGCCATTCGATGCTCTGCCGCGGGTATTTTGCTGCAAAATAAATGTGGCGCGTCTTGTCGTTGCAAACCGTCCTTGGCAGAAATCTTCCTTGGCGCTTCACTTCAAGCGTATTTCCGCAGTCCGGTTTGCCGAAAAGCCATTCCGCCCCATTCCCGGATGCAGAAAAATACCCCGCAGCAGGCCACCGAAGAAAGGCCGAGAGCAGGGAAAGAACAAAATCTGTCAAATATGAAGACTATGAATTACAACAAATTGCAAGCATTGGAAGCAAACACGGCAGCCATCGCAACAGCCTACCAAGTGCGGAACGAGAAAAGGACGGCGACAGCAGCCGAGCGAGAAACCCTTTCCCTGTATTCAGGCTTCGGGGGTATCAAAGAGGTACTGGACTTGGGAACAAACAAGCCCATGCCCGAAAAGATGAAACAGGCTTTAGACCATCTTGTGCGCATACTGCAATCCGTAGCACAAGGCGATGAAACGCTATACAGGGAGTTTGTGGATAGCATAAAGGCATCCGTCCTCACCGCTTTCTATACCCCGAAAATTCTCATTGAAGCAGTGGCTGACCAAATACAAGTCACATTCCGAGCCCACGGTTTGCCAATGAAATCCTTTCTTGAGCCATCGGCTGGAATTGGCGGTTTTCTGCCAGTGGCAATGCCCGACACCTGCAAGGCAGCGTTTGAAAAGGACTTGGCGACAGGGCTTGTGCTTTCTGCCTTGCACCCCGATGCAAAGACTGTCATTAACGGCTTTGAAACCATCGACACACAGGAGTTGGAAAACGACAAGTTCGATGTGATAGCGTCCAACATACCTTTCGGCACGATAAACGTGTTCGATACGAATTTTGAGCGCAGGGGTACACCTTACAAGCAATCCCTCAAAGCCATTCACAACTATTTCTTCATCAAGACGATGGAGTTGCTGAGTGAGGGCGGCTTGCTGGCTTTCGTCACGTCAAGAGGCGTGGCTGACAGCCCGTCCAATCGCTTTGTGCGTGACTATCTGGTGCATCATGCCCATATCATCACCGCCTTGCGCTTGCCCGACACGCTTTTCATGCAGACGGGTGGCATCGAGGTAGGCAGTGACCTTATCATCTTGCAAAAGGACAGCCACAAGCATGGCCTCACCGCAAGGGAACGCCTGTTTTTGGAAACGTGCAGGGAGCGCACTCCGCAAGGCATGGAAACGGAATATGCAAACAAGGCATTCTCTTTGCCGCAAAGCACGTTATCCACAGGCACGGCCATCGGCACAAACCAATTCGGCAAGTCGGTGCGCAAGTACGAGTGGAACGGCACAGAAGAAGCCATGCTACAACGGCTTACCGAGATATTGAGAGCCAATTTCACCCACTATTTCAAGCCCTCCCTGTTGGGTGGGCAAAAGCAAGCGCAGTCACAACAGGGAGCGATACTATCCCTCTTTGACCTTTTCGGGGAAGCCACGGCAGCGGCACAGTACAAGCCAAACACAGGAAAACGACCCTACACGGACGAAATGCCCGGTTGGATGAAAGACGGTGCGTTGGTGCTGTTTGAGGGTCAGCTTGGCACTATCCTAAGCAGACGAGCCGACCGTTTTTCTGAAATGACCGCATGGTTCAGTCCTATTAGAGTCAATGGTGCGGACATGGAACGGGCAAAGGACTATCTTCCTGTGCGAAAGGCTTACTTTGAATTGTCGGAGAGCGAAGCGGAAACAAGGGAAGAGCAACCCTTGCTCCGTGAGCGGCTGAACAAGGCATACGATGCGTTTGTGGCCAAATGGGGCAACTTCCATGCAAACGGCAACAAGGAACTGGTGACGCTTGACAGCCTGGGATTGGAGGTGTATTCCATCGAAATGCAAGCACATGGCGAAGTAGTGAAAGCCGACATCATGCGCGAGCCTGTGGCTTTCAAGAAGATAGATATGTCTGTACGCCTTACCCCGATGGAAGCGTTGGCTAGCAGCTTGAATTATTACGGCAAGGTGGATATGGATTACCTCGCCCAAACCACAGGCAGTAGCGAGAACGAAGTGATAGATGCGTTGGAGGGCGAAATGTTCTACAACCCCGAAACAGACTGTTGGGAAGAAAAAGGGCGCATACTTGCCGGAAACGTGATAGAAAAATGCAAATTGTTCGCCGGACATATCCACGGCCTTGCAGGACAGGCAAGGGGCTGGACTGAAAAGACGGTAAGGGCGTTGGAAGATGTCACGCCCGAACTGATACCTTATGAGGAGCTTGACTTCAACATGGGCGAACGGTGGATTCCGACCGAGGTCTATGCCGACTTTGCCGAGCATTTGTTTGGGGTCAAGGCCGATGTGATGTACTTTGAGGTGAACGACACCTATGTCATATCCCTGCATGGTTATTCCCCTGCCGCATACAATCTCTACTGTTCGCATGGTTACACGGGCGAGAAACTGTTTGCCTATGCCCTGCATGATACCGTTCCCGAAATCAAGAAAGAAGTGATGCGTGGCGGCGAATATGTGAAAGTTCCCGATGAAGAAGCCATGCAGGAGGTGGCAAACAAGATACAGGAGATTAGGGGCAAGTTCAATGCTTGGCTTGACAGCCAGTCTATCGCCGTCCGTGACGAGTTGGTAAGGCTCTATAACGAGCGTTTTAACTGCTATGTGCGTCCGTCCTACGATGGCTCGGCACAGACCTTTCCCGGACTTTCTTTTGAGCAATTCCCATATAAAGAACTTTACCGCTCACAGAAAGACGCTGTTTGGATGATTAAGCAGAACGGCGGCGGTGTATGTTGGCACGAGGTCGGCGCAGGGAAAACGATGGTGATGTGCGTGGCGGCCTACGAAATGAAACGCTTGGGCTTGGTGCAGAAGCCTTTGATAATAGGGCTGAAAGCCAATGTGCATGAGATAGCCGAGTGTTTCAGAAAGGCATATCCTTTTGCCAAGCTGCTCTATCCGGGTAAGGAAGATTTCACTCCAGCCAGCCGTGAGGAACTTTTCAGCAAAATCAAGAACAATAATTGGGATTGCATCATTCTGACACATGACCAGTTTGCCAAGATACCGCAGTCCGAACAAACCATGCTGCGCATCATGCAGCAGGAGCTTGACGATGTGGAACGCTCCCTGCAAGTGTTGGAGGAGAGCGGCATGGCATGGCGAAACCGCCGTATGCAGAAGGGATTGGAAAGACGGCAGGAAAACCTTAAATCCGACCTTCAATCACTGAGAAAACGCATCGAGGAAAAGAAAGACAACGGCATAGACTTCCATACAATGGGCATAGACCACATATTTGTAGATGAGTGCCACTACTTCAAGAACTTGATGTTCCAGACACGCCACACAAGGGTGGCTGGTATCGGCAACAACCAAGGTTCTCAAAGAGCCATGAATTTACTGATTGCCATCCGTGACATACAGGAGCGCACAGGCAAGGACTTGGGAGCTACGTTCCTTTCGGGTACGGTGGTGGTGAACGCCCTGACCGAATTATATGTGCTTTTCAAGTATTTGCGCCCCAAGGAACTTGCCAAGCAACGGATAAGCTGTTTTGACGCATGGGCGGCTATCTTTACAAAGAAAACGACTGACTACGAATTGAACGTGACAGGCTCCATCAAGCGAAAAGAACGGTTTAGGACTTACATCAAAGTACCCGAATTGGCGGCTTTCCTGCGTGAGATAACGGATTACCGCACGGCAGAAATGATAAATCTCGACATTCCCGAAAAGAACGTGCGGTTCCTCTCGGACAAGCCGACTATGGAACAGGAGGCGATGATTGAACGGTTGGTGCGTTTCGCCAACAGCGGTGAATGGTCGGACTTGGGCTTGGAAATCCCTGCGCCCGAACACATGGACAAGGCGAAGATGCTAATCGCTACCAACGTGGCACGGAAAATGGCTTTGGATATGCGCCTGTTGGGCGACCAGTTCAGCGATGACCCTGCCAACAAAGCTTCACGTTGCGCACAGACCATCTATGAGTATTATGTGAAATCGAACGCCCACCGTGGCACACAGTTCGTGTTTAGCGACCTTTCCACATACAAGCCGAACGAGTGGAACATCTGCCAAGACATCAAGGACAAGCTGGTGGCGATGGGCATTCCTGCCTCTGAAATCCAATTCATCCAGACCGCCAAGACCGAAAAGGCGAGGAAAAAGATATTTGAGGGCATGAACAACGGCACTATCCGTGTGCTGTTCGGGTCAACTTCCATGTTGGGGACAGGTGTCAACGCCCAGCAGCGGGCGGTGGCGGTGCATCATTTAGAGATTCCCTGGCGCCCAGCCGACTTGGAGCAGCGCAACGGTCGGGCGGTGCGCAAAGGCAACACCGTGAAGCTGTGGGGCGGCAACGTGGTTGACATCATCATCTATGGCACGGAAAAGACCTTGGACGCTTACAAGTTCAACCTCTTGCGCAACAAACAGCTTTTCATCAACCAAATCAACAACGGCACTATCGCCGTGCGCCGCATAGACGAGGACGGCATGGACGAGGACACAGGCATGAATTTCGCCGAGTTCGTGGCCATCCTTTCGGGCAACACCGACCTTTTGGAAAAGGCGAAACTTGACAACAAAATCATGCAGTTGGAAAAGGAACAAGCGGCTTTCAACAAGGAGCGTTACCGTGCGGAGCGCAAGGTTGGGGGCAACCGTCAAGAGATAGACACCTGCAAACGCAACATCGGGCGCATGACAAAAGATTGGGAGTATTTCAACACGCATAAGGAAGATTGCGCCATTGAGATAAACGGTGATACCCAACTGACAGCCGAGGAAACAGGGCGAGCCTTGCATACACTGTCAAGGAAACACCGTGGCGACTTTACGCCCATCGGCTGTTACAATGGCTTGCGGTTGTTAGTACGCAGCGAGTACCGTCTTGACGGCAGCTTTGACCGCAACACGTTTTTCGTGGAGGGCAAGAGCGGCTTGAAATACAAGTGCGGTATGTCCGGCTCATTGCCACCGAGTTTTGCGGCGGCTGCGGTGTTCCCACAGACCACCTTGGAAAACATACCCAAGCTGATGGAACGCCAAGCTGAGCGGCAAAAACATTTGGAGGAAGAAATCATCACCTTGCAACAAGTGATGGCAAAGCAATGGGGCAAGGAAGAAGAACTTAAACGGCTCAAACAGGAGTGTAAGGAGTTGCAGGAGCGCATCAACCGCACCCTTGAAGAAGCGGAACGCCCAACCGTACCGACACCCGGCACCGAGCCGGTGACAGTACCGGCGGCATAGGCATCATTCATATTTGACACCCTTCTCCTGCTTTGTTGAGAAACACGGCAGGGGATTTTTCCATTTGCCAAAGCAAGGTCTTTGTTTGCAACCCAAGCCGACGGGCAGACAAGCAGCCCTATACCTATTATATATAGGTGCGCAGTCGCAACCATACCTGCGGTTCCCGCCACTTGTATCTCTCCCTGCTTTTATGGACTTGTGCCATTTTCCTTTTATACCAGACATACCCGGCTTCCCCGACCCGGAATAATCAGCGGAAGCCTGTCCTTGCGCACGTCTGTCCATTGGGCAGACCCACGCAAGGAGGGCAGACGGACGCACGTTGTCCTTGGCAGGCACACGGGAACTTCAGCCTTGCTGAAACAACCTCGTATGCCTCTCCCCGGTCAACAAGCGTCCTCTATTGTCTGCCTTACAGGCGATTGTTTGACCCACCCAAGCCGAAAGTATACAACAGTTATAGTGTCCAACTTTTTCTCTACTTCCTTGTTTCCTTTTCCTCTTGTATTTTCCTATCACCATCTTCCGTTCCATACGCTTCCCGCACCTGCCTGGATTATTTTCCCACAAAGGTAACAGGCCGTTGCAAGCCCTTGCATACTTATTCTGCAAATGGCTTCCAATCTGGAGGTTTCAGATGCACACTTACTTCTTTAGAACTCACGCGTAGGTCACGATACATGTGAAATATTAATAGGTTTACCTTCAAACCTTGCTCGGTTTTCTGCACTCAACGTAGGCACATTAATAAACAATCGTTTAATAGCACGACTGGCAGCCACATAATATACCCGATGTGCATTGTTGCCATTAAGGTCTGGTGATAGCAGGAACTCTATGTCATCTTCATCTTTCAAAATGACAAACACATTATCAAATTCCTCTCCTTTTGATTTATGGATAGTCTTATGTTTATCATTTGAATCACCATACTTCACCCCAAGGGCAGCGTTGACGTATGTATGGTTCACGTAGAAATCCTTGATTGTCTTCCTTTTTATCATAGGCATCTTGATATGTAAATCACTCACCAGAAAATTGTAGAAATCCATCAGATTTCCGTCTTTGTAATCCTTATAGCCATTCAGCAAGCATCTTAGAACCACGATGGTTTGTGACCTATCGCGATTGATAATGTCTAACTGATGCCAAGCGTTTCGCAAGTCATTCATTCTTGTATATTCTACGGCTTTTATCAACGCTCTTATCATCATCTGACGACCTACATTGCTATCAAAATCTATTTCTAATACTTTCTCAACCTCCCTCACCCCGTTCTTTTTACGCATCGAATTGGCAAGTACGTTTTGAAAGGCCAGCGATTGTATTTCGTCTGTTCCACTCTTTTCTATGCTTTGTTGGTAACAGTTAAGCATATCGCCTACAAGCAATTCTGGTACCATCCCTTCTGACCCATTCAGCCAATCTTGCGAAAAATCAGTCCTGATGATATTCAGCAAGTCTATTATCTGCTTCGTACTACGTCTATTTCCTCGTATCTCATACTCCTGCATCCCTGATACAGTAAAATTGTCAAATTGCTGCACCGTAGCACCGAGAAAGTCATAAATTGATTGAGCTTTGTCGCCAACCACACCCACAATCACCCCTTCATTGCCTAATTGGGTCAGAAAGTCAACTACAAAAGGTATTGTGTCTTGAAATTCGTCCACGAAAATATATGGATATCTGGCCTTTATCAATTTGTATAAGTTAGGGTATCTCGAAAGTAAAATACAAGAGAAATACAAAATATCATCAAACGATATATACCCTTTCCTCCAAAGCCATTTTTTGAATTCCATATAACAATCATTACTCACAAACCATTTGCCACTCTTCTGTGGATATTTAGGTTTATAATGTTTATATTCATGACTTTCATAGCACCACATAGCTTTTCCCAGTCCTTTCAGAAAAATTGTTGTATCTATCCACGATTTTCCCATGGCTGTTAATATCTGTGATGCTACACCTCCAGATTTGAAATTTGAGTCATCTATAACAACAAGTTCATCAATCTTTACCTCAAACTCCTGAGCTACCAAATGAACATAAGGTTTTATCACATTGGCATACAAGAAACTGTGGATGGTACATACCTCAACCACATCATTTCCCATATTCAAACGTGAAGTGATGGTATCAATACCCACGTTGGTATAAGTGATACAAGCCACCTTCTTCACCACATTAAGTTTGTGGCTGTTTGACACCACATTCTTGATATGACTTATCAGCCAATGCGTCTTTCCCGCACCAGGCCCAGCACTTACCTTAAACGGTTCGTCTATAGGTATGGTTTGTTCTGATGTTATGATAGTAGCCATGTTAATGCGTCAACAATATATTTGGGTACATTGAACTCTTTTCTATCTGCTGCAGGTTCCTCTAGATTAGCCATAAGTGCCACGTTTAGTTCCAGTGCATTGCTGCCTTTTGAAACGGAGTTCAAATAACGTGATGCAAGTAAGGCTTTTCGTTTTTCTTCATCCGACCATCCCGATACACCTATAGATGCCTTGATGCGGGTATTTGCCTCGCTACTTCGCATTTTACTTATCATCTCGTTCACATCCTGTTCTGCCATCATAGCTTTTATCTCCTTCTTATTGGAAACAGAGTTAGTCAGCAGCAGTTCACAATCGGGATTCTCACGCATTATATCATATTCCAGTGTTTTTCCATACTTTACATCTTGCCTGTAGAACCTGATGTTGGGATGGTCAGCATATTGATCTACCTCTGCATCTGCATGATGCTTATAGTCGTAGTTTTCTGTATCTATATTGTACTCATATGGGTAGCAAACTTCATATTCCCCGTCAGGTTCTTTCTTTTTTCTACAGGGGTCAATGTCAGTCAAACAGACTATCTTCTTGTTGATAGTGTATGGATTGTTCGTATCAAACAACTTTAGAAAGTGGTTGAAATAGCGACCACCCATATTCACTACCAGTACATGCTCATCTGTAAGGTTTTTATTCATATATCTAGCAAAGACTGGAAGCAACAACTCCTCTGCAACGCCCTCAACGAATATCAATCTGTTAGCAAAAAACATATCCGCTTTGGTTGCATCCAAAAATCTCTGAACATATTGCTTAGATATCACATCTTCAACATTATCTTCTCTATAAATGACACGCGGATAGCCAACATTAATCTGCCCTAATACTGGTGAAGTTAGGCAAATCAAGTCATCTAGTTTCACGGCTGATGCGATCTGAGTAGAATGTGAAGTCATAAATATTTGGCGTACATGTCCATTGGCATTGTTATCCTGTAGAAACTGTAGAAACTTGTATTGCATAGCTGGATGCAGGTGTGCTTCACATTCTTCTACAGCGAGGAATGAGAGTACCTTGGCATTGCGTTTCATGTAGGTGACGCTACTGTCTGCCTGCATTTTTGCAAGCAAAAGCGACATATAGATTAGATTGTTATAACCTAATCCATTATACGTTGCTGGCACTTCTATACCAACAGTATACTTGATAATCATTCTCAACACTGCAAACATCTCATTCTCCGTTACCTCTCCATCAAAATTTGGCACGGCTCCATTGAATGTCGCGCCTGTATCGAGTGCGTACTTCAGAAATACATTCTTCCCATCCTGTAACCTATCTTGTAAAGTTTGCATCAGTGGCCTAGACTGTTGGACAAAATCATCTCTTAAGGCTTTCAACTGTTCCTTTATCTCATCCTCTGTCTTTGTGGTATCATTCTTAACCGAGTAATCAATGAAGAAATTCAGAACATCCCTAAGGAGCGGATTATAACCAGCATATAGGTCGTGACTGACATCCCGAATGGCATCAAGGAACTGGAAGTCAATCTGACCCAAAGCATCATTAACGCTTACACCTGCCATCTGACTTCCACCAGAGCGATAGCTCCTATAGAATCTGATGTAGTCATGATTTATGATTTTCCATATATCTTTGGCTGTAGTAGCTCTAGCAACATCTGTTTTATAGTTATCCTCTTGTGTGTCATCCAATTTAAACTCGTATCTCAATTGTGTTTCTTCGCTTAATACTGGATCTGTCATCATGCCAGAGAACAGCCCCATTTCTGCTGAATCCAACTCTTCACCATCACTTCTATGAAGGACAAGAATTATTTGGATACGTGGAGATCGCTGTTGAAGCGTTGCCACATCTGTTTCATAAAATAAGTCACTCGTACCCAACCTACGACCATCACTATAGCCAAGCACTAACCCTATTGCACGAAGCAGGTTACTTTTGCCTGTATTATTATGTCCTATTATGACATTTACTCCTTCATGGAAAGGTACCGAAGCATCCTTGAAGTTACGGAAGTTTGAAATTTTAATCTCTTTGATATACATAGTTTATATTCCTTTCCTTAACCTAACTTGGGTTGAAAATTCTTATACTTATTGCATATTGATGTTATGAAAAGTGTATCTTTAGTTACTTTCGCTTATCTATGTTCGTTCTCCAATTTCCGTATCAGCTTATAGACACCCGAAGAAGGGTTGTCGAATTCAGCCAAGTGCATGGCTCTATCTATGGCAATGGGAGTGTATTCTTTCAGAAAATCTTTCTGCTTGTCGGTAAAAACAGATTTCGCATATCTCTGCCAAACGGGATTACTGTCCCTTAGTGCCTTGATGACCTCGTCACTGCTGACAGCCGACCTTTGATCTTTCGCATGCAGCAACAGCCAAAGTTCAAAGCATGGGTTGCTCAACAAGAGGCCGGCTTTACACGAACGCAGTTTCTCGTTGATGGCCTCTACATCCATATCATACATGAGATATGCCTGCACGTCGTCTTCCCGTGAGATTTTCAGTTCGTTTGTCCGCTTCTCGACAAACGAAGGCGATACCCTCGTGCCAGCCACGCGCGATACAATCCTGATAGGCAACTTGTACCATCTTTTCAGCAGGTTCACGTAACTTTCCTCCGTCTCACCCTCGCAGATAACGAGAATTATCTTTCGCATCCGCATAGGTGCGGTTTTTTCTCTCTTGCTCGCCATCGCTTCAGCCCTCCAATATTTGCTTGATGCTCTCGACGGACGAGTCCACGTAAGGCACTGCATCGAAGCGGCCTTGTATATACCCTTTCTCGGCATCCATATTCTCACGGAAATCCTTGAAGTCGTACAGGGAATAGACGATGGTGGCAGCATTCTCAGTCTTGTTTACAAAGACAATCTGGTCGCGCCGCAGCCGCTTCACGTCTATCAGGTTGGTATTGTGCGAGGTAAACAACAGTTGGCTGCTTTCAGAGGCATGTATCAGGTCGAGTATGAAATCGGCCAAACGGGTGTGAAGCCCCATGTCGAACTCGTCCATCATGATACTTTTCCTGTTCTTTACCACATCCAACAGGCGGATGAGTATTTGGAAGAGTTTCCGTGTTCCGTTGGACTCTTCCATATCCATATCGAACATCACATCGCCCTGGTTGCGATGAACGGTATTGAAACGGAGGACATCCACGAGCCTGAACGACAATTCCGTTTGTCCCGCAACCGGAAGCACGGGTGCCGGTATCTGTTCCTTTCTCACCTTGATGTCGGTGATGTCGGTGTCGCAAATTTCCAAGGCTTTCAGTATCACTCGCTTGTAGGTGTTAAAACTGTCTAGTACCATCAGGTCGTTCACGTTTACCAGCCCGAGAAGGAACTGGTTCATGAAATACCGGTACAGCATTTGGGCAAACGGCCGGTTCATGGAACTCGCACGGCTTAGGAACAAGTTTTTGTCGCTTGTGTTCAGTGCCACATCCATAGGCTTGGTGATTGCCCCGGCACCAAAGCTGTACTTGCCATCGGCGGTGCGCACGAACACCTTGGCACGGCGACCGACTGGGTAATGGTACAGGCTCTCGCTTATGATGCGCTCGCGGGTAAGCTCGAAAGCATACTCATATTCCACATCCTCGCACACGAAATCTATCAGGAAGCGGCTGGACTGATTGGGGCAACCGTCGAACTTGAACGGCTCGAAGTTGAACGTCACGCCTTCGTTGTGTTGATGCGACTCCAGTATCATCCGACAGCAAAACGAGATTGCTTTCAGGATGTTCGACTTGCCTGACGCATTCGGGCCGAAAAGTCCCACAGACTTGAGTACGGGCACACCTTTCCAACTCATCACATTATAGGACAACTCCCGGGCTTGAGCAGTGTTAATGCTGGCAGCCCTGAAATCGATTCTTATCCTATCCTTGATGGAGAAGAAGTTTTCCAATTCGATTTTCAGTATCATTTAATCCTTTATTTTGTAGTTATGTTGCAAAAATAGCCTTTAAGTTTGATGTTTCAGCCAATTTATAAGGGAATCATGTAATTTAAGTACACTTTTAACATTTCAGACCTGATTGTACAATCTATGCCTTGTACCTGTCATAACCCAATACACCTCTTGTATCATTCCCAATCACCATCTTCCTTGTTCTATGCCATCCTGCACCTGCTTCTGGTTATTTCCCTGCAAAACTAACAGGCCGTGTCCAAGCCTTGCAAATCCGGCAAGCCACCACGGGTGGTTGCGGAAATCTTCCTTTCTGTTGCACGGAAAGCGTATTTCCACCACCGGATTTGCCGGTTGTCCTTTGCCCGTTGACGAGGCAGAAAAATAACCCCGATGCTGGCTTGTAAAGGAGCCGAAGGCAGGGGAAGAAGTCAAACCCTCAAAAACAATGGCGATGGACAAGAACATAACAGGACAGGCAAACAAAGTAATGGTGTGGCTGATGAAATACTATCCGGTACGCATCAAGAATGTGGGCGAGCAGCAAAAGGCTGACCGACAGACTATTTGGGACTTCAAGGACGGGCGGGCATACGAGCAAGTAGCCCTAATGACCGCCAAGCACTTGCAAGAGCTTTTCGGCAGTCGGCTCACAAGCATCGTATTCACCTGCGTACCTGCATCAACGCAAGAGAAGAACGAACTGCGCTACAAGCGTTTTTCGGAAAGGGTATGCGAACTCACCCATGCCATCAACGGCTATCCCCATATGCAGGTGTCGGCAGGACGGTTGGCAGTACACGAACACCGAAAGGACGAAACCGAGGCTCGGACGGCACAAATGGCAGACTATGACACTGATTTCTTCAAGGGCAAAGATGTGTTGCTCTTTGACGACATCATCACCAAAGGCATATCCTATGCCACCACAGCCGACAACTTGGAAGCGTGTGGGGCAAACGTGTTGGGCGGTTTGTTCTTGGCAAAGACATTCTACAAGGTATGATGATGATACGGACAGATATTACAAAGACGGCAGCGTTCACAGGACACCGTTTTATCCGCTACAAGGACAGACAGCAGTTAAAAACCAATCTTGAAAGGGCAATCACGGGTTGCTACCATTCGGGCATCCGCCACTTCCTTTGCGGCATGGCGGCAGGCTTTGACATGCTTGCGGCTGAAACACTGTTGGCGATGAAAGCCGACTATTCCGACATCCGGCTGACAGCCGTCATTCCTTTCCGTGGGCAATCCTGCAAGTTCAACCCGGCGGACAAAGAGAGGTATCGTTCCATTCTTGGCAAGGCTGACGATATGGTATGCTTGAGCGAAACTTACTTTGACGGCTGTTTCCTTCGGCGTAACGACTATATGCTGGAGCGAGCCAGCCACATCATCGCCTACTACAATGGCGAGCCGAAAGGCGGCACGTTCTATACTTGCCGCAGGGCAAAGCGCATGAATTTGGAGATAACCAATTTATACTAACCCATTTAACCATACAAACGTATGATTACAGCGAATATTGAATTTGGCGGTGTGGAGTACCCATGCCGCATGGTGAAAGACAACCAAGGCGAATATCTGATTATAGGCTGCACAGCCCTGCTTGATGCTTTGCAGCCCGGCAGTTTTGAGGACTGGAACGAGGGATTTGCCAGTAAGGAAGCATCGGACATCTACGATGAGATTTTTTTCTTCACCGATGAGCGTACCCTTGCCTTGCCCGACAAAGAGCTGGTAGAAGAGCTAAGGAGGGATAATCTCGAATGGTTCTGACAAGGGAAATCCATGTGGGAGAGGTCGGAGTACGACCTCCCTGCATGGACTACCCAGCCCGGTTCCACTTATAGCACTTGCTTTACCCGGTTTTATCCCTGTTATACTTGCCTAATTCCCTTATCCTCTCATAGCCAACCATTGCTCCTTTTATACCTGTCTGCATGGCATTTCGCTCTTGCCCCTCACTGTTTGGCTTTCCGGCTGCGAATGTCGGGCATCGCGCTTGACCTGTTACGCTTTGAAATGGATTTCTTGCGGAATCTTCCTCCTGCGGAGCGTATTCGGCAAGAAAAAGCGTCAGGTGAAGCAGGACCGATGTCCGGACCAAGCATCCGTAAATCCCAAACAGGCTTCGGGGAAAGGAGCCGATGAAAGGGAAAAGTTTCACTTAAACATCTACGGATATGAACAAGAAATTTGACAACCTCAAAGAAACGAAAGAGTACCGCCTTGCCATGCAGGTGGAAAATGCGTTGAACGACTACGGCTTTGACTATGCAACCTTTGCCGCCTCCATCCCACTGATGCACCCGACTTTGCAGCAAAAACTCTATAAGCTATTGAAGGAGTGCCTGGTGGTGATAGCCGATGACAAAAGGCGGTATGATGACCGCAACCGTGCATCGCATGAGGAAGCAAAAGACATCGTGGCTTACTTGGAAGAGAACGGACATTATATCCCACACATCTAAAACATTGGACCATGGAAAAGAACGCTGTGTATCTGGTTTACACCTTGATTGAACAAAATGACTGCGTGTCAGACTGCCATGCCTTGTATGCCACCCTTGAACGTGCGAAAGCCGCCATGAATGTGGAGATAGAGGGAGCAATGGAGAATTTCGGCAAAGGCGAAGTGCTGCACGACCTTGAACGGCTGTATGAGTTCCGCACGGAGGACGGCTATGGGTTTACGGTAGGAATTGATGAAATGGTGCCGCTATGAACAGGAAAAGATACAATTACATTCGCAGGCTGGTGGAGAAAATTACCACCAGCCCCTCCAACAACATGGAGTTCTGTTATTATGGGCATTTGGTAAGCCTACAAAGTGGCACGACCGACTATGTGGATATAACGGTTTACAACACGGCTGACCGTTATTCGGGCGAAACGGCTGATTTCAGCTTCGACTATTGGACGAAGGAGCTGGACATTGGGTACACGGAAAGCGACAGTCTGTTTGATGTCATAGTGCAAGCATTCTGGCGCATCTATGGCAAAAGGAATGTCAGCGTAATCATCGAGGAAGAAGAAAATTTTGACTAATCATAATAATAGAATTGAATATGGATAAAGATTTTGTATTAGAGATGGCGAATGCCATCAAAGACCAACTGGTAGGCATGACCCCGTTGAATGTCATTCGTTCATGGGGCATCGAAAATTTTGTGGCAACGGAATACAAGGGCATGGCAGCCCTTAAATTCCATGTGCAAGGACGGTTGTTCAGTGGCAATGTCATCATCGCTTACAACGCATTGGACTACTACGAGGTTTATTTGCAGAACTATGCCGGCACAGAGTGCATCGGCGAGGAAGTGTATTTCGACGAACTTGGCCGTGTCATTGATGAAGCCATCGAGCGGGGCAAGGACGAAGCCGAGTATCAACGGTTTCTTTGGAAGGAATGTTTTTCATAAACGGACAACTTATGATTACAAGAACATCTACGCCCCAATCCATCGGGGCTGTCCTTGACAGCATGAAGCACAACGCCCTGCAAGCCGTCAAGCAAACAATTCAAGAGGGGCAACTCCAATCCGTGCCATTGGGCGGTGATGTCCGCATGGGTTGGACTGACGAAGATGGTCGCACACGCAGCGGAACGCTAACAGGGCTTAGCTTTGACGGAGAACGGTTGAAAGTACAAGTGGCAGACCATTCCCTGCCCTTTATCTTGGACGAACAGCAACTTCCATGCGGTAGCCACATTTGGCTGATGCAACTGAACGATGCCCTCCAAAACACATTGGCCCGGCAAAGGCAGACAGCCTGACTGATGTAACTATGGGATAGTTTGGGTATGTGATTTCAAGTAAACCATACCCGTCTATCCTTTTTCCCATTTAGCAACAAGTCAGAAATTGATGTACCTGACAGGGGATTGGCCTTGCACATACTCCGACACATCTTTGTTCAAGTATGGCGAATTAAGGACTTCTTCACCCTCAAAGGCGTAACGTGTCCCTGCAAACAATTTGGGTTCTTCGACAGCATACCATTTATGCGGTTTGAAAACGGCACGGACAATTCCCTCATATACGGCCAAGATATAATCTGCGGATTGTGCCCTGCCCACATTCACTTTCCAGTATTTCCGTGCCTTTTCGTACATATTTTCCCTTTTGTACACTTCCTCCACATCGCCTTTAGGTTGGTATGTGCGGTTGAGCTTGACCGCCATCAAACGGTCTTTGCCAAATGTTGTCAAAGGCTCGCAATCATATAAGGCATTTATCTCCTCTGTTGATTTGATGCCCTCATCCCATTGATGATGCCCGGCCTGGATATTGGTCAAGACGCTTTCCAAATTAAAATCATGGAATGTCAGCAAGTCGATAAGGGTCGATTCCACGATATAGGCCTGCTCATCCGTGAGGTTGTGCCTTATTATATAGTGTTTCACTTCTTTGCCATCCTGAATAATCTCCCTGATAGTCTGGAGTTTCAGCGTTTCATCTGTTGATGTCATGGCACATAAGGCGTGTTGGAACACACGGTTTCCATGCCCTTTCCCTATATAAAATATCCGGTTATTCCTTGGGTCAACCAAGCAATACACATAATAATTGAGCTTGTCTATGACGGACTGGTTGAATCCTGTTCGTTGCATGGTCGCCAGCCTTTTTAGTTGTCTTTCGCCTTGCCCCGGAAACGTTTCAGTTCCACTCCAGCATCCTTCAGCACACGGAAAATGGAACTGCGGCTACGGAAGCCGCTGGTCTTCCAAATATCATCAATGGTGTACCCGCTTTTATACATATTCACCACACGCTTATTCCGTTCCACACGCCCGTAAGCGGCTTGGGAAAGCACCTTTGTCCCTTTTGTCCACCGCCCCGGTTGGGATGTCATTTTGCGCACTGCGTTAGCCTCTTCGGGCAACCGGGCAATCACTCTAAGCAAGTCCGATGTCTGGGTTTCAGGGAACAGTTCATTGTCCGAATCAATGCCGTCATGCAGGGCAATCAACCGTACCGATTTTATCCTGCAAAACTCCAGAAAGAATGACAGCTGCCGTGCACCCTTGACGGCGTGCGCGAGTTTGGAAACGACCAGCGTGTCTCCCTTGCCGATGCTCGCCAATAGTGTGTTCCATCCCATTCGCCATATCCCTTCTTCGGGCTTTTCTTCCACGATGCGGTCACAGCCGAAGTCCTCCATCCATTTCCTGTCAGCCGCTCCCTCCGCATACTTGGGAAGATACGGCAAGTAGCCTAGTATAGCCATTGAATAGTTCTGATCTGATTAGTGTTTCGGTTGCAAAAGTATGATTTTTCTGTGGAAATGACGGTGGATTCCATAGGAAACTTGTTCTTGTGGCCACAAACTTTTGTACACGCAGTTGTCGCCTTGTACGGCAGATGCCCTGCACAAGTCGCCACCCTTGCCGACAGCTCTTTCATGCCTGTTTCAAGGCCCAATACCCCTTTATGCCCTTTGACCGACAAAAATCTTTTTTGTGTCATTTGTTATCCACTAACAGACTGACAAACAATTAGTAAAATCATATTTCGAGTATGATTTCATAAGAATGAATAACAACGCAATACCCATAGGCGCATTGTAAATCCCTTGCTATAATTTTGCGCCGTCAATAACAAATTTACTCCAATGAAACAGACAGAATCAAAAGAACGGTTGGTCAGATGGCAGGTCAAACCGCTGCGTATTTCAGGTGGCAATTGCCAATCATTATCAACTCTAAAAAATCATACTACAAACATCGTTCGCCTACTCTTGATGGCAGCACTGCTCTTGGGATGCCATCCTTCCCATAAAGATGACCTCACCACGGCAGAGGAAGCGATGGCGGCTTACAACGATTTCTTCCAATCGCTCAAAGGTAGAAGAAGTGCCGGCACGGACGAAATCATTTCGTTGACCAAAGAATGGAAAAAGCTGGATGCCGCCGTGTCATTTGCCCTGTCAAGTGACACGGCAAACAACAGACACGCCCATGCTAACGGCAACCATATTGCCCTCGGCGACTCTATCGCCTTGCAAATGGCACACTTGATAAACAACCCAAAAAGGAGCTTTGCCGACTACCTCGCTGTAATACGTGGTTTGAACGATGTAGAAATGGACTCCATGTCACAAAAGCTGGCCGGTTCCGTCCATCTATTCTACCGCAAGGCAAGCGCAATCCCTGTTTATAAAGGCAGCGGCAAAGAGGTAATCCGCATGTATAACAAGTTATTGGAAGGTAACCTTGCCAAAGGTCTGCGAACCAAGGAAGATGCCATTGACTTCCTCCGGCAAGAGGATGTGGCGTTCCGCTCGTTCCTGCTTCATTTACCATCGCTTAGTTCCGGGAACACGCCATTGGACGGCATTACCCGAAACACCGGAAAGGTTATACGCGGCATCATCGGTCTTGCCGGCAAGGAGCAGCCTGTGTTCGGGAAATCCGAGGTGGTCATTCTGTTGACAATGCGCAATAACAGGCGACTTTTGCAGAACGCCGAAGCCTGTGTGGATGGCTTGTCACGCTTGCATATCACGGACAACGGGCAAGCCGCCGCTTACCTATGGATGATCCTGCAACCGTGGATTTTATTCGACAGCTTCGCCTATGCGCTCATGGACGAAGAACAGTTGCGCACAATGGAGAAACTGGCAGAACGTATGCCCCAGACTTTGGCCAAACTGAAAGGCATTGACTTTCCTTTGAAAACGGAAGAATTGCCCACAATCCTGATGAAAACATTCATTTTGGGCTACGAATAACAACACCGATATTAATCAAATCATCAAACGACAATATGCAAAAAGAACAAATCGACCGGTTCATCA
Organism: Bacteroides gallinarum DSM 18171 = JCM 13658; assembly: GCF_000374365.1. Classification (GTDB taxonomy): domain Bacteria; phylum Bacteroidota; class Bacteroidia; order Bacteroidales; family Bacteroidaceae; genus Bacteroides; species Bacteroides gallinarum. The sequence goes on from NZ_KB894129.1 coordinate 76,223, forward strand.
CGCTTGCATCCTTGGAGATGCCGGCGTTGGTTTCACAAAACCTTTTCCAAGGAGCGGAGGTGTACGAGGATTACGCCTTGCTCACCTTCCACCTGCCCAAAGTTTATCCCATCGAGGAACTTATCGACGAGTTGGAGGACCAGATGGAACTGGTACTCCTATACCACCATGTACCGAGCAACGACACCCCGTTCGGCCAGCGATGCTGCGCTTATTCCAATCCGCGATTCGGCCACATGCACAAGTTGAATGTGCAAGCTGACGACCGCATGGAGTGCGACACGCTCTATGTGACCCTCTACGATTCATTGGAGGTGATGGGCAGCGAACTCCGCGAGGAACTTGCGAGGGTGGCGAAAGGCGGCAAACTCCTGTACGCCGTCAAGGAAGAGGAACTGCTCAAAGACTTCATCTGCCTATGAAGGAAGTATTGTACAGGCAACTAGCCGCCACCATCCATGAGTGCCGCACGTGGGTGGATGTGCTGGATACCGACCGTACCGGCCACTTCATGCTGCACTCCGGAGGCGGCTTGCATCCCATCCGTTGCAGGGTACTTTCCTTGGTGGCACGGACAGCTCATGGTGCCTATTCAAAAGGGCATGTGTGGGATATTCCCGAATATCGTCTTGACCGTGCGGTGAACTCGCTCAAACGTCGGCCGGGCTTCAAGGAACGTTGCAGGTTGGGCACGCTTTCCATGCAAGACGCGGAGGACATCATCCACCTCGCCTCGCACAAACTCATCAACTTGGAACTTGAACTGTAACCCTCAAATCACCAGACAATGATTATCCCCATCCTTTATATGCTTTTCATTCTGGCGTATGCCGTCGTGCCGTTTCTCTATAAAAGCAAATGCCCCGCCATGCTACAGTTCTATTTGCGCATGGTTTGGAGACGCAGCTTCCGCAGGTGCTACACGCTGGCCATGCTTGCCTCGCTCATGGTGTTCCACTTCTACCATCTGAATGCCTTTGGAAATGTCTATGAACTGGCCTGCTCATCCCTTGTTTGCGTAGCCTTGTATTCTCACAAGAATACAGAACGGGCGTTTGACTTCCTGCAACGGAAACGCTGTTTTTTCTGGGTGGCAATGGCGGCGATGATACTGATTTTCGTTCCGCATACGCTGCCCCTCAGTATTACGGTGGCCACAGTCGTATTCGGTGCAGTGTTCTATCCTCCGCAGACTGTACGGGCGGCTCCATCCGATAAGCTGAAAGAATACTTGGAATCGCCCCACAGCATTGTGGAGGACTATTACAGATGGCAGTAGAAAACCTTGGCCAATGGAAAGATTGCTTACATGAGAGCCTTTCCCTGCCATCCATTCTGATTTGATTGAACAAGATAACGATTAAAACATATCGCGCATGAAAGAAAATCAAACGACCAAATACCGCATCCAAATCGACAGTGATTTACTCGCATACCTCAATCCCGAATCGGGCGAAAAATGCACAAAAATGGCTGCGTTCCGTAACCTTGTGGAGATAGCCAACGGGAACAAGAAAGAGTTCCCTGCCATCGCCAAGCCCTTGCCTGAAGGACAAGTGGCATTGACGGTCAGCGGACTTGCCAAACATTGGAACTGGCACCGCACCACGGTGAGGAAATTCCTATCCACATTGGAGGAAACAAATGCTGTCAAAGTCATTGGCCGCAGCGGCTATTTCATCCTTACTGTCACTTGTGTAGTGCCGAACGGGGAGAACTCCCAAGCTCCTTTGTTGTCGGAAGAGGAACTACTCCTGAACCACTGGCTCAGTGGCTACCTCACCATCGAGGAATCGGTGGAGATGCTTGCACACTTCATCACCGAAACGGATAAACTATTTGTTTCAGAACCGACAAACAAACGCTCCGGACGACAAGCATCCACCGGTGAACGCCTGCACAAGCTGATAGCCCATACCATCCTCCAACGCACAAGCATCATTCCAGCTGATGAACGGGTGAATAAAGCCCTCGAACGACTGTACGTGGACGAATGTGGCAAAGACCTTGCGCGTTTCCTACAGCGGTTGACGCTCGCCGGATTGCGGCTCATCGAGACAAGAAACCTGCGGGAAGCACAAGCCACTTGTAGCGGCAATGAAACTGCCGACACCATTCTACGGCATTATCTCCCCTTTATAACGCAAGAAAAGCCCCACAACGGGCTTAAACCGCATGATGAAACCAAACCCACGGGCGAATTGGAAAACTAAGTTAGGATGGTTTGTTTCCCCTGCGCTGTGCTTCACAGGACTACGTACAAAGCATCCCGGCAAGCCGGATGGGTAAAGACGGAGGTCTTGACCTCCGACCCTGACGACAGGGCTTGCCCACGAAGACTGGCTCTGCCTGCGTAGCCTAATACGCACTTTGCCCCAACCGGGCAAAATGCAGGAACCGCCCAGGGCGGCAGCAAGCTGAAAAAACAGACTGAATTATGGCAAATGACATCAAACAGGTATTGGACATCAGACCCGGAAAGGGTATGAGTGTGGGCCAAAGCGACGAGCACCAGCGCAATTGGACGGAAAAGGGTTGGGACTGGGCAACGAAGCATGGCAATTATGACCGAAGCCGTGATCACCTCAATTTCGAGGTTGTGAAAGGCGGCATCATCCAGCCGGTTGATAAGTCAAGGACTATCACCGGACGTATGGCCGATAATCTGCGTGAGCGTGGCATCACCGACCCGAATGCGAAATTATGCGAACCGAAGTACCGCACCGTGGCGAACATCATCTTTGGCGGCTCCAGGGAGAGGATGCACGAAATAGCCTTTGGCAACCAAAGGGTGGACCTCACGCACGGGGCTGACAATTCGCATATCCGGCGCAACAAAGACATAGAGCGTTGGGCATTGGATGTGTACAGGTTTGCGTGTGAACACTGGGGCGAGGAAAACGTCATCGGCTTCTATGTACACCTCGATGAACTGAACCCTCATGTGCATTGCACCGTAATACCGGTGGATGAGCGGAATAAAATCTCATTCAACAAAGTTTTCGGTGGGAATATTTATGATTCCAAGAAGCGTTTCTTCGCACTCCATGATGAGTTTGCCAAGGTAAACGAGAAGTGGGGTATGAAACGCGGCAACAGCATTGCCGTGACTGGTGCGAAACACCGTACAACGGAAGAATACCGCCGTGCGTTGAGCGAGGAATGCACGACCCTGGAGGAACAGATTGAGAACAACAGAAAGTTGCTCGGAGAGTTGCTTGCCGACATTCGCTTTGCCGAGAAACGAGTGAAAGGACTTGGTACGATGATCGCTAACTTAGAGGAGAAAAAGAAGCAGATGATTGCCGAGATGGAAGCCCTTGCGGAAGAGTTGAAAGCAGGCCGTGGCGATTCGGAGGAATTGCGCAAGAAGATAAGCAAACTCGACCTTGACTTGCAGAAAGTGCTTGACAACCTCACCGACAAGCGCAACAAATTGGGAATAGCGGACAAGCAACTCTCAGAACTTCGCCAGATAGAGGAAGAAACACGGGAACGTGCGTTGGAATACCGCCGGGACCTCAAAGCGGCGACTTACGACTTGGAACATCAGGTGCGCTATCGCCTTGCCGATGCACTGTTGGGCGACATATTGCATGAATTCAAGTCATTGCTTCCTACATTGGACGGTGAAGGCCAAAGCCTGTTCGATGATACGCTGCTGAAAGAAGTGGCCGAGCGTGGCGAGGATATTTTCAAATGCGCCATCTACCTCTTTGCAAACTATGTGGACTTGGCCACAACATTTGCAGAAAGCCACGGCGGCGGAGGTGGCGGCAGCGACCTACCTTGGGGGCGCAATGAGGACGAGGATGACCGGGCGTGGGCAAGACGCTGTCTGATGCAAGCAAGCCGGATGATGAAGCCCAAAGGTGGCAAAAGCGTCCGCCGGAAATGACAAGGCAAGTGATTTTCAACAGCCTATTTCCTATGCCTTACAGTATGATTGACAGTATGATAAATTGCCGCTACCGAAATTCTTGTTAAGCACGAGTTGAAAGAGGCTTTCGGCCTTTTTGCAGACGCGGCGAATCATTTCTTTTGCAAACAGAAAACAAATACACAGATAAATATGATAAGGAGATTTTTATTGCTATCTGTATTGTCCCTGCCACTCATGGCAAGGGCGTACAATGTTCCCATGACGGACACCATCCGATGGGAGATTCTTCCGCAGTGGGAGGAATTGTTGCAACCGTTGGAGCCGGCCTATTTGGAGAATGCCGTGGAAGTTTCCCCTTGGCGTGGCAACTGGTTCGTGGACGTGTCCGGCGGCGTGTCGGCATTCGTCGGTTCACCGCTTGGTTGTGGTGACATCTTTGACCGAACAAAGCCAGCATTGTCCGTCTCCGTGGGCAAGTGGTTCACACCGGCCATCGGCACACGAATCGCCTTCCAAGGCTTGCAGTTCAAGGACGCACAACTTGAATCAAGGGACTTCCTGCATCTCCATGCCGATTTGATGTGGAACGTGTTGTCGGGTTTCTCACGTACCAAAGAGGATTTCCGCTGGGACTTGGCTCCCTACGTTGGCTTGGGCATCCTGCACAATGACGAATTAGGCCGCCATCCCTTTGCCGTTTCTTACGGGGTACAAGGACGATACCGCTTGACCGGCCGCCTGCACCTCACGGCAGAACTTGGCTGTGCCACCACCTTCAAGGACTTTGACGGCATGGGCGCAGGTAACAAGTGGGGCGACCGTCTGCTATCCCTAACCGCCGGATTTTCCTATACTATCGGAAAGAAAGGCCGGAAACGTGTGGTGGATGCCTCCCCTTACATCGGGCGTAACGAACGGTTGACCGGCTATGCCCGCAGCTTGCGCAATGAGAACGAGCGGCTCCGGAAGATGAACGGCAATACCACCCGCATCATTGCTGAATTGGAGAAGATATTGAAGTTGGAAGGGCTGCTGGACAAGTATGTGGACAGGCTTTCTTCGATGAAAGACGAACGTGACGGCAAAGGCTTGACAACCGGCTATCCCAAGAATAATTACAGCGGGTTGAACTCGCTTCGTGCAAGGTTGCGAGATGCCCAAGCGAACAAGGACAAGCATAAAGGCGATACCGCTTTTATCCACAGTAAAAACACCGTTTATAGGACATACGACATGGATTCCACTTATAGAAGCGGTGGTTCCTTCCAAAGCAATGATTCCATTGTTTCAACCTTGCCTGTGGACGGCAGGTATATCGGCCCGCCCATCTATTTCTTCTTCGTGCTGGATACTGACAGGCTTACCGACCCTTCGCAGTTGGTCAACCTGGACGGCATCGCCCGGATTGCCAAGAAGCACGGGCTGCACGTCCAAATCATCGGTGCGGCAGACAGTGCCACCGGCAACGACACCATCAACAACGGCTTGTCTCAAAGACGTGCCGCATACATGGCCGGAGAGTTGCAAAGACGTGGCGTGGATGCCGATAAGATAGAAACAGTTTCAGTCGGTGGCATTAACGATTACAATCCCGTAGAAGCCAACCGCAATGTTTGTGTAAGGTTGCTGTTACCATCATCGGACACGACAGATTAGGTGCTTGTTGTTCATAATAATAAGAATGGCTTGAAATAACTTATTTCATTGGTTTGAACCAAGGATTCTTAGGGGTTGGCTGGCTTGTGAAAGCCGGCCAGTCTTATATCCGCAAGTCAAATTCAGACAAGTCGTCGCTGCAAGGTTCATCGCTCTCCGGATCCAACGGCAAGATTTCCTTTTTTACCACTACATTCTTCCCTTTTCTTTTGCCATACCACAAGTTTATCATGCTGTTCCCATGAATAATCGTCCTGTCGGGCATCCAATCAATGTCTTCCGGTTCTTCATCATAGACACCCCATTTACGACGTTGGTATGGATAATCCACAACGGTATCTTCGGGCTTGGATTCATATTTCCCCGCATCATCTTCCGACCAGCCTAACGCTTCCAAATAACACCAGAAAGCATTGGGCATTTTGAATGTCTCGGCGGCAAAAATGGCACCTACCACCTTGCCACCGTCCGCTTCCACTTCCTTTCTGAAATCTTGCAGGCTATTCCCTGTTGTAAGGATGTCATCCACCACTAATACCTCCTTGCCCGCCAAGTCCTCTTTGAAGAAATAATTTTTCTCCAATGTAGCATTTCCTCTGTCCTTTTGCAGGTGCAAACTTTCCCTGTCGCCCGTGTAACGGACATACGATATGCCGCACACAAGTTCCGGATATTCGTCATGTACATAGTCCGCCATCGTTTTGAACCGCCTCCAATATTTGCGCTGTGTACTGCACGGCATGAACATGACAATGGTACCTGGTTGGGGTTTCAATCTCTCTATTCCGGCCACAAGGAAACGGATGCCATCATGCTTGCCGTCCTTGAAATCCAAAATGGATTGGCAGAACTGTTTTTGTGCTTCACTCAAGTATGGATTGTACCGTGACGGGAAGTAATAGTCCGTAAATACGCAGGGGATTTTTTCACTTTTGAACACTTTCAACGGCTGATGGACGGCAGCAAACCTTGCAACGGTGATGGGGAAAATCTTTCTCGCTTCCTGGTTGCCTGCCAACACCGCCTTGCGGGTGAATTCCCTGCGCAGTTCCAAAGTAGGCGCATATTGGGCGACGGCACAATAGGCATCGCCCAGTTTTTTCTCCAATACCGTGTAAGTGCCAGTATCAGGATTAGCAATACTATGATGATAAATTGTTCCATCTGTTTTCATTTGCTTACATAAAAGGCTGCAAAATTAGCAAAACCGACAGAAGCATGAAGTGTTTTTCAAGAGAATGTCAAAGCAACAGTTCCACTTTGCCACCCTTTTATATGCTGACAGTTATCCAGCTGTACAGACTCTTTACCGCTCGCGCTCATGCCCTTGCCGCCGGGCGTATTTTCTTGTGCGAATTTCAGTCGTCCGCTGTTGATGCCGAAAACTTTTGGGACGAAGGCAGGATGTAGCGGTTGTCCCGATGGCAGGAATCTTCCTTTCCCTTGCGCCAAAGCGTATTCCTGCCAAAAAGTTTGCGCCATAGGCGGGCGGCTCATCCTGCACCGAAAAATAACTTCCTGAGACAAGGGCAAGCAGCCCGATAGCAGGGAAATAAAAACATCATCATTATGAGATTTACAGTATCATCAACCGCAATGGCGAACAAACTGGCTGCAATGGCCAAAGTAATGAACAACAAACCGGCACTGCCCATCCTTTCCACGTTCATGCTGGAGGTGAAAGAAGACACACCGCTGGAAGTGACCGCCTCCGATTTGGAATGTGTATGGCACGGCTCGCTGGATATTACAGGACAGGAGGGAACAGGCAAAGTGTGCATCACGGCGTCCACCTTGTTGGAGGCAGTGAGAAATCTGCCCGAACAGCCGATTACCTTCACCATTAATGATAATGACAAAAGCGTGACCATCCACTATTTGAACGGACATTACGACATGGCAGGGTTTGCCAGCGATGAATATCCCATGATGCAAGAAGAGAGTGACATTCGCTTCGACATGGACGCTGCCACATTATGCAATTCCATTGACCAATCGCTTTATGCCGTTTCATACGATGCCCAGCGACCTGTAATGACAGGGATAAGCTACACTTTTGCAGGTGAAAAGGTGGAGTGTGCCGCCTCCGATGGACACAAGTTGGTGCGCAACACCTATCCCTTGGCAGGAAATGCGGAAGATTGCCGTTTCATCTTGTCGGCAAAGACAGCAAAGATTGTCAAGTTGTTGTTACAGAAGAAGGAGGGCAACGTGGAAGTGTCATACAACAAGCGGAACATTGTGTTCAAAACCGACACGGACAGCTTTAGCACACGGCTGATAGAGGGGGTATATCCCAACTATAATGCCATTGTTCCTACCAACAGCGACAAGGAAGCAACCATCGACCGCCAAGCTTTGTTATCTGCCATCCGTCGTGTGGGCATATTCGCGGAAAGGACGAGCCGCCAGCTTGTATTGTCCTTTTCGGGAATGGCTTTGCTCCTCACAGGACATGACTTTGACAATGCCACTTCGGCCGAGGAAACCGTATTCTGTGCCTATCAAGGGGATGAAATCCGTATTGCTTTCCACGCCGAGAACCTCAAAATGGTACTGGAGAACATAGATGCAGCCGAAGTACGCTTCCGCATGAGCGAAGCCTGCCGTGCCGCCATCATCGAACCAGTATCAAGCGATGGCCAGTCGGAACACTTGGCTTTGCTGATGCCGATGATGTTGCCCGAGTGACACAACAAAAAGTACAGGGTGTTCCCAATGCCCTGTACCCCATCCAAACATATTATCTAACCAACAAACATTTACAATCATGCCTAATTGGTGTAACACATCCCTTGTATTCAAGGGTGACAAACAAGAAATCAAAACCCTTTACCAAACGATGAAAAGGTTGGAAAGGCGCAAAACTCCATTGGTAGAAAACGGCTTTGGTACAAACTGGCTGGGATGCCTTGTCGAAGCCTTGGGTGGCCATTGGAAAGAAACCTATTGCCGAGGCACATGGTTTTCTTTGGAATGTCAAGGGAATATTCTGCGTATGGAAACCGAAACTGCTTGGTCACCCTGCATCGAAACATACGACTTCATCTGTCAAAAATTTCCATCACTGAACTATTACTACCGCTCCGAAGAACCGATGATGGCGGAATACATGACTAATGATAGCGATGGACGTTATTTCAAAGAGCGTTACAACGCGGACGTGAATGTTCCTGATGGAGAATTTATGGTGGAGTATTTTAACCGTATGGAAGAAGCCCTGCAATGGATAGCTGAAATAAGCAAGTGCGATATACAGTCGGAAGAAGATGTGGAAGCCCTCAATGAGCAATGGCATACTGGCGACAATGAGGGATATTGTTACCTGCATCATTACCGAATAGCCTAAACAGGCTCAAATCAAACGGATGGTGCGGTTCATGGGATGCCTTACAGGTTTCCCATGCCGCATAAGCCGTCCATACATAGGTTGCCACATATTTTGTTGGCAATAATCACATGATAGAAAACGGGATATGGTTTATATTTGTTTATTTTGCATAGAAAATCACCGATATGAACAAACGAAACATTATATTGGAAGATGGCGGCAATGCCGTGGCAAGTTGCCCGGTCATTGTTTCCGCAAGCCGCAGCACCGACATTCCGGCGTTTTATGCCGACTGGTTTTTCCATCGCCTCCAAGTAGGTTACTCGGTATGGACAAACCCTTTCAGCAAAGTCCGGAGTTACGTATCTTACAAGGATACAAGGTTTATCATATTTTGGTCGAAGAACCCGTACCCCTTGTTGCCTTATTTGGATATTCTGCGAGGAAAGGGCATAGGGTGTTATATACAATACACATTAAACGATTACGAACTCGAACGCTTGGAAACAGGTGTTCCTCCATTGGTGGAGCGCATAGACACGTTCAAGAAACTGGCCACACGTTTAGGCAAGAAAGCCGTGATATGGCGTTTCGACCCCATGCTGCTCATGGAAAGCCTCTCCTTGGACGGCTTGCTTGATAAGGTGGAACGCATAGGTGACCAACTCAAGGGATATACCGAAAAAATGGTGTTCAGCTATGCCGACATCGCTAACTATAGAAAGGTAAAATCCAATTTAGACAAGAGCGGGATATGTTACAGGGAATGGACGGAAGGGCAGATGGTTGAATTTGCAGAACGCCTTTCCGAGTTGAACAAGACGAATGGTTGGAATTATGCCTTGGCGACTTGCGGTGAAAAGGTGGAGCTTGCCCGGTATGGCATAGCTCATAACCGTTGCATCGATGCCGACCTCATCGCCCGCTTGGCTTGGCAGGACAAGACGTTGATGAAGCACATGGGTGTCGAAGTCAAAGAAATAACCTCGCACGGCCTGTTTGATGACGGCTTGTTGCCGCCAGGTGCCATACCATTGCCGGGAAATCGGTATTTCATAAGCCGACATAAGAAAGACCCAGGCCAACGCCTGTTTTGTGGCTGCATGGCTTCCAAGGACATCGGGGAGTATGACACCTGCCCCCATCTTTGTGAATACTGCTATGCCAATTCCTCTAAACCTTCGGCATTGGCTAACTGGGAGCGGCATCAAAATAATAAATTTTCAGAAACAATTACAGGTAAATAATGGCTATGGGCAAATATGATTTTATCAAGAAGGGTGCCACAGTCTATTGGCATGACCCGGATGGCGGTTTATCGGATGGGGAGTATGAGATAATATCTGCTCCTGAAGAAATTGAAGAGGACAGCATCATTTTAATAGCTTCCGATTGTTCGGAGGCAGAAGTTTTCCCCACGGAATTGTCCTGTTGCTGAAATGAAATTACAAAAATTGGAAATGGGTCAGCCGTTGGGAAATACCCCACGGCTGACATTTTGATACATGATACAGCATCCGTTTGCAAGAACGATTCCTATTTTACCTACCTCGGCGATATGGCACATAGTCTTCCGCTATAGCCCCCACCAGTTCCCTGTCCTCATGCGCCACCTCCTGCGTATTGCCGTCACCGTCCACATCCATGATGTCCGGCTTGGCTTCGATGCGTTCTTGCACGGCATCAATCTGCTGCGAAATCATCGAGGTAGCCCTTTTTACATCGAACAAGGTCGTTTTCAAGAACTCCGGTGATTCCTGCAAGCTACCCAGCCACGATTTCAAGTAAGCCGCTGATTCCTCTTTTATCTGTTTTACCATGCCATACCGCGAGGCCAACAGCGCACTGCCCAGTTCGGCCACCAATTCTTCCCTTGCATACTCCTCCGACCCAAATGCGGCAGGTTTCAAACGGTTCAACCGGCTTTCATGCCCGGAGCTGTGAGTCATTTCATGCAGCATGGTACCGTAATAGGACTCCCCATCTACAAACTGCGACTTTTCAGGGATAACAATTTCGTCTTTGCTGATACTGTAATACGCACGGTCTTGGTGCATGGGGCGAATGGGGCACACCCATAGCCCTTTATCCACCATTTCGTCCAATGGGGCGAACGAGAATGACTCACCTTCCAATTTTACGGGTGGTTTCAGTGCATTGGCAGACCGAATCTTCTCGTATAGTTCGGGACGAGCCTCGCGGAGGTTGGTCTGGTCCACATTGAATACGTTATATACGTTCATCTTCGGATAGACATTGTACCGCTGCTTTTCCTCGTCCGACAGCCGCTTGTACTCGTCATATTTGATTTTCTCTTTCGTTTCCTTGTCCACTACGGTAAAGGTGGTGATGAACACTGGAAACGATTTCTCACCTTTCTGCACGGATACCAACGGCAGCTTTTCCCCGTTCTCATCCACCAAAGGCTGACGCGAGCCGTCCTTCTTCTTGCTGTAATTGAGTGAAAGCGCGGCATCGAAGGTGCAAAATACAGGAAGCTCGTACCCCCTTTTCTCACATTCCAATGCCAACATGAGGGCATTCATCCCGTTGTACTCCCTGCCCGAAAGATTCTTTGGCCATTTCATCATGCCTTCTGTAAACCAAGGCTTCGACCAGTCCTTTTTCAAGGTGGAAATCTTTTCTATCATCAGTTCCGTGAATCGTTCCAACGCCCGGTCTTCCGCCGACGGGCCATCCCTATGGTAATCATTCCTCTTTGCCATGCCTACGCTTGTGTTTGGTTGTTATGCTCCTTTTTTACCCATTCTGCCAACTCTTCCACCCGGCAAGCAATGTTGAGTTTGTCAAGGTAGGCTGACAGTTCCAGCTTGCCTTTGGCTGTTATACCTGTCTTGGGTACAAGGAATGCCTCCCGCTCAGCTGAGAAACGGATGAAACGCACCCAAGTGAAAGCGAAGGCATCGCCATCTTTCTCGGTACTGAAAGCCGAGAACACCAGATACTTGCCGCCTTTTTTATCAGTCTTTTCCTCCACCTGCTTGCCGATGGTGCCGCGAAATTCAATGTCGCCCTCTATGTTGTCCTTGTCGGATGCAGGGGTAAAATCCACTGCATCGGCATGGAAATTCAAGTATAGGTTGTCGCTGCGCTTGCGAAAAGTGAGCGTGCCTCGCATTTCTACCTTTGTACCCACAGCATATGGGTTGGTGTCCGATTCACCTCCATCCATTGACACGGAGATTTCCACTTGCTTGCCCGCTCCCGACTTGGCGGGAATGGTGGTCTTGACACCAAAGCAGATGAATGTTTGTCCCTCGCTATTGGTCCGCACCGTCGCCGCCCGGCTGACCGTGCCGTTGATTGTCACATTGCATTTAATCATATGGTTATCCTTTATTGGTGATGTATTCGATATTTTGTCTATTATCTCATTTGCAGGTTCTCGCCTTGTCCGTTACGTTGTTCCATTCCCTGCTCATAGTTCCGAGCCACTTGCCCGGAAAGGGCGATGCCGCCCACAATTGCCGCCACTTGGCTGCGTTTCTGTTCTGCCGTGGTACCCGTATCGGAAAGGACAAGGGAAAGGCGGTTCATCTCCGATGCGGTCAGTTCATGCGAGAAACTGCCGTCGCCACTGTCGATATGCAAGATGGGGCGGCCGTTGTCCTGCACCTCCAACACGCACTCCTTGCAGGCGGGCAGCAATGCCGAGAGGTCGATGCGTTTGCTCAAGGCCGCTTCGGTAGCCATCCTCATCTGTTCCTCCTTATTGTCAATCTGCATGGCGAGAGCCATAAGCGAGGTGAACATAGTAATGGCCATTTCCACAATGGGGTCAGTACCGTAACCGAGGTGCTCGTTGCTGTCCTCCGATGAAAGTAATTTCTTCATCCACTCATCCGGTGACAGGCCTGCGTCAATAGCCGTGCCGTCTGTGGCTTTGTATTTTGCCAATAAATCCTTGCCATCGTGCAGCAGTTGCAGGTTAATCTTCCCCTTTTGGGCAATCTCAGCCAAATATGCCGCAGGGTCGATGTCACGCCTTGTACCGTCGGTGGAGAGTTGCGCCACACCGAATTGGAGGTTGTCACTTGACACGCCCACTTGCTGCCCGGCGTTTACCGTATCGCCCACTTTGGCATGGGTGCTCGTCAGGCCTTGGTAGCTGACCTGATAAGTGGTTCCATCTGCCCGTGCATACTCCACGGTCAATGATTTGCCGGCATCCACTGCCACGACCTTGCCATTGTCTTCCGTGGCCAATACGGCTTCATTGTCCGTTGGAAGAGTGATGCTGCGCTGTTCGCCAAACGGCACAGTCACCAACAGAAACTCTGCCCGTTCCAACGGAAAGGCATAATCCTTGCTCTCTCCGGCAAGGTGGCTGTCCCTATCCTCACCCGGTGTCCGGCCTTGCGCTTTCATCTCTTCCATCACCATGCGGTCGTACTTGTCAAGCCCGTTCCGCTCAATGATGCCGATGAGCGAGGCAGCGTAGTTGCCTCCCGTGGCATATCCCGCTTGTTCCAGTCCTTTCGCCCAGCCTTGGTAGTCATCAGCTTGCAGGTCGAAACAACCGGTGTACCGCTGGTTCTCCGAAAGGAAGCGTGAATGGTGTTCGTAGGAATCGGCCACGCTGTCATAGCTGCAAAACTTCTCATTGGGTTTGTCATCTGTGTACAAGCCATACTTGCCGCCACCGTCCAACCAGCCTTGCGTGGCCTTGATGCCGAAATGGTTGTTCTCTTTCTTTGCCAAGGTGCTTTCGCCGTTGCTGCTTTCCAAAATGCCCTGTGCCAGTGTCACGGAGGCCGGAATCCCATACCGACGCATCTGCTCCATCGCATATGCTGCGTATCGCTCCGCGTATGTTTCGTTCTTGCTTTTGCCCATATCCAAATCTTATGATTATCAATACCTGTTATTATCGTCCACGACCCATACGTACCTCATTCTCCTTGCTTATTGTCTGCTCGGGGTTCTCCAACTGGTCACAGATGGCTACCCGTTGTCCAGCTCGGATAAGTTTGGGAAGATGGGTGTCCAAATCCCCGAAGGGGAAGGAAACGATGTCTGCTTTATCTCCATGTACTACATCAAGTCCTAATATCCGTGAGGCGGTCTGTGCGTCTTCCTTATAGGCCACATAGTTGTCGCCGGTCCGGAACAGCAGCACGGCATCGGGGTGCTTGCCTTTAAGTTGGTCGTACTGTTCCTGCATGGCCGGGGTAAATGGTTGTCCCTTGGCGTTGGCATCAAATGCTATGCGGGTTTGTTCCCCTTGATGGGATTCTTGTGATTGGGCCTGTGCGTTTGCCTGTTGCAACACATCGGCAAAGAGCTTGGCTGCCAGACAGGTCTTATATTCGGCCATATCCTCCGCCGCCCACATTCGTTGCCACTGCTGGGGTGTCACCAGCCTCGGCTGCACTTTCTCTATGCCGTCGATGACCGGGGCGCAGAGAATGCGCTCGTCCTTGGTGCGGAAGATATTCACCCGCTTGATTTTGGACAGGTCGGCATTCTCGGCGGGACCAGCAAACAAGTCCACTTTCAGTTCCGGCCTGTTCTGTGCCAGGGCGTAGTATTTGTTAGCCAAGTCGTGGCGGACTTCGGCAGATGCTTCTTGTTGACCTTGTTTGATGGTGGTAAAGAAACGGTTGACATCCTCTTTGTCGGGATAGACGCTGAATGACGTTTCTCCCTGCGGTTTGAGGTACAACGCCCAGCGTCCGTCATCGTCACGCAACATCTGTATGCGGTCGAACTGTACGGAGGTTGCGTTTTCTACCGCTTCCGACACGTCGATGTACGAGAGTGTCCGCAGTTCCTTGCCCTCCAATTTGGCCGTGGTTACCTCCTTGCCCTCAAAATAACTGTCATCGGGACGGAAGCCCAGCAAGCCATCCTTGTTGAAGAAGCGGACGAATGTAGCCCCTTGCGCCCGCAAGGCACTCTCGATACGTGTTTTGGAGAAGCCGGGCAGGTTGTTCGTCACCGCCTTTGCCCCGCGTTCAGACCGCTCTTGGGCGTTCATCACCTCGTCCGGTGTCAAGCAGTATGGGCGTTTGTCGCCATCGGGAAAGGCCACATGGCCGCCCTCCAACGCTCCGGCCGGCAGCACGACATCCACGATGCCCGTCTGCTTGTCGCGCACGATGACCATCTCCTTGGTGGAGCGGTCGGGTATCCCCTTCAAGCTGTCCGACACCGTATAGCTGCCCTTGGTATTCCACTCGGCGGGCATATATTCCTTGCAGGACTCCGCCATCTGTGTGCCGTAATGGACGGCTTCGGTAAAGGCGATTTCCATCACTTCAGGGTCTTCATCATGCACCTTTAACAACGCTTCCTCCACTTTCTTGTCATAGAAGCCCAGATTGAACTTTTCCAGGAACGCCTGTTTCTCGGCGGGAGAGGCGAAATTCCGGCTGTCCACACCCATGCCTCCCTTGCGGATGATGTCGATCAGAATGGCGCTCTCCCTTGAATCCACTTGCGGCTTCTGTTTCTCGCGCAATTCGGTGGTGCGCTTGTGATCAAGCAAGGTCGCGTATTCTATCTTCTCGCCACGCTCTGCCTTACGCATCACCTCCACGGCATTGTTCACGTCCGTTTCGATGGCTTCCAACAGGGTGGGGTTCTCTTGCAGTTCCTGTGTCCAGTATTCCACCAAAGGCAGGCTCTCCGCTGACATTTTGGCCGGCAGGCCGAAGTCCATCATCTTCACTCCGGCAGCGAGTTCGGCCACCAGCCGTTCATATTTCACGGCATCTTCCGATGGTGCTTTCCCACCCTGCATCACCATGCCTTCACGGGCAAGGCGTTGCCGGTGGCCGGTGGCGCTTGCCACTTGGCGCACCAATTCCTGCACATAGTCGGGGTAAGAGGAAAAATGTTTTTGGTCTGGCATATAGACGGCATCCTTGGCGGTGTCGTAACGGGGTGTGCCGGTACCGTCCTTGCGTATGGGCACGAGGTTTTCCTTGATTTGCGCCACGAAATGGTTGACGGCATTCCGCAACTGCCGTTCTTCCGCTTTAAGATTGCCCCGGTCGTTGATGCCGCCGTGGTTCTCCAATAGGGCACGGTAGGTTTCGGGAATGGAATCGGGCAGCGTGGTCTGGTCCACGTTGAACAGGATGCGTATCTCCCGGTTGCGCACCCCTTTGTATTGTTTCCGCTCTTCCTTGTCCAACTGGAGGTAGTCTTCCCTCGACATCGTGTCGCTCGGGTCATTGCGGTTGACGTACTTCTCCCATTTGTACCAATGGAACGGCACTCCTTTCTCGCCTTGCAGCACCGCCTCGCCGTGTTTCTTAGCTTCGTTGAACGAGAAATAGCGGGCGGTCTTGTAACCGCCACGGTCGGCGTGCATACCGAGTATGAGGGCGTTGAACGGGCTGACTTCCGGACCTTTCGGGTAAAACCTTGGAGCCGTCCTGCCCGAAGCGTTCAACCAATAGCCGCCGCTGCTTGCCGCGCCATTCAATGCGCCCGACAGCAGTTCCTTCTCCCGTTCCACGGCGGTTTTTTCTTGTGGGCTTTTGTCCTTGCTCATATATCTTCAGTTTAGTTTTACTTGATACCAAATGTCCTTTCCCTGCCTTCTTCCAAGGTCTGTTCCGATGTGCGGTAGTTTTCTTGGGTCATTTGCCTTGTTTCCTCATGCTTGGCCAGCACGGCATTGGCGAGGGTATTTATCGGCAATGCTCCTTCCCGGCAGGCTTCGGCGGTATGGTATGGCAACAGGATGCTGCACGGCACACCGTCGATGTCCATAAAGAGGTTGTCTCCTTGCAGTACGGGATGGGCGAGCCTTGCATTCAACGGTTCATCGGGATAGGGCTTATACAGCTGTTTGGCCGGTGTTTCTTCTTGCCGCTCAAGAGCCTCCTGTCCGGCCTTGTTAAGCAGGTTCAAGCCGCCCATGCCTATCAGCACCATTTTCAACAAGGGGTTGCGGACGAACATGCCTAGCAAGATGGAGGCAATGGGCAGCAGGCTGTCCTTTACCCCGAATGATTTGGTATGACCGGTGAACAAGCCTATCAGCACATCGGGAAGCATGGAAACAACATAGCCCAGGTTCCTGCCCACACCGCCGATACCGTCTAATCCGAATGTCCTGAGCAGTCCATCCCAACCGTTTTCATTAGAGGGCTGTTGATCTGGTTGTCTAGTTTGTCGGGGCGATTGTGGCATTTGTGGCTCGTCCGATGTCGGTCCTTGACTGTCTGATGTCGGTGCTTGCCCGTCCGTAGAAAGGGGGTTCAAGCTGTTTATACCCTTTGGTTCTTCTTGCAAGGCTTGTTGCTCAGCCAAGTATTCTTCCTCATGTCCGGGTGCCACAACCAAGGGCATATTCTTGTAGCGTTCATCGTTGCGTTTGTCTTCAAATATCTCGGGAAACATTGACTGGAGGCTGGGAAAATCCGGTAGGGTATTCTGCTCCATCCAATCCGCCCATACCGGTCTTTCGGTAAGGATGCCCATCGGCTTGGCCAATTGGCTGTTGACCGACAGCACATAGTCGTTCTCGTAGGATAGGATTTTGTTTCCTTGCTTGCGGAAGCCAGTGAACACGTTATCCTCCGCACCGAACACGGCACGGCTGATGCAATCTTCTACGGTGGGCGGTTTCTTTCCGGCATTCTCCTTGCCCTCGATGTACCACTCCACACCGTAGGAAGCGGCTTCCAAGCCCACCGTTCCTGCCAGTGCCGCCCAAGATGCGATGCCGCCGGTAGCCACGGCATCGGCAGCCAATGACACGCCGCGTCCGGCCCACTTTTCCCCGGTGGAAGGGTTATAGGCGGCCTCGCCCCTTGCGGCTATCTCCTGTTGTAAGGGGGAGCGCATCAACGAATCGGCAAACCCGAACAAGCTTCCCTCCATGCCCTTGCGCAGCACATATTCCACCGATGACTTGGGCATCTGCTCTTTGACCATGCGGTCAACCATCATCTGCTCCACCCGGTAGTCCACGTAGGCGTATGCAAGGTCGCTACCTAACCGGGCAGACAGCTTGTTGTACTGCTCCTTGCCAATCTCGGCGACCACGGCCTCCCGCCATTCATGTGCCAACAGTGCCAGGTCGGATGTGAATTCCTTGTTACCGGCGATGCGTTCGCGGCACATCTCCACATAGTCCTCGGCGGTCTTGCTGTTCCATTCACCCGTCAGACGAAGGTACTGCAAAGTGGTGTCCGGCATACCCGTGCCCCTGGCGGCAAAGCTGCCCAGCAGCCCCATCGGACTGAGGGCGAATTCGCCGATCTCCTCCGCCTGTTTCTTGCCGATATAGTCCTTCACGCCACGCATGACGGGGGCGAAATGGGTGTCAAAGTAGCTTTGCAGGCAGTATTCCACTTCGGCAAACCGCTCGTTATGTCGTATATCCTTGCTCATGATGTTAGGTGATGTTAAGTTGCTTCATCAGTTGTTCCTTGGTCTGTTCGATGGCGTTGCGGCAGGCTTCCATCTGCTTGGGATAGTATTTCTCCAGCAGGGTGTCCTTGGCTATCTCATCGTGGATGAACCCCACCGCTGTCTCCCGGTTGATCTCCACCGAGGCTTCCCCGTCCTCCTTGTTGTTGAACCAGGCTTTCGTCCACCAGCGCAAACCGGCCCGGTCGGGATAAACGGTGACAAGCCTGGGTATGTCGAAGCTACGCACGTCTATCTCCAGTCCTTCCAACGGGTCGGTGACGCCGATGGCGGCTACCGCTTCGTCAAGTCTTTTTTTTTACCGCTTTCGTCCAACGTGGAGAGGAACACCCCGTGACGGAACGCCAAGTAGTCCAGGAAGTCGCCTATCAGCAGGTTTTGTACCTTGGCGGCGATGGGTATGGAGCGGCTGCCGATGCCGAGCGGGTTGGCCAACGAGGGTATCACCTCATAGAAATAGTTGCGGATAGCCGAAAGCGAGAAAATATTGCGTAGCGACTGGACGGTATGGCCGGATACCTTGTATTGTCCGCCCGCGATGTCCGTAAGGTAGTCGGGATAGAAGCGGAGCATCAGTTGCTCGATTTCCTCCCGGTCATCGTCATAGTCAGTGGGTATCTCCATTTCGAGGGTGTCGAAGTCGGGCATACCGGTATGTCCTTGTTGCTGCATCATCTTCAAATTGCCATAAATCATGGTGAGAAAGTCGATGGGGTTGATTTCTTCTCCGTCATACCGCACCTCCATGTGGAGCAGGTCGCCGCTGATGGCCAACACGCTCCCTGCCTTTACCTTTGCCCCGAACGGTGCCATCGCCCTTGCCAAATGGGCGTTGATCACTTCATACTTGCCGTACCGTGTCACTTGGAACAGCCCGTGCGTGGGGTTGCTCCCGATTCCCGTCACCACGCCGTCGGCCACTGCGGCCAGTATGTACCGGTGCGTGCCGAAATCCACGCCGTGGTGGAAAAACTGCTCGCCGGTCTTGGGATGGGTCTGTTCCCCATAGACCAAGAGAAGTTTCACTTCACCGTCCCGCACCTCAAACGGCATACAGTAGCCGCTTGCGGAAACAAGGTTCATTTCTTGTGTATAGTCCATATTCTCGTTATTGTCAATTTTCTTTCCGTTTTATCTTCGCATTCCTCCCTGCCGTTCTTGCTCCTCTTGTTGCGTTTGCCCCACAGGTTGCGTCTGCTCAGTCCGTGAGTGGTTACCGATAAGCATCATGCCCAGCAGCAGGCCGCCTATCTTGCCTAACCAGCCGAAACGGCCAAACACCAACAAGGCGGAAGCTACCAAGCCGAGCATTCCCAAGCCCGACACGTTTCCTTTTCCCAAGTTGGAGAAGAAATTGCCGAACATATCCAAACCGTTCCCACCAGTTATGTTGCCTAAGAATGTTCCGATACCTCCCCATGTCTGGTTCATGGTGGAAACGCCATCCTTTACGCCTTGCAGGGCTTCACTTGCCTTGTCAACAGCTTGTTCTACACGGCCTGCGGCTTGTCCGGCCATTTCCACTCCTTTGTCCACGTTCTCTTCACCGACCAGCACGTCGGCCACGGTGCGCACCACCGGCTTGTCGTTCACGATGTTCTCCCACGCAAGGTAACCCATGCCGCCTCCGACGACTGCGGTCTTGGTGGCGTGCCCGAATCCGGCAAGGGTGCGTTGGGGATGCACCACCGCCCCGCTCATCGAGCGGGTGACGGGGTTGTTGACCAGTTTCTTGCCAAAACCCAGTATTCTTGCCCATCCTGCCATATCCTATAATATTTTGTAGTTGTTTTCATCCGTTTATAAATCTCCGTTTCTTCTCCATCTGCGCATGGCGGCACGGGCGATTTCTGCCTTGTCCGCTTTTTGCGGCCTTGCCCCTTCATCGATGGTCGCCCACACATCGGCCAGCGAGGTGTATTTCACCGCCAAAGTCAGGTGGCGCAGTTTTTGGTTCATTGCTTTCAACTTCGGCCGGATGCCGAACACCAATTCTATCCGTTGTTTCTCGGTCATCTTGTTGTCGCTCAGGCATACTTGCCGGATGTCGTTCACGATTTCCACGCTGCCCAATATCAGTTCTTGATAGATGCGGTTGCGGTTCGGGGTGAGTGCCACGGCAATGGCATTCCCTGCATGGCTGCGCAGTTGGTCGTTCAGGCTTCCCATGTTCTCGGCCAACTTGCCTACCTCGTGGTAGAAGCCGTATATCTGTGCCGCATAGCTGATGATGTCACGGAAAGAATCGAGGTAGTCGTTGAACTTCCGTTGGATGTCCGTCGTGCCTTCCACTTCCTCCCGTGTCCAGATATGCCCGGTGGTCTGCATCAGCATCGCCCGTTCCTGTGCCTTCAACTGGTCTTCCGCCTTTTCGGTATAGAGGTAAACCATCCCGGCCAGGGTCGGGTCGATTTGCGCCTTTAATTGCAACGAACAGACAAACAGCAAGCCCATTATCACGATATGTTTCTTTATCCCTCCCATGCTTCATTCATCATTATTTTTTCTTCATTGAATGATTTTTGCCGCCCTCCTCCATCTGTCTAAGGCAGCATGGGCCACTTCCCCGTTGCTACGGTCTATCATCCCGGCCGTGACGCTGTTCCACACGTCTGTCATGGTGTAGTAGCGGATGCTCAGATGCAGCAGGTACAGTTTCTTGCTGAAAGCATCCAGCCTGTCGGACAAAGCCCAGAGGGTTTCGCTCCGTTCTGCACCTGTCAGCATGTTCTGCGGCCCTCCGGTAGCTACGGCATTTCTGAGTAGCGTATAAACCGAAACAAGTTCAGTGGCCGTTTCAATGTAGAGGTTGTTCATGCTCATCGTGGCGACAATGCCTTGCGGATTGTGGGTGATGGCCTTGCGCAGTTTGCCAAGAGTGATGAAAATGCGTACCCCGTCCTCATACAGGGTGGTGGCTGCTTTCAGCGAGGAGGCATAACCTTCCACCGTTTGCAGGTAGTCGCTGTATTTGCGTTCCCATTCATGAATGCGGTTGAACTCGGCGGCGATGGTGTTCTGCAAGACCGCCGTTTTAGTCTGGCCTTCAATCTGGTCTTGTATCTGGCTATTGATAGCCTCGTTGCCTTCTGCCAAGGCCAACCATTCCAAAGGGTTGGTCTGTACGAATTGAGCTTGTACCCGGATGCCGGCGCACAAGGCAAATACGATGGCCCATATCTTAACGGTTCGTGATTTCATAGATTCCCTTTCTTCGTTTGTTCAATTCTACCCGTCCACGGATGACAGTCACCAAATCGTCATTTATCCCCATGCCGATGATGTCAAGCTGTGGCGTGGTGCGGTCGCCTGAATGGACGCTCACGGTTTTCAGCCCGCAAAGTTGTTGCAGCAGGTTGCTCCGCTCGGCGAAATCCACTACCCGGTATAGTTCCACGTAATCGCTGCTCCGGGTAATCACCCCATGTTCATATATCAGTTGTTCGTCCGTAATGCGGTAAATCATGCGTTTGAGGTAGATAAAACGGTAAGCCAAGACCAACGACATGGCCACTGACAACCAAAGCAACAATCCCTTGAACGGCATTCCGTCCATCCCGGCACAAGCGTAACCGCACAGGTCGAGCGTCAGCAACGGCAGGTTGTCGATAAAAAACTGCAACGTCCGTGGTCGTAATTGCAGGGTGCCGGGTAGCATGAATGGGGATTGTGAATTAATCTGTGTCATCGCCTGAATCTGGTTTGTTTTTCTTCTGTATTATCTTGTTCCATGCTCTCGTCCATCCGTTTGTCCAAGAGTTGGTCGTTCCAGTCCTTGTAACCCTCGCTGGGAGGACGGTAATCGATATGCTGTTTATCCAAGCCGAGTTCCTTACAGATGGCGTCAAAGTCAAAGGTGGCCACATTCATTTCGTGTCGCCCATATTTGCCGGTCAAGTCGGTGACAACCAACGTGTCCTTCTTGGTCGTATGCGAGTTGAATGTCCGTCCGTTCATCTGCAAGGCGAAGTTCACGGCATAGAGTTGTCCCGCACGGTCGCGGTCGAAACAGAGGTGGTGGTTGGCTTCAGGGGTCTGTTCCAGCATCCCGGCAAATTGCCTGATGCTTGGTGTGCCGCCCGTGGAAACGAACACGGCGTTGCCCAAGTCGGCGTATGCCACAGTTTCCTTCTTTTCGATTTGGTAGAACGCCATCGCATCGAAGGCGCTCTCAAACCAGTACACATCCTTGGCTCCTGATAAGGGGGCTGTAAAGCCCACATCGCTACGATGGCTGTTGAGTCGGCCTATCCACATTCCTTCCGTGGCGTTGCTCCCTGCCGCCATGCCCTTGTAGGCGGTCTTGCCCTCGGCATTGGGGCGGCTGCGTTCTTCCAAGCCGACAATCTGTTGGCCCGGCCACGCCGGCAGCGACAACGGAAAAGCGAGGTTGGTGAATGACTTGCCGTCCGTCCGGTGCTTGGAGGCAAGGCAGAAATGGCTGCAGAAGGCACGTTGGGTGTCGAGGTTTATGCCCCGGTTCTTGAAATAGGGATAAAACTTCTTCTGGCTCTCCCAATCGTCCATGCGGAAGGCTTGCAGGTCGTATTCGTCGATATCAAACGGTTTGCCCTCCTTGCCGGGGTTGAATATCCTTGTTTCACGGATTTCCTGCGGTTCGTTCAACAGGCGGCGGCATACGAGGTTGACCAACCGGTCGGCGGACATCCCCGGAGTGTATTCGGCAAAGAAGTGGGGATGTTCCTTGATGAAGGAGATGACGTTGTAGTTCTTGCGTTCGGGTGGTTGGAAGCAGCAGAAGCCGTTGCCGGTGACGATGAACTTGTCGCCGCGCACCCTGCGCCCGTCGCTGTCAATGCGGACATACGACGGATAACGCAGTCCGTCACGACGGTTCAGCCGATAGCCTGCGTCCACCAGCAATTCCTGTATGCTCAGTCGCCTCTTGTAATCCTCGTAAGTCAGTTCTGCCATGACCAATTCTCAATTCCCCATTCTTAATTCTTCATTCTTCGTTGAATCACATTCCATGCCGCATCTCATGCTGCATTCGCTCCGTGTTCACGGCCGCCTCGTAGTTGCGTGCCGCCACATCCATCGGTGTGTCCACACCGGGCTTGAAATAGCAGCGTGGGGGTGGAGGGCCGTGCCTTTCTAAGTAGATGTCGGGGCGTGGGCCACGGCCCAGTTCGCCCATAACGGCCACGCCCGCCAACAAAGCCGCCCCGATTTTCGTTCCCAACGGCACGTTGTCCCTCGATTTCATGTCCACTTCCCCGAATATCTTGGAAAACAGTTTCAAGCGGTGGTAGTCGTCGATGGCCATGAACTTGTCATATTGCTTCTGGGTGATTTCGTGGCTCACGGCCTCTCCGTCAATGACGGCGGTCATACGGTACTTGCCCTCGATCTCGGTGGGCTCTACCCGAATCTCGTCCACCGTTACCTCCCGTCCGTGCCGCCCCTCCCTGTACCAGCCCTTGTCGGGATGGATATAAGCAAGGTCGTTACCGTCCATCACCACCGTACCTTTGGGCAGCTCCCTTTCTTCGGGCACTACGGATAACCCTTCATTGGCATATTGTCCTTGCCCGCCTTGCAATCCCTGCATTCCTTGCTCCAGTTGCTCCGCTTGGGCAAGCTGGCGGTTCAGGTCTTCAGTGACAGCCGGATGCAGTTCGATGGCAATCATTTTGTCGCTGTTCAGCATATCCATCGTGATGGGAACGGAAAAGTCCTCTTTGATGATGCCATTGATGATTTCCAGCCGCTTTTCCACCGGCATTTCCTGCGCGGAATTGTGGGTCAATGCAGCCAGTTCCTCCTCTTTCAAGTCATATTGCAGGTCTGCGGGAATGGAGGTGGATTGTATGGTCAGCGTCTTGCGTTCGGGGTCGATAAGTATGCCGTGGCTTGCCAGGCATTCCTGCCATTTCTCATGGGTGAAATAGACAGGAGAAGTAATGAGGGTGTGATAGGGCTTGGCAGGCTCGGTGGGGCGTGGTCTGGGTTGTAAGGGTGTGATGACCGTTTCCAGTTCCTCCAACACATCCTGCCCGGCCACCGTAGCGGTGGGATGCCCCTTGTAGTAGAAGCCATAACCGCCGCTCTGCAACTCTCCGGGTTTCATGCGTCCGTCAGGCCGGTTGGGCACTATCGGTGCGCCGGGATAGTAAAGGTTACCGCCGATGCGTCGCAGGTGGAAGCCGTCCTGCTGGCGGGGTGTCCAGCCGAGGAAGCAGGCTCCCCAAGGGTGGCGCAAAGGAAATGGGTGTCCAAGCCGCCCGTATTCGCCCGCACCGATGCGGTAGCCGTGCAGCCCCATGGCCACTCGTCCGTTGGCGTTCCGTGCGTGTACGAAATCCCTGGGCAGGTCGAAATCTGCCGCTACGATGCTGGCGAAGGTGTTGTAGCACCTTCGGTTTGCGTAGTTCGTGCCCCAGTCGGTCAGTGCCTGCAACTGCTTTTCGGTAATGGGATAGGAAAGCAACGGGGAGTCATGCCCCTGCACAAGCAGGACGAAGCCTTCGCTACTTCCCGCTATATGTCCTCTCATGCCGTTGCGGGCCAACAGGTCTCGCATCTCCGGCGGCAGTTCCAAGGGGCGGGGGTTGGTATTCTTTCGTATGCTCATCTCAGGTTATTCTCATGCTGTTATACGATAATCAGGCATCGCCGCTGGCGAGTGCCGTTTCTATCTCCTCCTGCTTCATGTCGAGAAAGCGCAAGGCGGTGTCGTCGTCCATTGGCAGGTCGCGCAGGCGGCAGTACTTTTCGTATTCCGTCCTCCATTCCCTCGAATGGTGCCATACATAGTCTTTCCAACCATATTCACCGCTCTGCACCTTTTCCACAAGGGTTTCTTCCGGGTAGTATTCTTCTTTTGACATGACGCCTTATAGTTTGGGAGTGTTGGCGTTCTGCATCCTGTGCTGGCTGCTCCGCTTCAACTCGTTCCACATTTCCTCGGTGTAGTCGTCCTCGTGCACATAGTCGAGACCGCCCTCGCCGTCTGCGACCCAGCAGCCAAAACAGCCGAAGTTGTACTTGTCCCATTCGCGTTTCGCTTCCTGCTTCCATTGTACACTGTCACCCGCGCACACCAACAGGCCCGTAGGCTCGTTCAGGTCGATGCCGATGGTTATCAGTTCATCGCCCTCTGCTACGGTCAGCGGTTCACCTACCCGTAGGCAGTTGATTTCCGCATGGGAGAGGTGGAACTCGTCGGCTATGATTTGCAGGTTGCGCCCGATGACGGGTGTGGGCACGGAAAGGATCTGCTTCGTGCCGGAATCTATCTGGTGGAATGCCTGCACGGGGTTGTCACTATCGCCTTGCATCGGTGCAATGACCGCCTTTCCTTCCAGGAGGCGTTGTTTCTGCTCTTCGCTGAACCGCTCCAAGCGGCTCTCCACCAGCACGGGATAAAACAGCACATCGGTGGTGCCGTCCTCACGCCGTACCAATGAAAAGCGTGTCCGGGTATGGATGGTGTTGCCTTCCGAATCGTCCACACGAATGGGCAAAATGGGTGAACGGCGGCCCGAATGGATGGCTTGCAGCACATTCACCGGCAGGTCGCCTATCATCTCCCGTGCCAGCCCGAATTGTTCGAGGATGCCGTAGGGCACTTCCTCCTCGGGGAATTTGTATCTGTTCATTCGTCCGAAATTTATTTGTTCTCGGACAAATGTAAGACGGCTGCAAGCGGCAAAAGAAAGTGCAAGAAGAAATCTGCCCGGATTTAGGCTTAATTATGTTGGCAACCGAAAATCATACTGTCAATCATACTTCAAACGAAGAATGGGGCTTCCCTAAGCACGTTCGTGCCGGGAAGCCCCATTCGGGTATAAGTCGTTATGTTTACAGGTACAATTAAGACTTTTCAGCCTTGGTCGCTACATACATTTGATTCCTGCTGGTTGGGTTGTCAGGTTCTGTCATTGACAGCAGGCCTTCAGTTATCAAGGGAGAAATATACACGCGCTTGAAGTTTACCCTGTCTTTCAAATTGAGCATATTCATTATTTCCAAAAAACTTTTGGGTTCTTTGCAGAAATCCAAAATCAACGCTCTCCTCAAGTCCTTCTTGATGGGTTTTCTTGGTGGGTTTTCTTGGTGGGTTTTCTTGATGGTTTTTTCTTGATGGGTGTTCCCGATGGGCAACGTCAACACCACATAATCGGGCTGCACTTCTTCGGTCAACTTAGGCTCATCCCAACCTAATTCTTTCCATCCGGCCAATA
The DNA here is from genome assembly GCF_000374365.1 of Bacteroides gallinarum DSM 18171 = JCM 13658. Taxonomy (GTDB): domain Bacteria; phylum Bacteroidota; class Bacteroidia; order Bacteroidales; family Bacteroidaceae; genus Bacteroides; species Bacteroides gallinarum. The sequence goes on from NZ_KB894129.1 coordinate 102,714, forward strand.
TCTTGTCCACACCGCTTCCGGCTTTTTCTGCCTTGCCCAACAACATGAACATTTTTTGCAAAGTCGGATTACGGCAGATGCTTCTTCCTCCTTTAAAGTATTGTTGCTTCGACACTAACATCATGCCGGGGTTGGAGAAAGTTAGTTCCGTTTCCGTTCTGCGTATTACAATGTTGCCTGTTGCATTCAGGTCTTGATGGACTATGCAGTATGTAAAGTCCCTCATTATGTAAAGTCTGTCGTCGTTCATATATACGTTATTGCTGTTATTCAGCAAATTAGTTACATAAAAACTTGGACAGACTTTACATAATATCAGAGCGTATTAGTATTTGGTCTGTAAGCTTTTGAGATAGCCAAGAAGGTTTTTGTTGTCTTGCCAAGACGTTTTACCTTCTTGTACTATTCCCGGATTCAGTTTGGACAAGGCTCTCTGTTTCATCCTTTCACTTGCTCTCGCATACACTTCTGTAGTGGTAGTAGAGGAGTGTCCAAGAAAGTCACGGATGTAAACAAGATTAATGTCTGCTTCAAGCATGTGCATTGCTTTTGAATGCCGGAAGCTGTGACATCCTATGTTGTCAGGAAACAAGTCCGGATATACTGTCCTCGCCTTTGCGATGTATTTTTTGACGATGTTCAGCACTGCCATTCTGCTCATTTTGCTTCCCTGAGGATTCGGGAACAATGGGTGACATTGGTTTTCCGGTCTATACAGATGCTTTTCTTCCATATACAGCTTTAGGTTTGTAACCTGAGTGGCCGAGAGTGGCACGATTCTGGCCTTGCCTCCCTTTCCATGAAGCTTCACAGAAGATGTCTCATCAAAGCGTAGGTCTGAAGGAGTGAGGTCTAATAGTTCCTGGACGCGACACCCACTGTCATAAAGCAAGCCGAGCATTACGAAGTCCCGTCTTCCCTTGGCTGTTTTCAAGTCCGGTTGTCGCAAAAGCAGTTTCAATGCTTCTATCTGCAGGTATGCCATTTCCGGCGAAGATGTTTTCTTGCACTTTATTGAGAGTATGTCCTGCCATTTTGCGAGCCCTTCGACATTCCTGTATTGAAGGTACGCGAAAAAAGAGTGTATGGCACCGAGACGGGCATTACGTGTTGATGTGCTGCATTTGCGCTCTTTTTGAAGCCAGGCGAGAAAATGGATAATCCGCTCTTTCGTAATCTCGGCAAGAGTGAGATTCTCGGGCCGGACAAGTTCCTCAGTCTCCATGTATCCAATGAATAGTGTAAAAGTGTAACTGTAGGTCTTCACTGTATTGGCGGAGTAGCCGCATTCGGATGTAAGGTATCTGCCAAGAAAGTCGGTGAGATGCCTTGCAAAATCAGTCGTCTTCATAGTCGGCATCCTCCAATGATTTCCCCAAATCGGGGAACACACATTTGTAAGCCTCGTCCATCTTCAGTAGCAGATGAGGGTACATCTCTTGCGTGAGTCGTACATAACGGTTGGTCGCCTCAATCGACTGGTGCCCCATGTAAGTCATCAGTACAGGAAGGGCGCAATAGAGGTCCTTGCCTTCTTCTGTCAGTTTCACTAGTGCATTGACACAAAATGTGTGGCGTAAATCGTGCAGGCGAGGCCCCACACCCCGGCCTCCATGCCCTATACCGGCGCGTTGCAACACTTGTCTGAATATCTCATAGACGGAACATTCGGTAAACTTCCGGCCATCGGCGGAGGTGAAGAAAGAATTGTCGGCCTCCACAGGAAGGCTGAGTTTCTGCTTATACGCCACCCAGTCCTTGCACACTTCCCTGAGGGACAGCGACATTGGGACTATACGGTCTTGCCCGTTCTTGCATCCTTGCAATTTTAGCACTCCATGCTCAAAGTTCACATCACCATGATTCAGTTTCAATGCCTCTCCGATTCGTATGCCTGTTCCATAGAGCATTCGTATAAGACTGGGCATCACGCATTTTACGGAGTACATGTAGTGTCTCGACAGAGTAAGTTTGTCACATTCACGGAAGATGGCGGCCATCTCCTGTTTAGTGTAGATGTGAGGAATGAAGTTGCCCTTATACTTTGGCAGTTGTGGCACGTATGACGCATAGCCGACCTTCTGTAAGTATGCAGAAAAGCCTCTCAGCATGCTGATGCGGCCATATCTGGCATTGTCTGATTCCATCGGGAATGGCTCTGCCCAAGCCTCTGCCAGGTCCCTGCTTATGCCTATCTCAGTCTCGCCCCGTTCGATTGTAAGCTGGTCAAAACGCCTGAGACGCTCTTCAGTCTCTTCCATCTTGTATCCGAGGGATCTCTTATGGCTGACATACTCCGAGATCAGCCCGGCATAAATGCCATGGTTTGGAATACGGTTAGCCATACAGATTGTCGTAGAATGAAGATGAAACGAATGGCACGTCAAGTGCACACTGGCGCAGCATATCCACATTTACCCTTGTGTAAACAGTAGTGCTTTCCGCTGTGGAGTGTCCCAAAATCTCTGAGATGACAGGTATCGGCTCGTTCACGCCAAGCAGATTGGTGGCAAGGCTGTGACGCAAGGCATGGGGGCCATGCTTTCTTCCTGTGGAGTCTATGCCGGCAGCCCTCATCCAGTCTGCGAGGTTTGAACCCAATCCGCTTGCCTTCATTGGCCCATACGGTGCTTGCGCCTTTATAAACAAGTATGGGAGTTTGATGTCCGGACGTCCATGACGGATATAGTCGATGATGGCACTGCCCACCTCTTCCGACAAGGGTAGCACAACCTTCTTCCCCGTCTTCTGCTGTATCAGGGATATACGGTTGCTTTCCCATTCAAGGTTGCAGAAACGCAACCCGATGATGTCGGAGATGCGTAACCCGTATCGTGCTGCAAGCAGCACCATGGCATAATCGCGTTTGCCTTGGGGGTGGGTCCGGTCAATGGCATTGATTACCGCATTGACTTCCTCCTGTGTATAAACAGAGGGAAGTTTCTTACGGATGCTCCCTTTCAGTTTGTACACATCCATCCAAAGGCACTCCCTGTTGTCTGGCAACAGGCCGTTGGTGCAAAGATAGCGGAAGAATACACGGATGGTTATCACCGTGTTGTCTCTGTCGATAGGATTCTTTGCCTTGTCCAATATGTCAAGGAACGCCATTGCGTCAGCGACAGTAAATTCTTTGATTGTCTTCTGAGTATCTGCAAGGTAGGCATACAGCGTATATATACGCTCCTTGTAACGTTGGATGCTCGACGGAGCCTTTAGGTGGCTCTGCTCTTCGATGAAGCTGGTGAACGGACTGCCCAACTCTCCTTCGTAAGTTATAACCTTGGGAAGTATATGGCTTCGTCTTACCTCTCCATAATCCGTCATGTCGCTAAGCACGTCTATGTGGCGGACCCGCTCCTGTTGACGGTGGGTCAGTTGCTTATAGGCTTTGTTCCCATGCCAATCATTAAGAAAGGCATCGCCTACTTCGCGACTGTATAGTTCATAACCATTGGCTTTCATAAAGCTGGCCAAATGATCCCATGTGTGGTTGTATCGTTTGATACATGTATCCTTGTACATCATTGTACGCAGATAGGCTTCCACACGAAGCCTGATGTCTGGCAGTTTTGACTGTATCATATAATATAGGTGGTCAATGAGATGACCGACACTATAATATATTATGTAAAGTCGTTATGTCAAGTTCTGAGGCTATGCTTTTGATAATCAAGACACATCTCTTAGGATAGTTGCAGATATTGACATAATGTAATTGTTTACATAC
>NZ_KB894130.1 GCF_000374365.1 Bacteroides gallinarum DSM 18171 = JCM 13658
GCTACCGGCAACCGTGGTGCTGCATCGGCTTCCGGCAACCGTGGTGCTGCATCGGCTACCGGCGACTGTGGTGCTGCATCGGCTACCGGCGACTATGGTGCTGCATCGGCTACCGGCGACTGTGGTGCTGCATCGGCTACCGGCGACCGTGGTGCTGCATCGGCTACCGGCAACTATGGTGCTGCATCGGCTACCGGTAAAGAATGTATCGCTCTTGCTGCCGGAAAGGATTGTAAGGCAAAGGGGGCGTTAGGATGCTGGATTGTACTTACCGAACGCGGGGAATGGAACGGGAACACTTATCCTATCATCTCAGTCAAAGCGTTCAAGGTAGACGGGAAGTCAATCAAAGAGGACACATTCTATGCTTTAATAAATGGTGAAGCAGTGGAAGTAGAACAATAATTCATCTCAACCGCAGCAAAGGTAGCGCTATTACCGTACCAAAAGCCGTGAGCGGAACGAAGTGCGCACCGTCTCGCTTTAACCTGGTACGGGCGGTTTAAAATATGATGTAATGGAGAATGAACTTGAAGAATTGTATAAGGAGTTGAATGATGTAAGGTCTTGCGAGCTGGAATACCTTCCCAGGCATGGATACTCCTCAAAGGAAGAAGTTATACAGCTCATAGAGGAAGACATCGAGGAGTTGCGCACAGAGCTTAACGATAATCAGTATGATTATACCCCCGATGAGCTCGAAGACGAAAGGACAGCACTTTGTATCAGTCAGGGAATTTCAAGACGTTGCTAAAAATAAAGTTAAACCAACCTTTAATATTTACAATTATGAGTCTTATTAAAAAACCGAACGAATTAAGCATACCCACGACCATCAAGATGATGTTGTACGGCCAAGCCGGTATGCGTAAGACAACCACCGCATTGAGTGCCCCCAAACCGCTATTGCTGGATTTTGACAATGGCGTCAAGCGTGTAAACATGTCTCACTTGGATGGCGTAGACATAGTACAGATAACCTCATGGAGCGAAGTCCAGCAGGTGTTGCAGGAAGATTTGTCAGCTTACCAAACAATCGTAGTCGATACCATAGGAAAGATGATGGATTTCATCATATCCTATAAGTGCGGCACACGTCAGCCACAGATAAGAGACTGGGGTGGCATCAATCAGGAGTTCAGCGGACTGGTGAGGAACCTTTCCAACCTCAACAAAAACATTATCTTCGTCGCCCACCGCGATACACGGAAGGAAGGCGACGACACCGTGTTTATCCCAGCCTTACGCGAGAAATCCTACAACTCCATTGTCACTGAGCTCGATTTGCTTGGCTACATGGAGGCCAGAAACGAGAACGGGCGGGTGAAATGCACAATCACTTTCGACCCCACCAACCGCAACGACGGCAAGAACACCTGTAATCTCCCCTCCATTATGGAAGTGCCCACCATTTTGGATGCAAATGGCAACCCCACGGCAAAAAATGATTTCATAACAGCCAAGGTAATCAAACCATATCTTGCCATGCTGGCTGCCAAGAAGGCCGAAGCCGAGAAGTATGAAAAGGTCATTGCTGAAATCAAAGAGAACATCGAGCTTATTACCGATGCCAACTCAGCCAACGAGTTTGTCGCCCACATCAACGAGTTTGAACACATCGGCAGTTCCTTGATGATGGCGAGAAGCCTGTTTGAAGCAAAGGTAAAGGCTTTGGGGTTGGTATTTGACAAGAAAACCAAAACTTATTCAGATGCAGCAGCCTAAGTACAAATTTTACGCCACTATTCTCGATTCCTTTTGGGGATATCTGAATAGTGATGTGATTTGGGATAAATATTGGGGGTGGTCAGAACAGCCACCCCATAGCCCCGAAGAGTTTCACGAACAACAGTTTCAAGAACTGATAGACCGGATTAACCGCAAGCCGTTCGATAGTGAAGTAGCCGACAAGGGTACTTGTTTTAATGAACTTGTAGACGCTTTGATTGAAAACCGCAAACCGAACGATATAGAGGTAGAACGCATAACAGATGATAGTGGGAAAATGTGGTATCGTGCCACCTATAACAATCGGATATTTACGTTCCCTGTGTCATTATGTACCGAGTTCTCTAACTACTTCAAAGGTGCGTTAACCCAGCAAAGAGTAGAAGCAATCCTGCCTACTGCATACGGTAATGTTTTAGCTTATGGAGTAATTGACGAACTGATGCCTACCAGCGTCCACGACATCAAAACAACCGGAAGTTATACCGTAGGGAAGTTCAAAGACCACCATCAACATTTGGTTTACCCTTACGCTTTGATGCAGAACGGTTCGGATGTGCGGACGTTTGAGTATAACATTGTAGAGTTCAACAAAGGCGGTTATGTGGTAGATACCTATACGGAAACATACGTTTTCAATCCGGAGCGTGATATTCCTATTCTTACTAATCATTGTGAGGAGTTTATCCGGTTCTTGGAAGAAAACAGAGAACTTATAACCGATAAAAAGATATTTGGAGGAGAAAATAATGAGTAAAAGTGTCAATCAGTGCCTTATTATAGGTAACGTAGGCAAAGACCCCGAAACAAGGACGCTTGATAACGGCGTAAAGGTTTCCACATTCAGCGTTGCAACTTCTACGGGAGGTTATAAAAAGCAGGACGGAACAGATGTGCCAGAGAAAACGAGCTGGCATAATATTGTCGCATGGCGTGGCATTGCCGATATTGCAGAAAAGTATATCCACAAAGGGGATAAGGTAACAGTGTTCGGCACTATCAGTTACCGGGAATATGAGAAAGACGGAATCAAGCGGTATATAACAGACATACTTGCTTATGACATTGTTTTGGGAGGTCGGTCTGAAAGTTCGTCCTCAAGACCTGCCATAACAGAGAGCGACGCGCCACAACAAAGCGATTTTCCACCAATGCAAAATGTTGGTGACGACCTTCCGTTCTGATGTGTAACCTATAAACATATAATATCATGCTGTACGAATTTAAGCTTAAAGTAAACAAAGTTAACGAGAAAGGCGATGAAAAGGAAGTCACCGAACATTACATTACCGATGATGAACTTTTCGGGCATGTAGAATTAAAAGGCAATGAACTGTATAACGGCGATTGTGATGTTTTCGCAATCAGCCGAAGCAAGATACGTGAGATTGTCAATGAAAAGCAGGAAGATGAGTTCTTCTATAAGGTTACTCTCGTTGAGATTTTCGTAGACGACAACGGCAAAGAAAAAGAGAACAAGTATTATGTTCTAATAGCTGCAAAAGACATGGACGATGCCAACAAAAAGGCAGCGGAATACATGAAGCAAGGGCTTCAAGACATGAAGTTGGATGCCATAGCCAAGACAAAGATATTAGACTTGATATAATTAACCAAACGCCCTCTGCTCACGCAGAAGCCCCGTGAAAGGTTCGGGTTAAGTGATTTATACTTTAGCTAATTGTTAACTACTCTTCCCGGTGTGGTTTGACCACCTATCCGGAAGCAATTTGTTAACCTGCCTGCCCGGTCTGTGAAGATATGGCGGGCAAACGGGGAATATGGTAGCGTTGAACGTATTGGACGGTTATTCTTTTTGATTGCCAATTAGTATTAGTTATTCATTAGTTTATTATCATCTACCATCCAGCAAAACAACGTGCTCTGTTCGATTCGGAGCTCCCCACTAAATATAACTTATCATGAAACTTACAATAACCAAATCCGAACTTGCAATCATTCATAAGCTTGTGATAGACCGTAAACACGACATCCACAATATCGGTGGTGACAGCAAACAGTGTGAAGTACTTAGCAAGCTGGGCAAGAAGATTGCAAGGCAGGTAAATAAATCCTACAAGACATGAAGCCTTACGTAATAACCTCTGCGGTTCTTGTTACCTATGATGGGAAGAAGATACCGTTAGAGCGTATAAGAAGTGAGATAATAACCCGACCTATCCAGTTGACTAAAGAAAGGATACTTGATGCTTTCTCCACGATGAGAGACAAACCGGTGGATGTGGAACTTAAAATAAAGTATATATGAGACATTTAGAAGATAATCTCCAAAAATCTATAATTAAATATTGGGACTTGAAATATCCTAAATGGAAGAAACGGCTTGCTTGTGTTCCCAACGGAGGAAAGCGCAACGCCATTGAAGCCGCAAAATTCAAGCAAATGGGCGTTCGGGCTGGATTCCCCGATTTAATTCTCCTTATCCCCAACAAGTTCTATCCATTTTGTGGAATAGAATTGAAGATAAAGACTGGCAGGCAATCTGAACATCAGAAAGAATATCAGAAGGAGTTTGAAAGTATTGGCGCTAAATATGTCGTTGTCCGGTCACTTGATGAGTTTATAAAAGTTGTAAACGATTATTTGAAAGATGTATGACAATGGCAAAGGATAGCTTTAAAGTTCCCTCAATCAAAGAAGTTGTCAAAGAGATAGAACATATACCAAAATGTCCCAGGAGCGGAGAGATAAACATTTTGCATTTGTATATGGAAAGAAAACGTTTATCCCTTTCTAACAAAGATTGATTTACGATGGATGGATTTATAAAACTAAGCCGCAAGTTCTTCTCGAATGAATTGTGGAATGAAGCCCGGACTTTTAGCGGTTGCGAAGCGTGGTTGGACTTGATACAGTCTGCACGATTTGAGGCAACGTCCCGAAAGGTGAGTATCGGAGGTCGAGAAGTGGTCTGTAATCGTGGGCAATATCCAGCTTCCATACGTTTTTTATCAAGACGGTGGAGATGGACGGAAAGAAAGGTAAGAACATTTTTGGCACACCTTAAAAGCGAAGGTATGATTACTACTGACGACACACAAGGCGTTACCATGATAACCCTTTGCAAATATGATGAATATAACAGCAGTGACACACCAAACGACACAACATTTGACACATCTATATTAATGCAAATCAATAAATTACAGTCGCAAGTGACACACCTTTTGACACAACAAGTGACACAGCCGTCTAAAAAACGACACACGGGTGACACAAATACTAAGAAAGGAGAAGATAATAATAAAGAATCTCCTAACGGAGATAAGAAAGAAGCCGAGGCTTCTTCATCCGCTTCTTTAAATCCGGATTTTATTAAATTCAATGATTGGTTGAAACGGAAAGCGCCTTTCTGTAGTAACCCTAAAAACTTTTCTACTCAAATCACGGAAACCGAGTTCCTAAAACTCAAAGAAAAATATACGGGTAAACAGATAGCCGACATTATCGAGCAGATAGAGAACCGGAAAGATTTACGTAAACGATATACCAACCTATACAGGACGGTATTAAATTGGGCAAAGAAAGAGTATGGAAGTTAATGTACAATTACGTGACGAGGAAGCAGAGAAAATCGTTCTCGGCACTATTATCGCAGAACGTGACGCAATAGAGCAAGTAAGGGATATTCTAACCGAAGAATGCTTCTATAACCATTTCCATGCGGAAATATACAAGGCGGTACTGCAGGTTGTATCATCGGGGAATAGAGCTGACCTTGTTTTCGTAAAGGGTAAGCTGGAAGAAAACGGAGTGAAATTCGATATAGTTGAGTACATGAAGATTGTATCATGCCATACTTTCGATTTGTATCAATACGCTTCAAGGCTCCAAGACCTACATATCCGAAGAATGTTTTACTCTATAGGGCAATATCTTGTTTCCAACTCATATACTGAAGCGGAAGACATTGAAGATGTTGCAAAAAAAGTCAATGACGACATGGCTTCATTGTTCAAATCAAGCAGCACGACCGTTTCCTCAATAAATGAAGGAATTGAAAATGTGTACAAAATGATTAATGATAACCTATCCGGAAGTAAGCCGCTTACCGGAACTCCGACAGGATTTGAGAAGATAGACGCCAAATCCGGAGGATTGCAGAAGTCTGACTTGATAATTGTTGCAGGTGAAACCTCTCAAGGAAAAACGAGCCTTGCAGTGTCTATGATGCGCAATGCGAGCCTTTCGGGTGCAAGGATAGCCATGTATTCAATGGAGATGAAAAAAGAGCAAATTGCGGCTCGTATTCTCTCTATGGAAAGTGGAGTACCAGCCAATCAAATCATGTATTCGAGGCTCACCGATTCACAGATACAAGCCATTGACAAGGGGGTTGGAAATATCGCGGGGAAAAGCATATATTTTGACGACCGGAGCACATCAAACATAGACACAATCATATCCTCTATCCGTTACATGAAGATAAAGCATGATATTGACGGTGCCGTGATTGACTATCTGCAAATATTGAATGTCAATATGAAAGGAGCTAATAAGGAGCAGCAGATGGGTGATGTGGCAAGGCGGTTGAAGAACCTTGCAAAAGATTTGGATATATGGATTATCGCTCTTTCCCAATTAAACAGGGATAACCTTAATCCGGTTCCCACTCTTGCACGACTTAGAGATAGTGGACAGATAGCGGAAGCTGCCGATGTGGTTATTCTCATATATAGGCCGGAAGTAAAAGATAAGCCTTATCCGGATGAGTTTAAGAATGTAAGCACGAAAGGTACTGCTATGATTGATATTGCCAAAGGGCGTAATATCGGATTACTGAAATTTATATGCGGTTTTGACGCATTGACAACCAGATTCTATGATTTGGATTATGTGCCAATCGGTAACATGAATGAATCCATCCAAGAGGAACAGCCTTTCTAACAGAGTATAATGGCAAAGAAAAAAGAACCCCTCTCCCCCGTCCACTGCCACCAATGCTCATACGCCAAAGACTTTATCGGAAACTCATGCCTCTGTAAGGCTAAAGGTCATAGGGTATGCGCATGTGACAGGTACGGAAGGATATGTGAGAATTTTAAGAAAAAATAATTTATGGATACAGAACTTGAAAAGAAAATCGAACAATTGGAGCGGCAGCGTGACGATGCACTGCGCATACGCTGCCCGTTAGTGGCAAGGAAATACCAGCGGATGATTGACGGGCTTGCCAAAGAGAGCAGGAACAGGAGTACGGACAAAACAGAAGCAAAAGGCAATGACTACTGATACGGCAACCAGGATAATCAGCAAGTATGAGAGCCTTGTAGTCTTGTGCACTTACAACATACTGTTCACTAATGACATCTGTTGCGGGCAGGTTATCGAGTGCCTGCATGCGATGAAACGCACGCCTTATTACAGACATGCGTTCAAACGGTACCTGAATGACGCCGACAAGGCAAGAAAGGAATACGAGCGTACCGTAAACAGGGTTATCGGCACAGACCGCAGCGGGTTCTTCGCCGAATGCAACGACAAGTACACGGAAGAAGTGAACAAGCATGTGGAGATGCTGTACTGGCAGTTCAAGCAGGTGCTTGATAACAACGGCATAGCGCATTCCGCAGAGCTTGCAAGGTTTGAACTGGCAAGGACGTTGTGCGACTACGCCTGCATCCAGTTTGACATAGGAGTCGATGAGCTCCGGAAGAAGGACACACGGTTTAAGGGCTTTACGCTGGACTACCTGAAACTGGCTAATTTGGCAAGGATGATGAACCTTGCTTCCGACAGTTTGAAAATCAGCAAAACGGTCAATATGAACGCAGAGCGGTGGGCGGCATTCAATGTATTGACAAGCAAGCTGTCGGATGCGGATAATATTGCCAATGCGATAAAAGTTTAGTGAGATGAAACTGATTTATAACCTTATAACTCTCCTCATGGACTGGCTGTCGGTAGAGGTCGGAGCGGATGAAGAGTGGTTTTGAATATATGACAATGAAGAAAAACGAACTAACGCACGGTTCTCTGTTCAGCGGTATCGGCGGCTTTGAGTTAGGGGCTGAAATGGCGGGAATTGAGACTTTGTGGAATTGTGAGATTGAAAAATTTCAAGGTGAAATATTAAAAACAAGATTTCCTCATGCAGAGAGATTTACAGATATTACAAAAACGGCAGGACTCCGATATGTGGACATCATTAGTGGAGGATTTCCGTGTCAAGACATCAGCGTTGCCGGAAAACGTGAGGGTATTAAAGGGAAACGCTCAGGGTTGTGGAGTGAAATGCACAGAATTATACGGGAAATTAGACCTAAGTACGTCATCGTTGAAAACTCGCCAGCTCTCGTTATTTCCGGTCTCGAACAAGTGTTATGCGACTTTTCCAAAATCGGGTATGATGCGGAATGGCAATGTATATCAAACTACGCTTTTGGATACCCACACAAAAGGGAAAGACTTTATCTTATTGCCTACTCCGACAAAATCGGACTGCAAAGCAACATACGCAAACATGGGAACTTTGATTCGATATTTAAACAGTGGGCATCAGATACGAGTGTCGGATATTCTTGCGCAAAAAGGATTCTTGAAATCCCAGCGCATAGCATTGTTAGAAATGATGATGGGTTTTCCAATTGGACACACAGAGTTGGCGCTATAGGGAATGCTGTTAATCCAACTGTGGCAAAATACCTGTTCGAGTGTATTAAAATATTTGACAGTGAATTGAAGTAGTATAAAAACGGAAAAATATTAAACTATGCCGATAAGCGAAGTATATAACATTGACTGCATGACGTATATGCAGTCTATCCCGGACAAGTTCTTTGGTTTGGCTATTGTAGACCCTCAATACGGAATAGACATCATGCACAAGGGCGGAATGCCCAAGCATCTCGGGTTCAAACAGTACGAACGCAAGGACTGGGACAGAAAACCGCCCGGCAGCGGGTATTTTAAGGAGCTGTTCCGGGTTAGCAAAAATCAGGTGATTTTCGGCGGCAATTATTTCATCAGGCATTTATCTCCCAAGATGGGCTGGATAGTCTGGGATAAGGGACAGCACGGGTTGACAATGAGTGACGGTGAACTGGCGTGGACGAGCTTCGACAAAGCCCTGAGAATAATTACCCTGAACAGATGTACGATAGGCGAGTATGGCGGCAATATCCACAGATGCCAGAAGCCGGTCAAGTTGTATGCTGAAATACTGGGTTGGTATGCCAAGAAAGGCGATAGGATTCTCGATACCCATTTGGGAAGCGGGAGCAGCAGGATAGCTGCCTATAAGCTGGGATTTGATTTCTATGCCACAGAGATAGACAAGGAATATTTTGAATCCCAGGAAGAACGTTTCCGCCGGGAATGTTTCGGTGAGACAAAAACCGGGAAAGGAACTTTGGTGCAGACAAGTTTATTTTGAAAAGCAAAATTAGTATGATACAAAGTATTGGCGCATTTAAGTACTGGCTCCGGATACACGGCTATCGCCTGGAGTGGTTCGGTACTGGAACAAAAAACAATCCGATAAAGGTTAAATCTAAAAAGAAAGATTAGCTTATGTTTAAAAGAAGAAAAGATGAAAAATTAAGGCTGTGCTTAGTAAAGCAAGCTGGGTTTACATTGGATGAAATTCCATTAGTTTACGCTTTTGTTAAAGGCTCTAATGAAGCATTGTCGGAGCTTCAAGAGTTCCGACAATGGAAAATGTATAAAGAGAAGCAAAAGGTCGAATACAACCTTTAGTCTTTCTCTACAAGCAACGAAATGACAAATACAGGATAAGGCTGCCCGTCTTTCCCTATTTGATGATTAAATGTCGTAGAGACAATCTGTTTGACATTCCATCCCTTTTCATTCAGTTGCTCGGTTACATCATCCAAATTCATTCCATAGGAATCAATGACGTTAAAACGTCGGGAGAAAGTTAAAATTCTTTGTTGCATAGCATTAAAATTTAAAATGTGACACAACAAAAGTAATAAAAATCGGGCACGTAATCCATTCCTTATGACAAAGTTTAAAATGTGACAATTTTATCCTTACGGATGCGTGCCCTCCTAATCGAAATATTTATGAAACAGACATTGGAGGAAGCAGCAAAAGGATTTACAAAATCAGTAATTGATTCATTCGGAACAAATGGAGTTCCGAATAGTATTTCTGCAATTAAGGGAATGATTGCTCTTGGGTTTAAAAGTGGTGCTGAATGGCATGCCAGGCAATCGCCGTGGATAAGCGTTGAAGAACGGTTGCCGGAAAATACAGGTTGGGTATTTGTGGCAGGTGGGTGCTATAAATATCGTGTCCTGTTTTACTGTGGAGGTAAGTTTTATACAGGTGAAGACTTAACAACATACGATGGAGGAGTTCTTTTTTGGATGCCTATCCCCTCTTTCGATGAGATACTCGAAGCCAACAAGGATGTACTGGAACGGATTAAGGAGAAAGGAGATTAAATATGAGAAAGATTGTACAGTTAGAAGAATACGAGTATAATAAGCTTGCAGACCTTGCCAATCTCAATGAGAAACAAATCGAAAAACGTGCCATTGACCTATGGAAAGAAAAAGGCGTGGCAGATATAACAATCAAGATAAATGCTGGAAGAGACTATAATGATTGCTGTCGTATTGATTGCGATACATCTTTCTTTTATAAAGATGATAGGTTCTACATTCCAGAGAATGTACGGGTGAGATTCAGGAAAATCATCAAAGAAAATGTGATGTGGAATATTGAAGAACGGTTCGGGGGCTTAAAAGAAGCGATAAACAACCTCAATCGGAAAGCTAAATGGATTAGTTATACAAAATTCATATTTTACATGATGGCTTTGTCCGGTTGGGCTGTAGCTGCCGTGTTGTTTCTTATGCGTTAGGGGAAAGGAGATAAATTATGAAAATGAAAACTTACAAACAAGTTGAGGTTGACGCTACATACATGTATGTCAACACTGCGGTTCGCTACTGGGAAGATTCGGAGGTGAACGGGGAAAGAGATATTGATTTTCACGAAAGCAAAGGAGAGGGCGTGCCACTTATGCCCTGTGCCGTTAAGATAAAAGAGAAACCTACTGATTCCATATATTCGAACCATTACCGGTGGCAACCGATTATAGACATTGAGAAAGGGAAAATCATCAATTGGGAGGAAGGAACCACCGCAAGCGTGCATTACAAAGTCTGTGACGAATTCTCATGTGACATTAAAGATTCCAACGGCAATACCGTTTACGAATATGGCGGTTATGTTCCTGAAATAATGTGCCCTAAAGATAGAGGATATGGCGACTACATCATTATGGATATTGATGAGAAGGGATTCATTCGGGGTTGGAAAAATCATTTGATTAAAGACATTGTGGGAGAAGAAAGGGAGGAATAATTATGAAATCAAAACAAGTATTATCAATCGAACAAATGAAGCACTTGCAGGAGCTTGGATTAGATACGGGTGATGCAAGTATGTACTGGAAAAGGGTATCACATGGAAGCCGTATTGATGATAAATCGAAAGGTAAATGGTTTTTGAGTTTACAGAAGGAGTTTCAAACTTGCGGGTTTATGTCGTATGAAACACTTCCTACTTATACCTTGCAGGACATCATACAGAGGTTACCGCCCTCTATCAATATATGTATGCTGCATATATATCCTGCTGCTGACTTGTGGTATTTCGTGTACATGGATTCTTACACCCGTACTATTCTAAGCACGAAGTATAGTCCGGATATTATGAATGCAGCCTATCAGATGTTGTGTTGGGTGATTGAAAACGGACATTTAGAAACAAACAAGTAATGATATGGAACGAATAGTAGAATTAAGAGGATTAGAAGGAGTATATTGTAGTGATGTAGTTCATGCTTATATGTCTTGCAATGCAGAAGACGTTCAAAAAGCTTTGGAGATTGGGATTCCATGTACTGGAGCAAATGACTACGGAGCGTATAACATCTATTTTGACGATTACGGAAGAATATGTTTTGAATATATGCAACGTTGTGTAACAAGAGAATACAGATACGTTGAATCAATAGAAGAGGCTATAGACTGGATGAATAGATTTATGAATAATGGAGGTTGATTATGGGTAAATATAGATACAGAGAAGTAAAGAACTATATCCACAACGAACTAAAGTTGACTAAAGAGGATATAAAGGAAATTATGATTCCAATCGTGAAAGAAGAAGTCAAACGTATCTTTCATAACACCTACGGAAACGACGTTGATATAGAGAGGTGGGTTCGTTGTATGGTTTCCAACGAGATACAAAGACATGGTGATTACTCTATGATAAGGAATTTATGCAGGGAGATAATTAAGGAGGAAATTGCTGATAGGTTGTCAATTGATATAAGCCTTAAAAGAAAAGGAGATGAAATCATGTTGAACGAACAAGAACCGTAAAACACATAGGAAATGAGCAGGTTTGAGAAAGAGATACTTCCTTTTATGGAAGAAATGATTATGAAAAAGCTCCGTACATATAACGTATATAGCATAAATGAGTACGAAGACATACGGAAGGCGGTGAGATATTCAATAAGGTTTTGTAAGAAAAATAAAATTGTTAGATATGGAAGTAAAGAATGGAATAATAATAGACGGAGTGCTGCATGAAGGTTTAGATAGAATGATATTTCCCTGCAAAGAATGTTCACTTTATAAAAATGTATGCAGCCCTATCGTAGAAGAACGACTATGTGATGCACTTGGCTGTGAAGTATTCATCAACCGTGGAAAAGTAAAAATAGAGAAGGAGGAGAAATAACCATGAAAGAAGAATTTGTAACGCTTGAAACGGCGAAGCTGCTGAAAGAGAAAGGCTTTGATTGGAAGTGTGAACGCACGATAGATTGCGATAAGATTATTAGAAAATACGACCGTCCGCAAAACATGTCATGCTGTACAGAAAGAAATGGCGAATTAGTTGAATTTTTGTGTCCAACATTATATATAGCCCAGAAGTGGCTACGGGAAACCAAGAACCTGCATATTGAAATATACCGCAATGCTTGTGGTTATGGCTACGTTATTGTGAAAGCGAATAATGGGACATGGATAGATGATGATGATTGTAAAGGGCCTAACGATGGCGGAGTATGGGATGATTACGAGGAAGCATTGGAAGCTGGAATACAGGGAGCATTAAAACTTATATAGCCATGAATAGAAACGAATACCGGAAACGGTGCAAGCATTACAGCCCATACAGCGGACAATGCTATAAGAAGTCGTTCATATCGGGGATAGCAAACAATGTGCATGTAAACATGCAATGTGATGGGAAATGCCCCCGTATGAGTAATTACGACAAGAGAAATAAATTAAATAGCCTTGGACGGGCTTTGTAAAATCCATATTGATATGAAAAAGTATATTGGAACAAAACAGATTGAAGCCGAACCTATGACAAGAGGTGATGCGTGGGGAAAACATCTCCTCAGAGAAAAGCCGTCAACGGAAAATTTTGACGATGAGGGTTATCATGTTCGTTATGAAGATGGATATGAAAGCTGGTCGCCTAAAGATGTATTTGAAAAGGCATACAAGGTAGCTGATACTCCTCTTGACCGTATGTATATCGAATATAATGAGTTGATGGACAAACATAATAAGTTAGTCCTGTTTCTTGGCCGAAAAGATGCTGTTGAAATAGCTGGTGAAAATCAGGTCACTTTAATGGAGGTTCAAAAAGTACAGATGCACGACTACCTTCTTACTTTGAAAGAGCGCATTGGGTTAATGAAGAAATAAATATTGCCATACGGCGGTTGGACGTCTGCCGTATGGCTCAAAACAGAATAAATATGGATACAATGAATTGAGAGAAAATAAACACGGAAAAAGATATTGATTATGAAACGTGAAATAAAATTCAGGGCGAAAGCGATAAACGATGAGTTTTTTCAAGGAGAATGGGTGGATGGTTATTATACAAAAGCATTATGGAGTGGCAATCTCGTCGACATAATTACTGACGGAGCGCATGAGATACCAATTCAGATAGAGACGTTGGGGCAGTTCACTGGGTTACACGACAAGAATAAAACGAGAATATATGAGGGCGATATTGTCCGTATGAGTTATGTTGCTGAAATTTGTACCGATGATGACTGCTATGAAGAAGAAGGCAAATATGTTGGAGTTGCCACGATAACTGCGAACAAAGGTGTCTGTCTTAATCCTTGTATAAAAAATGAGCTTGACAAAATCAAGTATAAACCGTTGTCCGCTTATAGGAGTGAGGTGATAGGTAATATTTACGATAACCCGGACTTGATAAAGCAATAAATCTATGAGAGATTTTTACGAATTAATAAACCAATATCCATGGACGACTATTATTATTGCCGTTTTCTTCTATGAAATACTTGATTTAATAATGTCGCATTTGAAACGTAAATAGCTATGAATAAGTTAGAGCACATCGCCACAATTGATTACTGCTACTGGCGATTGGGAAAGTTAAATGAAACTCTTTCCAAGCCTAAATCAGTTATGGAGCAGTTAGTTGATAAGTCTTGCGATTATAATGAAGTAGAAGAAATTAGAAAAGAAGGCATAATGCTTGTTGAACAAATTATTGAAAGTAAGAAAGTTATTGGTGCGGATTATTCGGGCGATAGTAAGTTCCTTGATAAATTGAAAAGTAAACAGGCATATGAGTAGACTTATACAAAGCAACCCTAATCGGCTGGTTTTCCCACGCAGACAAATGGTATCACAAAATTGGAATAATACATTGAACATGAAAGTTATATTTCTTGATATAGACGGAGTGATTTCCACGCAAAAATCGCATTATGCACTTGATAAGGATGCGTGTGATTTACTTGGCAAGATTATAGATGCTACGGATGCCAAGATTGTCATTTCTTCGTCTTGGAGAAGAAACACGGTAGAAGATACAAAGGAAGAATTGACAACCGTAAGGCATTTAGTCCCATTCCCATTTCCATACGCTGACAGAATCATAGGAGTAACTATAAGAGCATATGCTTACGTTATGCAAGGTATTCATCTTGGTATCCCTCGTGGAGTTGAGATAAAACAATGGATTGACACTCATATCCACTCTGATAACGGTAAAAATTGGGACTATAAAGAAATTGGGACTGATTTTAACTACGTAATACTTGACGATGATAGCGATATGCTTCTTGAGCAAGCTGAACACTTTATCAAGACTGATACTTTAAACGGTATAAGCGAAGAAGATGTTGAACGGGCGATTAAAATACTGAACAAATGAGAAAAGCAGAAAGAGCAATCAGGGACAGGCATACCCGCATCCCGGACAAATGCAAGAAGATAGATACAACTGTCAACGGCGATGCGGAAGCCCTCGTCGAGCAGCATAAGAAAGCGGAGAAACAACTGTTTCCCCTAAGGCTAAACAAGAATACCGTTATTTACGTCACAAAAGACAAACAGAACGAGGCGTATGCAGAGAGGGCACGCAAGCGCATGGGCATAAAGGGCGAGCCTAACAAGCCGTTCATTGACCCGCTTTCAGAAGAGAACATCACCAGGATGTACAAGGAGGAAAACATGCCGCCCCGGAAAATGGCTGAAATGCTGGATGTAAGTGTAAGGACGGTATATCTGAAATTGGCTAAATACGGGCTTACGAAGGTGAAATGCAGGTAGTTCGGACAACTTACAGACACACCGATACGACCCTCGCCAAAACAGCAAGAGGTATAATCCAATGGATGAACCGTTCAAGGCGTTCTAAACGTTCCATTGGATAACCCGGAAAAGGCGGCAATAGTCCATGTAAAGGACGTTGTCCGCCAATTCAAGCAGTTCGTCTATGTAATCCCTTTTTCGCATCACGTTCAAGTTTTCTACGTTGTTGACGGTTTATGCCGTTTGCCGCGGCAAGGCTGTTTAACTTATCCCGCTCCTCGGGAGAAAGCATGTTGTATACTTCTTCCCGTGATTTGCCTGATAATATGGCTTGTACTATTTTCCACATAAGTTACGTCTGCAATGTTCACATAAGAATTTCCTCGCCACCGGGAACATCTTCTGTCCCACATATCCGCTAAGGTACTGCGCTTCCTCCCCGTACGGGTCGATGTCGAATGCCCGTGAGATATGCCGGCACAGATGCCCCTTCTCGTGGTCGAGAGAGTTCTGAAACTCCGCCGGGGAAGAAGTGAGGGCAATAACCATGACAGTTTCCCTGTCCCGGATATTGGAATAGGTGATGCCGGTGTTCAGATTACAGGCACGCATGTTCTTATAGGCGTTCATCAAATCCAGCCCCCTGCACCCCACACGTTGAAGGTCTGCGATGATGCGGTCGGTATAATAGCAGTCAACAGCATAGTACACCCTCACGTTCCAATCATATTCCGGTATGTAGAACTCCTGTACTATCATGGCCTTTCTTCTTCTTTTCTCTCCTCCAGCATGTCCTCCCAGGGGATAGGAACCCCCTTGCCGATGCAGGTGGCGTAGAACTCGTCGAACGCACGGCACGGGTCGCCGTCAACATCGTCGAGGTACAATTTCACATGCACGCACAGGTGCGCTTCATCCGCAAGGGATTTCTTGTAGAAATCGGCTTTCAGCATGTTGGCGACATAGCAGACGTCGTACAGCTCGTCATGCTCAACGGTTATCCCGTTCCGTTTCAGCATTTCGTCCACCTCGCTCTTCGTCCACGGCACAAGGCTTTTCTCCTTGCCGGTGGCCTCGTCCTTCACCTTCATCCTTGAAATGGCGAACTGTGCCATTCTCTTTGAGAAATGCCACCCGTAGCAGCCAAGATACTGCTGCATCCCCGGGGGAAACTTGTCGTATATATCCAATCTTTGTCCCATAGTCTTTTTCTGTTTTAATAAACCGGTAAAGGAGGGGATTGCCCCCTCCCGATTACATGAACTCACCGTTGGCGCGTCTGCGTCTGCGCTCGCCCATTTCATCACTGTATGGCGGCATCATGTGACGTTCGCCGTACACAGGATATTCCGGGAAATAGCCCGGCATGCGGCGCTCACCCATTTCGGAGCCGCTGTACCCCCCGCTGCGGCTTCCGCCATAATTGCGGTAACCCATTTCACCGCCCTGCATCTCACGCATGGCTTTCTCGTAACCGTGGCGGCATCCTTCCTTGTAGGCTTCCTCCATAGGGTTGCCGCTTCTCATACCGAAGTCGCGGTCATATTCGCCGCGCCCTTCTTCCATTATAGTCCACATTCCCATATTATTTCTTTGTTTTATTGGATGTTTCAGTCACCCCGAGCTGTTCCATAAGCCGTTTGTTCAACTCCATAAGGTCCGCCATGTTCTTGTTCATTTCCGACACCTGCCCTTTCAATGAGGCAATCTCCTGCTCCTGGCGTTGCTTGGCTGCAAGCTCCGGGTTAAGAATTGTAAGCATCTGGTCGCATACCATAAGGAAGTTCCGGTGGTATTCCACACTCTCCTCGCTTTGCTTCTTCATGGCAAGGACTTCGGTATTCATTTCATCCCTTGAACAGGTAACAAGCATACCGGTTTTAGCATCGTCTGCAATATCCGCATTGGCAGGGAATTCATACAAGTTGACATTTTTCCCATTTATGCTGACAACAATATCAACCACTTGTACGGGTTGGGGATAAGGCATGTTGGGAACTGTCCTATATACAGTCTTTATC
Organism: Bacteroides gallinarum DSM 18171 = JCM 13658; assembly: GCF_000374365.1. Classification (GTDB taxonomy): domain Bacteria; phylum Bacteroidota; class Bacteroidia; order Bacteroidales; family Bacteroidaceae; genus Bacteroides; species Bacteroides gallinarum. The sequence continues at coordinate 17,366 of NZ_KB894130.1, forward strand.
GGACTTACATTAACAACTTGCCCGCATTCCAGATTTGGATTAGCGCCCCTGTGAAGAAGATATAATGTACTATTAGCTCGTAGGTTTTGAAACATATCGGTTTGATTTTTAAATGGGCTCCAGGCTGTGAGACACGGTCTGGAGCCCGGTTAACTACTTGCTCTTTTGAGCGGTTGTCTCTGCTGTCGGCGCCGGTGTGGTTGTCGGACGATACCCGCCATTTACAAGGTACAGCTCATTGGTGTACTTGTTGTAGTGGATTTCGTAGATACCCGTCCCGGCAAGGTTCTCGACACGTACCGGCTCGTTGCCATAAGCCATAAGCGGACGTGTGTCGCCGTTCGTCCCTATCAGGACAGGAAGTGTTGCGGTCGTTCCTGCCGGTATTTCCTGGCGGAGATTGACGTAGAAGCCCCCGACATAGTTACGCCCGTAAAAGGCGTGGTTCGGAAGCTCCAGGGTCACGTTCTCCGTACCGACTGTCACCTGCACGGTAGGCAGAGTATTGTAGTTCACCCTGCCCAACGTGGGGAACGGAAAGGGAAGTCCTGTAAAAAAGTTAGGCCACATAATTACCTCCTTTCTTACCGGAATTAACCCCAGTAGTTGTTGCAACCGCATCCGTAACCGCCGCGGCCGTATGCAACATCACCGGCATAAGCACCGTATGCGGCTGCCCGGTATGTGTCGAGGTTTACGCCGACAATGTTCGGGTATTGTACCGGAACCGTGTTGGGTAACTTGCATTTGATACCGTCAACGTCGCCCTGCAATGCCTGCAAGCCTGCCGCCAAAGGAGCAATCTGTTGCCCTACCGCATTCAGGATAGTGGCGTTTTGGTTACGCTGTGAGATTTCAGCAGTCAGAGTGGCTTTCTCTGCCGTGAGAGCCGCAATCTTGTCCTGCAATGCCTGGTTCTGCATGGCGTCCAACTTGGCTATGATAGCCTGTGTGTTAGCCGTTGCGCCGTCACGGAGTGACAGGGTGTTTTGGTTAGCTGTGTTAACCAAAGTGTTGGTTTGGTTACACATGGCAAGCTGGTTCTCATAGCCCATTGTCGTGATGGCATTCTGCGTCTTGCAGCAGCAATCTGCCAATTGTGTGAGAACAGCCTGGTTGCCGGACTGGAATGCGTTGATGATTTGCTGTGAGGACATGCCGACCTGGTTGCCGACATTGGCGATAAGCCCCTGGATGTTGCACAATGCGCTTTGCAGTTGCTGGGTAGAGCAGTTCAGGGAAGATGCAAGCTGGTTGATGGCGTTGCCGTTCCCTTGAATGGCGGACATCAGGTATTCACGGCCTACGTCACCGTTCAGTTCGGCAGGCAGACCGCCACCGTTGCCGAAACGGTTGCCGAAGCCGTTACCGCCCCAACAGAACCATAGCAGGATAATCCAGATGAACCACCACGAGCCGCCCCATTGGTCTTGGTTGCCGCGTCCCTGGTTCAATAAAGCAAGAAGTCCGGGGTCTACGCCCTTTCCTCCCATCAGGTTGGGCAACATAGCCATGATGTCGAATTTGCTTCCGCCACCATTGCCGCCGTTACCGTCCTGATTAAAAACGTACGTTCTTTCCATAGAGATTTGTATTTATACTGATTACGGTCAAAATCAACCGCATTACAAAGGTATAGATACCGTACCTGCCATGAAATCAGTTGTTTCCCAACGCTTTCCTAATGTTTTCCCAATATATTCTCAACATTTTCCCGCCTTCCATGCGCTCCTGGAAATTGGAAATCATGTAGTTTATCGCACGCTTGGTCTTGCGGATACGGGGCGCTATCTGTGAAGGGTACATTCCTCTCTCGACAAGCAGACGGACAAGCAGATAGCGGGCGTCCACGGTCTCCGTGTCCTTGTCCGATGAAAGGATGCGTTCAGCCGGGATTTCCGTTTCCTGCGAGACGAGATTGATTGTTTCGGCAAAGATTTCTGACTTACACATAGTTTTTCTGAATTTTATATTTATCTTTGCCCTGCCACATAGAACATGAGATTCAATGAACAAAGCATAAGACAATGCGTTGAAGATATTAAAGCCTCCAACGTGCATTGTCTTATGCTTATCATGTTTTTATGTGGCAATATTAACGTGAAACGTTGGGGGCTTTCTTTATACTCTAAGCCCCCGAAAGAGTGCCAGCTATAAGCCGACTTCTACATCGTTAATTTCTTTCTTGTCTTTATGGCGAGCCAAGCTATCACGAACAAAATACAGGCTATATTTATCGAGAGGCTGGCGCCACCGTAATTAACTTTAAAGCGTTCCCACCAAGACAGTTCCCGTTCTACCGGATAAGGCTTGGGAACTTCAACCCTTCTTAGCCTTTCGATGAAGTACGGTATCTTGACTGTTACCGTTGCATGAGGGTAGATGCCCAATGAGTGGTTTAATATACCATTACTCCATGAAGCGTAGCTATAGGCATACGGATTATGAAGGAATGACGTTGTATCGGCTACAGACACGCTATCCTTGTACGGAACCAATCTCTCTTGGAATGTGGTGTCATGGTAGATTATGCTGTCGATAACTTTTGTCTCAACGGGCATATATACCGTCCTCGTCCTGCAAGAACACACCGCTAAGGCAAGCAATATTACATACAGTAGTCTTTTCATATCTTTTCCCAATTATCCTTTAGCCAAGTGATTTCATCTTTGGTAAAACTGCGGTCGGCGATGATGATTTTGCCGTGACAACCATTAAATCCAGCAGTAGTATTATCTCTTATTTTCCCTATATACAAAACATTTTCATCGCTGGAACTACCGCTCTGAATGTTAGTGCCATTATATGTATTCTTAGTTTGATAAGTAATAACACCATTCTCAAAAGAAACATCATTATACTGCCCGAATGACAATACATGTTCTCTTTCTTGATATAGTTCAAAAATAAATGCTCCATTATTAGGAGTTTTTGCTTTACTGATAAATGCACTATTAGCAGTAAGTTCAAACCACGTCCTATCCGCCATCACCGTGTAATCCGTCAATATCGGGAAACCGTAGCAGACGGCGTACATCTTGCCGTCGTAGCAGAGCTGGTTGGGATAATAAGGTAAAAATTGTACTCTTAAATTCAACTCCTGATTAGTAGTGTAACTTGTCCTAATAACCGTATCCGCATCTGTTACAAAGTCTATATCATAAATGCCATCCTCAGTAATGCTATAATAAGTCTCGTTGGTGGTAGAGTTAACAAAATGAATAGGTCTATCTATGCCTGCAATTTTTATTTGCTGAGTAGAATTAACAATATTCTTATTTATGAAGAATAGATAAGTACCAGCAGCTAACGCTTTAACAAATGTTACTTCTTTTGTTATATTATCATATAGATATTCAAATCTATTCTGTTGGATAATATTCTCTGTTACATCTATGCCATAAACGCCCATTCCGCTGTTCAGCTTCCCCTTACCGCCGTACAGATAGGCGTGGTTACCGTTGCCGCTAAGGTCTTGGAGTATGGAGGTGGGGAGCTGCTTGATAGTGATGTCGCATTCGCCTAAGAAATTACACCATATGCAATATGCACTCTGATTATCCTCCCAATTAACATCATAGACACCGTCTTTTTCAACTATAAGCGCCCTATACGCACTTACATCATTTCCAAATATAACTTGTTGATTATCTTTTATTCCGGTTATATAAACTTTAAAATTCTCCGGTTTGCTATTGGTATATATAAGCGCACTTGTAACAGCAACATTGGTAACTGTTAAGGTATTAGGAGTAAGAGTACCCGTATATTTTTCTTTCTTATTATTCCACGGACGTTTACTAAAGTCCTCTGTATACGTCTCAATAACATCATAGTTAGCCATGCCCTGCTTCTTCGGGTCGTAGACAGCCTTGATTGCCTCCTTCATCCCCGAAGGCCATGCAAGCCCCTTTTTACCGCTATCGGGCACACCAATCCACGGTACACCAATGGAAGGCATGCTGATTACCGGCATGCTGATAGTGGGAATAGTGATGCCTTTCATTACTGCTCCTCCCTAATCATTTTGGCGGACTCTACCTCGGTTTGGCTCTTAATCGTTACGGTTATTCCGCTGGCTATGCCTACAAGACGGAATATTGCATCGGGCGCACCGTTTTCGCCACGAACGTCCGGATATAATACCATAGGCGTCATGTCTTCTATATTTGCATATGCGCTTATTCTTCCGCCCTTATTCTTTATCTGTATGGTTACGGGATTGCCGTCACTTACGAAGCTCGCTTGATATGATAAGCTATTGCCTTCTTTCTTTTCGAATGATAAAACTTCTGCTGCCATGATGTTTACTTTTTAGAGTTTCAATACTTGGTTTCTGTTCCCTCCCCCTCGATAGCTGACGTGTACCCAATCGGGACCAACTGCATCTCCTTTCTCCCAAATCAATTGGTCGAAGGGAAGTTTCAATTCTTGAATGAGGTTGAACAGTTTTCTGTTCTCTGCCGGAGTATTAGGTGTACCGACAATATCGGCAGCCCTTCCGTTCATGTGGTCGCTTGTTTTAGAACCGCCTACAGCCTTATTCAAAGCCGGACAACGGTAGCCGCTTGACACAACGATAGGTTTACCGTAAGCCTTTCTTAAAGGGTCAAGCACATTGTCAACCAACGCTTGTGCATTGGGAAGCAGTTCTTGCGGCAATCTGTTGTCTATAGCTTTCTTATCAGCCGTTTCGCTTTTAACCAGTTCTGCAATTGTAAAGTATCTCATGTTATTCCTCCTTTCTAAAATATTTGTCATAAACCACACGAGCCACCCATCCGGCAACAACACCGACACCGAATGATACGACAGTAGTCAGGTTCACCCAAAACGGTGTGTAGTGCATGTAAAGCATAACTCCCACGATGATAGCGATAACAATCGCTGCGATAATCAGTTTCTTTTTCATTTTGTTACTCCTTATCTTTCATTCAAATTGTGATAAAATTCTAATCTTATATTCGCATAGACCGACTCTACATTCGTGTATGCCCTCCCGTTGTTCGCTCCGTTTTCATTGTAAATCTCCGCTTCAACGGCTTTGGCAACCTGTTCTATCCATTTCCTTTCCGTGTATTCGGAAAGTCTGTTCCCACGATACGAAAAGCAGTCAAGTTTTGAATTCCTGTCCTCGTGTATGTTTGTAAGCAATGTACGTATCTTTCTTGCAGTAGCTTCCTTGTCTGATATATGGTTTTCTTCACGCACTTTCTTGATAATACGGCACACCTTCTCAACGGAAAGGTCGAAGAATACATTGCTTAGCGTTTTTATACGCAGCTGCGTTTCGGGCATGAGACTTTCCGATAGCACGTTCAACCGCTCGTTCTGCGCACGGGTTTCTTCCAATAGCTGCCTCATGGTGTCCTTATAGTCTTGGTTTATCTCTTTCTGTGATGTCATAAGCTGGTTTACCATATTCATAAACCAACGGAAACACGCCACCATCAACAAGGCTGATAACACAAGGAAAAAACCTGCGGTTATAGCCATCATTCCGAAATCACTAATACCCTTTCCTGTTTGAAGGGCTGCATTTACAACTTCTGTGTCCATGTTATCGTTCATTTGTCAATTATTCATATCTTTGTGTCTCTTATCAAATAAGCGAACTACTGTCATTCCGTTTTGCTCGTGAGAGTAGGACGGGATTTTCATATCTTGCCGTAGTATCTGAACCATGCACCCCATTTACGTTCTTTCAAGTAGTTCGGGTTGTCTTGGTTGAGTTTGGCTTCCATCTCAAATGCGCTCGCACGGTAAGCGTTTTTATTGACCTTGCCGTCCCCAATCTTGTTGTCTGTAAACAGGTGGTACACGAAGCTCACAAACCATTCTGTCAAATACAGAATGTAGTAGAATAGCGGGATAAGGAGCAACCACCACGCACTGACATAGAACGCCAGCAATACAGACGGGATAGCCGCTATCTCCATGCACTCGAAGAACTGTTTCTGATGTATCCGTTCATGACGTATGGTCGTTTCGGACAACTCCTTCAGCTTCGTAAGGATGAAGCCGAAGAGCATGATTGTTGTGTAGCCGCCAAAGAGTATCAGTTTGGCGAGCCGGCTGTTTAAAAAGATTAGTTTCATCATATTTTGTCAAATATTATAAAGGCTAGATAAAATCCTATATTCATAGGCGTAGTTATGTCAATAAGATTAGTTCCTATTTTTTTATCATAGCCTGTTGTCTCTCCCATATAAAGTATTGTTAAAATATAAATATCCTCATTGGACTGTAATTTTACATGCGTGTTTACGCTGTATGAATACCACTGGATGTGCTGTTTGGGAATGATAGTAACATCATCATTCCTTGTTAAAGTCAACTCTTTGCTGCTAAGGTTAGCAACTAATACGCTTGTTGTATTGTATGCATTAAAATCCGGTGCAATGGTAATCTCCTTTAGTAAATTTGCTACTCCCCCAGCCATGATTTGACTACTACCCACAAACAGCCCAGCTCCAGCCGAGCCAACTCTAAGATTACTGTTTTCGTTACTCATAATTGTTGTTTTAATCGGTTACACAATATGCTGTATTGGCATCCTTAGAGCCAAGAGCCTCGTATTCAGCGGCGGTTTTCTTGGTGAGGGTGGTGAGGTTGTCACTACGAACAACATCTGTGATTACAATCTTATTCTCACTGCTTGTTTCCGATACATCATAATAGTATATATAGCAAGATTTTAATGTTGAACCGTAACCAAAAGTAAATAGCAATTCAAAATATCCATTTCCCAGTTCTGATAAACAATACTGAATATTTGCATTTATGATATATCCAAAATAATTTCCAGCTTCTTCATCGTAATGTCTTGCGCTAAACCTAAGACCTCTATATCTCCCTTCAGCGTAATCCTCAGCAAATGATATAAAATTGCCAAATAATTCGTTAACCAATCCTTGTACGGTTTCTCCTGTTATAACGGTGTTATTAATCCATTTATTGAGAATAGTACCGTCTACGTTTCTAACAAGAATTTTATCATCCACATACTTCTTCGTCGCCGGATGATAAGGCTTCGTAGGCGTATATTCGGTCTCATTGTTTTTAGTGAGCACATCTGACTTTTCTGGAACTTCCACCCAATCTTTATTTTTACGACCGTAGACGTTACCGTTAGAGGGGGCTTCGTAAATATGATTTAAAACCTGAGACGATTGGGTAGCAACTCCATCCGTGACTGTTACAACTAATTGGAAAGTCGTTTCTGTAATAATTGCCATCATAAAATTAGCATTATTAGCATCCGTATAGGTAGCCATCGCCATTATCGGAATATATACAAGTTTCATCCCTGATTCTTCGGGGATGTTTGCCACAACACATACAGTATCTTTATTGACGATGCTCTGACATATATCCATGAAAGCGTCTTTCCCACCAAAGGCATTAAATATATCATCGGATGTTGCTTGATCGCTTAGGCTCATCGCAGCAGAAGGAATAACTACCACATTCCCCGAACCGCCACCCGCTATCTTCCCTTGATTAACCCAGTCGCCGTTTACCCATGCGTAGTAATCGTAAGGAGCTTCAGTACCTACGGCCATGAACCCGTCAACTGCCGAGCCGTCGGGAATGGCTTGTTTCAACAGCTCCAATGTGTCGTATTGCCCGACCGGTTTAAACGGAGCGCCCGGATTACCTCTCGGAATGGCGAAATTCAGCTTGTATTTCGGGTTGCCGCCTTCGTCCGTCCCGTCACTCGATACCGTGGCTGTGGCGGACGCCCCGGCTTCAAGCGTGGTGACCGTACCCATTGAGAACTGCGGCGTCTTGCCCGTGAAACCGATAGCACCGGACATATCGACAAGGAACTCGTAATTCCCGTCCGCCTTGACATACAGTTTTGCATTGTCCGGGTCTTCCACATCACCCGTGTTCACCAATACGAAATCACCCTCCGCAATGTCCGGGTTGCCCTTGTCGGCTTCCAGCTCGGCTACGGAAGCATATACTTTCTTGATAGAGAAAGCGTCGCCCTTGGTGTAGATGTCCGTCTTGTCATACGCTTTGGCGGTCTTGTTCCATTTGTAGACATAGTGGTCTTCGCCGATATACGTAGGATGCTCGGCTGTATCATTGGCGTTTGCCGCGGCGGTGTCGGCAAGGGTAGCCTTGCTGTTCGCATTCGATGCAGCGGTGTTGGCATTCTCCGTAGCCTGGTTTGCGGACGATGCGGAAGCGTTGGCGGCATCGGTGGCTGTCTTGGCGTTTTGGATAGCCTCGTTGGTGTTGAAGGCGGCTTCGTTGGCGGATTGGGTGGCGGTTTCGGCGGCGCTCTTAATCCCGTCAAATTCAGTCACTCGGGCTTTCTCGGCATTGACGCGTCCGGTTTCGGCGGTTATACGCTCATTCTCCTTGCTCTGCCTCTCCGTTTCTTGAGTCTGCCTACTTTGCTCGGATGCCATACGCTGGCTTTCCGCACTTTTGCGGCTTTCCTCGTTCTCTTCAACGGTGGCTTCCAGCTCACGTACATCGGTAGTTGCCTGTTTCGCGTCGTTGGTGGCTTTCACCACGTCCTCATAGGCTGCCTGAATATATTCCAACCCGACCTTGACGCTGGTCTTTACCCCATCCACCACCTTGTAGCCAATGGTGTACAACCCTTTCAGACTGTCGGCAAGAGTTAGTTCACTGATTTTCTTCTTTTTGATTGGCATAATATTGTACAAGTAAAAAAGCCCTTGAGCCAACGTATGGATACATTAGCTCAAAGGTTTGCATATTCTATGTTACTATTTTTAAATCCATTACGCGAGTGCCATTCATTTTTACTCCGTTTCTACAAAATTACCTTAGACGAAAAAGAATAATGAATTTTTGACCTGCGGATAACAAACAATAGGGAAAAGGTTTGTTATTTCCTTATCCACAGAAATGATGTATCCAGTAAGAACCGTCAAAGACATAAAAGCATGAAATCTGATTAATAGAATGGGCGCTCGAAGTTCCTCTATTATTTGCATTCATCAAATTCCCCTTCACGCTGATATTCCGGTTTAGCTGGTTTTTCAGATATATAATCTTTCCCTTTGTAGCAGAACTGGGTAAAAAGAGTACAGGGTCAAAGCTAACATCCGGGCCACCATAAATTATAATATCATCAGTTTCCTGGGCAGTATAGCTTGTTGGAGCTGACACCGAACTATATCCTTTATTGGTTACATTTAGCGCAAGCCCATAGGTGTTCAATCTTGTCGCATTCACAGCCTCGCCACTTCTGGCATTTAATTCTACGTCTCCCGTTGCTTTTATAGCATAAGTTCCATTACCGGCTTGTGCTATTACATTTATACCGATAGAACCATTACCATAAGCTGAAACACTAAGAGCGGTTGCCCCGTCTCCTCGAATTGAACACATTGCATCTGCTGAACCATTATTTACCCTAAAAAATTTTCCTCCCGATTTTTCTATTAGGATATTGGCTTGAGGATTATCAGAAATGTTGGATAATCCTCTACTTGTCACCTCAAACGCTCCGATTTTCCCACTTTCAGCATTAATATTTCCTGTTAAATCAACGTCCGTACCTATCAATTTACCGTTATGCAAAACTCTGAAAGGAGCACTCCAACGACCGTCTTTATTAGAACCAGCCCAAATGCGGACATCTGTATCAGAGTTGCCCTCCCCACTCATGCCGGCATTGACAGTCGTTTCATTACCGATACCTACAACACCTATCAAGCCATCTAAAAACCTTATATATCCGCCAATCTCACTGTTCAACAAGTCAAAATAAGTCTTACCGTCAGAAGAAACTATCTTATCCGTGGTTATTCGTCCCGGAAGTATCTCCGTAAAGCCGTACAACGTGGCAAAGCTCCTTTCTCCTCCATTCTCACTGTTCAGGATGCCGACAAGCAGGTGATAATAGCCGTCTATCTGCTCCAATGCAATAGCCGTCTCGCTCAAAAGGAACGTACCCGACTGGCTATCCTTGCTACACTTGGCATACAGATAGAATTTCTTCTCCGGTTCAACAAGTGAGGGGGAGCTGTATTCCGCCATATCCCAATACTTGTAATCACTTGCGGAATGATTGTTCTTGATTTCAGTTATGCCCAATGTCATGTGCTGGATGATGCCTGCCGGGGCGTTCAGCACCTTCGTGCTCTGATTGTAGGTTATCTCATACTTAACCGCAACCGGACTTGTCTTGGAACTGACGAACCGGTATTGCAGGCTTTCGTCACCCACGAGCATCTGCATGGTGGCGACCGTTATCGGGTTGATTGCACCGGAGAAGTTCAGCAGGCTGTCGGCAAGCATATCCATTGTCTCTTTCGCATCACGGTAATAACGCTTGGTGAACTGTTGCGCTTTCTTATAGTTCTCCTCAACCTGCACCTCGTTCGTTCCTATCTTGTTCAGCTCGTTGCTGATAGATGTGCCTACCGGAGTGTTTGACAGTTCTATTTCGGGACTGTACGGGTTGTTTACATATCTCTTGATACCTGTTATGCGGATTAACGAGCCTTCCGGGTGGAACTGGGTATCGGTGAACTTTACGAAGCCGCCCAACACGATTTTACCGCCTACCGTGAGCCAACGCTTCTTCGCCCAGATGCCGTCCAGCGTGCCGGTGAAGGTGAACATCTTGTCCTCATGTTCGTAGAGGTACTTGACCGCTTCCCGGAACACATCCCATGATGCGCCCGTCCTCGTTGCATTGTCGCAGATATAAGCCTCGGGCAACTGGATATTGAACACGGCATACGTGTCGCCAACCTTCGGCATCCACACACCGCCGTCCGGCATGGTAATGCCGTCTATCTCCTGCGGGACAAGCTCGAACTTACGCCCAACATGAGTATATTCAACCTCGAACTCCTTGCCGGAAAGCATGCCCGACTGGAAAATAACGGTCATCTTCTCGCCTTCGATAAGACAATCCTCAAAGTTTAGGTTACCCGGAATGTCGTTATCGTAGAAGTCGTAGAAATGTTTCTCCGCATCGACCGTATCAACCTTACTGACCGTCCCAACCCTTGACGGGTAAATCTCGGTGCAATCCAGGCTGTCCTCTTTGGCAGTGGTTAACTCACGGTCGGCACGCATGACACCCGTACCGTATTCGTCTGTCTTATAACTACGGGCAAGGGAGGCATCAAAACCTTCCTCTCCCTCGAAGTGTGTACCGTCATAGCGGACGGTCTGCGACTTGGGCATCAGCAGTTCTTTCGCACCGTACTTGGAGTAGTCGATATTTCTATCAGTCGTTTCCACAAGGATGATTTCGGGCGGTATATCACCGCTTTCCCGACCGACACCCGTCTTGAAGCCGTGACCCTTACCGTAGGATAGGAGTAGGGGATTATCCTTGTTGTACTCGACCTTCCTTAGATGTACAGTCTTTGTATGCACCCCCTCTATGATTGTCTCCGTAATCTGGTACTCGGTTTCATAGGCGTCCGCAAGCTGGTTCAGACCATCCAAACAATAGGTATGGTTATAGTTAATCAACTTCTCCGTACCCTCGATACATTCACCGATTACCCACCCCGAAGAACGGCGGTTCAGATTATCGACAATCAGTTTGAGGTGCTCTTTAGGCTTGGCGGTATAGGGAAACTTGATACGGTTGTCCGCCGTATTACGTACCTGCCATAACTCCGTATCCGCTTTGGAGGTTTCAAGAATAAGCGTGTATTCGTAGTTACGCTCCGCATTCTTCTTGAAATTGCTGTCCTTCTTGAGAGAATAACGCTTGCCGTAGAACTCACACCATGAGCCTACGGGAATATTAAGATAACCCGGATGGGAGAAATACAGCGTAAGCGCATCTTCACCCATTACAGCCTCGTAGGAATAACTGTTGTCATTCGTAAGGAGGTCTATTGTTTCACTTCCGTTATACAAGGTAATCATATCTAATCTCCTAAATCAATAAAGAATTCATCATCTTCGGTAACTATAAACTCGCCCGCTTCCGAAGCAAGCAGGTACTCTGCATTTTCCAGGCGGAAGCAAGTGAACACAAGTGTAAGCGTAAATTCCCACCATACGCCGCCAAAAGGATTAAAATTCTCCGTCTTGCAACTCTTGTAGTAACAAGGGTAGCTTTCAGACCATTCATCGACATAGAAGGTTCGTTCAGCATCCTCATATTCGTACCCTTCATCATCAGTCTTAGCGGACAGCTTGGTGAGGTCATGCAGCAGGGCGTCACGGTTACGCCAGAAGGTTTCAAAATCAGGTGCACGCATCAGGCATTTAAGGCTCACATCCTTTGTCTGGAATTTCACGTATTCACCGTCGTAGACCGCACCGTCCCGGTACTTGAAGTTCTGCAAGAGGTTTTTCTTTACCGTCGGGGTTTTAAGAATTTCCGCATTGGTTCCCTGGAGGATAAGTACACCATAAGCAGACAAGTCCACATCGTCCAGCTCGTAACCTTTTGGCAGCGGGATTGCATTCACCGGTTCCTGGTAGACGTAATCGGTCAGCCAGGGAAAGTCGTTGGCGAAGGTGAACTTCGAACGTTCGGTACTGCTGTACATCTCGAAACTGTTCTGTGAGGAAAGACGCAGCCGGAATGTACGGCCAAGATGCGGGAAGTTAAACTCGTGATAACCCATATCCGAGAGCATGGCAACAAAGTTTGCAAAATGCCATTCTTCGAAAAAACCGAATTCGAGGGTAATATCTTTTGCATCGAGAAATACGGACGAAAGTTCGAACTCCTTGCCGTCATATTCCGCCCAATCATTACTGTCCGGGGTCTTGGAGGGCGGGAATGTAACCAGCTCGCCGTAATTGCCTTGTACGGTAGACACACCGTATTCAGTGTATACATCCTTACCGTCTATATATAATTGGTCTTTCATCGCTTAAGTGCTATTCCTTTAGTGTTCAATGTATCAATACCGCTTTTCATGGCATACATGTATTCCTTGATTTCCACAAGGTTAGAAGTATAATTATCTATGTTTGCCAAGTGGTTAAGAGCATCCCTGCTTTGACTTTCGATAGCCTTAGCCGTTTTGTCTATATTCGTAGTTGATGAAAGATTGGCGAAAGAGTAACTTAATAAGCTCTCAATTCCATTAGCCATACGGGAAACGTTCTCATTAAGAGTATATGTATGGCTTTGAATAACAGCCAATCGTCCGTTATTTTCGTCTACGGAGTCTTGAGAAGCGGTTGCAATACCTTTTTGCGAGGCTTCACGGGTGGAATCTTCCGACTGTGCCAAATCAATTCCGGCATCCTTAAAATATCCATTAACCGTACTTAGTATGTTTTCAAGTGCCGGAAGATTTCTTTCATAATCATCAATCAATGAACCAGTACGATTTGCCACCTGTTTCATTAATTCTTCTTCACTTAACTTTCCGCTTGCATATTTTTCGTAAAGCTTTGCGATATCATCATCAAAATCTCCAATAACTTTGTCAAGGACAATAGTACGCATCATGTCAGACACAATATCCCTGAATGTGTCAGAAGCATAATCCTTAAAACTATCTAAGGCATCTTTTCCATTATCCAGCCAATCCCACAGGCTATCCACGACATTGTCTACCAATGGCTCATACAAGGAGCTTACATACTCATGCAATTGTTCTATGTATTCGTCGTATTGCTCACGAAGCTCTATCAAGGCTTCAAGGGTTTCTTTAGTCTGACCGACAAGCTTATCGCCATAATTGTCAATAAGAGATTGCGCCAGTTCTTTATTAATTAATCCTTCATCATCAAATAATTCACCTAAGCCCTGATTCCTTGCCCACGTAGCAAGGTCTTCCGTTTTTTGAGAATGCCCACCGATACCAGTACCAAGAAATCCACTGCTTTTTTTTCTTGTTTCGATACGAAGATTATTAATAGCAGCAGTCATACCTTCGTCATAATCGCCCTGTCCCCATATATTTTTCCAGTCATCCCACCATGACAAAGGAGATAAATTACCCATTACCCAATTGAACGCCCCTGTAAGCCAGCCTCCCCCACTCTGATTCTGGTAAACAGCTTGTGATTCCATTGCCTTGTCTACATAAGCCTCATATACTTCATCATGTACCTTTTTGTAGTCGCGGAGGTTTCGCAAGTTGTCGGTAGAGAACCATCCAGCCTCCGCCTGCTGTGCTTCAAGCGCGGCAATGCGATATTGATTGACCGCATCGGTAAGCGCATTTATTTCTTTGGCTTTTTCTGCATACGCTTCGTATTGTTTGAAAGCCTTATTACTCCCAAGCTCACTAATTTCTTGGAGTAATTGAATCGCCGATGATATTATAGTAAGTATTACAGAGGCTTTTTCTATTGTAGATATTGATTTGGATGCAGCCTCAGAAACACCTTTTATTGCAGATGATGAATTATCGACCAACGTCATAATTCCATCCACCATTTGCAATGTAGAAGATGCGATTTCCCCTGCCGTCGAAAGAATTTCTCCTGCAACTCCACCGACAGCATCTCCCAAGTCTTCAAACCCGTGTTCTACTTTCTGTAATGTTTTATACAGGTCTTGCCATTCTTTAATACTTCTCTTATTCGGAGATGCTGTATTCTCATTATTAGATTTACCTATCTGCTCGTTTAATGTATTAATCTTTGCACGAAGTTCTGCCAGTTCTGGACTGTTTGGAGAAAGAAACTCCATCCGTTCCAGTTCTTTTTCTGCATCGGTAAGTAACCGTTGGAGCTCTCTCAAACTCATATCTGCAATACTATCAGCCCACGACTGGAACGAGTCTTCACGCATGGCAAACTCTTTGTCTATGGATTTCAGTGTTTCATCACGTTGATATGCCAACTCATCCTTTTGCGCACCAGTAGCACCGGCCTTTTCCAGCTTCTCTAAATCCCTTTGATATTGTTTTTCCGCATTCAAACGCTTAGTTGCATAATCCTGATATTTAGAGAGAATTTCATTATAATATGCGGCTATTTCATTAGCTTGTTTCTGAATAACAGCTTTATTTATAATACCAAATATAGATGTATCAACTGACACGGAAGAAGCATCAAATATCCGTTTTTTGTAGTTTTTATCTTTTGACGCTTTGGCATTTTCCTCTGCCTCAAATATTTGCCTTTGAACATCTACAATCTTACTGATGTAATCCTGCTTCTGTTTTTCTATGGTTTGTAGTTCTTTTTTATTATTTAATCTGCGTTGCGCTTGTTCCTTTTCAAAGCCATCCTGCATTGCATCAATACGGGCTTGCTCTTCTTGATTTCCCAAATCTATCTCAAGACGAACACGTTCACGGCTACTTTTATTGCGTAAATCCGCAATATGTTGCAGTTGCTCTGTGTAAGTATTAATATCTTTCATCCCTAAGCCGTTACCATTACCAGAGACAAAAGCAGTGACATCAATAGACTCAATCAACGCATTATTAGCATCCTTCAATGCCTCTACTGCTTTTTTATTTTCTTGTAAGGCCTTCATTCTCTTATTGTACTCAGCCGCCTCAGAAGTCAATGCCTGTGTTACTATAGTAGTGCCTATGGGAGTATAACCCGATGTAGCTGTACCGTTTAAAGTTTTTTCCCTATTTCGATTTGTCCAATTGGTATCTGCATTTATCGCTTTTTGTAATTGATAAATTTTATTATAGTTTTCTTCTATAATTTTCATTGCTGCCCTTGCTTGTGCAGCTTTCAATATATTATCGGTTAGATTTCTATACGCAGAAGCAGCATCTCCAGCAAGAATAGCTTCATTTGACAAATTGTTAAAGTAAGAAGGATACTTCTTTTGTAATTCGTCCGCGGCAGCATTTCTTTCCTTTAATGATTTTGCATGATTTTGCGTAGCTTGATACAAAGCATCCAATTCTACACGCTCTCTTGCTGAATCTTTAGCCCCTTCAGACATAATCTTGCTAAGATTCTGCTGATAAGTCGCCATTTCCGACAAGGCATCCTTAGCTTTAAATAATCCAGCAATCCAATCCACAACTTTGCCCCCATACAATGTCAACAATGTAATGCCTACCGTCAAAGCACTCTGCCAACTAAATATAGAAGATACAACTTGTTTCCATACCGGGACAGCCTTCTGCCCACTATTTTTTAAGGCTTCATATTGTATTTTGGCTCTTTTAATTTCATCTGCAAGTATAGGCAGGTTATTTGAAATAGCGAGGAAAAAAGTATTCCAACTAACTGCCAACGAAGGAAGTTCGCGCCCTACTTGTTGAATAGACATATTTAACCCATTCCAACCACTTGCATAATTTCCAACATTTCTTGCATGTACCCCAATAGTCGAATCCAACGATTTTATCTTTGCATCCGCCTGATTAATGGATGCCAATAATTCTCTCCCAAAAGGAGAATTACGTTCTTCTTCCGTCAACTGCCGGTATGTAGTACGCATCCTACCAAGGGACTGCGAAAGGGCGTCCATGGAAGTCGCAGCCGCATTATCCAACTTAGCATTATTGTTTAAAGCCTGCCTAACCTCTGCCAATGCCGCTTTATGGGTAAGCAATGAATTATTAAGTTGTTCTAAACGTTTTTGTTGATTAACAGAAAGAGCCTGATTATTTGATTGATGTTTTGTAAGCTGTTTTATTTCTGCGTTTATCAATCGAATGGCGTTTTGCTCCTCAAGCATACGTTTTATATTCTGTTCTCGCGTACCTATTATGGAATTTATCTCATTCGCCAAATCGTCATACGCTTTAGCCTGTGCCTGTACACTTGCCGTTTCCGTGTTATTGGCAGTCGTATTTACAGTATTGCTATTTGAAGGGCTTACCCCCATATTCTTAGAGACCTGCTCCTGTGCTTTGACAATCTTTTCCGCGGCATCATTAATCCTTTTTGTAGAAATCAGAATCTTACCTTCTGCTTCACTAACTTTGGTTACCAAAGCATCATATTGCTCGGATAATGATTTTAAACGCGCCTCAAGACCTTTAGCAATATCAATATCTACTTTAACATTGATACCCTTTAAAGCTTTCTTTATATTCTCAATCTCCTCCCTTAATAGGTGCAGTTTTTTTATATCACTATCTACGCTTGCAAATATCCCTGCCATAATTACTTAAATATTTTTTTATTAATCATCCTTTCTGCATAAAGAATTGCGGAATCCATAACATCAAAGCCCTTTGATTGTACAAAACTTGCATACTCCATGCCGTCAGCCAGGTAAAGCCCGTCATCTTCCTTTTCGTGATACTGCAAATAATAGGTGGTCTTCTGTACGGCTTCCATGTTTGTCCCTTTCCCATAGACCTCCAGTGCTACAATCTTTCCGTCACGCACGACACAGAACCCAGGAGCTTTACGCAGTCGCCATGTGTGGTTTTTATAAACTTTTGGATATTTGGGTGAGCCACTTGCATTATATGCTACCCGTATAGCATCCCGTCCTATCTCAATCAATTTATTGAAATAAGTATTTTCTATTTGTTCTTCAAGTTCATTTAATCCCGAAATATCACCCTTGAACTCCATAGCCTACATTTTCTCGTAAAGGTATCACCATACCTGCCTTTTGCCTAAGAAATCAAGGACGCAAAACAAACAATAGAGAGAAGGTTTGTTATTTATAGAAAAACAGTCCCTAAACGTATAGAAACTGCTTGTTATGAGGTATCATTATAATAAAAAATAAAGCCCCGAATCTTTCGACCGGGGCTTTATTCATTTTTCCATTTCCACGAACTCTTTTAATCTGTACAGCCTATCAATTGCCGGATTATAAAAAGCATCTGGATAGTGCTGCTTAATATCGTTGATATTCGCCCGAACATACAGAGACGTATCATAGATGTGTTCGGACTCCGACAGGGTAGCTTCCTTGGGTAATTGTGCGGTTTCTGCCCAGTGCATGATTGCCTTAACGCTTTCTTCGTCGTATGCGTACTTACTTTCTTGTGCCATATAAGATTATTTTTCGGCAAAGATAGCTATTTCCCCTTAATCACTCATCAAACTTTCGATTGTTGAACATTTCCTTATCCGACACCTCCTGCATAACCTCACCAAATACAGTATGTAATTTATCTTTTTGCATTATTACCAAATTACGGTAAGGGATACGGTATAAGACATCATCATAAGACAGATGCAGATTTTCCATGAACGTTGCAATCTGTCCGAGAAAGCAAGCATTCCCTGCTACTTCTGTTTTGCTGTCAGACTTCGCACGTTCTTCGACAAAGCTGACAGCTTGCAAAAATTTTCAGCAGAAATCATAGAGAAAGCTGTTTCCAAACCTTGAACAACCTCATCAAATGTTCCGTAAGACAATTCCTTGAACAATTTATCATCTCCTTGAATAAACCAAGATAAGGCATGCGCAGCAGCTTCTATATTTTTCAATGATACAAGTATATCGTGAACGGTTTTACACTCCGGAAGGTCAGAAAGATAATACCCAGCACCGGCTATCTTGTAGATTGTCGGTGAAGATATAACATAACTCTTATTATTGATGATAATTGTTTCAAAATCAGCTCCTATAATAGAGCCATTTACAATTTTTGAAGCATTCATACGCAATTAATTAAATAAATAGGGGTGTATAAAATGATTACACCCCCTTATCCTGAAAACTATTCCTGGCTAAATAGTAGGCTTACTCTTGGAAGAAATGCCAGAAGCATCCGCAGACATTTTAAGCGCAGCATCGACCTTTTCGCCATCAAATAAATAATCGCTTTTAACGCCCTCACTCGGATTCTCCATAGCGACAGCAGTAACACCCAAGCCTATATTTTTTTCGGCCATTGTTCCCTTGGCAATAACCGCTGCATTTGTAAAGACTACATAATTGCCTGTTTTTGTCTGTCCTACAATGCCCTTATTCACAATTCCCGGAGTGTCTGATGCCGACCAACCCGCATCCGTATCAACCTTATCACCACCTTGCAAATCAATCTTGTCATCAAATGTATATTCTCCCATTGTGAACGCAATAGTTTTTGCCCCCTTCTGGGTTACATCACGGTAATAGATATTACCCGAAAGCTCATTGATATAATCGGTGTAGGTAGGGTCGTCCTCTGTGTACTGCCAAGTATCCTGATGTGAGTTTTTCACTTCTGTGGCCGTACCAAGCCATGTCTTCAATGAGGTTTTAGTTACAGCTTCTGTGAACACATCGCCGTACCATATTTTTTTAATTCCAATAAATGGTTTCATAATCTTCTCAATTTACGTTTAACACTTCAAATAATAATTTCACATTAACAAAATGACAATTCAACTCTACATCTTCCTCGACCCCATGACTTTCAACAGAATACTGATACCATGAATCTTTATAATGCCCAACTGCATCATTCAACGTTTCAACAGCTAATTCTTCAAGTTCGCCAAGCCTTTTCAAATTTGCATTCTGCTTATAATCTGGGACGCAGAAATTAACTTCAATAAACCCTCTGTTCCAATAGGTGTCCGGTGTCTGACGTTTGGCGAGAACTACAATCCGCTCCGTATCTACTTTCTTTTTAGGGAAAGACCAGTCACGATATAGCGGAAGGCCAAAGACTTTACAATCATTGTAAACGATAGTGCCGGCATCTGATGATGTAATCATATCCAAATCTCCGAATAATTAAAGTAATTACATGTTTTGGGATTTCTTGCTATACCCTCAGCTTTTATCACTTCATCGTTCATACAACGGATACGCATGCCGTCTTTAATGCCTCCACCCTCATAAACTATATGGCAATGCGACATATACATTTCTCCATTATCTGACTTTAATTCCTGAGTACCGTCATCGTCACACCGGCAAGCACCTATGGTTTTCCACATATTCTCCTCCGGTTTTACAATAATCTGTCCGTCAGAATCATACTCAGGTTCTTGTTCTACTAAGACTTGCAATATGTGAGGAGAAAAGTACATTACCATATATCAGATACATCTTTAACCACACTCAGACCAACAATTGAAGCAGTTTCCTCATTCAAGTCAATGCCATATTTTTTCAGCAGAAGTTTAATATGAGACTTAATTGAATCAGCACTCCACGATGCAGAAAATCCATTCTCGTTTACCGACGTGGGATGGAGAATGTTTTTCTCAATAAAGCTATCAATCAATACTCCGATAGACCTTTTATCATCAGTAGAAGCTTCCTTATCTGCGCTAAACCCAAAGTCTAATGCAAAGTCAGAAGCCCCTACATCGGACATTTCGCCGATGTAGGAAAATCTCTGCTTTATGTAGTCTGCAATTGTCATTATTGCTCTACTGTCAATGAATAGATACCATTAATTTCCGTAATGATAGGTAGTGACAACGACTGCGCCTTCGTGAACTCAACCCCATTGGAATTGTCTGTTTCACCTTTGCCCCACTGAGAAATCCTAATTCTTCCATAATTGGAATAGGTCACACCGGGTTCTTGTCTTAGTTCATTGTCAGCATAAGCATTTTTGATAACCCCTAACTTGCCAGCCGGAACAAACACTAAATTCTTGTCATTCCAAGGAGAATAATCAGTCAGTTTTCCATTGTTTTGAATTCGGGTCGTTCGCCTAATAATTTCGAACACCGGAAAACCATTTTGGCGCATAAATTCATTCATGTTCGACAACAATAGCGGGGTAGATGATTTATCCGTACCAAAAACGACCTGCTTCATCTTCTTATTTCTAAGAATATACGACAAACGTTTCGGCGAGAGAAGAATTTTCTCAAGTGTTACCTTATCCTGAGAAGCATCCAGTACCATTTGAATGTCCTCAAAACAGTCTACATTGTTTTGATTCCCATCAGTCCAATCCAATGTTACCGATGCTATATTTTCTGCGGGCATTTTGTGGTCTATATTACCACGAACACCACCTTCCGGGTTATTCTTCCCATCAAAGGTGAAAATACCTTTATTGGATAAAGCCCCTAAGAAGATAATATCAAGTTTGGCCTGCACAGACCCTACAACCTTACTTACATTACCCCACATCAGATTGATAAGCTGTTGTGTTTTCTGATTATCAGTAAGCATACGGGAATCGAGTATTTGGAGCACTTTCCGATATTCCTCAATCGGCATAGAATAACTCATCTGATGAGTCAGCACCTTTTGCTTCAATGTTTCCAAACCATCCGTCCCCATAATAGGCTCTTTACCCTTAGAGTCTAAAGTGGCGGCAGCCACGCTTAAATTGTACTGCCCAATCAGCTCTTCAAAGTTTAGCCCAATCGTAGGCGTGTCCCAATCCAAATATTTCTCATAAATGTTTTGGTCGAACAATCTTTTACGCAACTCCGATGCCGCGTCTATACGAACTTGTACCTGTTTCGTAAGTTCGCCAAAAATAGAACTATAAAATAATCCTGCCATAACTTACCTCCTTATTGTCTAATATACTTGATAGACGGGTTATTTTTCATACTATATCCTACCAACCAATCCCCTGGAATAGGATAAGCCACATCTTTCAAGATTAATACCTCATATCCTGCGGATACAGTTTGGAAGGACATATTTTTAGTGAAAACAAAATCTGTCTCAACAACAGCGTCCGGCAAATCCTCACCAATACCAAGAATAGCCCCAGCGACAGCCGTATCAGCAGCAGCGGCTAAGGTCAACACATCATAATCCGCGTTACTTGAATCAATAGAATTTATGCTTTGCCCACCTACCGTTTCGGATTTTACAGCAAAACTTCCTTTCTTAATGCGGGGGTTAGTTGTAGTCCCTCCACTAATAACCTCAACCGCTTTACAGATTTTACATTCCATTTTTGCAAAATCAAGCTTAAGAGGGGTTCCTTTCTTGACAATAGTCCCCTCCGGTAAATCAGTAGTTAGCTTGAAGTCTCCAGGGAGAACACCACACTCTCCTCTCCAAAAAACCGGAAAGTTTCCCTCAATTTGTACTTTTCCAAATACTACACCCATAATTTTAAAATTTAATTAGCGTCCGGCAAATTTTCTGCCCATTGTTTTGCCAGTTCGATGCCCTGATTCTCAGGCGTAGACAAGGAGAATGCCGAACCTTTATCCTCCAAGCCTTTTGCGACCTCATTTTGTCTAACCTTGGAAAGATAGTTTTCAATCGCCGCCTCATCCATATCATCAGAGATTGCAAATCCTTCATCTATTCTTTCCTTTGAGATTTTGAGTTCTTTTGCTTTTGAAAGAATCAGATTGTTTCTTATTGTACGAGCCTGTTCTGCTTTTGCAGATTGGTTTTCAGTTATGAGACTTTGAATTTTCTCCTCTTGCTCCTGCTTGTACCTTATAAACCACTCTGGTTCTTCATTTGCTGGTTGCTGTTGACCGCCCCCACCGCCTTTTGCTTTCAATTCTTCCAGTTCTTTTCTGTAGGCAGCGCTTTCCGTGCGCAGCCTATCAAAATTGCTCTGGTAAGATTTCAGCATACCTTCTTGTCCCTTAACAACAGTTACAAGATTATCATCAGTTATCAATCCCGTAGCATCAAGCGAGGATGCTACTGATTGAAGAACTTCATCAGACAGACCCAGTTTCGAAAAATCCTGTTTAAGCTGATTAAATATTTTCTCTTTCATACTTAGTTTTTTAAATCCAGCATAAAAGTATTGATTAGCAAATGATAGGGGAAATTTATAGAGAGTCTAAAACGAACAATTGGCAAAAGGTTTGTTTTTTACCTGCAAAAGGGAGTTTATTTCTCCCTTTTTTCTTGTTCAAGTCCTTTCTCCTGAGACATTATTCGTTCAATTTCTTCCTGGGGAGTATCAGTAAGAGCAAGCATTCTAACAGCCTGTTCAAGCGATATAATTCCATCTTGATAGGCTTTCCCAATTGCCGCCCATTTTTCCTGTACATCTTCATTGAATGGTTCTGCAAATTCGTGTTCTATACGTAGTTTTGCTAATTTTTCCCTAAGTTGAATATGGGTGACATTCATCATAATGGCGAGAATGAGATTTTTTTCTCTGTCAACCAATATGTCATATATTTCCTTTAAATTATCCCTCTTGATAAATCCCAATATCATAGCA
This sequence comes from Bacteroides gallinarum DSM 18171 = JCM 13658, assembly GCF_000374365.1. Lineage (GTDB taxonomy): Bacteria > Bacteroidota > Bacteroidia > Bacteroidales > Bacteroidaceae > Bacteroides > Bacteroides gallinarum. The sequence continues at coordinate 40,318 of NZ_KB894130.1, forward strand.
CGTTTCAACGCTTCTCCTGATAAAGTACCCAACCCTTTCATGTTCTCAAAAGAAAAATCGGGAGTAAACGAATCAAAGAGAATCGAAGAATTCAAATCCTGCTTTTCGCTTTCTTTCATGGAAGAATATTCAGGCGGAGCCATATAATCAATCTGGCTTGTTTCTTTATTTGTCAACTGAATAACCTGACCTACTGTATCAGGGTCGGCCAAAGAACTAATAACATCTGTAGTAGCCTTTATTTTAGGGTCAGCAAAATAGTTGTTGGTATCAGCGGCCTTAGAATCAACCATTTCTTCCCGGTTACACCTTCTTTCAGTACCTGCCCATGCTTTATCTTGGGAATAATAAATCACATTGATTTTTCCTGTAGGATTTTCAACAGGGGTTACATCCCAACCAATATTAGCTCGTTTACAGCGAAATATAAAGTTTGGAGTTTGTAAATCAAAGTGTTCTATCGTCCTATCCCCTTCTTTTAAGAAATATCCATAGCCAAAAGCCACCATATTTTCATATTGGTCGAACAACGGCCTCAAGGTATAACCTTTTGATTTGGATATAACAAGCACCTTTACAGCCGGCTTTCCGCCATCATTATAGATATGATACAATTTGGCGCTTTCTGTTTCCGCTCCTGCCAGCCTCTTAGCCTGACGCATTGTTGTATTAAACCTGGTGTCTTTCAAAAATTGTATATATGCTTCAAAGGCCTCATCTTTATTTTCTATACCAGAACCCGATTTCCATTTGATTGGATTTCCCAGAAGGAAAAACAATTCCACTTCATTAATATATCTCTGTCTACTCCGGGGAAGTTTCTCAACTTTATAAGGTTCCTTGTTTTTTCTCGGTTTATCAGGACGATTCATTACATCATGGGTTACCGGATTATATTCCTTGATAGCCTCAGCCACATATGAATCATGATTTTGCATCATAGATTGTATCCGGCTAATATCTCTATCCTGAATAAGTTGCATCAAGTCACGTTCAACGCCCAAGGCGTTCAAAGCCTTATTGCGAAGGGTGTTAAATATTGCTTCTATGAAATTCATACCATCATTTTTTAATATAGTCCTAAATCTTCTTTATCATACTGCTTGGGAACCAGAACTTTCCCCATTATCTTGCCAATCGTCCAGTAACGGGCAGCGTCAATCAAATGGTTATAGGCATCAATAGGTGCATTTATGAATTTACCGTCCTTATTTTGTTCATATACATAATTTTTCAGTTCCTTAATGAGATTAACAGAACGTTTAGTCACGCAAAGCTTATATTCCATCATCTTAAATAGACCTCCCATAACTGAACCTTTATATTTGTCTGCTGGATAAATCACAATACCGGCATTGGATATTTCCTGAATAAGCCTTGGGTCTGCACTATCTGCATATACAAATAACCCTAACGGTTTTAACACACGTATTATCTCGCTTGTCAACATATGGGTTTGATAGCACAATTCGTCAAGATACATACAATTGTCTACTATACCGCATCTTACCACTGCCGTAGGGTCGGAACTGTATCCAAAATCCAACCCAGCCGCAACATGTTTGGCATAAGTAGGAAATTCATCTACAATTTCAAAGTCTGGGAACACAAGCCCCTCCGCCATAGCTTGCAATCCCAAACCGTACACAGTCCATAATACCTTGTTCTTATATTGGAGAGATTCTATCTCATCTATAATAGTTTGCTCCAAAAAAGGATTGTCTTTATAAGTAGAGATGAAATGAAAAGTCCGTGAATCTTTATTCAATTCACATAACCAATGTTCATCGGAGAAAGAAGGATTATAATCTATAACTGAAAAGCCAGTGGTACGCATCACCAATTGTTGCCATTCGAGAAAGGAGATTTCATTGCCTTCGTTACAATACAAGATATTACGTTTTCTTCCCCGTATCTTCTGTTCATCATCAGTTGAGAAGAATTCACAAAAAGAACCATTAGGAAACGTGTATACCATATCAGATTTGTTCATACAACGATTATCCCACATCTGGAATTTATCCTGCATTATCTCCTTAAAGTCGCGGAATACTGACCCCTTTAGCGAGGGCAACGTTTTACGTACAATGGAAAGAGAGGTCTTAGGATGTTGGAGTATATATATTAAAAGATATATCAGTATATTATAGGTTTTGGAACTTCTTGAACTTCCTTGTGCAGAAACTACTTTATATCCTGCCCTTATCGCGCTATCAACTGTTGCATATATCTTAGTTGTCTGTATCAGCATCAACAATATCCTCCCTTCTATCTATTATCTGAATTGTTATAGAATCATGTTTGCTTTTCTCTGCAATATCTTTCTGTTCATATGTATCCCAACCCAACAATTTCGACAACTTCTCTATTGCATCAATCTTGTTATATAGTTTTAGTTCATAGCCCTTATCTGTACTTTTCACAGAAAGGATGGCTCTTTGAACACTAATAGGCAAAGTAGCTACATCCCTTACCACTATGGTAGTAAACATCTCATTAGACTTGATTTCAAGAGCATCAACAATATTCGCCCTCGCAATATCTGCCAGAATGCCTACTGCTTCATCTTTTGTAATATCTGACCGGCGTTGCATTTCAGAGCGCAATTCACTTATCCTTAGGGCTACCTTAGGGTTATTAGCCAACCTGGATGATTCTACCCAAATCGTATTATCAGATTTACCCTTACATGAATAAGCACGACGATAAGCGTCAGAAGCATTTCCACTTTCAACGTAATAATTGCAAAATTTTTCTTGCTTGATTGAGAGGTTCATCCTATAATTCCTATATTCATTTGCTTCAAAGATAAATCATAGTATAAGGAATCAAGGAATAATCAAGTTACCGATAACAAACAATTAAGGAAAGGTTCGTTATTTGTCCGAAAATGCCCAGAATTATCCAAGAACATCACCCTCTTTTAGCCGGTTCAGTATCTCATTATAGATAATATCAACATCGCTTCTGAAATACTTGTATTGCTGATACAGGAAAGCCACATCCGCTATATTGTTTGAGATTGTACAAGGCCTTACTTTTGGAAATACATTTTCAAGAGCCTTTCGTACACCATTGGGGATACGCCCACCTGCTAATACACTCGGAACAAACAAAAAGAGGACAATAAACAAGAACTCTTTTCTTTGAATTATTCTTCCACGAGACGGTAAACCTATTACGCACAATACCTCTTTAAACATATCATATATAGCCGGTATAAGCTCAAGATTCGTCAATCGAGGTTTTACCAATTCAGCCTCTCTTTCCGAGAGTCTTGACTTCTGCTCGCGTATATTCTTTATCTCAGCAATAGAAGAAAATTCCTTTGTCAGATACATAATAATAAGGTGTTAGGCAGTGAAGCGTAACAAAAATAGCATATTAATAGGAAAAAATATATATAAACAAGAAGTATTTTACTGATTATCAACACATTAGTTAATATATTAATTAACAAGCTGATTAATATATTAATTCGACAAAGAAGAATTAGCCTTGCATACAAGACTGAATATAAAGTGATTAAATATAATTAGAGGGTAATGTTCCATACAAAATTAGTGCCAACAGCTATATATAAACAATGTATTGTTAAATATTCATAATAGACAAAATTTACCTTCTGCAAGTCTAATCTTTGAAAGAGAAACGAAAAACACAAAACAAGTTGTGCAAATGTTGTGCAAGTAACATAAAAACAAAAACGCTAATCATCTTATAACAAAGAGATTAGCGTTTATCTGAGTACTCGAAGCGGGACTTGAACCCGCACAGCCATTACTGGCCAAAGGATTTTAAGTCCTTCGTGTCTACCATTCCACCATTCGAGCATCCTTAAGAAGGAGAGCGGAAAACGAGACTCGAACTCGCGACCCTAACCTTGGCAAGGTTATGCTCTACCAACTGAGCTATTTCCGCAGGTTTTCGGAGAACGGTTGCAAAGATAAATAGTTTCCCCGTTACAGCCAAACTTTTCACTGGAAAAAAGTTAACTAAATGGGACGTACGATGTTAACCGGAGCGGTATCGATAAGTTAACATCATCAATACAAGAAGTTAACATCGTACATCGCAAGAAGTTAACCGACTGCGATTACCGGTTGAGCAATGCTTTTTCGGCCTGCTCCATTGTCTCGAAATTAAAACCTTCTACGACTTTCTGCATCAAAGCGGTAATTTCGTCATTGCATAAGTTACCGATACTACCCTCGTGCGTATGATGCACCTCCTTGCTATGAGAGAACTTACCGGCTTCGATGTCCATACCCACCTTCTTATAAGCATCACGGAACGGCATGCCTTCGCGTGCCAGGCGGTTCACCTCTTCCACACTAAAGATAAACAGATATTTGTCATCGTCGAGAATATGTTCGTTCACCTTGATTTCATTCATGATGTAAGTCGTCATCTGCAGGCAATCCTTCAATTCCTGGAAAGCAGGCAGGAACACCTCCTTGATAATCTGCAAATCGCGGAAATAGCCGGAAGGCAGGTTGTTAGCTATCATCATTATTTGCTGAGGCAACGATTGCAGCTTATTGCATTTGGCACGTGTCAGCTCGAACACATCCGGATTTTTCTTATGCGGCATGATGCTGGAACCGGTAGTGCACTCATCGGGTAACTTCACGAATCCGAAGTTCTGGCTGTTGAACATACAAGCATCGAACGCAAGCTTGGAAATAGTACCTGCGATACTTGCCAGGGCAAAAGCTACGTTACGCTCCATTTTCCCACGCCCCATTTGGGCATACACCACATTATAATTCAGCGAATCGAAACCCAGCAACCGGGTAGTCATCGTACGGTTCAACGGGAAAGAAGAACCGTATCCGGCGGCAGACCCCAGCGGATTACGGTTGCACATCTTGAAAGCAGCCTGCAAGAACAGCATATCATCCACCAGGCTCTCGGCATAAGCCCCGAACCACAGCCCGAAAGACGACGGCATTGCTATCTGCAAATGGGTATAACCCGGCATCAGCACGTTTTTATAACGCTCGCTCTGCATGATAAGCACATGAAAAAGCTGTTCCACGGCCTCGGCTATCTCCTTTATCTGCGTACGGGTAAAGAGCTTCAAATCCAGCAGCACCTGGTCGTTACGTGAACGGCCGCTATGGATTTTCTTCCCCACATCGCCCAATTTACGGGTCAGCATAAGCTCTACCTGAGAGTGGACATCTTCTACCCCTTCCTCTATCACGAACTCCCCTTTCCCGGCAGCAGCATAGATGTTTTTCAGCTCTGCAAGCAGCAGGGACAGCTCTTCTTTCGTCAGCAGGCCGATACTTTCCAGCATCGTGATATGCGCCATAGACCCCAGCACATCATGCTTTGCCAGATAAAGGTCCATTTCGCGGTCGCGTCCTACCGTAAAACGCTCTATATCCTTATTCACCTGAACGGATTTTTCCCAAAGTTTCTGAGCCATGATTTTTAGCGATTAATGATTAGTAACTGATTAGCGACAGAGCTTCCGCCATTTTCTCCAACCCCTCCTGCAAAGGTTTCTGCACCATAGTTTTCATAAACGGATTCAGCTCCATTCCAATGGTGAGCTTCATTTTACACTCCGTTTCCGTAACGGGCGCTATCTGTATCCACAGGTTGAACGGGAGCGGCGAGGCAGTCGTTGCAAACTTGATGCACTTGCAAGGTTCTTTCTCTACAATCTGCAACACGATTTTCCCGACCGGCGGTACTTCTATCGACAGAGTTTCCGCATCGAAACTCAAATTCTTCACCTTGTCCTGCGGCAAACGGTCTTTCACCTTATCCAAATTGGTAAGGTCTGAAAGCTTCTCATAAACAGCATTTTGCGAAGCAGGTATCACCTTCACCGCACTTTCGAATTTAGTCATAATCCAATGGTCTTTAAAAGACAAAAAGAACTATCCGGACAGTATCTATCCGAATGGCTCTTTCGTCATAATCTATCATTATAAAATAAGTCTTATTTTCCGGCTTCCCAATGTGCAGGGTCTTTGCGCCACTCATTCAGCGTAGCTATATCCTCTTCCTCGATATATCCCGTGCGAAGCGCAACTTCCATTACAGCCTCGTAATTGGTCAACGTCACCAAAGGAACCTTAGCGTCTTTGAAAGCCTTTTCCGCAATGGGGAATCCATAGGTGTAAGCGGCAACCATGCCGATAACCTCGCATCCGTCGCGACGGATAGCCTCTACGGCTTTCAGGCTGCTCCCGCCGGTAGAAATCAAATCTTCCACCACTACTACCTTCATACCCGGACGAAGCTCGCCTTCAATCAGGTTTTCCAAGCCGTGGTCTTTCGGAGTAGAGCGTACATATACAAACGGCAGGTTCAATGCATCGGCCACCAATGCTCCCTGGGGAATAGCTCCTGTGGCAACACCGGCAATCGCATCGACCTGACCGAAACGTTCCAGAATCAGACGCGTAATTTCCAATTTTACGAAATTACGGAGAGAAGGATATGAAAGGGTCTTACGGTTATCACAGTAAAACGGGGATTTCCACCCTGACGCCCAAGTAAAGGGATTAGCGGGTTGTAGTTTAATCGCTTTAATCTTCAACAACTTCTCTGCAAACAATCTTTCTAAAGTTTTCATAGCTAAACTAACTATTATTAAATATGCTGCAAAAATACAGAAAGCTAACGAGAATAAAAAAAAGAATACGGATAATTTTTACTCCCAACAGTCATTTTCACCGGAAAGCGTAATGCAATGACGAATATCTTTCATCTCGAACCCCCTGCTCAGGGCGAAACGCACCAATTTGCCGTTCAGCTCGAATTCATTTTCGGCACGGACACTCTTGCGCTTCGCCGCCAACAAATCGTTCAGCACGGCAAGGTATTCATCCTCGTCGATTTCATTCAGGTACGAAGAGAAAACCCGCCGGGGGATTTTCTTTAATTGAAGCGCCTGCCCGATTTTCACCTTGCCCCATTTGGCAAAACGGTACTTATCATGGATAAAAGCGCGGCAGAAGCGCTCCTCATCGATGTATTTCTCCTGCTCCAAGCGATTGATAATACGCTCTATGGCATCGTAAGGGATACCCCAGCGTTGCAGTTTCTCCGTAACTTCCGCCCGGCAATGCTCTGCAGCGGAACAATAAGCCGCCAGGCGGTTCAAAGCATCTGTTTCTGTAATTTCTATCATCGTTCTGCGATTACAATCCGGTCGTTTCCGGAAATATCTTTTAAAATCCGTGGATTGGCATATCCCTGCCCGCAAAGCATCGTAGCCGTAGCTTCCCCGTAAGCACGGTTTATCTCAAAATACAGCCGGCCTCCGGGCACGAGCATCGTCCTGCCCAGCTCCGCAATGCGCCGATAAAAAAGGAGCGGGTCGTTATCCGGAACAAATAAGGCCGAAAAAGGTTCCCAATCCAAAACATTGCGTTCCATTGCCTCTTTCTCCGACTCCGTAACATACGGCGGATTACTGACAATAACCTCGTAACACTCACCGGTATCGGGAACATACGTCAGCACATCCCGCTGCACGAAACCGACCGACGCCTGCAACTCGTCATTATTGCGGCGGGCAATGCTGAGCGCATCGCTCGAAATATCCCAAGCCGTAACCCTCGCATCCGGGAGTGCCTTGGAAAGAGAAACGGCAATGCAGCCGCTTCCCGTCCCGATGTCGAGAATACGGGCATCGGAAGGAACCTCCCGCAACATCGCCTCTACCAGCTCCTCCGTTTCCGGTCTGGGAATCAATACGCCCGGAGCCACATGGAAAGAGCGTTCCAGGAAACGGGCAATGCCCTGAATATACTGTATCGGCTCGAAATTGCGCAAACGGGCAAGAATGCTATCCAAATCCTGCCTCTCTTTTGGGGATAAAATTATATCTTTGCCCAGGTAATAATCAATCGCACTCTGCCCCAGCATCTCGCAACAGACGATACGGGACAGATTGGCAGCTTCCTGTGCAGAATAGCTCTCCTGCAAAGCACGGCGGATATGAGAGGCGGAAACATTCATAACATTCGGCATTCGGGTTGCAAAAATAGTGTAAGTTAAGAGTAATACAAAGTATGGAAGAAGAAAAATACATGCGCCGCTGCATCCAACTGGCGCGGAACGGAATGTGCAATGCGGCTCCCAACCCAATGGTAGGCGCGGTAATCGTATGCGACGGAAAAATTATCGGCGAAGGATATCATGTACGTTGCGGCGAAGCACATGCCGAAGTCAACGCAATCCGTTCCGTAAAAGACCCCTCTTTGCTGAAATGTTCCACAATCTACGTCAGCCTGGAACCCTGCTCCCACTATGGGAAAACCCCACCGTGCGCCGACCTTATCATCGAAAAGCAAATCCCCCGTATCGTAATCGGTTGCCGCGACCCCTTCTCCAAAGTGGCGGGGCGAGGAATTCAAAAGCTGAAAGATGCCGGGCGGGAAGTCGTCACCGGCGTATTGGAGGAAGAATGCAAAAACCTAATCCGCCGTTTTATCACCTTCCACACCTTGCACCGCCCGTACATCACCCTGAAATGGGCGGAATCGGCGGACAAATACATAGACTACCGCCGCGAAAGCGGAACCCCGGTCATCTTGTCGACCCCGTTGACCTCCATGCTTGTACACAAGAAGCGAGCAGAACACAGTGCCATTATGGTAGGTACACGCACAGCCGAGCTGGACAATCCCAGCCTGACCGTGCGTCACTGGCAAGGAACGTCGCCCGTACGCATCGTATTGGACAGGCGGCAACGACTGTCGCCCGCCCTGCATCTGTTTGACGGAGATGTCCGTACGCTCGTGTTCACGGAAAAGCCGAAGACAGCACAAGCCAATGTGGAATACATCCCTATCGACTTCCAACGGGATATACTGCCGCAAATCATGGAGTACCTGTATGCGCAAGGGCTGCAATCCTTGTTGGTAGAAGGAGGGAATATCCTTTTGCAATCTTTCATCGACGCCGGGATGTGGGATGAAGCTTTTGTCGAAGAAAGTCCTCTAAAACTTCTTTCCGGTGTTAAAGCACCTGAAATGAGCAATAAAATACCTTATGCCCACGAGCAATATTTCGGGAGAAGTTTCCGGCATTACATCGCCGCGAGATTAGGCTAATAGCCTTATTCACGGGCATTTTAATCGAGAAAAACAGCCATATTATCTATAATTTTATATAAAACTTGCCGATAAAGCTGTTTATAGAAAAAAATGTTCCTATTTTTGCAACTTGTAAATAAACACTAACTTTCAAAATGAGAATAAAGTTTTTAGCAATAATCGCGGGTTTCATTTTCGTATCAATCGCAATAAGCTCGTGCCTCGACTCCGATGATAACACAATAGAATTGAGCTCTGACGCTACGGTGCACGCCTTCGGCATCGACACGATATACGGCAAATCCTATAAATTCACGATAGACCAGCTAAACAGGGAAATCTACAATCAGGACTCGCTGCCCATGGGAGCAGATACGATTCTCGACCGTATATTAATCGACACCTTCACCGTAAGCGGCTGGATTACTTCCGGAATCGGTGATACCATATTTGTCCAGACAGATTCCGTAGACCTCAGGGAAGCCATTAACAAAGCGCAAGGGGAAGGTATGAAATTCAAGGTACACGCCCCCGACCAGACTACATACCGGGAATACTCCCTCACAATCCGCGTGCACAAGCAAGACCCGGACTCTTTGGTCTGGGACAAAATGGAAACAGCGCTTCCCGCCCCGATTGCTCTCGGCAAACAAGCAAAAGCCATACTTTTCAATGGGGATTTATGGGTATTCACCTCCTCCAAAGCATACCGGACACCTACAAGAGGAGGAGCATACTGGATGAATACGGGAGAAACGTACGGTTGGGAAGAAGAACCTTATGACCTTCAATCACCACTTCCCTCCAACGCCAAACTGGAATCTCTCGTATGTTTCAAATACAACGAAGGAGATGATGTCAAGCAAACACTTTACCTCGTAACAACAGACCATAAGGTATACGCTTCCGAAGACGGTCTTGCATGGAATGAAGAAACCAGGTGGAATGGTATAAGCAACATCCAGACGCTGATTGCAAGTTTCACCAATACGCTGACTATCGTTGCCGACGGCAATAAGGTCTACACAGCCAACTATAACGGTAGCGAATGGACAACAAGTACAGAAACCGTAATCGAGGAAGCCGGTTTCCCTATTTCGAACATATACTCCACCTATTTCGAAAACAACTACCAGCCGCAGGTAATGATAGTAGGGGCAAACACCGATAGCGACAGTCAGCAGACCGTACCGTGGGCTTCTTCCGACGGTTGGAAATGGTATTCCCTGAAAAATACAAGTTCCTACGAAATATATTGTCCCAAGATGAATTATCCGGCACTAATGTACTACGGCGAAAACTTCTACATCTTCGGCAGTGTGGAAAACAACAAGCTCGATGCTATCTATTCCTCCGTCAATGGCATATCCTGGCGCAAAACCGAAAAGAAATTCCTATTGGACAAAGCCATGAATATCGCCGCCCCGTATTCCATTGTTGCCGACAGCCCCTATATATGGGTGATATTCGGCGGCGACGGAAGTACGAATGAAGTTTGGCGCGGACATCTCAACAAACTGATGCCGCCTGTGCAATCCGTACAATAGCCCTATTATTCCCCTTAACTTAATATTATATAGTAAGGTAATAGTAACCAAGACAAGAGATGTAAGTATAGAAAGATGCTAAATACAGAAGAACTCGATTTAAACCGGATTCCACAACACGTGGCAATTATCATGGACGGCAACGGACGCTGGGCAAAGCTGCGCGGGCAAGAACGCAGCTACGGACACCAGGCCGGTGCTGAGACGGTACATATCATTGCAGAAGAAGCGTCTATTTTAGGCATCAAATACCTGACACTATATACGTTCTCCACCGAGAACTGGAACCGTCCCTCCAATGAAGTCGCCGCATTAATGGCACTCCTTTTCGACTCTATCGAAGAAGAGACATTCATGAAGAACAACATCAGATTCCGGATTATCGGAGACTTGATCAAGCTTCCCGCCAACGTACGGGAACGTCTTGAAACCTGTGCAACACACACATCCACCAATACGGGGATGACCTTGGTGCTGGCTATCAGCTACTCATCCCGTTGGGAGATAACGGAAGCCGCACGCCAGATTGCCGCTTTAGTGCAAAAAGGCGAATTGAGCCCCGAACAAATAGACAGCGACCTGCTATCCCGGCATCTCACCACCGACTTTATGCCCGACCCGGATTTACTGATACGTACAGGCGGGGAAATCCGCCTGAGCAACTACCTGCTTTGGCAATGCGCCTATTCGGAACTTTATTTCTGCGACACCTACTGGCCGGACTTCCATAAAGAGGAACTTCACAAAGCCATTCGCGACTACCAGAAACGCGAACGCAGATTCGGCAAAACCAGTGAACAAATCAGTTAAATTGAGAAATAAAAATTGAGAAATAACTTATAATTTGTAATTCATAAAATAATGCACTATCGTATTTTCTCCATACTCGTAACGTTTATCTGCCTCTTTAGCTGTGCACTGTCCAGCATGGCACAGGACACAAGCAATACCGATGAAGGCGAAAAGCCCGTTATCCTCTATTCGGGAACGCCCAAGAAGTATGAAATAGCAGATATAAAGGTCGTAGGAGCCAAGAATTATGAAGATTATGTAATCATCGGCTTATCCGGATTATCGAAAGGCCAGACAATCACCGTACCCGGCGATGAAATAACGCAAGCCTGTAAACGCTACTGGCGTCACGGACTGTTCTCCGACGTACAGGTTACCGCGGATAAAATCGAAGGCGACAAAATCTGGCTTACAATCCACTTGACAATGCGTCCCCGCGTATCCGACATCCGCTACCACGGCGTAAAGAAGTCCGAGCGCGAAGACCTGGAAGCCAGAGTAGGTCTGATAAAAGGTAATCAGATTACTCCCAACCTGATAGACCGTGCCAAGACGCTGATTAAACGATACTTTGACGACAAAGGCTTCAAGAACGCAGATATTATCATCACGCAGAAAGACGACCCAAAAAACGACAACCAGGTGCTGGTAGACATCAATATCGATAAGAAGGAGAAAGTAAAAGTACATAAGATTACGATTACCGGCAACCAAGCCATTACCACGAAGAAATTGAAACGGGTAATGAAGAAAACGAACGAAAAAGGCAAGTTAATCAACCTTTTCCGTACCAAGAAATTCGTAGAGGAGAACTTCGAGGCCGACAAGCAACTCATTATAGACAAGTACAACGAGCTGGGTTACCGCGATGCCATGATTGTAAAAGACAGCATCAAGCCCTATGACGAACGCACCGTAGATATCTCCCTTGAAATCGAAGAAGGGCAGAAATACTACCTGCGCAACGTAACCTGGGTAGGTAATACGCTCTATCCCTCCGAACAATTGAACTTCCTGCTGCGCATGAAGAAAGGTGACGTCTACAACCAGAAACTGCTGGAAGAACGTACCAGCACGGACGAAGATGCAATCGGCAACCTCTACTACAACAACGGTTACCTGTTCTACTCGCTCGACCCCGTAGAAGTAAACATCGTAGGCGACTCTATCGACCTGGAGATGCGTATCTTCGAAGGCCGCCAAGCCACTATCAACAAGATTAGCATCAACGGTAACGACCGCCTGTACGAAAATGTAGTCCGCCGCGAGCTGCGTACCCGCCCGGGACAATTGTTCAGCCGTGAAGACCTGATGCGTTCCATGCGTGAAATCCAGCAAATGGGACACTTCGACCCCGAACAAATCACACCGGACATCCAGCCCAAACCGGAAGACGGAACGGTAGACATCGGTTACGACCTCGTTTCCAAAGCCAACGACCAGGTAGAATTCTCCGCCGGTTGGGGACAAACGGGTATCATCGGCAAGCTGAGCCTGAAATTTACGAACTTCTCCGTAGCCAACCTGCTGCATCCGGGTGAAAACTACCGCGGAATCCTGCCGCAAGGCGACGGGCAGACACTGACAATCAGCGGACAGACCAATGCCAAATACTACCAGTCGTACAGCGTATCGTTCTACGACCCGTGGTTCGGTGGCAAGCGTCCGAACGCATTCTCCGTATCCGCCTTCTACTCCCGCCAGACCGATATCAGCAGCCGTTACTACAACTCGGCATACATGAACAGCTATTACAACAGCTATTACAGCGGCTTGTACGGTTACGGCATGTACAACTACGGCAACTACAACAGCTACGAAAACTACTACGACCCCGACAAATCTATCCAGATGTGGGGACTTGCAGTAATGTTCGGTAAGCGTCTGAAATGGCCTGATGACTACTTCCAGTTTACAGCCGAGCTGGCCTACCAGCGCTATATCCTGAGCGACTGGCAGTACTTCCCCGTAACCAACGGCAAGTGCAACAACCTGAGCATCAACCTTACTTTGTCGCGTAGCTCTATCGACAACCCTATCTACCCGCGCCAAGGTTCCGAGTTCTCGCTGTCGGCACAGTTAACGCCGCCCTACTCCCTGTTCGACGGTACGGACTACAGCAAGTACAGTACCAGCAACCAGGACGACATGAACAAGATGCACAAATGGATAGAATACCACAAATGGAAATTCAAATCCAAAATATACATCCCGCTGTTAGACCCCATATCCGTAAAACGTACTCCGGTATTAATGGGACGTGTAGAGTTCGGTTTGTTAGGACACTACAATAAATACAAGAAATCCCCGTTCGAAACCTTCGACGTAGGTGGCGACGGTATGACAGGCTATTCCAGCTATGCAACCGAAAGTATCGCCCTGCGCGGATACGAAAACAGCTCTCTTACCCCTTACGGATACGAAGGCTACGCATACACACGCCTCGGCCTGGAATTAAGATATCCGCTGATGCTGGAAACAAGTACCAGTATTTATGCGTTGACTTTTGTCGAAGCCGGTAATGCCTGGCACGATGTGAACAAGTTCAACCCGTTCGACTTGAAACGTTCTGCCGGCGTCGGTGTCCGTATCTTCCTTCCGATGATTGGTATGATGGGTATCGACTGGGCTTACGGTTTCGACAAAGTGTTCGGAAGAAGCGACTACGGCGGCAGCCAGTTCCACTTCATCTTAGGACAAGAGTTCTAAATTGTTTAACTAAAACCAGAACGTTATGAAAAAGAGTTTATTAATTATGTTTCTGCTGTTTGCCGCAGGTATTACAGCCAACGCACAGAAGTTTGCCCTAATCGACATGGAATATATCTTAAAGCATATCCCCGCTTACCAAAGTGCGAATGACGAACTGAACCGGGCTTCCAAGCAATGGCAAGGCGAAATAGAGAAGCTGGGCAAGGAAGCCAAAAGCTTGTACGACAGCTACCAGGCATCTGCTAAAACCCTTTCCGATGCACAAAAGTCCAAGAAGGAAGAAGAAATCGTAGCCAAAGAGAAAGCCGCCGCCGAGTTGCGTCGTAAATACTTCGGTCCCGAAGGCGAACTTTTCAAAAAGCGCGAGGCGCTGATGCAGCCTATCCAGGACGATATATACGAAGCCATAAAGGAAATTTCGACACAGAGAGGCTATGCCGTAGTAGCAGACCGCGCATCTGCATCGAGCATTATCTTCGCCTCTCCAAGCATCGACATAAGTAATGAAGTACTTACAAAATTAGGATATTCAAATTAATTTCATACATTTGCATCCTATACAACGAATAATCAAATAAATAATAACATTATGCTTAAAAAAATCGCACTGCTCGTAGTTATGTTTGCCCTCCCCCTGGGGGCTATGGCGCAAACAAAATTCGCTCACATGAACTCGCAAGAGGTAATTATCACCATGCCGGAATACACTAAAGCGCAATCCGACCTGGATAATATGTCCAAAGAGTACCAGGCAGAAATGCAGCGTACCCAGGAAGAGTTCAATAAGAAGTATCAGGAATTCCTGGCACAAGCCGACTCACTGCCGAAGAACATCGCAGAAAGACGCCAAAAAGAATTGCAGGACATGGCACAGCGCCAGGAGCAATTCCAGCAAGAGGCTTACCAATCCATGCAAAAAGCACAGCAAGATGCCATGACTCCTATCTATAAAAAGCTGGACGAGGCTATCCAGGCTGTAGGCAAAGCCGAAGGCGTAGTATATATCTTCGACCTGGCGCGTACCCCGATACCTTACGTTGGTACACAAAGTATAGATGTAACTGCCAAAGTAAAAACGCAGCTCGGCATCAAATAGCGCCGGTATCCAACAAACCGCATACCTCTAAACGAGGAATTCACCCGAAGGGTCAGGCTGTCAGCAGCCTGACCTTTTTTTATACCCTGCCCTCTCACTGTTCCTTCACCTTCTCTTTGTCTTCCTTCGTTTCCCTTTTCACTTTTCCTCACCTTCCCTTTCCCCCTTTTCTTCATCTTTCCTTTCTTTCTCATTCTTTCACTTCTCATTTTTCCTCACCAAATCCTTTTTCAACACAGAGGGGACGGAGTTTCACGGAGGTCACAGAGTTAGTTAGTTCTTCGGGTACTTCTTCGGAACAGCTATCCTTGCCAACGTAGTGCTCGGCTACGTAGCCGAAATGGCAGGCTGGGACTGGACTTTCATACTGCTGATAATAGCCTGCGCCCTATCCATTGTCTTTATGTCCTTTACATACAAAGAAGAGAAAGCTGCTAGAAGGTAGCAACATAGTACTACAAAAACAAACAAATAACAATGAAGAATATGAATTCCACACAACAAGACAAGAGCAATAAGAATATACATTCCATATATAGATTTTTGTTCATAATCCTATTAGTAAGCAGCTACCCGGTATCGGGTTCCTCACAAACCTACCGCAAAATATCCGGCTGGACGGATGAA
Source organism: Bacteroides gallinarum DSM 18171 = JCM 13658 (assembly GCF_000374365.1). GTDB lineage: Bacteria > Bacteroidota > Bacteroidia > Bacteroidales > Bacteroidaceae > Bacteroides > Bacteroides gallinarum. The sequence continues at coordinate 56,160 of NZ_KB894130.1, forward strand.
ACCAACAATAGGATTGAAAGCTTTCTGAACACTACGATTACAATGAATATCCGCAAGGTAGCCGTATTCGACGGCGACGGAACCGTTATCGGGCAAACCCCTTATTACCTTGCCGATGAAGCCCTCTACCGCTATGCCGATAAATACTATAAAGGCAGGAAAGACCCGCAGGCGGTGAGCAAGCTCGCCATACTGAACCGCATGGTGAAAGACGGTAATAACGTAGGCAAAGCCTACGTAGAAGACCGCGTACATTTTCTGTCCGGAATGACACCCGCCGAAATAATGGACATGGGTTACGAATGCTACCTCGACTCATATCAAGGAAAGTTCTACCCCGAAATGAAACAGCTGATTGCCAACCTCAAAGAATACGGTTTCGAAGTATGGATACTGACTGCATCGCCGGAATTTCTCTACCAAAAGTTCCTTGCGGAAGAACTGGGACTACCCGATACACAAATCTTGGGAGTAAAATCCGTTGTTGCAAACGGAGTGCTGACGGACGAAATCATCATGCCCATTCCCCAGGACGACGGTAAAGCCAATGTAATACCTACCTTCATCAAAACGCGCCCACTGGTTGTCGGAGGCAACAGCCGTGGCGATATGGACATGCTGAACCAGTCGTGCGGCCTAAAGATTGTCGTAAACCCGGACGATGCAACCGTAAGAGGCAAGGAAGACGGTGCGATGAGCGGCTATACCGTCAAGCAATACTGGGAAAAAGAAGGCGCGGTTATCGTGAGATGCAACGACGTTCCCGACCCCGAAACAAAGTTCCACACAGAGAGTTGGAAAATCAGAACCAACAAACCAAATCCTCGCTAAGAGGAACATTATTCATATTAAATCTATACGACATGAAACAAAAAATCATCGGTGTGCTCTTTTTGAGCGGTACCATGCTGGTACCAAACCTTGCATTTGCAGACTCCAAACCGGAAGCCGCAACAGAGACTCTAACCGTTACAGAAACAGAGGCCGTTGCTGCCGAAAGCTCCGAACCGGCAAAATGGGAAAAAGTATTGGAGAAACTGCCCAAGCTCTCTGGCTATCTTCAAACCGGCTGGAACTACAGCTCCGTCGGCGACGGAACATCATCGTTCCAGGCAAAACGCCTCCGCCTGATAATGGACGGAAATGTAACCAAGAACATATCCTTCCGCTTACAGATTGAAGGCTTCAACGGTATTGCCGGCTCCACCAACGGCAACGGGCAGAAAAACCTGCAAATAATGGACGCCTTTGTTACCGCAAAGATTTCGAAAGCCTTCCAGGTACGTGTAGGACAATACTATCTGCCACTCGGTTACGAAAACTACGACCTCTCCCCGGCAACGCTGGAAACCGTCGATTTCTCGAACATCTGCTACCGTATGGTCTGCCGCAATGCTATCGGGTACGACTTCGTAGATTACGGACGCGACCTCGGCATCATGGCCTTCGGCGACCTTTTCACGGACGAAGCAAGAGGATTCAGCCGTTTAAGCTACAACCTGTCATTGTCTAACGGTCATCTCCCGATGAAAGACGACAACAACAAGTCCAAAGACCTCGTTGCCGCCCTGACCTTCCGCCCAACAAAATTTTTCAATATAAAAGCCTCCTACAACTGGGGCGAATACAAAGGCACGGTCAACGACGAATCATTCAATTACCAGCCGATGAACCGCGTCATCGTAGGCGCATGGTACAACGACCCGAAAGGCCTTGACCTGCGTGCGGAATACGGGCACATAGGAAGCAGCGCAGACGGGCACGATGTAATCAAAGAAGACGGTTTCTATGCTTTGGCAGGCTGGCATGCAGGCAAATTCCTGCCGGTAGTACGCTACGACTTCTATCGCGACAAGGTAAACGACAGTAGCCTGAACAACTACGACCGCGTGCTCCTGGGACTTACCTGCAATCCTTGCAACCATGTAAAGATACAAGCTAATTACAGCCACTCTTTCTATACCGACAAAGCAAAGGATGCAAGCAACAAGGGCAAAAGAGGTTCTGACCAGATTCAATTAATGGGTGTTTTCTATTTCTAAACATACTAAAATCATATTATCATGAAAAAGTTATTCGTTTTACTGGCACTCGTTACGGGTGCAATGTCCGTAAGTGCGCAGCACCTGGGTACGGAATATCGTTTGAAGAAAGTCATTCCGGTTGCCGGGCGCCAAGGAATCGCCGTAGACAAGGACTACTATTACGTATCGGACACAAAAGTCCTTTACAAATACGACAAGGAGGGCAACATACTGATGAAAAACGCCCAGCCGTTCCAGCATCCCGAGATAGCCAACCACTTCGGCGACATCGACGTCTATAACGGTGAAATCTACTGCGGCGTAGAAAAGTTCGAGTACGGCCGTGGATACAACATCGCCGTATCAGTGTACGACGCCGAAACACTGAAATGGGAAAGAGACTTACCCTGGTGTCCCGAATCCGGACAAGTAGAAGTTTCCGGGCTTGCCGTAGACCGTGACAAAAACATGGTATGGATGTCCGACTGGGTAGACAGCCGCTATGTATATTGCTACAGTCTCGAAACCGGTAAGTACTATACCAAGATGCAATGCCGCCCCACTCCTTATTGGTGCCAGGGTATTTTCATTGCCGACGGCAAAATGCTCTTCACCTCGGACGACGGCGAATCTCTTTACCAAATCCCCGATAACATCTATATCGCCGACATCACGGAAGTAACCTATACTGGACTGGAAGAAGGAGTAGAACCCGTCAGAGACACCCCGTTCAGCGTAAAGATAGACAAAAACGGAAAAGTAGTGACACGTAAAGGTAATATCGCAGCCGGAGCCAAAGCCGGAAAAGTAGAGCTGTTCCGCGAAATGAGCGACTTCCGCCGTGCAGGTGAGATAGAAGGCGTTTCCATTGACCCCGTAAACGACGACCTCGTGGTATTGAACAACCGCGGTACTCAAATCGTACTGGGCATGTCGCAAAACCCGTTCAGCGAAGAAGGCTATACGGGCGAAATCCACGAACTCTACATCTACGAAAAGATTAAGTAAGCCTCCCACGGGCACGGACTATGCGGAAAAATATACGGAATCGGTTTACCCGTCCGCAAAATCCTGCACAATCCGTGCCCTATCCTCGTAAATTACATTATCTTTGCTGCACACTATACTCTTAGCGTCAGAAAGATTGTATGAAACCGAAACTACCTTCCACTCCCGGCCCTATCGGTGTATTCGATTCCGGATACGGCGGGCTTACTATCCTGAGTAAAATACGGGAAACCTTGCCCGAATACGATTATATCTACCTGGGCGACAACGCCCGCGCCCCCTACGGTACACGCTCGTTCGAAGTAGTCTACGAATTTACACGGCAAGCAGCTACCAAACTATTCGAAATGGGCTGCCACCTCGTAATCCTCGCCTGCAATACGGCATCCGCCAAAGCACTGCGCAGCATACAGATAAACGACCTCCCGCACCTCGACCCCGCACGCCGCGTACTGGGCGTTATCCGCCCCACCGTGGAATGTATAGGCAATATCACCCGCAGCCGGCACGTAGGAATACTTGCTACAAGCGGCACTATCAAGTCCGAATCCTATCCGTTGGAGATACACAAACTCTTTCCCGATATCAAAGTCAGCGGAGAAGCCTGCCCGCTATGGGTATCGCTCGTAGAAAACAACGAAGCGCAAGGAGGCGGAACGGATTACTTCATCCGCAAATACATAGACGAACTCCTTGCCAAAGACCAGGATATAGACACCGCAATCCTGGGCTGCACGCACTATCCGATACTACTGCCTAAAATCCGGCAATACATGCCGCCCGGTATCACCATAGTATCACAAGGCAAATTAGTAGCAGACAGTCTGAAAGACTACCTCCGCCGCCACCCCGAAATAGATGCCGAATGCACCCGGGGCGGAAAATGCACCTACTACACCACAGAAGCGGAAGAAAAATTCGTCGAATCCGCATCTATCTTTCTGAACGAAGCGGTAACGGTGCAGCACATCGAGTTGTAGGCACAAATTGCCGGACATTAAACATTTAATCAAAAAATCTTGTTATATTTGTAGAACAAGAACTCTAAATTCATACCATTATGAAAGAAGAAGATAAAAGCAAGCTCATCGAAGTGTTCAAAGGTTCACTTTGGGAAGCCGAACTTGTAAAAAGTTTGTTAGGAAACAACGACATCGAATCGACCTTGAAAGACGGAATGGTGGTAAACATTGTCCTGCCCGATACCGCAATCGATGTAGCCGTACTTGTAAATGAAGCGGACTACGAAGTAGCCATGGAGGTTGTTCGTTCGTACGAGAAGAAAGAAAACGGAGACTAAACTTTCCCGTAACGGGACACACACAAATATGGAGCAACAACTAACGAGGATTGCTGTCAAAATAGGCAGCAACGTACTGACACGCCGTGACGGCACACTGGACGTAACCCGTATGTCCGCCCTTGTAGACCAAATAGCCGAGCTGCACAAGGCAGGCGTAGAAATTATCCTCATTTCGTCCGGCGCCGTTGCGTCGGGGCGAAGCGAGATACACCCCGCCAGGAAACTGGACAGCGTAGACCAACGCCAGCTATTCTCCGCCGTGGGGCAAGCCAAGCTTATCAACCGCTATTACGAACTCTTTCGCGAGCACGGCATCCCCGTGGGGCAGGTACTCACCATGAAAGAGAACTTCGCCACCCGCCGCCACTACCTCAACCAGAAAAACTGCATGACCGTGATGCTGGAAAACGGCGTAATCCCTATCGTCAACGAGAACGACACGATTTCCGTCAGCGAGCTGATGTTCACCGACAACGACGAACTCTCCGGGCTGATAGCCTCCATGATGAACGCACAAGCCTTGATTATCCTCAGTAATATCGACGGCATCTACAACGGAGCTCCCGCCGACCCCGCATCGGAGGTTATCCGTGAGATAGAGCACGGCAAAGACCTCTCCTCCTACATACAAACCTCCAAATCGAGTTTCGGGCGCGGCGGCATGCTCACCAAGACCAACATTGCCCGTAAGGTAGCCGACGAAGGCATCACCGTTATCATTGCCAACGGCAAGCGCGATAACATCCTCGTAGATATTCTCTGCCGGGAAGCTCCCGCCCTGTTCACCGGTTCCCGGGCTCCGGCTTCCGACTCCCGACTGCGATACACCCGTTTTATCCCCTCCTCCCAACCCGTATCCAGCGTAAAGAAGTGGATAGCCCACAGCGAGGGGTTTGCCAAAGGCGAGCTACATATCAACGACTGCGCCACGCAGGTACTTGCCTCCGACAAAGCCGTCAGCATCCTCCCCATAGGTATCACCGCCGTGCGGGGTGAGTTCGAAAAGGACGACATCGTACGCATCATAGATTTCGAGGGAAATCCGGTGGGCGTAGGCAAAGCCAATTGCAGCTCGGAACAGGCGCGCGAGGTCATGGGCAAGCATGGCAAGAAACCCGTAGTGCACTATGATTATCTTTATATAGAATAAGTAAAGATAGTGTCAAAACCTGGTACTAATTACCCAAAGATTGGTATGCTACATGCTAATCTTTGGTATCGCACATTTATGTATGGTATTTTATGTACCAAATCATGGAATTAAATTGGTATGTATATCTTATTTTCAGCCAACTCCTATATAACCAAGGACATCTCAGTACGAACTGTGCACTCTATAATTTGTCCTACACACGTCATCTAATCCCCCAAACCTTCTTCCTCCTAGACAAAATCCTTTTTATGTATTTGGGCCATACAACCTATTGACTCCGCATAAATTCCTTAATTTAAAAGATAGGCAGTGTCCCAAACATACTATCTATAGTCATATCTAATACATAATGATACTTGTATCATAATCATCCAATAGCAACATAATCTATTCGTAAAAGTATAATTATTCGTATTTTAACAACAAAAAGACTCTTATCGTCGCATATCGACAAATAGAAATGGCGTACTTTTACGTCAAATAAATAAAAAGCGAACTGACAAGTTTAATACTAATAATATCATGATTAAAGTTTTGCTATTATCTGATTTTACCAGTGCCTACAGCCGACTGTTATTAAAAGGTTTCCTGAATTACTCCATGGAAGTTGGTAATTGGCGTTTCTATCGCATACCTTTAACCCGAGAGGACCTGAAAGACGAGAAGGCTATAGAAACTGTTATCGAAATAGCGCAACGCTGGGGGGCAAATGCTATTTTGGGGCAATTATCCGAAAATAACGCAGTTCGTTTACGTAGCATTGGCATTCCCATTATTTTACAAAACTATACTAATCGCGTAGAAGGGATATCGAATATCACTGGCGATTATTACAGTACAGGGGAAATTGCAGCCAGTTATTTCTTACGGAAAGGTTTTACAAATTTTGCTTTCTACGGAACCAGCGCTACAATTTGGTCACGTGAACGAGAAGATGGATTCCGTACAAAACTTGCCTCAGTAGGACAAAAAGTATATACTTACAACGAAGAAAGCAATATACGATATGGCTCAACTTCTAACTTACAAACTTTGCAAACTTGGCTGCAACAATTACCCCGTCCAACCGCTTTATTCGCTTGCGATGACGTATTTGCCCTTCGCATTACCGAGGTCTGTGGTATTTGTGGTATCCAAGTGCCGCAAGAACTTGCAGTTTTAGGAGTAGATAATGATGAGATTTTATGTAATATGTCCGACCCTCCCTTATCTTCCATTGTACTGGATGTAAAAAATGGGGGGTATCAGGCAGCCAAACAATTACATGCCCTTATTAAAGACCATTCTTTACCGCAATTCAACATCATTATCAACCCGATACGTATTGAACGGCGAAAGTCCACCGAAGGGTATTCCGTTAACGACAAATTAGTGGTTGATGCGCTGAAACTCATTGAAGATGAGCAGAACGGACTTATCAATATCAAAGAAATCCTAAACCGTCTGTGCGTATCCCGACGTGTTCTGGAAAAACACTTCCGAAAAGAAATCGGTATCTCCATTTATCAATATATTTTAGATTTCCGCACATCCTGTTTCGCTGAAAAGTTGCTGACCTCTGATTTACCTATTATGGACATCGCATTTGAACTGGGATACGAAGATTATGTTAACCTGACTAAATCATTCAAACGGATTTATAAAATGACACCGACACAATATAGAAATTATTATAAATACGGAAAAATAAACTTGAGTATTAACCTTAATAAAAATGAGAAACAATGAGAGTTCTTTATCCACTCGTCGGGAAAAAAACTTCCTTACGGCGAAGTATTTTCCTTGCTGTATGTATGTGTTGTAACCTTATTATGTTTGCCCAAAACAGTTTTACTGTAAACGGCAAAGTAATCGGGATTGACAAAGAGCCTATCATCGGTGCTACTGTACAAGACCCCAACAGTAAAACCGGTGTAATTACTGATGTAGACGGTAAGTTCACCATTAAAGTAGCTTCCAGAGACGCTGTACTACAAATTGATTATATAGGAATGAAAAGTGAAACTGTTGTTCTAAATGGGCGTACAGAATTAACAATTACTCTACAAGAAGCAACAGAACTATTAGATGAAGTTGTTGTCGTAGGATATGGTGTGCAAAAGAAAAAACTGGTTACAGGAGCTACTGTACAGGTCAAGGGTGATAATATCGCCAAATTAAACACTGTAAATGTATTAGGGGCATTACAAAGCCAAACTCCAGGTGTTAATATTACTCAAAGTTCCGGAATGCCGGGTGAAGGCTTCAAAGTTACAATCCGCGGCTTGGGTACTACCGGTTCAGCAACCCCCTTATACATTATCGATGGCATAGCCGGTGGAGATATAAACAGTCTTAATCCCTCCGATATAGAGTCCATTGATGTACTAAAAGATGCAGCTTCCGCAGCAATCTATGGTTCACGAGCAGCAAATGGTGTAATTTTAGTTACAACCAAACAAGGACATATAGGTAAGCCTGAAATCTCATACGACGGTTACTATGGAGTACAAAATGTATATCGAATGCCCGATATATTAAATGCACAAGAATATGCTATGATTATGAGTGAAGCCCGAATGATGGATGGCTTACCCGATTATGATTATGAAACATTAGTACCTAACTGGGAAGCCATCAAGAATGGTACATGGAAAGGGACTAATTGGTTAGAAGAGACAAGAAACGAAAATGCCCCTATCCAAAATCATGCTTTGAATATTACAGGTGGTACAGAGCAGTCTGTTTATTCTATAGGTTTAGCTTATACTTCACAAGAAGGAACGATAGGAAAACCTGTTGAGCCTCAATATAAACGTTATACTGCACGTATCAATTCAGAACACACGCTGTATAAAAAGGGTAAATTAGATATAATAAAAATAGGTGAAAACCTATCTTATTCTTATAGTGAGAAAAACGGTATTGCTATTGGTGACACATGGAGCAATGATATACGAGATATGTTAAATGCCAGCCCTTTTCTGCCTAATAAAGACGAAAATGGGGACTATCATTATGCTATACCCTGGGAGGGACGTGAAGCAAATCCTATAGGGAAAATGGATTATGTTAATGGTAATAACCTATCCAAGTCCCATACTCTCCAAGGAAATATTTTTGCGACCATTCAACCTATATCAGGTTTAAAAATACGTAGTAGTTTCGGATACACATTCAGTGCTAATAATTATAGACGTTTCGTTCCGACTTATCAATTAGCAAGTAATGTTTTTGAAGATAGTAATACTGTTTCCCAGGAAATGTCTATGGGAGGCAACCTAATGTGGGAAAATACGCTTACTTACGATTTCAAAATCAAACGAAACTCAGTCAATGTTTTAGTAGGACAATCTATAGAGAAACACGGATTAGGCGACAGTATGAATGGAAGTAATATAAATTCTATTTTCGATGACTTCAAACATGCCTATCTCAATAATACGACTTTAATTACAAATAGAACAACCTTAGGAGGAAGTCCTTGGGAAGAAAATAAATTAGCCTCATTTTTTGGACGTGTAAATTATGACTACGCAAACAAGTATATGGCAACCGTTGTAATGCGTATGGATGGTTCTTCCAATTTTGCACGGGGGCACAGGTGGGGCTACTTCCCTTCTGTATCAGCTGGTTGGGTCATTTCCGAAGAAAGTTTCATGGCACCGAGTAAAAAATGGCTGGATTTTCTTAAGATTCGTGCAAGTTGGGGACAAAATGGTAATCAGGATATAGACCCATTCCAATATTTAGCCACAATTCGTTTTAAAGATGCCGACTACAGCTTCGGACCTGACAAATCTATCTTGTCTTCTGGTTCTTACCCGGATATTTTGCCCAATGAAGAAGTTACTTGGGAGACATCAGAACAAATCGACTTAGGCTTCGATGCATACTTATTTAATAACAGACTCGGAATCAATTTTGACTATTATATTAAAAACACAAAAGACTGGTTAGTCGAAGCACCGGTACTTGATATCTATGGAACCCAGGCTCCCTTTATTAATGGTGGAGACGTTCAAAACAAAGGATTCGAATTCTCATTTAGTTGGAACGATAATATCGGTGACTTTCAATATGGAGCAACAATAAACATTGCCCACAACAAAAACGAAGTTACGCGTATAGCTAACTCAGAAGGAATTATTCATGGAGACCCGGATATTTTAAGTAATCTGACAACAGAAGTTTACCGGGCACAAGTTGGCTATCCAATCGGCTATTTCTATGGCTATTCAACAGCTGGTATCTTTCAAACTGAAGAAGAAATTGCCAACTATCAAGGAGCAAAACTCGAAGGAACACAACCTGGAGATGTCATTTGGGTAGACCGTAATGGAAATGGCGTGATTGACGAAAACGACCAAGGCATGATAGGTAACCCTCATCCTGATGTAAACTTAGGATTAAGTTTGAATGTTTCTTATAAAGGATTTGACATAAACATGGCAATGACGGGAGCATTTGGCAATCAAATAATGAAATCTTACCGTTCATATGTAGATTTGACACGCCAGAATTATACATCCGATATTTTTGGACGTTGGCACGGAGAAGGAACTTCCAATAAACTGCCAAGGCTAACATCTGGCACACACACTAATTGGCAATACAATTCCGATTTGTATATGGAAAATGGAGATTATTTACGCATGCAAAATATCACCATAGGATATGATTTCAAGAAACTGTTCAAATCTTTACCATTAAAGCAACTTCGCCTCTATATAACGGCCCAAAATTTATTCACCATTACCGGCTATTCCGGCATGGATCCTGAAATCGGTTACGGAGGGCATCACAACTGGGCTTCCGGTATTGACTTAGGATTCTATCCCAGTCCAAGAACTTATATGGTAGGCGCAAATATAAAATTCTAAATAAAAAATATTATGAAAAAGATATTAATATACTTCCTGGTATTATTGACATTCTCCAATTGTGAGGACTTTCTTGATACAGAGAACCTTGTCAAAAAAGACAATTCCAATTTCCCTCAAACTGCTGCAGATGCAGAAATTGCATTGACAGGAGCCTATGCCTCGCTACGTGAAATGACTCCCGGCTCGGACAGGCAAAACTTTTTCATCGCTTCAGAAGTTCTCTCTGATAATTGCTTTGGTGGCGGCGGTCCTGATAACAGACGAAAACACGCAATGGATAGGCTCAAGAAGGTCGATGAGAATACATTTGCTGATATTTGGAAACAAAACTATCGTGGCATTTATCGTTGTAACATGTTACTAGGTTCATTGGATAATGTATCTTGGGAAAATGAAGAAACTCGGAACAAGATAGAAGGAGAAACTTATTTTTTAAGAGCATATTTCTACTTCGATTTATGTAGGATGTTCGGGACCGTTCCTCTCATAACAGCTCCAACGACAGAAAATCTCCCACGTGCCACAGCTGCGGAGTTATATGGGCAAATGGCCAGTGATTTAAAAAAAGCAATTGATTTGTTACCCGCTAATAAATATAACCCAGCTAATAATTCCGAACTCGGAAGAGCAACCAAATGGGCTGCAGAAGCATTATTGGCACGTGTATTCCTATTTTATACTGGATACTATCAGCAAACAAACATCCCCATAGATGAAAATAACAGTTTGACAAAAGATGAAGTTGTTACAATTCTAAATGATTGTATAGATAATAGTGGGCACGACCTTGTCGGTGACTTCCGTAATTTGTGGCCTTATAGTAACGAATACACTAAAAAAGACTACAAATACGCACAAGATAACAATCTGAGTTGGGTAGGTGAAGACGGGAATAACATTGAAACAGTATTCGCCATAAAGTTCTCTTCGAAAGGTACATGGGATAATCCGTGGTACAGCAATGAAACATGTTTACATTTTTCACCGCGTACTCCAGAAAGTTTAGATGATATATTTCCTTTTGGAACAGGTTGGGGTGTAGCTCCCGTTAATACTAAATTATGGGATGAATGGCCGGCCAATGACATCCGACGTGAAGGCTCCATCTTAAGCGTAGAAAAAGAACTTCCAAACTATGTATGGGGATGCGATAAGCAAATGAATGAAACTGGATATTGGCAGAAAAAATATATGGCAATCAACGCTTACAATGATGCAGGAGAAAGTGTTAATTATAGCTGTATATTGTATCCTGATATCGACTCGGACTACCAGCTAAATAACACACAAGACATTGTTATCATTCGTTTTGCTGACGTACTTTTAATGGCTGCAGAGTTAAGCCAAGATGCAACACCGTTAAACAGAGTACGGGCAAGAGTCGGCCTTCCCGCAATTAGCTACTCTGAACAGGCATTACGGGACGAACGACGTTGGGAGTTCGCTTTCGAAGCATTACGTTACTGGGATTTGCTACGTTGGGGAATTGCAGGAGATGCCTTGAATAAGCAAAATGGTGTTAAGGTCTTGGATAATATGGTTGAAACAACCATGAATATGGGAGACCTTGCACAACGGATTCAAGAAACCAAAGGATTGATGCCCATTCCACAAACCCAGATTGACTTATCAGCCGGATTATTAGAACAAAATCCTGGTTGGGGAAACGAAAGTAACTTAAATTAAAAAATAAATAAATATGAAAAATATATGTTCTATACTCCTTTTACTCATGGCATTTTGCAGCTGTGAACCTTTAGTTGATAATAAACCATTAGGAGAAATCATCTCAGAAGATGATTTAGTTTTGGATGTACATAACACAACCGAAGGTGGCAATGAAATCATAATGACTAATAATACACCAGGAGTAGGCAGTTACTGGAATTATATAACAGGAGTAGCCGCTCAGAAATCAGTAACTGTAACTCTACCGTTTATGGGAGAACAAGAGATAACTTTTACCGGTTTTTGTAAGGGAGGTACGGTAACGACCACCCGAAAAGTTATTATCGATAAGATAGACCACCCTATAACGCAAGAATGGAGCTTATTTGCTGGTAATGAAATATCAGGCAAAAGCTGGGTTTGGAATTTGGAAGACTATAATGGCATAGTTTATGGAACAGGAGGCTGGTTAACAGAATTTGCTCCTTCGTGGGATGTTTGTGAACCCGAAAATTTAGAAGATGCAAATTGTGAATTAGTATTCGATTTAAATGGCGGTCCTAATCTTTCTAAGAAAGATGCCAATGGGAATATCATAGAAAAAGGCACTTTTGCTTTTGATATGTCAGTCATTAAGCAAAATCCCGACCACGGAACCCAATGGTCTATCGGGCAACTTACGATTAGTGGCGTTTCTGTTTTGAGTGGACATGCATATTATGATGAAACTAACATAATCACAACTTTTGAAATTCTTGAATTAACAGAAAATAGAATGGTATTATGTTGGAATCCTGCAGATGCGGAAGCATGGTCCGATGCCACATTCTGGTGTTTTAGAAAAAAGTAAATAAAACATAAATCACAGAAACAAATGAATATAGGAATAGATTTAGGTGGAACCAATATAAGACTTGGTGTCATAGAAAATGCCAGTATTCTTAAAAAAGAATGTATTTCATGTCCATCCTACGAAAATGACGAAGAAGTCCTGAGTCAATTAAAAACATTAATTAAAAACAATATCAACAAAGAGATAAAAGGAATAGGTATCGGAGTACCTTCTGTCGTAGATGTTAAAAAAGGAATAGTATATAATGTTACCAATATTCCTTCATGGAAAGAAATTCATTTAAAAGATGAGTTGGAAAGTTCCTTTTCTATTCCTGTATTCATAAACAATGACTCCAACTGTTTTGCTTTAGGAGAAAATCTTTTCGGTAAAGGTATAAACTTTCAGAATATTGTCGGAGTAACAATTGGTACAGGGCTTGGAGCCGGTATTATCATCCATAAAAAGTTATATGCCGGACGAAATGCCGGAGCAGGTGAAATCGGCTCTCTCCCTTACTTAAAATATGACTTTGAACATTATTGCAGTAGTCACTTTTTTAAAATGTATTATGAGATGACTGCTCAAGAAGCAGCTCAAAAAGCAACATTAGGAGAAACAGGCATACAAACTGTTTGGAATGAATTCGGACACCATATCGGAGAAATGATAAAAGCAATTTTATATACTTATGACCCTGATGTTATCATTATAGGAGGAGGAATATCATCTGCATTCAACCTCTTCGAACAATCCATGTGGAAGTGCATGCAAAGTTTTCCTTATAAAGAGACACTTAAAAATATAAGGATATTAATATCGGAAAACAAAGACATAGCCTTATTAGGAGCTTCAGCTTTAGTGAACAACAATTTGTTATAAATCAAAATTATCACCATGAAAAAACTCATAACCATAATTTGCCAAATTTATTGTTTCGTCTGTGTAGTACAACCGGTCATTTCAGGCAACAAAAATACCCAAACACAAATAAAGCCTGATATGTTATTAACCGATAATTGGAAAATACAATCTTCCCAACAAATAAATGCTTCAGGAAAAGAAGTTTCATCTCCTCAATTTACCACCGATGATTGGTATCCTACAACTCTTCCTGCAACAGTTATGGGAGTTTTAAGCCAATATGATAAATACAAGGATATTTTCATAGGTACGAATTATAAAAATATCGACAAAAGTCCTTTTGAACAATCATGGTGGTATCGCAAAGAATTCGTACTCCCTCCTTTAGAGCCCAACCAGCATGCAACTTTAAGTTTCGACGGTATTAGTTACTCTGCGAACATATGGTTGAACGGTACGCAAATAGCCAATCGGAACTCTATCCGGGGGGCTTTTCGACAATTCCAATTAGATATCACTCCATTTGTTAAAGAAAAAAACATATTGGCTGTAGAAGTGTTTAAAGCTCAGCCCGGAGAACCTAATATCGGATTTGTCGATTGGAACCCACGTCCTGCCGATGAAAATATGGGAATCTTCCGTGAAGTCCATATTGCATTAAACAATGAAGTTTCAATAAACCACACAGCTATACGTTCAAAGGTCAACCTTAAAACCTTAGATGAGGCATGGCTAACTGTAGAAACTGAACTAACCAATTATTCAGACAAACAAGTAACAGGAGTATTAACCGGGAAATTAGAAGGTAAAACCTTTAACATTCCTATCACCTTACAGCCTAAAGAAAAACGTATCGAGAAGATATCTCCATCTAAAGCGGATATTCTTCACCTAAAAAATCCGAGATTATGGTGGTGCCATAACATGGGGAAGCCCGAAATGTACCAAATGGAGCTATCATTTCTTATAAATAATAAAATATCTGATAAAGAGAACATTCATTTTGGAATACGTGATATTCAAGACTATTTTACCGAAGAAGGATACAGAGGTTTCCTTCTCAATGGGAAAAAAGTACTTGTTAGAAGTGCAGGCTGGACCGATGATATATTCTTGCGTAATTCACCCAAGCGCAACGAAACAGAACTTAAATATGTTCGCGATATGAACCTGAATTCTATCCGTCTGGAAAACTTTTGGGGCACTTCACAAAACTTATACAATCTGTGCGACAAATACGGTTTGTTAGTTTTAGTAGGTTGGAGCTGCCATTGGGAGTGGGAACATTATTTAGGAAGTCCCTGTGATGAATTCGGTGGCATCAAATCCGAAACGGACATGGAGCTTATCGCAACCTCATTAAAAGACCAAGTCCTTTGGCTACGCAATCATCCAAGTATTATTGCATGGTTTTTAGGAAGCGACATGCTGCCAAGACCAGAACTTGAAAAAAAATACATAGCAATATTGTCACAAATAGACAACCGCCCCTATATATGTGCCGCAAAAGAGTTAACAAGTAATGTTACAGGCGCAACGGGTATGAAAATGGCAGGGCCATACGACTATGTCTCACCTAACTATTGGTACTCACCCAAAGCTCCGGGAGGTGCATTCGGATTCAATACAGAAACAGGAATCGGAGCACAATTACCCGTAATAGAATCCATAAAGAAAATGATTCCTGCCAATCAACTTTGGCCGATAAATAAGACATGGGACTATCATTGTACAACAGCAACAGAAGCAATGAACACGCTGGATGTATTAAAAAACAGCATTACCGCACGATATGGCACCCCTAACAACCTGGATAATTTCTTAAAAAAGGCCGACTTATTGAACTACGAAGGTACACGTGCTATGTTCGAAGCATTTCGTGTAAACATTCCTAAAGCAACAGGTATTGTACAATGGATGTTGAATTCGGCATGGCCGTCTTTCTACTGGCAACTATATGATTACTATCTGATTCCTACAGCCGCATATTACTCTGTAAAAAAAGCGAATATGCCACAACAATTAATTTATGACTACATACAAAATAAAGTTTATGCAGTCAATGAAGGAGCAGATACTTGTAACATACAGGCAAGTATGTCTTTGTACGGTATTGACAACCGCCTGCAAAATCAACAAACAAAATCTTTGGTTATTGCACCATACAATGTGGTCGAAGTTTTTAAGCTTCCTGCATTATCTCAAAATTCATTCTTATTTTTAAATACGAAAGATACCCAAAAAGAGTATAAAGCAGACAATTTTTATTATCTTGCAGCACAACCCGACCAGCCCGATTGGGATAAAACGACATGGATAAGAACACCGTTAAAGCAAACCGCAGATTTTACCCAATTATCAACAATGGCAAAAAGCAACTGTAAAATCAATGCCCAATTTGTCCCCCAAGGTAAAGACAAAGTATTGCAGATTACTTTGGAGAATACCCCCCAAGCATTGGCATTTTTCATCCGTCTCAGCTTAAAAGATGAACAAGGGGAATTAATATCGCCTATTTTCTGGGAAGACAACTACTTAACATTAGCTCCTGGAGAAAAGCGGACGATACAATGTCTTATTCCTAAGTCGACTGTACTTTCCCAAAACATAACCCTTGTTATGTCTGGTTGGAATGTACCTCAACAACAAGTAACTATTACACAAAGTCAAAAATGAATATGGCACAAACGTCAAACCACAGATTGCTGGCTCTTGATGTAATAAGAGGAATTACTATTGCTGGCATGATTATGGTAAATAATCCGGGCTCCTGGCAATACATTTATTCTCCTTTGCAACACAGCCAATGGAACGGATTGACACCAACCGACTTAGTATATCCTTTTTTTATGTTCATTATGGGTATTGCAATACATTTTTCCATGCAAAAATTTAATAGAATAGATAAACGGGTAACATTCAAAATCATTCGTCGCACAGTAGCACTTTTTGCAGTGGGTATCGCATTAGAATGCTTTTCCAATTTATGCAATGGAATATTCTCATGGGAAAACTTACGGATATTAGGAGTAATGCAACGTCTAGCGCTGGCTTACTGTGGAGGTGCTTTTTTAACTATATTGTTACCTCAGAAATATTATCTCGGTACGGCAGGGATTTTGCTATTAACCTATATTATTCTATTACAATATTTCAATGGATATGTACATTCTACAGATAACTTGATATCTGTTATAGATGTCAAATTATTGGGAGCAAACCATTTAACCCAGGAAATTGCAAAAGGCGGAAATTTCCCTTTCGAACCAGAAGGATTGCTCAGTACCATACCCTGCTGGGCACATGTATTATTGGGTACATATGTAGGATATCTTATCACAAGTACTTTCGACAACAAGGAGAAAATCCGGAAAATCGCTCTATTCGGTATTATCATATTATTTATGGGCTTTTTGCTGCAATACCTAGACCCTATCAACAAAAAGTTATGGACTACATCTTACACATTGGTAACTTGTGGTGCTGCATCTTTATTTTTAGTGTTGTTAATTGAAGTAATAGACATTCGCCAACAAAAGAAATGGACCCGCTTTTTCGAAGCATTTGGAGTTAATCCCTTATTCATGTATTGCTTAGCATGGATTGTCAGCGTACTATTCAACCTGTCCTTCATCCCTTATGAAGGACAAACCCTTAGCATTAAAGCCTTAGTCTATCAGCAAGTACTACAACCGGTATTAGACGAAAAGGCAAGTTCCCTACTATATGCTTTATTATATATAGGCCTTATTTGGATACCAGGCTATTTATTATATCGCAGACGCATTTATATAAAACTGTAAAAAGATATGTTGAAAGATAACTCTAAATCTCCAATAGTGCCCAACCTGCTACCTATGATTATGCTGGGCATGCTGTTTTTCATTTTCGGATTGGTATCATGGGTCAACTCCATTCTGATACCCTACTTTAAAGTGGCATGCGAGCTAACCCACACACAATCTTATTTCGTAGCATTGGCTTTTTATATTGCTTATTTGGTAATGTCCATTCCGGCAGCCAAACTGATAGGGCATATTGGCTCTAAAAAAGGGATTATTGCCGGACTGTGGTTAATGGCCGTAGGAACCCTGCTTTTTGTTCCTGCCGCCTACACCAGGGCTTATCCGATTTTCTTAACAGGACTATTTACCATAGGAACAGGACTATCCATTTTACAAACGGTTGCCAACCCTTACGTTACAATTTTAGGTCCTATCGAGTCGGCAGCACGACGCATCAGTATCATGGGATTATGTAATAAAGTGGCAGGTATCCTTGCACCATTATTATTTGCTGCTATTATCCTGAGAAACTCCGATACGATATTGTTTGAGACATTGAAATCGGGTAATTTATCTGTAATAGACAAAGAGCCTTTACTGAACGAACTGATACAACGCGTTATCATCCCCTACACAGTTCTTTCCGTATTTCTTTTCCTTTTCGGTTGCCTTGTACATTTCATCCGGTTACCAGAATTAGGGAATGAAAAAGAAGAAAAAGGAAGTATTCCCAGCGAGAACGGCCATAGAAGCATCGGCTCTTTTCCTTACCTGGTACTCGGAGTGTTTGCCATCTTTTTCCACGTCGCGGCACAAGTCATTTCTATCGACACGATTATCAGTTATGCCGAAAGCATGGGATTTAATCTGCACGAAGCTAAAATCTTTCCCAGCTTAACCCTGACATGCGCTTTACTCGGTTATTTCCTGGGCATTTTGTTAATACCTCGTTTTGCCAGTCAGCAACAGCTATTCCGTCTTTGTACGATAGGGGGACTTATTTTATCACTCTGCGTTTTATTTATTCCAGGAAGCATCGAAATTTACGACCACGATACTTCGCTCTCTATCCTATGCCTAAGTTTAATGGGAGTATGCAATGCACTTATTTATGCCGGTATCTGGCCACTCGCTATCCACGATTTGGGTAAATGGACTAATTTAGGTTCGTCGTTCATGGTAATGGCTTTGTGCGGTAACGCATTCATGCCAGTCATCTATGGCTTGATAGCTGATAACTATGGATTACGTATCGGGTATGTAGTACTCATACCATGTTTTCTTTACTTGATATTTTACGCTTTTTACGGATATAAACTCAATCATTGGTCTGAATTATGGAAACTGAAAAAAAACAAATAACAAAAATCTATAACGGTCATATTCTGACATCAGGTAAAGATTTAGGCATCGGTTCCGTTATCATCACCGACGGAAAAATCATTGGTGTAGAAAGCGGGGACTACGAAGTAGCAAACTGCATCTGCTATGATGCCCACGGTAGTTATATCGCACCGGGATTTATAGACATTCATACCCATGGAGCCGGTAACTCCGATTTTATGGACTGTACGGAAGAAGATTGCCTCAACATAGCCCGCACACACCTTTGCCACGGTACAACCCTGCTGTTTCCGACCACATTGGCTTCGGACAATCAAGAACTATTGCGTTTTCTCGACGTTTACGACAAAGTAAAAACACAACATCAAGGAGCGGCATTCGGAGGCTTGCATCTGGAAGGTCCCTACTTTGCACATGCTTTCCGCGGAGCGCAAGATGCCCGTTACCTGCGTAACCCTATCCCCAGCGAATACTTGGCAATATTAGAAAGAAGCCAGGACATCGTTCGTTGGAGCATTGCTCCCGAACTTCCGGGTGCACTTGAATTCGGGGATTTACTTTGTCAACGAGGTATTCTTCCTTCTATTGCCCATACAGATGCAATTTATGAAGACATTGTCGAAGCCGTGAAACACGGATTTACGCACATCACCCATTTCTATTCCTGTATGAATGGCATTACCCGTAGAAATGCATTCCGTTATGCCGGCTGTATAGAAGCAGGTTACCTGTTGGACAACATAACCATTGAGCTCATTGCCGACGGAATCCATGTTCCTGCACCGCTAATGAAACTTGCCGTAAAAAACAAAGGTGCAGAAAAGGTAGCACTTATTACAGACTCTATGCGCGGAGCCGGTATGCCCGAAGGGGAGAGCATCCTGGGAGGCCGTGAAAAAGGTCAAAAGGTCATTATCGAAGACGGTGTTGCCAAATTGCCCGACCGTCAAGCTTTTGCCGGTAGTGTGGCAACGGCCGACCGCCTGGTACGTAATATGCACCGAATGGGAGAACGCCCTTTGACCGAAGCAGTCCGTATGATGACGCAGACACCTGCTGAAATCATGGGTATCCAAAACCGCAAAGGGCAAATAGCACGGGGCTATGATGCCGACATCGTTATTTTTGATAAAGAAGTACAAATTCAACAAGTATTTATTAACGGAGAAAAACTAATATAATGACGACAACCATGAACATTCAAGAAATCAAAACAGAAACTTTGCTCACCCGGATATACCCCGACAGAGAAATGTTGGGGGAAGAAGCCGCTCGCCTGGCGGCCGTTAAAGTAAATAAGCTGCTGAACCAAAAAGAAGAAATCAATATTCTGTTTGCAGCCGCACCCTCTCAAAACGAGTTCCTTGCTGCTCTACAAAACCAAGACATTCCCTGGAAGCGCATCAATGCACTGCACATGGACGAATATATCGGATTAGCCCAGGACGCTCCTCAACGTTTCGGCAATTTTCTGAAAGAACGCATTTTCGACATTGTTCCTTTCAAATCGATTCATTATTTGTATAGAGAAAACGAAATACCCCAATCCATTTGCCAACGATATGAAAAAGTTCTAAACCAGTATCCTATCGACATTGTATTCATGGGAATCGGCGAAAATGGCCATATAGCTTTCAATGACCCGCATGTTGCATCGTTCAACGACCCACAGTCTGTAAAAACCGTATTCCTGGACGAAATATGCCGGATGCAGCAGGTACACGACGGCTGTTTCCGTAGTTTAAGTGAAGTCCCCCAACAAGCCGTTACCGTTACTATCCCTACTATCATGAAAGCCCAATGCTTATTATGCATGGTTCCCGGAGTTCAAAAGGCTCATGCCGTAAAAGAAACATTATATGGTCCTATCAGTACCCAATGCCCTGCTTCCATTTTGCGTACGCATCCACAAGCTACCCTCTTTTGCGACAAAGACAGCGCATCTTTATTACCCTTAAAAACAAACCTGTTATGAAAACAAGACTTCATAAAATATTCATATTCTATTTCCTCTTGTGCATCAGTTTTCCCTTGTATGCCAATCCGGCAGAAAAACCATTTGCCGTAAGAGCTTTTCATTTGGATTTCCGTACACAAGTCATGTCCGTTTCTGCCATTAAAAAATTGGCATATGACCTTTCCCAAAAAGGAATCAACACATTGATTTTAGAGTACGAAGCATCCTTTCCTTTTCAAAAGCATGCCACACTCCGTAACAAACAAGCATTTACACAAGCAGAGGTCAAAGACATAGTTGGTTATTGCAACTCTTTGGGTATTGATGTCATCCCTCTGCAAAATTGTTTCGGACATTGCGAATATATTCTCAGGCACGAACGCTATGCACTATTACGCGAAGATTCCAAAGAGGTATCACAAGTGTGCCCACTCAAAATTGAAGATGCCAAAGCTATATTCAGAGAAATATTCCAGGAAGTGGCAGCACTGCATCCCTCTCCTTATTTCCATATAGGAGCAGATGAAACCTACCTGTTGGGGAGCTGCCGGCAATGCTCCAAAGTAGACAAGTCGCGTTTATTCGTAAACTATGTAAAAGCCATGTCCGACCTTGTCCGGGAAATGGGGAAACAGCCTGTTATTTGGGCAGACATCATTTTAAAACATCCCGAAGCCATACAGGAACTTCCTAAAGATATTATCTACGTAGATTGGAATTACGGTTGGGAACCCGATTATTTCGGCAAGCTGGACAACCTGATTAACTTAGGTGTAAAAATGTGGGGTGCTCCTTCTTTACGCTCCCATCCGGACAACATCTATTTGACACAATGGATGAAACATTTCGAGAACCTGGCAACATTCCTGCCTTTCGCCCGTCAACAAGGTTACGAAGGCATCATACAAACATCCTGGTCTACCAGCGGAACGTATGGATTCCATTATGATACAAACTGGGAAATTACCGAAATGCAACCTATCCGGCAAGTGTACCCAATGTCGGGTTTTCAGATACTGATTGACGCTTTCTGCCGAGCAGCCGATAGCCCTGAGCCGATTCATCCGGAAACGTTCATTAAAAACTATGCACAAGAACGCTACGGGCTTTCGGCAAAAGAAGCATCTATTTTTCTCCATTACTTCCAAATGCCTCAAGAAACCATTCAACAGGGCAAGGATACAAAAGGACAACCTATTGCCACCCTTATAGAGGAGTGTGAAAAGCTGAAAAAGGATTTCAGCCGATTAGCCCCCCGTACGCATACGGAAGAATTCGAGCATTACTGCTTGATGCTGGATTTACGCATAAACTACCTGCAATTCAAAGAAGTAGAGGCAGCCTACGAATCAAACAATTATGAAATTAGCCAATCCGGAAACTTGGCAGAGCGTTTGAAAGTAATTATAGCCGACGCAAAAAAATTAAACCAACGCTTTACTACTATCAACCGGAACTATTTGAAACCCTGCCAGGCAGAAGCAATCATTTTCTCAAAAGATGAAAAAATGCAGGGTCTCTACGAAACATTGCAACAACAATACAAACATCTTAAAGAATATTCTGAACATAATTAATCAACCTATACGTAAAACATTACATAATCAAAGCCATGAACAAACTATTAGTACCGCTTATGGCATGTGCTTTTGCAGCATGTAGCCACAACGAGCAATCAGCTTCTTATTCCGTAATCCCCTTGCCACAGGAGATAAATACGACACAAGAAAGCGGGTTTAAATTAAACAACAGTACACGCATCGTCTATCCGGAAGGGAACGGACTATTACAACGTAACGCACAATTCCTGTCCGAGTACATCCGGCAGGCTACAGGATATGCCCCCCCAATAGAAGCAATCCCTCAAGGAGAAAGTGTCAAACGAGCTATCTCCCTGACATTGGATGCCGATATCCCCAATAAAGAAGGATATGTAATGACGACTACCGCCGATAACATCATTTTAAAGGGACAAACAGAAAAGGGGGTATTCTATGGCATACAGACCTTACGTAAATCCATTCCGGCAAAAGCCACCGGCGCCGACATTCTGTTTCCGGCAGGAGAAATCAAGGATGAGCCTCGCTTCGGTTACCGTGCTATGCACTTTGACATCTGCCGCCACTTCTATCCGATCAAAGTTGTCAAAGAATACATAGATTTGTTGGCACTACACAACATGAACACCCTGCACTGGCACCTAACCGACGACCAAGGTTGGAGAATTGAAATCAAACGATACCCCAAACTTACCGAAATCGGTTCCATGCGTAACCGTACGGTTATCGGCCACAACACTCCCGAATACGACAGCATCCCCCACGGTGGCTTCTATACCCAAAAGGAAGCCCGTGAAATCGTGAAATACGCCCAAGAACGTTATATCACCGTTATTCCGGAAGTCGACATGCCCGGACATATGTTAGCAGCCCTTGCAGCCTATCCCGAGTTAGGATGTACCGGCGGTCCATACGAAGTATGTCCCAACTGGGGAATATTCGAAGATGTACTCTGCCTCGGAAACGACAAGACTCTAAAATTTCTGGAAGATGTCATGAGTGAAATCATCGACATATTCCCTTCCGAATACATACACATCGGTGGAGACGAAGTACCACGCACCCGTTGGGAGAAGTGCCCGAAATGCCAGGCACGCATCAAAGCAGAAGGGTTGAAAGACGATGGAAAACACTCTGCCGAAGACCGTCTGCAAAGCTACTGCATGGCACGCATCGAGAAATTCCTCAACAGCAAAGGGCGCAAAGTCATTGGCTGGGATGAAATTCTGGAAGGCGACATCACCCCGACTGCCACCGTTATGTCCTGGAGGGGCAGTACCGGTGGTATCAAAGCCGCCCAACTGGGACACGATGTAATTATGGTTCCCAACGACTTCTGTTACTTCGATTACTACCAGGCAAAAGATACCGAGAATGAACCCTATATGGCTATCGGCGGTTATGTACCGGTTGAAAAAGTTTATAGTCTGGAACCGACCAACGGCCTTAAAGAAGAACAAAAGAAATACATCGTCGGTGTGCAAGCTAATTTATGGACAGAATACATTACTTCTGTCGACCAAATAGAATACATGCTTCTACCGCGCATGGCAGCATTATCGGAAGTACAATGGATGCAACCTGCCAAAAAAAACTATGAAAACTTCCTGCAACGCCTGGACAACCTTGTAAAACTCTACCAAAGAGAAGGATTGAACTATGCCAAACACGTTTTCACCTCACAACCTGTAGAAAGCTGTGAAACACCTAAAGAGGAATAGCCAGCCCGAATAAAATTCTAAATGAAAACACCTTTCCGTAAGTCATTGGAGCAATGCCTGCGGAAAGGTGTTTTTCATTCAAGATATCGTCTCTATTATCCATATAGGGTTTACGTTTATATGATATTACATTTAATGTACTACTTATCGATATAATCACTACATTTGCAGAACAATCAATTAATAAACTACAAAATAATGGATTTAAACAAAACCTTTGCTGCCGTGCAGTACGCCAGCCGTAAGCTATCGGCGCTGAACGGCGAAGAGATTGACCGGATATTACTGGCCGTTGCAGATGCAGCCAAGGAGAGAACAGACTTTATCCTTGCCGAAAACCGGAAAGACCTGGAACGCATGGAGCCCTCCAACCCCAAGTACGACCGCCTGATGCTGACCGCAGACCGCTTGAAAGGTATTGCAAACGATATCCGCAAGGTTGCCAAGCTCCCCTCACCGGTAGGACGCATACAGAAGCAGGGAGTAATGCCCAACGGACTGAAAATAAAACGTATAAGCGTGCCCTTCGGAGTGATAGGCATCATCTACGAGGCACGCCCCAATGTGAGCTTCGACGTATTTTCGCTTTGCCTGAAAAGCGGCAACGCCTGCATACTGAAAGGCGGAAGCGATGCAGATTGCTCCAATCGCACCATTATCAGCGTGATACACGATGTACTAAAACAATTCGGGGCAGACCCGCATATCGTAGAGCTGCTTCCCGCCGACCGTGAAGCCACGACAGAGCTGCTGCATGCCAACGGCTATGTAGACCTGATTATCCCGCGCGGCAGTAGCAGCCTCATCGACTTCGTCCGCCAAAATGCCACTATCCCGGTGATAGAAACCGGTGCGGGCATATGCCATACATTTTTCGACCGCTATGGAGATGTAAAGAAAGGAGCTGCCATTATCAACAATGCCAAGACACGCCGCGTCAGCGTGTGCAACGCCCTGGACTGCCTGCTCGTAGACGGCGACCGTATGAAAGACCTGCCCGCGCTCTGTGCGCCGTTGCAGGAAAGCAATGTAATTATCTATGCAGACCCGTTTGCATACGCCTCCCTGCAGGGGCATTATCCTGCCGGGCTGTTGCAGGAAGCCACGGCAGAAGATTTCGGTACGGAATTCCTGGATTACAAAATGGCCGTGAAAGTCGTTGAAGGCATAGATAGCGCCATAGCGCACATACAGCAGTATGGCTCCAGGCACAGCGAATGTATCGTAACCGAAGACAAGGCACATGCCGAATGGTTCTGCCGCGAGGTGGATGCGGCTTGCGTCTACGTAAACGCCCCGACCTCCTTTACAGACGGCGCACAGTTCGGGCTGGGAGCCGAAATCGGCATCAGTACACAGAAACTGCATGCACGCGGCCCTATGGCTTTAGAGGAAATCACCACGTACAAATGGATTATCGAAGGAGAAGGACAGATAAGAAAGTAAGAACATTAATCATTAATTACCAAAAAAGTATGAAGAACTTTACTTGCGTGCAGGACATCGGCAACCTGAGAACTGCGCTGGACGAAGCATTTGAAATCAAGAAAGACCGTTTCAAATATGTAGAGCTGGGACGTAACAAGACGTTAATGATGATATTCTTCAACTCGAGCCTGCGTACCCGCCTCAGCACCCAAAAAGCCGCCCTGAACCTGGGCATGAACGTTATTGTGCTGGACATCAACCAGGGAGCGTGGAAGTTGGAAACCGAGCGCGGCGTCATCATGGACGGCGACAAGCCGGAGCACCTGCTGGAAGCGATTCCGGTAATGGGCTGCTATTGCGATGTAATCGGCGTGCGCTCTTTCGCCCGTTTCGAAAACCGCGAATACGACTACAACGAAGTAATACTGAACCAGTTCATCAAATATTCCGGCCGGCCGGTATTCTCTATGGAAGCCGCCACACGCCACCCGCTGCAAAGCTTCGCAGACCTCATTACGATTGAGGAATACAAGAAAAAGGCGCGTCCCAAAGTCGTTATGACATGGGCTCCGCATCCGCGTCCGTTGCCGCAGGCCGTTCCCAACTCTTTTGCCGAGTGGATGAATGCTACGGATTATGAATTCGTCATTACTCACCCCGAGGGTTACGAACTCGATTCGAAATTCGTGGGCAATGCCCGTGTGGAATACGACCAGATGAAAGCCTTTGAAGGTGCGGACTTCGTATATGCCAAGAACTGGGCTGCCTATACCGGCGACAACTACGGGCAGATACTGAGTAAAGACCGTGCATGGACCGTAAGCGACCGCCAAATGGCTGTAACCGATAATGCTTACTTTATGCACTGCCTGCCGGTACGCCGCAATATGATTGTAACGGACGACGTGATTGAAAGCCCGCAGTCTATCGTGATACCGGAAGCCGCCAACCGTGAGATTTCGGCAACGGTGGTATTGAAACGCCTGATAGAAGGCCTGTAAAAGCGTTTTTACGTTCAAAAAAGGAACGGGCTGCTACGGTAAGAAGCATTTCCCCGCAATATAATCGCTGCATCCCTTGTGGATAATGCGCTTGTATCCGATGTAAAATGCCATTGCTCCTTATGCTTTTCTTCGTCCCGCAACTGCGGGACGAACGGTTTTCAATTGTGTGCCCGACAGCCCACA
Organism: Bacteroides gallinarum DSM 18171 = JCM 13658; assembly: GCF_000374365.1. GTDB lineage: Bacteria > Bacteroidota > Bacteroidia > Bacteroidales > Bacteroidaceae > Bacteroides > Bacteroides gallinarum. The sequence goes on from NZ_KB894130.1 coordinate 82,858, forward strand.
GTTGGCAACTGCACAGCCCGCAACTGCAAAACGGGATTTTACTGTAAGTATAGCGGTATCTTGGCTGCACTAAAGAGGCAAAAACAACAGTACTAACCACCATTTCCCCACTTTGTTCCAGTATGGGAATAATGGCGATTATCCTATATACAATACTGATTATAAGAAAATTACAGTAGAGAAGGTAAGTATATTCCCTAAAAAACGAGTGATGACCGGATGTCGGTCGTCACTCGTCATATCGGTTGTCATCACTCACCAACTTCATCATATACAGGAGATTATCCCTAAAAGTGACGAGTGACGAGAATTTTCACTATTTCTCCGTTTCTTTCCCGGCTTCTTTCCAACTGATAAAACCATTGTCGAGGTCGTAAACCGTATATCCCTTTTGGCTTAGGATAGCGGCGGCTTTTTTGCTGCGCTTTCCGCTACGGCAATAAAGAGCTACCGGTTTGTCTTTTTGGAGTGTAGAATCCGCTATGGCAGCAAACTGTTTGTCCAGCACATTGATATTGATACTGCCGGGAATATGCTCCTCCGAATATTCGGCAACCGTACGCACGTCCAACCGCTGAATATCGGGGTCGGTTATCAGTGTTGCAAATTCATCTGCCGAAACAGACTTGAAATCTCCCCCCTTCTGTTGGCAGGAAAAGAGGGTGGAAAAGAACAGGCAAACGCCTGCAAAGAATGCCTTCATAAGTTTACTCATTTTAATGTAGGTTGAAAATGTAATCAAAGTTATCACTTTTTCACTTATGATACCAGAATATACCGGAAAATATCTGTTGCACTTTCATCCCATACAGCAAAAAGAGGATACTTTACAGTACCCTCTTTTCTGTTTTACCCCTATCCCAGAGGCATACTAACCACTATTGTAAACAAACGCACACAATTAGAACTGGAACATCAATCGTGCCTGAAGTACATGGAAATTCTTATCCGAAGGATATTTATCACGGTCAAGGCGGTTGTAGGTATAGCTCAACATAACCTGGGCAAACTTATTGAAAGCATAGTTTACCCCCAAAGTAGCCGAATGCATATTACCGCCGCCGACACTCTTGGAAGTTGCAGGATAATCTTTCAACAAACCTTCAGGATAGTACTGGTCGCGTCCCAATACATACTTTTCTCCGCTGCGGATGTCATTAAGGCCTACGTAGCTATAACGTGCAACGACTTCCAAAGACCTGCCGTCCAATCCCTTCAGCAAAGCGTCGGAATTACTGTACTGATAAGAATTACCGAAGATTTTATAGCCGGCCTCTACGTATGCGCCATGAAAAGAGTTGGCTCCGAGGGGATTGCCTGCTTGCCAGGATTCCAAAGTCGTCCAAGAGTCGATAGAGCCGAGATTGGCCTCGAAAAGAGCTTCGTCGTCGCGTTCCTTCGTAACGTATTTGTACATATATTCGCCTCTTGCAAAAAAGTTATCATTCTTGTAGAGGAATTCAGCACCCACATCGTACACATTCTTTGCCCAAGGCAGGGTGGCCGATACGAACTCCGTAGTAGGGTCTGTATAAGTTTCCAATGAAGTGCCCAAATCCAGTGATGTTTTCAGTACGTTGCCACCTTGTGCTTCGCCCGTAGCTATGTTGGCATAGCGGAAAGTAGCACCGACATGGAAGGTAGCATCGTCGTTGTTGACAGGACGCCATATCCAGCGGCCTCCGAACGACACGCCTTGATAACCGTCAATCTGGTTATTGTACTTGTTTTCGGCAAACACACCCTGATTGGCAAAAAAGTGGTCGTTATAGAAAATGTAGCTCAAACCCAGTTCACGTCCTGTCGACAAAGCGTTGGACGCTGCCGAACGTGAAATGAAATGCAAACTGCCGCGGCTGGTATTATTAGCCATAGTAGCCGGATTGTTGTAATAACCGGCTTTGAATAGGTGGTTGCCTTTCATACCTTGCAGTGTATATTGCAGAAAGATATTTTTCTGCGAGAATTTGCCTTTGGAGAAATCGAAATCCGCATAGAAATACCAATCCTCATAAGAGAGCGATGTACGGATACGTGCATCGGTGATAGCGGCTCCCGACTTCACTGGAGTAAAATCAGAATGATAGTACGCACCGTCCATCATGAAACGCGCACCAATGGTGAAATTCAGGTTTTCCTTATCATTACTTACATTTACAACTGGCTTGTTGTCAAAGTCCTGGGCCTGCACAGCCGTACCTGCCAGCGATAAAGCTGCTAAAACAGGCATTAATATATACTTTTTCATAAGATACATTCTATATTAAATAAATAATCAAACATTTTACTTTCCGTAACCGAGTCTTTCGAGCGTCTTGACTGCATCGGGAACGATTTGCGGAGCATTCTTGTCGCGCAGTCCGTTATCTATCAAATACTTAATACTCATTTCGGAACGGTTGGTAAACAGACCGTCGCCGTAGATGCCATGCAGCAGCTCATCGTACATTACGGTATTTCCCCAGTTATACGTACCGAAATACTTTGCCATTTGTGCATAAGAGTCGAATGAGTACGGGTGATTCAGCATACCGGCTCTCTTGATAAGGTAAGCCTGCCAGGGTGCGTTCATCTCGGGATAATCGTTCGGAGCGCCTGCAATAGAAGGGCCGATGATATGTGCCTTGTATTCCAATCCGATATTGATGAAAGAGGCATAGCCCTGAGGCGTATCGACTTTCAAATCGGTAGCTGCTGTGCCTTCCCAGAAAAGGAAGCACATCGGAATCTGGCCTTTAAATATCTCGGCCGAACGGCGGAGGCTTTCGAGGGAGAATGTCTGGAGAATGACCTTACCATTGGTGTTGCCTACATTCACTTTACCATTCTTATAGAAAGGTTCTCCGTTGCAGGGTTTTGTCATGATGTTCCAGCCCAGTTCGTCGAGCTTGTTATATACACGTTGCTCGAAGTCCGACGGATTCAACCAGGATTCTTTAAACTCGATGTAAACGCCCGGACGGTTGCCCGTATCTTGCGGGTCATTCTCGTACTCAAAAACATATTTCAGGCAATCTCTCGGATTTTCCGGGTCCCAGGTTCCGGTTATGGTATATATCCGTTCGCCGCTGGCATCGCGTTTCAGCATTTTACCTTCCGCATAACGGATTTGGTCTTCGAGCGCCGAAATATATTGGTGATGCTCCGTGAACCCCTCGCGTGCCTGCTCGAGGCTTGCCTCATTGAACCATGTTCCGGCATCAAGCTTAGCCAGTTCGTCGTACATATAAGACATTGCATAGTAGGGGCGGAAATTCTTCTGGTCTTCTTTTACAAGTTCCTCGGCTTTGGCTTCGCTCATGCCGTGATTCATATAGAACTGCTTGCGGGTACTCGGAACCAACTCGCCATACAGGTTTTCGATATTGGTGGTACGTTTCAGGTTATCATCATGATTAGCCAGGATAACACCGTCTTTAGAACATTGCAAGTCCGATTCGAGGTAGTCCGCACCCATTTCACGTGCCCAACGCCATGCAGTCTCTGTTTCTTCCGGAGTCCAAAAAGTAGAACCGCGATGCGCCATTACAGCATAAGCAGGTACATAATCGCGTACTTTCGCCATTTCGGCAGAAATCGTGTTCACTTCAACGCGTGTTGCGTCATTATTCACATCTGTAAAATCTTGGTCTTCACAGGAAGTAAAAGTCATTAAGGCCACACCTAATAAGGCTGCACTTAACTTGATTGGATTCTTCAACATGGTTAATAAATTAAGGTAAATACTGAGTAAAATTCATTTTATAATTATCTATCGAAAGATTATTTCTTTTTCCTTTCCTCCAGCAATGCCTTCTCGTCTTTGTAAGTGAAAGACATCAACAAAATGGACAAGGCACAGGCTATGAGCAACAATATGAAAGTCCAGTCCCAGCCTGCCATTTCGGCTACGTAGCCGAGCACTACGTTGGCAAGGATAGCGGTTCCGAAGAAGTACCCGAAGAACCCGGTAAGTCCGGCGGCTGTACCGGCGGCGTTTTTGGGAGCGAGGTCGAGTGCCTGGACGCCTATCAGCATTACCGGGCCGTAGATGAAGAAACCGATAGCAATCAAGGACAAGGTTACAATTATGTAGTTGTCGGAGAAATGCCAGTAGAGGAAGATAAATACGGCTACGATAGCCATGAAGATGATAGTAGTCATCGCACGTCCGCCCTTAAAGACTTTATCGCTCAACCAACCGCAAACCAATGTTCCGGGTATGGCGGCGAACTCATATGCAAAATATGCCCAGCCTGCCTGTTTGATATCATATCCTTGCGCCTCTTTCAGGAAAGTGGGAGCCCAGTCGAGGCAGCCGTAACGTACCATGTAGACAAAGGCGTTGGCGATAGCGATGTACCAAAGCATCTTGTTGTTGAACACATGCTTGAAGAAAATCTCTTTTACCGTAAGCACTTCTTCCTGCTTCGCGCTGTAATTTTTGGGATAGTCGTTACGGTACTTCTCGATAGAAGGAAGACCGCACGATTGGGGAGTATCGCGAATCAGGCAATATGCCACCAATGCCACAAGGAGAGCGACTGCTGCCGGGAATACGTATGTACCGATGAGAAAGTAACGGGACGAATCGGCGCCATAGAACCAAGAGCCGAACCACAATGCACCATATACAGCCATTGGCCCTACCAGCGCACCGCCCACATTATGGGCGCAATTCCAGACGGACATCATCGTTCCGCGTTCGGTTACCGAAAACCAGTGGGTCATGACACGTCCGCAAGGAGGCCAACCCATACCGTTAAACCAGCCTACCAGGAAGTTGAGGGCAGCCATTACGATAATAGCCAACGACTTGTTTTCCGGACCGAAGAACTGTACCGGCACCACCATGAACATCATGGAAACGGCAGCCAAGACCAGCCCCAACGGAAGGAACACGCGCGAGTTGCTGCGGTCGGACACGCTTCCCATTAAGAATTTGGACAGCGCATAGGCAACGGCGTTCATGGAAAGAACGATACTCAACTCACCTTTTTCGAAACCGAACTGGGCAAGCTCCGGAATGGCCATCGAAAAGTTCTTACGCACGATATAAAAACCTGCGTAACCGATAAATATACCCAGAAAGACCTGCCAACGATAGCTTTTGTACGCTGACTCAATCTTTTCCGCCGGTAGTTCCTGCTTATAAGCAGGTGGTGCTAAAAAATTCCACATAGTACTAAGATTTTAAGAATAATGTTATTTGTTACTTATTTAGTTTACTGGTTTCTTCCAAGTCCAGAGCTTCTGCAAGTATCGAAATGGGGTGTTTTACTTTGGCGGAGGTAGACATCTCAATCTGCCATTTGCAGGTTTCGCAATCGGTAGCTACAAAGTCGGCCGCCACTTCTTCTATCTGGCGGAACAGCGAAGCGCCGATTCCTTGCGATGTTTCGTAATTCTCTTTTTTAAAACCGTATGTACCGGCTATCCCGCAACACTGGGAGTTGAGTACGGTAAGATGTATGTTGGGAATGCTGCGCAGCAATGCGATAGAGTAATATGCCCAACCCAGCTTTTCCATGTGGCAAGGGGTGTGATAGGCAATCTTCAGCTTCGTGTCATTGCGGAACTTCAGCTTTATATTCTTGTCCTCGAGCAGGCGGAAGATGAAACGGGTAGCCAGCTCGATACCGTCGCGCACATCCGCATTGTCAACTCCGAGCAGGTGCGGGTATTCGTCGCGCATCGTAAAAATGCAGGTGGACGAGGCTCCGATTACCGGACGCTTGTCCTCAAAAATCGATTTGCGGATAGAGTGCAGGTTCGTTTCGGCCTGCTTGCGCGCCTGGTTTATCAGACCGTTGGATATCAAAGCCACTCCGCAGCACTTCTCTTTTTCGAGCAGGTGTACCCCGTAACCGATTGCATTAAGCACACTCACCATATCCTTTCCCAACTGGGGGAAATTATAATTGATATAGCAGCCGTGGAAAAAGCTTACATGTTTCTTGTAGTTATCCTGCGATGCCATTACGTTCTTTCGGAACCAGCTTTCGAATGTCCGGGAGGAGTATTTCGGGAAAACACGGTGGCTGTCTATCTTCAGCACTCCGTCCATTACCATTTTTACCGGTTTCAGGGAGAGCGTCGTATTTACCACAGGGGCGAAGGCGGATGCCATTGTACCTACGAAATCCGTATTTGCCAGCATTATGTCGCGCAGTGCCGGTTTCTTCTTGCTGTATTTGATGCGTGCCAACTGGATGATATCACCAATCCTTACATTCGACGGGCAGGCTACCTCACAACGCTTGCAGTTCAGGCAGTATTTCAGCGCTTCATCAAAGTACTCTCCCCTTTTCAGGCGAAGGCGTTCTTCGTCCGGTCCGGCCTGCTTCGGCCCGGGATATTCGGGATTTACCGGAATAACCGGACAATATACCGTGCAAACCGTACACTTGATGCATTGCTCAAAATTGTTCTCGCTTATATTGTTCTGCATATTCATGACATCATCCTTTTATTAAGTTATCCGCTACATATAATGCCGTAAGCATGGAAATCCCGGCGCCGCAACCCTCATGTATGGTGTTGGAGCCGCTCAGGACAGAGCCCGCCGCAAACAGGTTCTGCTGCGTATCGCCCCCGATGCTGACCCGTAACTTTTCGTCAGTAGCCACACCGAATGTCATGTAGTTCTGTTTGTTGAAGAAGGATTTGTCGTACCAACTGTCGCGTCCGGGGGTAAAATCGACATCGCAACCGAAAACGGGCTCGATGACGCTGTTAGGCCGGGCAACCAGCCCGTTGCTGAAATAACTGCCCGATGCAAGGACAAAGTTTTCTGCCGCAAACGAGATGTCTCCGTGATTGACGGAATATACCGCCTGCACCTTATTCCCCTGGAAATCTGCCTTTACGACCGTATCGCCCAGCATATAAACTCCGCCCAGCTCCTCGAAAGAACGGCGAAGCTGCTGTTGTGCGCGAATACCGGGAACGGAAGGCGGCATCGTAGGAATCAGCCATACCGGAATATCCAGCGCTTCCTTCAATTTCTTTGCAGGTGTTGCAGACGACAATCCGAATACGGCAGGCAGTGCAACAGTATCAAAACCGGCTGTATGCCCCGCCAGTTCCGCAATCAGGGCTTCAAGCACCTTTTCGTTTTCCAGTACCCTGGCAATATTGGTGGAACGCATCTCCGTGGGGCTAATCCGCAACCTTTCCAACTCGGGGAGGTTAATGGAGGCAATACGGCATTCGGCTCCTTGCTTTTCGAAGCTGTCCGCCACGAATTTCGTATTGAAGTCGAGGAAACCCGCTATATTGGCTACCAGGATTTTCCTGCCTGCCATATCATCTGCCGACGGGAGCGGTGTGAAATCGGAAAACGTAAGCCATGTAGGTTTCAGCGTGCCCATAGGGGTTATGCGGAAATGGTTATGCTTTGCGTCGCCGTTCACCTCGATGCCGCACTCCAGCAATTGCTGTTTTGCTTCCCGGGCATAGTATGCAAAATGCTCGCCTAACTTCGTATATGGGTGGTTGCTGCCCACTTTCCCGGCGGCGGCAACCGGGTTATCTACCTTCGTTCCGTCGGACAACCCGTTGAGCAAGTCGAATGAACCGGAGGAAAAATGCAATGCACTCTGCCCGGTGGAGATGATAGCACATCTCACGCCATTCTTCTGCAAACGGATTCCACACGTTAAGCCGGCAAGTCCTCCACCTATTATCAATGTATCAAATTTCATTTCCAATTCGTTTTATTCCATTCCACAAACTCCACCGTATATCCACTGGGTATATTCGCTCTCACGCAGGGCTTCGCCCCACGCCACGGGATACAATCCTTTCCAGCGCTCGTTCAGGAACGATGCCAAGTCTGTCCTCGCCTTTTGCGAGCAGTTATGCGCCTCGCCGAGCAAGCCTGCCGCACGGCATGCGCAAAGTTCTCCCTGGCATGTACCCATGCCTACGCGCGTACGGCGGCGCAGGTCTACCAGGTTGTGCACATCGAGCTCGTTCACCGCATAGTTCACCTCGCCTACGGTGACATCCTCGCACTCGCAAACCAGGCTGTTGTCGTACTTGCTTTCCGATGCTATCTTATCGGCCATTTCGCCGTGACGCCCCACCGAGGAGCGTTTCGGGCGGTCTGCCGCCTGCCTGCCGCCGGGTTGCCCCTCTTCCAGGCGCGAGCCGGGAAGGGGTTCGTGCATCGTAGTGCAGGGTTTGTCAATCCCCAGCTTCTTACATGCCAAATCCGTAGCCCATTCCGCCATTAGCCGGTAAGTCATCAGTTTTCCGCCGGTGATAGTGGCAAAACCCGGAACACCATCACGCACCTCATGGTCCAGTAACACGATACCCCGGCTTATATTACGGCCGGAAGGGTCGTTATCGGCAGCCACCAGCGGACGAACGCCGGCATATGCCCTCAAAATGCGGGTCGTAGCCAGGGCGGGAGCCAACTTTTCTCCTTCCGACAACAACAAATCGACCTCTTCCGATGTAACCCGTACTTCATCCACCTCGTCGAAACCTACACGGCTCGACGTCGTTCCAATCAAGCAGATTGTATCGCCAGGAACGAGAATATCTGCATTGGCCGGTTTACGGCAGCGGTTGAGTACGATGTTATTGATTCGATGCCCAAAAATCAATAACGAGCCTTTTGCCGGGAACATGTCCACCCTTATGCCTGCTTTTGCAGCAATGCCATGTCCCCAGATGCCTCCTGCGTTAATAGTCAGAGGCGCATAATAATTATGTCCGGTTTTTGTTTTATGATTGAATACGGTGACTCCGACGATGCTTCCCCGCTCCTGAATAAGTGCCGTCACCTCATGGTACACCAGTACTTTCGCTCCATGAGCTTTGGCGTCGATGATATTTGCCAGGGTGAGCCTGAAAGGGTCTATCGACCCGTCGGGTACTTTCACCGCACCTATAATCGAGGGGTTTACGGAAGGTTCTATCAGCCTTGCCTCGGCAGGGTCTATTACCTGCGCATCGATGCCCGCAGCCCGGCACGACTCTACGAACAAATCCTGGTAGGAGAGGTCGTCTTCCGGTAGGGAAATGAACAATCCTCCGTTTTCTTCTACGCAATGGCGTGCTATCTTCCGAAGAATCATATTCTCCGTGATGCACTCGGCAGCGGACTCCCTGTCGGTTACCGCATAACGGGCGCCGCTATGGAGCAATCCATGGTTTCGCCCGGTAGCGCCGGCAGCAAAATCAAAACGTTCTACAAGCAGAACCCGCATTCCGCGCAAGGAGCAATCCCTCGCCGTACCCGCTCCGGTAGCACCTCCACCTATGATGATGATGTCAAATTCGTTCATTTCGCTATTAAGTACCATGTTTTTATAATATTAGTTAACGTCGTTCGATATTCGGGTTTCGTATCAGAGCACCAAACTTTCTTATCAAAACTTTCAAGGTTTCATTTCGCAACAAATATAAATTCTATTTTTAGAATAACGAAACTTTTCCTTATTTATTTCTCGAAAATAAGAAAAAAAGTTCTTCGAACAGTAATTTCGGCGTAAAAACGGGGGTAATACAGTTTACGTTTCATAAGATAGTGTTTCGGGGCGGCTTTTACCATTTCTTAGCATCAAGAGTTTCCTTATACTGTTTTTTTCAAGTATATTAGCGCATTAAATACAATTTTCGGGCTTAATATGACAAAAGAAGAGAGACAATCTATTATATTAGAATTGTTGCTGCAGCATAATTCTATTTTGGTAACAGACTTAGCCGCACATCTCAACGTTTCATCAGTTACGATACGGAAGGATTTAACCGACCTCGAAAGAGAAAAGAAACTATACCGGAACCACGGGAAAGCTATTTTGATAGACCCTTATATCGACAACAGGAATGTCAGCGAGAAGGAAAAGCTGTATGTGGAGGAAAAACGGCTGATAGGAATGAAAGCCGCCAGCCTCATCGCTCCCAAGGATTCCATACTGATAGCATCGGGCACTACCATGCACGCCCTGGCACGCAGCATAGTACCGGTGGACGAGCTGACCGTGATTACTGCCTCTATGGAGGTATCCAGTATTCTGGCAAGCGAAAAGAATATTTATATTATCCAGCTCGGCGGCATCCTGCGCCATAGCAGCCTCTCCGTAGTAGGAAAATATGCGGAGAATATATTGGCGGACTTTTCGTGCAGCAAGCTGTTTATCGGGGTGGACGGCATCGACCTCGACTTCGGCATCACCACTACCAATATGATGGAAGCGAGCTTGAACCGTGTCATGATGCAAACCGCCCAAAAGACAATCGTACTCGCGGACTCCTCCAAGTTCGGGCGGCGCGGATTCAGCAAAATAGCCGAAATGGAGGATATAGACCATATCATCACCGATTCCCGCATCCCTCCTTCCACTGCCTTGCGTATAGAGGAAATGGGTATCGAGCTGACGATTGCCGATGCCGGCCACCACAATAACATTTAAAGCGGGAAGAAAGACAGGCAGTCTTGTCCCCGGAAACGGATTACACGGAATATCGCGGCTTTCCTTATTTCTTAAGGCTTATTCGCGATATTCCGTGTAATCCGTTTCTTACCCGCCGCACAAGGAGCGGTTTTCGTTTCACCTTATTATATATATAAAAATCAGTTTTTTTCTATACGAAGTCCCGTCTCATCCAGGATATACGTTTTAAAACAGTCGGAATAAGTATAAACGCTGAAATAGACATCCACCTCCTGCACGCCTCCGACCATATATTGCTTTAAGGGAACGGACAGATACGCACGCTTGCCATAGTCCTGCACGGTACTGCTTACGGCATGATACAAGGTGAGCCGCACGGTGGCGCGTCCGCCGGTTTCGTCTACGACAACCTCGTCCTCTACAAAATGCAGAAGGTGCTGCCCCTGCTGCTTTACCTCCAGGACGATATTCAGGTAATCCTGCCCCCGCCAGATGCTCTGCACCTCCGAGGGCTCCGTCTTTATGCCTTCCTCGAACTTGTCGGCAGGCAGGGGAACGGGAGAAATCGTCTGCGACAAAGCATACAACTTGACGCCGGCAACTTCATTGTCGGACAGCACCGTTTCGTAATTGGCAATGATGCGGACAGACGCATCCGCGTCCGCACGCGAGCCCGACATATCCTCGACGACCCGGAGTTTTTCGCCGTCGTCGGTCTGCACCGCCTCCAACTGCCCGTCCGCACCGTAGAATGCAGTCAGGAAATCCTGCTTCACGGAAGGATAATAGTAATCATCGTCGCCGCACGATACCAGCAGCCACGACCAGACAACGGCCAATAGTCCACAGCAATACTTCTTCATATTCGTTTACCACACTCGGTTATAGCTTCCCGGCAGCTTACTTGGTTGCAGCCAGGTAATTCGTCAACGGGTTAGCATACATCATCAGCAGCTTTCCGCGCAGGAAGTCCACATCTTTGTTGGGAATGGCGATACGGTCCAACTGCCCGTCGATATATCCCGTAAAGCGTTTCTTGTCTTCGGCAGTATAATGGCCGGCAAACTCCTCCTTGCCATACAGCAGGTCATGAGCCACGTAGTTGTTGGCAAAGATACGGTAGTTGGCATGGATACGCTTGTCAATCAAAGCGGATATGGCTACGAATAGTTCCGGTTTGGGCAATGTGCGCTCCAGTTCGCCCAAGTCGTCATTGATGCAGGATGCCATACGAAAGCATACGCGCCCTTTATAGCCCAGCAGCCCGGTCTGCATATTCAGCAGGTCGTCGTCCGTGGTTTTCTTATAGTCGGGTATGTCGCGTTTCAACTGGAACTCCTGCGCTTTCAGATAGTCGCAGGGGTCGTATTCGTAAGATATGGAAAGCGGCACGATATTCAATTCCTGGAGATTGGTGATGATATCCCCGTCGCCGCCCATAGCCAGCATCTTCAGGACGCTATCCTGCGTGATATCATTGGAATCCTTGGCGCGTCCCTCGCGCTGGGCAATCCAGATAGACTGCTTCTTCTCGGCAATGGTATAGTGCATATAGCGCGACATGCGAATGGAGGACTCCAGCATCTGGCGCATGGTCAGTGCACGCTGCACGGTGAAGCATTTATTTATACGCACCAGTTTCTTAATCCAGGGATAAATCAGCAGATTGTCGCCGATAGCGATTTCCACGGTATCCAGCCCTTGCTCTACCAGAAGAACGGACAAGAACCCGGAATCGAGGATGATATCCCTGTGGTTGGAAACGTAGGTATAGGCAGACTGCTTGTTCAGCACAGCCATACTCTCGAGTATCAGTCCGTCTGTAGTATCCTTGGCAAGTTTATGCAAGATGCCGTAGCAGAGGTTTTCCTGGAACTCCTGCTTGGTCTTGCTTGCACGCATTTTCTGTGCGATAGCCTCGAAAGGAACACCCGGCATAACGGCGCAAGCCACTTGTTGGAATGCCGGGTCAGCAATTAATTCCTCAAAAATCTGAGGTAGTTCTTCGTCATGATAAGGGCGGATTTCTTCAAATTCCATGATATGCAATTTTAAATTCTAAACAATAAGTATTCGGTTTCAAGACTAATCAAACGGGCATCCGATAGTCGGTTGATACCTAATAGTTAATATCTAAAATTGGTTTTCTATTATATCTGTCATCACATCTTTAATATCCATGTTCGCCGCACGCACCTGCTGCGGGATGAAGCTGGTGGAGGTCATTCCGGGAGTAGTGTTCACTTCCAGCAGGTTAATCTTGTCTCCCTCGGTAACGATATAGTCTACGCGGATAATACCGGAAGCGCCGAGGATATCGTAAATGGCGGAAGTGAGCTTCTGCACGCGGTCACGCAGCTCGTCGGGGATGCGTGCCGGGGTTATCTCGTCCGACTCACCGTCGTACTTGGCTTTATAGTCGAAATACTCGTTGTGCGATATCACCTCCGTAATGGGGAATACGACCGACTTCCCGCGGGTTTTGTAGCAACCGCAGGTAAGCTCCGTGCCGTCCATGAAAGCCTCTACCAATACTTCTTCCGCTTCCCCGAAAGCTTTCGCAATGGCGGGCTGTATCTGCTCTTTCGTCTTTACCTTCGTTACGCCAAAGCTGGAGCCGCCCAGACCGGGTTTGATGAAGCAGGGCAAACCGATTTTCCCGATTACGTCTTCGTCGGAAACCGACTGCCCCCGGCGGAGCATCAAAGAGTCTGCAATGCGTACCCCGAAGGTTTTCAGGTACTGGTTGCATACGAACTTGTCGTAAGTCAATGCGGCGGCAAGCACCCCGCAACAGGAATACGGTATGTGCAGCATGTCGAAATATCCTTGCAGGCGTCCGTCCTCACCCGGCGTTCCGTGAATGGTGATATAGGCAAAATCGAACACCACCTTATCGCCGCCCAGCCGGAAGCTGAAATCGTTGCGGTCTACCGGGGCTTTCGTTCCGTCGGGAAGCTGCACGTGCCAGTCTGCTCCGCGCATTTCTACGATATATAATGTGTATCTCTCCTTATCGATGAAGGAGTAAATTCCTTGTGCGCTGCGTAGGGAAACCTCGAACTCGGATGTGTCTCCCCCGCATACAATAGCAATCGTGCGTTTCATTCTAAATCTCTATTACTGATGTAGCCCCTCCACTTGTCTATCAGCCGTGCCATATCGTCCGGCAACTCCGAGGTGAAATACATTTCCTCCCCGGTAACGGGATGTACGAATCCCAGCGTCATGGCGTGCAACGCCTGTCGCGGGCAAGTATCGAAGCAATTATTTACAAACTGTTTGTATTTGGCAAAACGGGTTCCTTTCAGGATTTCATGCCCGCCATAGCGTTCGTCGTTAAAGAGGATGTGCCCGATGTGCTTCATATGCACACGGATTTGGTGAGTACGCCCCGTTTCGAGGATACACTCCACAAGCGTTACATATCCCAGGCGCTCCAGCACGCGATAATGGGTAACGGCGTGCTTCCCCTGGTCGTCGGGGAGAACGGTCATCTGCATACGGTCTTTAGGATTGCGCCCCACGTTACCCGTAATCGTCCCTTCGTCCTGTTCCACATTTCCCCAGACGAGGGCACGGTAACGACGCTTGGTAGTTTTATTGAAGAATTGAAGACCGAGGTTGGTCTTGGCATCCGGCGTCTTGGCAATAACCAGCAGACCGGAGGTATCTTTATCGATGCGGTGCACCAACCCTACGTGCGGGTCATTGGCATCGTAGTCGGGAATATCTTTCATGTGCCAGGCAATGGCGTTGACGAGTGTGCCGCGGTAGTTGCCGTGTCCGGGATGCACGACCAGACCTGCCGGCTTGTTGACGACCATAAGGTATTTGTCCTCGTAAACGATATCCAGGGGAATGTCTTCGGGAATCACCTCGTTCTCATAACGGGGACGGTCCATCATCACCGTTATCACATCCAGGGGCTTCACCTTGTAGCTGCTCTTGACCGGCTGGCCGTTCGCCATTACGAATCCGGCATCGGCGGCCTTCTGTATACGGTTGCGCGAAGCATTGGTCAACCGGTCGAACAGGTATTTGTCCACACGCATCATCTCCTGCCCTTTGTCCACCACTACGCGGAAGTGCTCGTAAAGCTGCGACTCGTCACCGACAGGCTCTATATCGTCCAGTACATCGTTCTCTATGTCGTCCGGTAATTCTTCAATCATCGTTTGTCCTCTTTAAGAATTAAAGACAGCTCATTCCCGTACACATACGTTTAACATCAGAACCAGGATTCATCGGCCGCAGACTCTCCGGAACCAACAGTTTCCTGTATCTCCGCCCCTTCGTCCACTGCCAGGGAATCGCCTTCAAGCACTTCTTTTTCGCCGTTGCCCACCACCAGGGTCAGCGTGGCTCCCATAGGCACTTTCTCGCCCATAGCCAGCATGCGTTCCCGGTATTCCACGCCGTACACCCAGTCTTTCTCACCGGCTATGTAGCGGATGTCGTTCAGCTTGAAACCGGATGCCAGGATGCGTGCCTCCGCCTGACGCAGGGAGCTGTTGTCCGCCACATCGGGCACTTCCTGCAAAGGTATATTCACAGCATTGATTGTCAGGTAAATGATACGGCCTTCCTTCACCTTCTGTCCGGCTGTCGGATTATAGTCCAGGATACAACCCGCAGGCTTGTCCTTGACGTAAGTGGAGTCGGAAACAATGCAGACCAGCCCCCTGTTTCCGAATACCTTTCCGGCCTCTCCCACCGTCATGCCCTTTACATCAGGCACTACCACGGCCTCACCGTGGTGAGTGTATATATCTATTCCTTTTAATGTTCCGAACAGCAACAGCGCCACCACGACAATCATCGCCACGATGTTTATCCAGAAGTATTTGTTCTGACGGAAAGAAAAAAATTCCTTTATAGTCATAATCACTACAATTTGGTGCAAAGATAATGCAAACCGAGAGCAGAATAAAATGAACTTGTTCATTTTTTATGCCGAGGTGCAGCTTATCTTCGCTTTTGTTGCAAAGATAATGTAATTTGGGCGCATTACAATAGTGTTTTCTTGAAAGTTTCACAAAAGAAAAGCCGCAAAACACTGTCACCAGTCCTTTGCGGCTTCCTTATTTCTATCAAGAGGAATGACTTATGCCTTCACTCCGTTGTATTCGTCGGAAACAGTCAGTTTCTTTCTGCCTTTGGCACGACGTGCGGCCAATACTCTGCGACCATTGGCTGTAGCCATTCTCTCACGGAATCCGTGTTTGTTTTTTCTCTTTCTGTTAGAGGGTTGAAATGTTCTTTTCATTACTGTATCTTGTTTTATGTTATTATTCTACGTAATCGGGCTGCAAAAATAGATACTTTTTCTAAAATAACCAAGAGATAACTCATTTTATCTCAAAACTTTTTGTGTTTTTTACCGATTTCCATTACTTTTGCATCCGCAAATCGCAAGGAAATATCTTAATAACATTATAATAATAACAAAGTATGATTAATGCTCAAGACATTAAAATCGGAACTTGCATCCGCATGGACGGCAAGCTGTATTTCTGCATTGACTTCCTGCATGTAAAACCGGGAAAAGGCAACACTTTCATGCGTACCAAATTGAAAGACGTAGTGAACGGTTACGTGCTCGAACGCCGTTTCAACATCGGTGAAAAACTGGAAGACGTACGTGTAGAGCGTCGTCCCCACCAATACCTCTACCACGACGGCGACAACTACCAGTTCATGAACCAGGAGACTTTCGACCAGATTCCTATCGCCCACGACTTGATTAACGGCGTAGACTTCCTGCTGGAAGGAATGATTGTAGACGTTGTGTCCGATGCCTCCACCGAAACGGTTCTGTATGCTGATGTGCCTATCAAAGTACAGCAGAAGATTACTTACACCGAACCGGGGCTGAAAGGCGATACAGCTACCAACACGCTGAAACCCGCAACCGTAGAATCGGGTGCAACCGTACGTGTGCCGCTGTTTATCAACGAAGGCGAAACGATTGAAATCGATACCCGCGACGGTTCTTACGTAGGCCGTGTAAAAGCATAAACGAATTTTATAATTAAGTGAAATATGAGAATTATCCCGCCCGGTTCGTTTCGAACCGGACGGGATTTTTTATGCGGACTTTGTAATAAGGATTCCGGATAACAAGTATCTCGGATAACAAACATTCCGAATAGCAAGCACTCCGGATAGCAAACACTCCGGCGTCCGTTTACCCGCAAGGCTTGTACACAAGAAATCCGGCAAGGGAAACCGTTTCTTTTTACTACCCCGGATTAAAAAGCAGATTGGTTCCCAACCAATCCAATACCGAGCCTGAGACTCCTATAATCAAAACAACATTCAAGCTCGGAGACAAATTCTACCGATAATGCTTTCATAATCAATGTTTTTAATTATATTTGCATAATTGCAAAATTTTATTTAAAAGCGTTATGAGAGCAGTCATTATTTTATTATTTTTATCCAATGTGCTCTCCATGAGCGCACAGTATTGCTGCACAGAAGCAGGAAAGGTTCTCCACTATGTCACCACCGATAAGAAAGAGGGAAAGACATTGAAAGACTCGATTTTCATTAAAGATGTAGCCGACGACGAAGAACGCACCGTAGTAGAACAACGGTGGTATGGCGACAGTTACAGTATAGCAAGCATTATGGACGGTACTAATCGGGAGATACTCATATATCATAAAAAGAGCGGTGTCACAGATTATATCATGCTGGATGCAGAAACAGAAAATGCACAGACACGGAAGGGGTTCATTGCCCACTATCCCCCAAAAGACAGCATCAAAGCCGAAAAAGAGTATCAAGGATATAGCAAGTATATAAGAGCCGAAGGGCGCATATGCATTCCTATCAAGGGAAATGCCTATATGGATGAGGAACTGCCTCCATGCAAGTACTTTCAAAAAATGGGACCGATGAAAATAAATGCTTCCCTCAAAGGGAAATACAAGGGAAAAGAAACGATACACACCCCGGCAGGAGATTTTGAGTGTGTTAAAATCTACACAGAATCCAAAGGCAGTCTCATGTTCATCTCTCAATCGGAATACAGCATAACCTGGTATGCCCCCAATATAGGTGTTGTGAAAACAGAAAAGTACACCAAACGGGGAAAGGTACTGGAAAGCTCATTGCTATATGCCATACATTAGCAGGAAAGCCATTGGCAACTTTTAAAACTGCAACGATAAAAGAGCGAAACGCTGTTTCTACGTAAACCGCGTAATAGCGACATACTTACCTCTTCCGATATTTGGAAGCCTGTCCGGATAGCTTATCCCGACGGGCTTCTTCTTTTCAGCACATCCCTCCATTCGCACAGAGTTCCCTCCCGTTATCCCCATAAAGACTTCGGGTTTCAACCAGGGATACGATAAGTTTCAAGGCATGAAACAAAGTGTTCAGCACGGTGAAACACTTTGTTCAGTACGTTGAAACAGAGTGTTCGGTCAATAGAAACATTTTGTTTCAGCATGCACGAACAAAGTGTTTTTATGCGATGAAACAAAGTGTTCACCGCTGTGAACTAATAAAGTATCCTGCTTAACGAATAAAAGAAAGGCATGTACCTGCCGCCATACCCTATGAAACAAGTGTGACAGATAATTTTGGGGAAAGATAGTTTTTGAGGGAAAGGTATCTATCACATCTATCTCTTATATCTCTTACACTTCGATAGGCTGTAACATAAAACAATGCAGTATCGGTGTGACAGCATGACGGATAAAGCCTTTTTCCAAATCCACAGGGAACGCTACCGAATCCGGTTTATATATACGAAGTCCTGCCACTGCACCTCTTTTTTCCGCCTATCCGGAGAATGCGCGGCCAAATGATAATCCGCGCATCGAATAAAAATGTATCTTTGCAACATCAACCCCGCAACCCGGTAAAAAGACACAGAGATATGCGATATTCCGTTATCATCCCCGTATATAACCGCCCCGATGAAGTGGACGAACTTTTACAGAGCCTCACCCTGCAAAGCTTCAGGGATTTCGAGGTCGTCGTTGTAGAGGACGGCTCTGCAATTCCCTGCAAGGATGTGGCAGATAAATACCGGAATCGCCTGGACATACACTATTATGCTAAGCCCAATTCCGGGCCGGGGCAAACGCGCAACTACGGCGCCAGACACAGCAGGGGGGAATACCTGATTATACTGGACTCCGACTGCATTCTTCCCGAAGGCTACTTCGAGGCTGTGGAAAAAGAACTGCGGAAAGCCCCCGTCGATGCTTTCGGCGGACCAGACCGGGCGCACGAGTCCTTTACCGATATACAGAAGGCTATCAACTACTCCATGACCTCGTTTTTTACCACCGGCGGTATCCGCGGCGGGAAAAAGAAAATGGATAAGTTCTATCCGCGGAGCTTCAATATGGGAGTACGCCGCGAGGTCTATGAAGCATTGGGCGGCTTCTCGCAGATGCGTTTCGGAGAGGACATCGATTTCAGCATCCGCATCTTCAAAGGCGGATACAGATGCAGGCTATTTCCCGGAGCATGGGTATATCATAAACGGCGGACGGACTTGAAGAAGTTCTTCAAGCAGGTACACAATTCCGGCATCGCCCGTATCAACCTGTACAAGAAATATCCCGAATCATTGAAAATAGTTCACCTGCTGCCGGGCGCATTCACATTAGGGGTAGCCGTATTGCTGGCAGGCGCACTATTCTGCCCATACAGTCTGCTCCCGATTGCATTGTACGCATTGCTTGTCTGCGCGGACTCCACCATTCAGAACAGAAGCCTGCGCATCGGCATCTATTCCATTGCCGCATCTTTCATTCAGCTTATCGGATACGGAACCGGTTTCTGGCGTGCCTGGTGGAATCGTTGCATACTCGGTAAAGACGAGTTCGAGGCATTCAAGAAGAACTTTTATAAATGACGGGCAATGAAGGAGTAGCAGGCGGTAAAAGAAAAGGAATGGAGAAATTAACAATAAACCAATGGGCAGCGGAAGACCGCCCGCGGGAGAAAATGATGCTGAAAGGTGCGGAAGCCCTCAGCGATGCAGAACTGCTGGCAATACTCATCGGCTCGGGAAATACGGAAGAAAGCGCCGTAGCACTGATGCAACGGGCACTTGCCTGCTGCGACAACGACCTGAACCGGTTGGGGAAATGGGAAGTGCACGACTTCTCCCGCTTTAAAGGCCTCGGTCCCGCCAAAAGCGTCACCATTATGGCCGCCCTCGAACTGGGCAAGCGCAGGAAGCAACAGGCGCATCCGGAACGTGCTGCCATACGCTCGTCCAAAGACATCTACGAGATTTTCCACCCGCTGCTGTGCGACCTCACAACGGAGGAGTTCTGGGTACTCCTGCTCAACCGGGCAGCCCGCGTCATAGACAAGGTGCGCATCAGCCGGGGCGGTATAGACCAGACCACCGCCGATGTAAGGAGCATCCTGCGCGAAGCGCTGCTGCAACGCGCCACGCAAATCGTACTGGTGCACAACCACCCTTCGGGAAACACGCAGCCCAGCACAGACGACCGGCAACTGACACAGTTCGTACGGAAAGGCGCCCAGACCATGAACATCCGCCTGATTGACCACGTTATAGTGACGGACGGCAGATATTACAGTTTCAATGACGAAGGAGTGCTGTAATGTAACCGGTACATTCTTTGCAGTTTCAATTAAAATCTTTAGATTTGCTTCGCTAAACCAACAAACCGTACGAATATGACCCGATTTGAGATAGAAGAGAAAATCGTTGCCATGCTGAAAACCGTATTCGACCCGGAAATTCCGGTGAACGTGTACGACCTGGGGCTAATCTACAAGATAGATGTTTCCGACAGCGGAGAGGCAATCATAGATATGACCCTGACAGCTCCCAACTGCCCTGCGGCGGACTTCATCATGGAAGATATCCGCCAGAAGATAGAGTCGATAGACGGCGTGTCCTCCGCCGTTATCAACCTGGTATTCGAGCCCGAATGGGACAAGGATATGATGAGCGAAGAAGCCAAGCTGGAACTGGGTTTCCTTTGATTAACCACACTGCTAATAACGGATAATAAGATGAAGAACGTATATTTCCTCTCGGACGCGCATCTGGGTTCACGCGCCATTGAACACGGACGGACACAGGAACGACGGTTGGTGAACTTCCTCGACAGTATCAAACACAAGGCATCTGCCGTATACCTGCTGGGAGACATGTTCGACTTCTGGTACGAGTTCCGCACGGTCGTGCCCAAGGGTTACACCCGTTTTCTCGGCAAGCTGTCCGAGCTGACAGACAGGGGCGTGGAGGTACACTTCTTCACCGGCAACCACGACATCTGGTGCGGGGATTACCTGAGTAAGGAATGCGGGGTAATCATCCACCGCGAGCCCCTCACCACGGAAATCTACGGGAAAGAGTTCTACCTTGCCCACGGCGACGGGCTGGGCGACCCGGACAAGAAGTTCAAACTGCTGCGTACCATGTTCCACAGCCGCACCCTCCAGGCTCTGTTCTCCGCCCTCCACCCCCGCTGGAGCGTAGAGCTCGGACTGACATGGGCCAAACACAGCCGCCTGAAAAGGATAGACGGGAAAGAGCCCGACTATATGGGCGAGAACAACGAACACCTGGTGCTGTACACCAAAGAGTACCTGAAAAGCCACCCGGACATCAACTTCTTCATCTACGGACACCGCCACATCGAGTTAGACCTGATGCTGAGCTCCACCACCCGTGTACTTATCCTGGGCGACTGGATAAACTACTTCTCGTATGCCGTATTCGACGGCGAGAACCTGTTCCTGGAGGAGTTCATCGAAGGGGAAACCAAGCTGTAGACTATTCGCCCCGACGGGCAAGAATTGTTTATTCTTATTAAATGATTACGAAAAAGCGACGGGTTACGGAACTTTTTCGCCTGCAATCTTGTAATATCATCATAACTATTAAAACAACACCGTTATGGATGATATGATTTACAGAAATGATTCTATTGCCGAAGAGAATATAGACCCCAACGGCCGCCCGGCAAAAAACGAGTTCGAGGAGTGGAGTGAGGAAGTTACCGAACGTACAGACCTCGGATACAAAAACAAGAAAGTAAAATCTGCCAGGAAGCGGAAAAAGCTGATTAAAGAAATGGACGAGATAATCAAGGAGGAACTGAAATAAAGGTTCACCACAACAGATTACACGAAGCGACACAGATTGGTACGGATTGAGTACAGTTAGTACGAAGTAAAATGAATTAGTGCGAATTGGTACAGGTCGGTACGAAGCGATACGAATTAATACGGATTGGTACAGGTCGGTACGAAGCGATACGAATTAGCACGAATTAATACGGATTGGTACGGATATTTTCTTTATCGAGAATAAAATCCATACCAATCCGTATAATCTGTGGTGAAAGAAAGCTTATTTATACCCCGCCGCTTTCGCTATGCGCTTCGGTATCTCCGTATTGTCCATTTTGCCGGTAAACAGGTCGGAGCCCGCACCTATGGCAAATACAGGAACGTATCCCGCCGTATGTCCCGTGCTGGTCCACCCTACCATTGCTATCTGACTCATCACTTTCCGGGCAGCGGCAGCCAAAGGTTCGGTCTTGGCATACAGGCTCTCCTCGAAAACGACCTTGTTCTTTACGAAAGATGTTTCGTATTCGTCGCGGAGCATCTTCTCCTGTTCCCAGGTCAGGGGCAGCTCTTTCCAGAAACCCATTTTATCGGCAAGCAATGCCTTGACCTGTTCCCATGAGGCTCTGCCCGATTTCTCTTTCCGCAGGTCGGTAATCGCTTTGGAAAGGAGGTCTTGGGATTGTTTTTGGTTCAGCAAGGATTTCAGGTGCAGTTCGTATTTGCCGGTTCCCAGTCCCAAGCCGCCGGTTTCGTGGTCGGCAGTTACGACAATCAACGTTTCCTTCGGATGCTTCTTGTAGAATTCATAAGCCACCTTTACGGCATTATCCATGTCTATTACTTCTTCGAAAACCGTGGCAGGGTCGTTGCTGTGGCAAGCCCAGTCTATCTTACCGCCTTCCACCATAAGGAAGAAACCTTTATTGTTTCCTTTGGTCAAGAAAGAAATAGCACTCTCCGTTATCTCCGCCAGGGTAAGGTCGCCCTCCTTGCGGTCGATAGCATAAGGCAAGCAAGAAGGCTGCGCACCCTCTTTCTGAATAAGAATCATCTTCTTCGCATCTGCCGCCTTAGCTTTGTATTCGTCCAGCCCCCTGGCAATGGTATAGCCCGCTTCTTCCAAAATGGGGAAGATACTCGGCGCCGCCTTCTTATCGGCAGTCGTGGCGGGTTTCAGGAAACCGCCGCCGGCATGGAAGTCGAAACCTGCTTTCGGAAGGTCCAGAGCTATCTCGTAGTACATGCTACGGTTGGGTTGGTGGGCATAGAACGCCGCAGGAGTGGCATGGTCTACACTGACGCTGGTAGTGATGCCTACCTTCTTCCCGGCCTTCTTCGCTCTCTCGGCAACGGTTTGCAGGACATTCTTTTCATCGTCCATGCCGATAGCACCGTTATATGTCTTTTCGCCGGTAGCAAGAGCCGTGCCCGCCGCCGAAGAGTCCGTTACGGAATTGGTAGCGGAAAAGGTGGTAGCCACGGAAGCAACCGGGAAGGTGGTGAACAAAAGCGGTTTCACCCCGATACGCCCTTCCTGTTCCGCCAGGTACATCTCCGTACCGTTTACCTGATTCACTCCCATTCCATCGCCGATGAAATAGAATACATACTTTGCCTGCCCTGCATAGGATGTGCCTGCCAGCAGGACAAAGAACAACACATACATCAATCGTTTCATAAGTCTATTTATTTGAAGTTGTCTAAATAAGGTTGCCTATAAGCTACCGCACTCTTACGGATAAACAAAGATAGCGATTTTAAATTATCCGCCTATGACGATAGCATTAAAAAAAGGGACATTCAGTAAATAATATAAAATCAGCCAACTAATTCATACACAAAATATTGCGAATTAGCTGGCTTTTTTGTATCTTTAGGTATTCCCCCGCAAATAAGGTTTGAAGGCCAAAACGGGGGAAATTCCCCGACTAAGATATGGCTAAGATACAAAATATTTCCGAAATTCACCCAACTTTGGGCTTCACAGAATTTGATGTTCTGGAAAAATACCGCAAAAGTTTTAATGAGAGTGAGCTTGGCAGGCTTCACTCAGTGTTCCCGTTTGAACGCATGGCAAAAGCCGCA
>NZ_KB894131.1 GCF_000374365.1 Bacteroides gallinarum DSM 18171 = JCM 13658
ACAGGAAGACGGAAATCCTGTGGATTTTCTTTGGAATACATACGGCAAATGCCGTACTGATGATAGACAAGATCAGGAACAGGACGGTGAAAGCGGCATGATATGATTTTACAGGCAGAGGCAGAAGATGTCTTCAGACTTCTTCCCGAGCGTCATGTCTTGTAGGGTAAGATTGTGTGAGAAATTACAGGAATAGGACTATAAAAATGGCATATGAAGTGAGTATGCTCTATCATCTTCATATGCCATCTTGATTTTTAGGGACATTTACTGAATATCCCAAAAAAAGAGGGTGCGGGAAACAGCTTTAACCGTTTCCCGCACCCCTATCGGAACTTTATTGCAATGCTTATTATTTCCCGTTCAGGATAGCCATTGTATCGGAGGCAATCATCATCTCCTCGTCGGTGGGGATAACCACCACCTTCACCTTGGAGCTGTCTGCCGAGATTACCGCTTCCTCGCCACGCACCTTGTTCTTCTCCAGGTCTATCTCGACACCCATGAACTCGAGACCTTCGCACACCTCGCTGCGGCAGTTGCACTGGTTCTCGCCTACGCCGCCCGTAAATACGATGATGTCCACACCGCCCAAAGCGGCAGCATACGCACCTACGTATTTCTTGATACGGTAGAAGTACATCTTTTCCGCCAGGATAGCCTTCGGATTGCCGGCAGCCACGGCAGCTTCCAGTTCGCGCATATCACTGGAAACACCGGAAACACCCAGTACGCCACTCTTCTTGTTCAAGAGGTTGGATACCCCGTTTGCGTCCAGGTGCTCCTTCTCCATAATGAAGGTTACGGCGCCTGCGTCGATGTCACCGCTGCGGGTTCCCATCATCAGGCCTTCCAGCGGGGTCAAACCCATACTGGTATCCATGCACTTGCCGTCTTTAATGGCGGAAATAGAACCGCCGTTACCGATATGGCAGGTGATGATTTTCTTTCCTTCCGGCTGTACCCCCAGGAACTCGCACACACGCTTCGATACATAGCGGTGGGAGGTTCCGTGGAAACCGTAACGGCGGACGCCGTATTTCTCGTACAGTTCGTAAGGAACGGCATACATATAGGCATAGTCGGGCATCGTCTGATGAAAAGCCGTATCGAACACGCCGATTTGCGGAACATCGGGCAGGATAGCCGAAACGGCGTTCACACCCTTCAGGTTGGCAGGATTGTGGAGCGGAGCCAAATCGTTGCAGGCCGTAAAAGCATCCAGCACCTCCTGGGTAAGCAATACGGACTCGCTGAACTTCTCTCCGCCATGCACCATACGGTGGCCTACCGCATTGATTTCGTCCAGGGACTTGATTGCGCCGTATTCGGGACTAATCAATGTATTCAGGATAAACTCCACACCTACGGTATGTTCCGGGATATCTTTCTCCAGAATCTTCTTCGTGCCGTCGGGCAGGGTAAGCTTCAGGAAAGACCCTTTCAGGCCGATTTTTTCGATACCACCTTGAGCGATAACCTCTTTGTGGTCCATATCGAACAATTTGTATTTGATAGACGAGCTACCGCAGTTCAATACTAAAACTTTCATGATATTAATTTTGAATTATAAATTATGAATTTCGAATTATGAACCACGAACCATGAACTATGAACAGGAAGAATCCCTCCCCGTCATAATTCATAATTCAAAATTCATAATTATTTATTGTGTTTGGCTGCAATAGCCTGGTTTGCCGTAATTGCAATCATGCGGTACACATCCTCGATAGAGCAGCCGCGCGACAAGTCGTTCACCGGACGGGCTATACCCTGGAGAATCGGACCAACCGCATCTGCATGTCCCAGCCGCTGTACCAGCTTGTAGGAAATATTGCCCACTTCGAGGCTCGGAACAACCAGCACATTGGCGTTGCCTGCAATGGCAGAACCCGGAGCTTTGCTGGCGCCTACTTCGGGAACCAGTGCCGCATCGGCCTGCAACTCGCCGTCGATAGCGATATCGGGAGCCATTTCCTTGGCAATCTTCAAGGCTTCCACCACCTTATCCACCACTTCGTGCTTGGCAGAACCTTTCGTAGAGAAGCTCAACAACGCCACTTTCGGGTCGAGGCCTGCAACAGCCTTAGCTGTACGTGCCGTACAAACGGCAATCTGTGCCAACTGGGAAGCATCGGGAACCGGCGTAACGGCAACGTCGCCCATTACCAGGACACCGTTCTTGCCATATTCGGGAGCATGAGTAAGCAACAGCATCGCACCGGACACGCAAGTAATGCCGGGAGCCGTCTTGATAATCTGCAAAGCCGGACGGAGCACATCGCCGGTAGTATTGCGTGCACCGGCCAACTGGCCGTCCGCATCGCCGTTCTTTATAATCAGGCAGCCCAGGTAAAGCGGGTTAACCACCAGCTTGCGGGCTTCCTCGATTGTCATACCCTTCTTCTTACGCAACTCGAACAGTAATTGTGCGTATTCCTCTTTCTTAGGATGCTCTTCCGGGTCGATAATAGTTGCTTTCGCAATGTTACCAAGCCCCCATTCTTCAGCACATGCGCTGATTTCCTTCGGGTTACCCAAAAGAATCAGGTCTGCAATACCGTCTGTCAAAATCTGATTGGCAGCTTTCAATGTGCGTTCTTCCGTACCTTCGGGAAGGACGATGCGTTGGCGTTCGGCTTTCGCGCGCTCTAAAATTTCATTAATTAATCTTTGCATGATATTTTAATTGTGTATAAGAATCGGCAGTTCGTGTTATTCACAGCGCAAAAGTACATAATTTTGCAATATACACATTGCAATTTCAAGCCTTTTTCTTCCTTAAATGAGAATTATTATAATATTTAACACTAACAGGGGATTTACGGGAGAGTTCCTCATTTCAAATAGCTAACTTTGCAGCGTTTTCAATATATTCAATAGGTAGAGGTATTATTTAATAATCAGGTATTATGATTCGTCAATGCGCTATCCTTTTCGGATGCCTGGCTCTGGGTGAACTGATTGTATACTTGACGGGTATCAAACTTCCGTCCAGCATCATAGGCATGCTGCTGCTCACCCTTTTCTTAAAATTAGGTTGGATAAAACTGCACTGGGTGCAAGGCATGTCCGACTTTCTGGTAGCCAACCTGGGATTCTTTTTCGTCCCGCCCGGCGTAGCCCTCATGCTTTATTTCGATATTATCGCCGCCGAGTTCTGGCCTATAGTCACCGCTTCGCTCGTGAGCACCTTGCTGGTGCTCGTAGTTACCGGGTGGGTTCACCAATTAACACGTAAAATCAAATGAACTTCTTAGAAAACGAATTCTTCCTGCTGGCTATCACGTTCGGGGTATTCTTCTTAGCTAAGCTGCTGCAAAAGAGAACGGGAATCATGCTGCTGAACCCTATCTTACTGACTATCGCCGTGCTTATCCTTTTCCTGAAAGCCGCCGGCATCAGTTACGATACCTACAACGAAGGCGGACGCCTGATTGAATTCTGGCTGAAACCTGCCGTGGTGGCACTGGGCGTCCCCCTGTACCTCCAACTGGAAACTATCAAGAAACAACTGCTGCCTATCCTGCTCTCGCAGTTGGCGGGCTGCATCGTAGGGGTTATCTCCGTGGTGCTGATAGCGAAGCTCATGGGAGCTTCCGATGAAATCATCTATTCGCTGGCTCCCAAATCCGTAACCACCCCGATAGCCATGGAAGTAACGAAATCCATAGGCGGCATCCCCGCACTGACCGCCGCCGTGGTGGTCTGCGTAGGTCTGCTGGGCGGGATACTCGGCTTCAAGGCAATGAAGCTGACACACATCGAAAGCCCCATGGCACAAGGACTCTCGCTGGGAACAGCCGCACACGCCGTCGGCACATCGGCGGCAATGGACGTAAGCAGCAAGTATGGCGCCTTCGCCAGCCTGGGACTCACACTCAACGGAATCTTTACGGCTCTGCTCACCCCCACTATCCTGCGATTGTTAGGGCTGCTCTAACAAAATCCTCTTACTGTTTGTTATTATATACCTAACCAATAGAAAAACTACTTATGATTCCATTCAAAGATATCGAGCTGAAAGACAAAGAGCTTATCACCTCCTTTACCCTGAACAGCCCGCGACGGAACTGCGACCTCTCATTCTCCAACTTATGTAGCTGGCGCTTCCTGTATAACACGAAATTCGCCGTTATGGACGGCTTCCTGCTGCTGAAATTCTGGGCCGACGGGGAACTGGTGTACATGATGCCTATCGGCAACGGCAACCCGGACAAAGTGCTGGATGCCCTGATAGAAGATGCCGCCCGGGAGGGAGAACCTTTCTGCCTGCTGGGTATCTGCGCGGGGATGTGCGCCGAGCTGGAAACCTTCATGCCCGGCAAATTCCAGTTCACGGCAGACAGGGACTATGCCGACTACGTATACCTGCGTTCCGACCTCGCCACCCTATCCGGCAAGAAGTTCCAGGCAAAGCGGAACCATATCAACAAATTCAAGAAAACCTATTCCTACGAATACACCCCGATTACCGCCGACCGCATCCGGGAATGCCTCGACCTGGAGGCAGAATGGTGCAAAGCCAATAACTGCGACCAGCACGAAGGCACGGGCAACGAACGCCGCGCACTGATATACGCCCTTCATAATTTCGATGCGCTGGGACTGACGGGCGGTATTCTCCATGTAGAAGGCAAAATCGCGGCATTCACATTCGGCATGCCTATCAACCGGGACACCTTCGGGGTACATGTGGAAAAAGCCGATACCAGTATAGACGGCGCATACGCCATGATAAACTACGAGTTCGCCAACCACATCCCCGAGCAATACATCTACATCAACCGGGAAGAGGACTTGGGCATCGAAGGACTACGGAAAGCGAAACTCTCCTACCAGCCCGCCATTATCCTGGAGAAATACATCGCCTGCCTGAAAGAACAACCGGTGGAAGCCATTAAGTGGTGATAAGAGAAAGCCGCAGGACAGAGCAGTACAGTACAATAATAATAAGGTAGCAAGGAGGAGCGGAAATGATGCGAGAAAAAGTAAAGGATTTATGGAAACTATGCTTCGGCGACAGCGAGGAATTTACAGACATGTACTTCCGCCTGCGCTACAATAACGACGTCAACATAGCCATTCAAAGCGGCGAAGAAGTGATTGCCGCCCTGCAAGTGCTGCCCTATCCCATGACTTTCGGAGGGCAGGAGATACAGACCGGCTACATATCAGGCGCCTGCACGCATCCCGATTACCGCAACCGCGGAGTTATGCGCGAGCTGTTGTCGCAGGCATTCGCCCGCATGCAACGCAACGGCATGGCGCTCTCCACCCTGATTCCGGCAGAGCCCTGGCTGTTCGGCTACTACGCCGGCGTCGGCTACGCCCCGGTATTTAGGTACACCGCCACAACTTTCACAGCCCAGGCTACAGCCGTATCCGATGAAACGGTCGTGCTGAAAAGCGGCAACGGCTATCAAGAAGAAGCATACCGCTACTTAGACCGGAAACTGCGGGAACGCCCCTACTGCATCCAACATACGGAAGCGGACTACCGGGTAATCCTTTCCGACCTGCAACTGGGCAAAGGAGCTGTCTACACATTGAACCAGGGCAATAAAATAACGGCTCTCGCCGTGGTATATCCGGCAAACGGCTCCTGGTATGCGGGAGAAACCGTTGCAGAAACTCCCCTTATGCGTACCCTACTGTTACAGCGCATCTGCAACCGGCTCGGCATCCCCTCTATCCAGGTACTTACCCCGCCCGACCCATGCCAGGAGGTACAGACACTGGGCATGGCACGCATCATCAACGCCCGGGTGATACTGCAACAATACGCAGCCGCCCACCCGCAGGAAGAAATCAGCATCGCCCTTACAGACCGGCAGATAAGCGCCAACAACGGCTATTACTACCTGAACAACGGCAAGTGCATGAGCAGCGCCAAGCGTCTGCCGGGCAGCCACCTGGCACTCACTGTCGGCGAGCTTGCCGGGAAAATCCTCTCGCCGTTACAGCCCTATATGAGCCTGATGCTGAATTAACGGCATCACAGCCCGCTGAAGTCCACCCCCTCGAACACCAGCGAAGGGATGCGCCAGGAAGAAGACATACGGGGGTCGTTGCCCACAGCCGCCAAAGAAGCCCAGAGCGTAATCATATTCCCCGTAACATTCATCTCGTTTACCGGCCGGGTGAGCTTTCCGTTTTCAATCAGGAAGCCTTCGATGCCGTACGAGAAATCCCCGGAGCTGCTATTGCAGTTGCCGCCGTTGAACCCGGTTACCAGGATTCCCTTCTGCACACCGGCAACCAGCCCGTTCAAATCCTCGCTTCCCGGTTCGAGTACCAGGAGCGAAGGCGAGTTGACCGTAGGCTCCACCCCCATTTTCCTGGAGTTATAGGTATCGATGAAATAAGTTTTCAGCACCCCGCCCTCGAATACCGGGCGCGGTTCCGTAGCCACCCCTTCGCTGTCGAAATAACGTGCACCCCTTGCACCCGCCGTATGGGGTTCATCCCGGAGATTCAGCAATGCAGCGCCCACTTTCGTGCCCAGCTTATCCAGCAGGAAAGAATTCTTCTGCTGCAAGGCGGAGCCGTACAGGGCATCCAATACCGGACGCAGCAGGTCACTTGCATTCCGGGCATCCACCACCATTGTATATTTGCCGGAAGCCGCCTTCTTCTGCCCGATTTTACGCAAGACCTGCTCCAACGCTTCCGCACCGATGCCCGTCTTTATCAGTTTGTCGTAAAACAAAGCCGACTCATACCGATAGGAAGACGGACGCGCCTCCCCTTCTCCCCGTATCGACACATCGGCAGACACGGAAAACCAGGTAGAGCGGGACTCTCCCTCAAAGCCGTTGCTTGCCAGGCGGTAAGAGGCACTTGCGCCGTCGCGGAACGAGGTGCTTACGGATATGATACGGCTGTCCTTGCCCAACACCTCCTCGGCAACAGCACGTGCAACGGCCACTTTGTCGTCCGGGCTAATGTTTTCGTACCGCTCGTCGAACAGTTGCAGGTCGGGCTTTCCGCCTTTATAATAACGGGCTGCATCGGGCAATACGCGCGCCTCGTCCACCGCCAGGTAGCGCGTAGACTCTATTCCATTCTTTATAAACGTTTCCAGCTCCCTCCTGTCCAGGCGGTTGGTCGAATAAGAACCATACTTGCCGTCTACATACAGGCTGATGCCGAGCCCGCTTTCCGATGCCTGCTGCAAACGGTCTATTTGGGCATCGCGCAGTTCGAACGAGGCATTGGAGTCGGAGTACAGCACCAGCTTGGCGGCATGGCATCCATTCTTCAAGGCATAATCCATTGCCCACTGTGCCAGTTTTTTATTATTGTCGGTAATCATATTCTTTTAGTTGAAAGTTGAAAATTATTTAATTTTCCCCTCCTACGGTAAGCTTGCTAACCAATACCGACGGCATGCCGCACGTCACCGGACAAGCCTGCCCGTCCTTGCCGCAAGTCCACGTACCGTTATCTATCTTGTCATTGTCGGCCACCATGGTAATGTCCGCCAGGGCTTTCGGACCGTTGCCTATGATATTGATATCCTTAATGGGCTGCGTAAGCTTTCCGTCCTCAATCAGGTAACCGGACTTCACGAAGAAAGTAAAATCGCCGGCTCCTATCTGCACCTGCCCGTTGGTAAACGTGTCTACGAAAATGCCGTTCTTCACGGTAGCGATGATATCCGCCTCCTTCCTATCGCCCGCCTCCATATACGTGGCGCGCATACGGGGAATGGGCGCGTTGCGGAACGTGTCGCGACGGCCGTTGCCCGTAGGAGGCACGCCGTAATACCGGGCGCTGATGCGGTCGTGCAGGTAACTGGTTAGCACGCCCTCGCGAACGATATAGGTTTTCTGCCCCTCTACGCCCTCGTCGTCGAAGTTCACGGAACCGCGGTTGAAAGGAATCGTACCGTCGTCCACCACGTTGATATGTTCGCTGCACACCTTCCTGTTCAACTGCCCGGAGAATATGGAGATGTCCTTGCGGTTGAAATCCGCCTCGAAAGCATGCCCGATAGCCTCGTGCAGCAAAATTCCCGAGCCGCCCGCACCCATTACTACCGGCATCTCGCCGCCTTTGGGCTTAATAGCCCTGAACAGGACGGACGTCCTGTCCACCACCTCGCGGGCAAGCACGTCCACAATATCGTCTGTCATGAACTCGAAGCCCTTGCGGTAGGAACGCCCGGCATAGCCGTTCTCCATTCTGCCGTTCTCCTCCATGATGCAGACCGCCATGAAAGATACCATTGGGCGGTAGTCGTAGTAGCTGATACCTTCCGAATTGCAGAACAGCACGTGCGACGTACTGTCTTGCAGGCATGCCTGCACCTTCCGCACGCGGTTATCCAGGGAAAAGATTTTCCCGTCGAGCTTCTCCAGGTAAGGAATCTTCTCCCTTACGCTCACATCTTCCCAAGGGGTGGTTACGGCATATCGGTTCCGGGCTACCGTCTTTTCCGTAAGCCCCACGGGGATGCCCGCCTTGCCCGAAGATGCGATGCGGGCGGCAGTGCGGGCGGCGCGCAGCATCTCTTCCAGCGTGATGCCTTCCACATAGGCGTAGCCGCTCCGGTCGCCGGCAAGGACACGCACGCCCATGCCGAAGTCTATATTGGAGCTGCAATTATTCACCTTGCCGTCCATTAGGCTCACACTGTTGTTGAAGGTATGCTCAAAATAAAGGTCGGCGTAATCGCCCCCTTTTTCCAGGGCGGCAGCCATTACCTTCCTTAAATCGGCTTCCGTTACACCGAAATGGCCGATAGCGGCAGCGACGGCAGATTGGGAGTCCGCCCCGCCCAACGCTCCGCACACAGGTTCGGGCACAGCCTGCGAAGGCACGACCAACGAACCCGGTACAGCCATTCCGCCGGTCTGCAAGAAGTTTCGTCTATCCATTCTATTCTGTCAGTTATTCTATTCTGTTATAAGTTATTTATCTTTACAGTAATAAAAGAGCTGAATCCAGCCCTATACCGAACCCTATTCAGTCGTATACTGAGATAGGTTCAGTCGTATACTGAATGGCATTCAGTATACGACTGAATACCCCTCTATTATCATCATTGATAATCAAGCAGTTACAAAGGGCGGCAAATCCTAATCTCTTTTAAATTTCTTTTGTCAGAAGGCTTTCCAGCTCCTCGGCGTTCAAACGCAGGTGGAACTGTCCTTTATATGCCACGGAAATGGCTCCCGTTTCTTCCGACACGATGATTGCATGGGCGTCCGACACCTGGGATATGCCCATGGCGGCGCGATGACGCAATCCCAACTCCTTGGGGATATCCAGGTTATGCGACACGGGCAGGATGCACCCTGCCGCCTTGATACGCTTTTTGCTGATAACCATTGCCCCGTCGTGCAGCGGGCTGTTCTTGAAGAAGATATTCTCTATCAGGCGTTGGTTTATGTTGGCGTCGATAAGCTCTCCCGTGCGCACCACATCGTCCAGCGGCATGTTGTGCTCGATGACAATCAGCGCCCCTACCTTCTGCTTGCCCATGCTGATGCACGCCATTACGACGGGCATGATTTCATCGTGCTCCATGCCCTCTTTCTTGTTGCCGGTAAAGAAGCGTACCAGCGCACTGGCATGTTGGTGCGAGCCCAACGTAAGCAGGAAACGGCGTATTTCGTCCTGGAACAGGATAATCAGCGCCAGCACTCCCACACTGACCAGCTTGTCAAAGATAGACCCCAGCAACTTCATCTCCAACACCTGTGACACCACCAGCCAAATCAGGATGAACACCAGGATGCCCGTAAACACATTGATAGAGCCGGAAGCTTTCATCAGCTTGTACGTATAGTAAAGCAGGAAAGCCACTAACAGGATGTCTATAAAATCTTTTATGCCAAATTCAAAAAACACGGGTTTCAATATTAAGTATTACTAATCAGGTATCGGTTCTCCTCTCAACGCCCGTCATGCCGGCATGGCGCTCTCTTTCTTCATCGCTTCGACGATTTTCACCGTCTCCACCGCCTCGCGCACATCGTGTACGCGGAGTATGTCGGCGCCTTTCAACAGGCAAATGGTGTCCAGCACGGTCGTACCGTTCAACGCTTCCTGGGGGGTGGTTCCCAGCAGGCGGTAAATCATCGACTTACGGGAAACACCTACCAGCAAAGGAAGTTCGAACACCCGGAATTCTTCCAGGTGCGCCAGCAGCTCATAGTTATGCTCCACCGTCTTTCCGAAGCCGAAGCCCGGGTCGAGGATAATGTCTTTCACTCCCAAATCGCGCAGTTGCTGCACCTTACGGGCAAAATACATGAAAACCTCTTTCAGCAGGTTATCATAATGGGGATGTTGCTGCATGCTTTGCGGCGTGCCCTGCATGTGCATCATTATATAAGGTACGTTCAGGGCGGCAACGGTGCGGAACATCGCCTCGTCCATTTCGCCGGCAGCGATGTCATTGATAATCGCCACTCCGTACTCCTCTACGCACATCCTGGCTACATCCGCCCTGAAGGTATCTACCGAGACGACCGCATCGGGCTGCACTTTCCTAAGTATGCCCAGCCCCCTGCGCAAACGCTCCATTTCTTCCGCGGGCGACACATCTTCCGCATTAGAACGCGAGGAATAGGCGCCCACATCGATAATGCCCGCTCCCTCGGCTATAATCTGCTCTATGCGGCGCGCTATGTCCGTTTCCGTCTGCATGCGGCTGCCGGCATAGAACGAATCGGGGGTTACATTGAGAATTCCCATGACACAGGGTGAGGAAAGGTCTAACAGGGAACCGTTGACATTGATATATTTGGGTTGCAGAGCTTTCATGGACAGTTCTTGTTTTGCTTATATTACTGCAAATGTAAACAAAAAAGCCTTTGTTGGTGCTGCCCGGGCTTAAAATAGTTCTTTTTTATATGCGCACAGGCGCAACGTAGCGAATTAAGCCATATCTTTGCAGCGACATCAAACGAATTCCGGACTATGTTCCCCAAAAGAAAAATCATGGATATAACCGCTCTTTACCGAATATTCCTGGGCTGTACCGGTGTTACCACCGACAGCCGCAACTGCCCCCAGGGGTCGTTATTCTTCGCCCTGAAAGGCGATACGTTCAACGGCAATGCGTTCGCCGCCCAAGCGCTGGCTGCCGGAAGCGCCTATGCCGTCGTAGACGAGGCCGCCTGCATACCTGCCGGGGACACGCGTTACATACTGACGGACAACTGCCTGCACACCCTGCAACGGCTCGCCAATTACCACCGCCGCCAACTGGATACGCGCATCATCGGCATTACCGGAACCAACGGCAAAACCACCACGAAAGAGCTGATAGCCGCCGTGCTTTCCAAAAGCCATAACATATTGTACACTCTGGGTAACCTGAACAACTCTATCGGCGTTCCCCTCACCCTGCTCCGCCTGAAAGCGGAGCACAGCCTGGGCGTAGTGGAAATGGGCGCCAGCCACCCCGGCGACATCGAGGAGCTGGTAGGGATAGCCGAGCCCGACTACGGGATTATCACCAACGTAGGGAAGGCGCATTTGGAGGGGTTCGGCTCTTTCGAGGGCGTTATCCGTACCAAAGGCGAGCTGTACGACTACCTGCGGCGGAAAGGCAATGCCACTATCTTCCTGCACCGGGACAATCCCTACCTCGTGGAAATGGCACGAGGGCTGGATGCGGTGACCTACGGCGAGGAGACAGACTCGTATGTAAGCGGACGCATCACCGGCAATTCCCCTTACCTGGCCTTCGAATGGAGAGCCGGAAAAGAGGGCGGACGCCACGAGGTACATACCCGGCTGATAGGCGAATACAACTTCTCCAATGCACTGGCAGCCGTTGCTATCGGCCGTTTCTTCGGGGTGGAACCGGAAAAGATAGACGAGGCGCTGAGCGGGTACGAACCCCGGAACAACCGTTCGCAACTGAAAAAGACTGCGGACAATACCCTAATTATCGACGCCTACAACGCCAACCCCACCAGCATGCTGGCGTCTATCGGCAATTTCCACAAGATGCAGGCGGAACAAAAGATGCTAATATTGGGCGATATGCGCGAACTGGGCGAGGACAGCCCCGCCGAACACCAGAAGATTGTAGATTACCTGGAAGAATGCGGTTTCAAGGAGGTGGTGCTGGTAGGCGAGCTGTTTGCCGCCACCCGCCATACGTATCCGGCTTATCCCGATGCCCCGTCGCTGATAGAGGCGCTCCAAAGGAACAAGCCTTGCGGAAAGACAATCCTGATTAAAGG
Source organism: Bacteroides gallinarum DSM 18171 = JCM 13658 (assembly GCF_000374365.1). GTDB lineage: Bacteria > Bacteroidota > Bacteroidia > Bacteroidales > Bacteroidaceae > Bacteroides > Bacteroides gallinarum. The sequence goes on from NZ_KB894131.1 coordinate 12,213, forward strand.
CTCTAACGGGCTCAAGCTCAATACGGCAGCCGATTATCTCTGACCCCGCAGCCGCCGCGTCATCCGGGGGCGCAGCACGAAATAGGCCGTCAACGACGCCAGGACGGCGCCCGTGGTATTGGCTGCGAAATCCAGCCAGTCACCGCCGCGGTACGTGGTGCAGTATTCTTGCAGCAGCTCCACCATTCCGCTGAACAGCACCGGGCAGGCAAACGCGCCTATCCATGCATGCCACAGGGGTGTGCGGTCTTTCCGGTGCGCCCGCAAGAATTCCAGCCACAGCACACCGGACATGCCGAAGTACATGCACACATGCACCACCTTGTCAAAATTAGGGATAGTACTGAGCTGGGTGGAAGGCGGCTTGAAGAACGACAGGTAAATCACGGCGAGTATCACTGCAAGCGATACCGGATATTTCTTAATATAATATAGCATATTTCAATTTATGAACAACTTATGTGCAAAAATATGGAACATTTTCTATATTTGCACATATTTATAGGTATTAATAACGAATTGTAAGAAAAATCCACGTTTTATGACAAGAAATGAAAGAGCCAACTTCGGGAGCAAACTGGGTGTCATACTCGCCTCGGCAGGTTCCGCAGTAGGTTTGGGTAACATCTGGAGATTTCCTTTCGAGACAGGCAACCACGGCGGAGCCGCCTTCATTCTTATATACCTGGTTTGCGTGCTCATACTGGGTATTCCCATTATGATAGCCGAATTCCTTATCGGACGCCGTTCGCGTGCCAACACCGCCGGCGCCTACCAGAAGCTGGCTCCGGGAACCCAGTGGCGCTGGGTAGGACGAATGGGCGTACTGACGGGATTTCTCATCCTGGGTTATTACTCGGTTGTGGCAGGCTGGACACTGGAGTTTATAGGGGAGGCGGCTACCAACAGCTTCGCCGGCAAATCTCCCGCGGAGTTCATCGCTTCTTTCAACGGTTTTGTCAGTAACCCGTGGCGCCCCGTCATATGGCTGATATTGTTCTTGCTGGCTACTCATTTCATCATCGTGAAAGGGGTGGAAAAGGGCATCGAGAAATCGGCCAAGATAATGATGCCCCTGCTGTTTATCCTGTTGATAGTACTTGCCGTCTGTGCCGTGTCTTTGCCCGGCGCAGGTGCGGGCATCGAATTCCTGCTGAAACCGGATTTCAGCAAAGTGGACGGCAATGTGTTCCTGGGTGCAATGGGGCAGGCGTTCTTCTCGCTAAGCCTCGGCATGGGATGTCTCTGCACGTACGCCTCGTATTTCAGGAACGACACCAACCTGTCCCGAACAGCGCTCAATGTGGCTGGTATCGATACGCTCGTGGCTATCCTTGCGGGCTTCATCATCTTCCCTGCCGCCTTCTCGGTGGGCATCCAGCCGGACGCAGGGCCGAGCCTGCTGTTCATCACGCTGCCCAACGTATTCCAGCAAGCATTCGGCAATATCCCGTGGCTGGCGGTTATCCTGTCGCTCATGTTCTATATCCTGCTGGCGCTGGCGGCGCTGACCTCGACAATCTCCCTGCACGAAGTGGTGACGGCATACCTGCACGAAGAGTTCAACTTTACCCGTGGCAAGGCGGCAAAGCTGGTAACGGCGGGGTGCATCCTGTTAGGCGTATTGTGTTCGCTCTCGCTGGGCGTAGGCAAGGATTATACGATTGGCGGCCTCAACCTGTTCGATTTGTTCGACTTCGTCACTGCCAAAATCATGTTGCCCCTGGGCGGCTTCCTTATCTCCGTATTCATCGGCTGGTATCTGGATAAGAAGATTGTGTGGGAGGAGGTCAGCAATAACGGCGCTTTAAACGTACATATATACAAGTTATTTATTTTTATCCTGAAATTCATCGCTCCGGTAGGCATCGTGCTTATCTTCATCAATGAACTGGGTCTTTTTAAATAAGCCGGAATGGGAAATCCTTTAAAAGAGTTCTTATTCTTCTCCCGGGGAGAAAGGCGGGGCATCCTCGTTCTTATCGCAGGAATCGTCCTCCTCTTCCTCTCCGGGTATTTTTATACCCTTCTGCACGACCGCCGGGAACTTTCCGAAGAAGAAAAGTGGGAACAGGCCGCTGCCCTAAGGGAGTACGACGGCTTCATCCGTTCCGTACACCAGCCCGTCCGTACCCCTTTGCACGACAAGGGGCAATATGCGGCATACCCGGAGGAGGCTGCCGTACCGGTTCCTTTCGACCCCAACCGGGCGGATTCCATTACCCTACGCCGGTCGGGGCTGCCTGCGTGGATAGCAAGGAATATCCTGCGTTACCGGAGCAGAGGAGGAAGATTCCGCAAGACGGAAGATTTCAGGAAAGTGTACGGGTTAACGGAGGAGCAATACCGGACGCTCGCCCCTTACATCTACTTCACGGCGGAGGATAGCGTAAGGGAAACGGTATCCCTGTACCGCCTCCCGCAAGCCGGGAAAGACAGCATCTACAAGTATCCGGCAGGCACGGTACTCGACTTGAACCGGGCAGACACCGCCGAACTGAAAAGAATTCCCGGCATAGGCAGCGGGACAGCCCGGCTGATAGCCGGCTACCGGCAGCGTTTAGGCGGATTTTACCGGATAGAGCAGTTACAGGATATACATTTGGACTATCAGCGGCTGCAAGAGTGGTTTACCGTAGCTCCCTCGGAAGTGCGGCGCATCAACCTGAACCGTGCCGGCACGGAACGTCTCCGCCACCACCCCTATATAAACTTTTACCAGGCAAAAGCCTTTACAGAGTACCGCAAAAAGAGAGGGAAGCTTCATAGCCTCAAGCCATTCGCCCTTTATGAGGAGTTCACGGAAGCCGATTTGGAGCGAATAGGGCACTACGTATGTTTCGAATAAGAGCGTGGTAGGGCTACTACTCCCTACAAACCTCACCGTCTTTCAGGTGAATGGTGCGGTCTGTAATCCGGGACAGCCCCTCGTCGTGCGTTACGATAACGAACGTCTGCCCCAGGCGGTTGCGCAAGTCGAAAAAGAGCTGGTGCAGCTCTTCCTTATTATGTGTGTCCAAGCTGCCGGACGGCTCGTCCGCCAGCACCACCGCAGGATGATTGATAAGTGCGCGGGCAACTGCGACACGCTGTTTCTCGCCACCGGACAGCTCGTTGGGTTTGTGCGAGGCGCGCCCCGCCAACCCCATGAAATCCAATATTCCGGTAGCCTCCTTCCTTGCCTCCTGCTGCCCCATTCCGGCGATAAAAGCCGGTATCATCACATTCTCCAATGCCGTGAACTCCGGTAGCAGTTGATGAAACTGGAACACGAAACCGATATGCTTGTTGCGGAAAGCGGAGAGTTCCTTCTCTTTCAGACGCTCCACCGATGTGCCGTCTATCGTTACCGAGCCTGCATCGGGTCTGTCCAGCGTGCCCATAATCTGCAATAAGGTAGTCTTTCCCGCACCGCTGGGGCCGACAATGCTGACGACCTCACCTTTCTCTATTTCCAGGTCGATACCCCGCAGCACTTGCAGACTGCCGAAACTTTTCGTTATGCCTTGTAATCGTATCATCGTTGTTATTTACTGTTTGGCGATTTGCTATTCATATTTGGTTAATTGCCATTCATATTTGACTATTGGTTATTCATATTTAGCAATTTGCCATTCATATTTGGTTATTCGCTATTCACATTTGACTATTCACATTTAGCGATTTACTATCCATATTCGGTTATTTACTATTCGATAACCTTGTCACAATCTTTTTATGACATATTCCGCCAGGTAGCAGCCGAATACCGCCGGCATATAGCTTACAGTCCCGCATGTGGATTTCTTATTCTGCTCGTCCTCCGTCAGCAACACGGCTTCCGGTGCAGCCTGCTCGGTACTGAACACGACCGGCAGCTTACGCTTGATTCCTAATTTCTGCAAGCGCTTCCTCACCGCCTTGCTCAGTCCACAGTGGTACGTATCCCATATATCGGCAAAACGCACCTGCGTGATGTCGCTCTTTGCCCCCGCTCCCATGCTCGACACAATCCTGATATGCCGTTTCAGCGCCTCCGCTATCAAATGGCACTTAGGGGCGAGCGTATCGATAGCATCCACCACAAAATCGTAGTGCGCGGCATCGAGCAGTTCGGGGATGTTTCCGTCTTTCAGGAATACGGGCAACACCGTTAGCCGTATGTCCGGGTTAATGTCCCTGAAACGTGCCGCCAACACCTCCGCCTTCTCCTTTCCTACGGTGGAGTGCAAGGCCGGCAACTGGCGGTTTATATTGGTGGGCTGCACCGTATCCGCATCCACAATAGTCATTTGCCCGACACCGGCACGGCATATCATCTCGGCGGCATAAGCGCCTACGCCGCCCACACCTACAACCAGCACATGCGCCTGCCGCAACCGTTCCATTTTTTCTTCTCCCAGCAAAAGCCGGGTTCTCTGCTGCCAATCCTCCATTATATCATTACCGAATTATCAATCGTCCGTTACCGATGTGCCCCTACTGCCCAGGAGCCTTCCTCCTCCACCGTCCATGTTTACTTATCCTTAAACCACCTGTAAAACCACTTTCCTACCTTTTCGTAGTGCTGCGCCTCATTACGCGGGTTAGAGAAAGACACGGCATCCTGCGGTTCGCCCAACTGGTCGGGATAGAGTACAATCAGGCTATTATTGGCGAAATACTTGCTCAACTGCGACGGGAGCTTCTCGAAAGAGCTGTCGTAAGAGATAGAACCCCTGCGCGCACTTATCACCACCAGCAAATGGTCGTAATTCACCTGCCCGGTCAATATCAGCAAGTCCCCCCAGTCGTCCAGGCGTGAAAAGTCTGTCAAGGTCTGCCCGTGTTTCTTCTTCACCAGCGCCTGCAACCGCCCGGTCGTCTCCTCGTTGGCAAAGAAATGCACCCGGCAGCCCAGCGTGCCTCCCATTCGGCAGAAATGCTCCACCCACTTCTGAAATCCCGCCTCATACTCCGCCTTGGGAGGGACGGCTACGATAATCCGCCTGATTGTATTAATCGGAATCAGGAACTTGGCAATCATCACTTCACGGTGCAAGCCCTTGAGCAAGTTCTCGGCGAGCATGCCGAAGAAAGAATCCACGATATTCACCTTGCGGTGCAGGCCGATAATCACATCCGTCACTTCGTATTCCTTCGCCGTATGGATGATGCCCGAAGCGATATTCAGGTCATACCGGGTAATCTGGCGCAGAGGCACATCGGCGGAAGCCGTAATCATGGCGGCTTTCTCCAGATACCTCTTTCCGCGAAGCTCCAACCCCTCGGAAGTATTGTTGTCGTTGATTACATTCAATGCCAGCAGATTATCCTTCTGCTTGGTATCGCGTATCAGCAGGGAGAGATTCATCAGGTATTCAATCGTATCCGGGTTCGCCACCGGAATAAGGATTCTCTCCACCTCCACCGTTCGCTCCTCCTCCAGATGCGCCTCGCACATGGCTATCTTACGGGCAGCCCTCTCCGTGATGAAGGAGCTCACTACGCAGGTTACGAGAATCAGCAGCACCGTGCCGTTCAGCACATCCTCATTCAGCAGGCGCTCGCCGCTGGGCAGGATAATGTTGTATCCCACCAGCACCGCCGCCAGCGTAGCGGCAGCCTGCGCATTGCTCAGGCCGAACATCAGCTCGCGTTCTATCGGAGCCATTTTGTAAATCTTCTGCGTCAGCCAGGAAGCAATCCACTTACCCATCAGCGCCACGATAATCATGACAGCGGCAACTTTCAGGGCATCCCCCTGCCCGAAGATTACATGGACGTCTATCAGCATCCCCACCCCTATCAGGAAATAGGGTATGAAAAGGGCATTGCCCACGAATTCCAGGTGATTCATCAGCGGCGACACGTGCGGTATCAGGCGGTTCAACACCAGTCCTGCCAGGAAAGCACCCAGGATACCTTCCATTCCCACGAACTCCATTAGGCCGGCGCCCAGGAAAACCATGGCAAGCACGAAGATGAACTGCATTACATTATCGTCGTAACGGCGGAAAAACCAACGCCCCACACGCGGAAACGAGTACATAATCAAGGCGCCCAGGAATACCACCTTGATAACCAGCCACAGCCAGAACAGCCCGCCGGACTCTCCCTTGAACAAGCCGCCCACCACAGCCAGCACCAGCAACGTAAGCGTGTCCGTTACAGCCGTACCCCCCACAGCGATGCTCACGCTGCGATGCCGCGACACCCCGTAGCGGATTACGATAGGATATGCCACCAACGTATGCGAGGCATACATACTTGCCAGCAATATGGACGTTACCAGGCTGTACTTCAACAGCATCATGTTCGTAACCAGGCCGATACCGATAGGGACGATAAAAGCCAGCAGCCCCAGCATCACAGCCTTGCCGCGGTTCTTCTTGAAGTCTCCCATATTCATTTCCAGCCCCGCCAGAAACATGATATAATAAAGTCCCACCTTACCGAACAACTCGAAACTGCTATCGCGCACCAGGATATTGAAACCGTGCTCGCCGATTACCAGCCCCGCCAGAATCATACCGATGATATGCGGTATGCGGAGCTTGTTCAGCAATATGGGCGCAAACAATATGATAAGGAGTACAAGGAGAAATATCCATGTAGGATCGGTAACGGGAAGTTGCAAGCTAAGATTGAACCAGTCCATACGCAGAGAGTTTTAGGTTTTAACTGCAAAATAACGAAAAAGTTTTCACTTTATGCGGCGTCATACAGCAATTTGTTATAAATTTGCAGCCAATTCTATCATTTATAGATAGATTGAAATCTTTTTATAAACTTAATTAAAAACAAAAGAAAAATGAAAGTAGCTATTGTTGGAGCAAGCGGAGCCGTAGGACAAGAATTCCTGCGAGTGCTCGATGAAAGGAATTTCCCGTTGGACGAGTTGGTGTTGTTCGGTTCTAAACGCAGTGCCGGCACTAAATATACCTTCCGCGGTAAACAAATCGAGGTAAAACTCTTGCAACACAATGATGACTTCAAAGGGGTAGATATCGCTTTCACTTCCGCAGGCGCAGGAACCTCCAAGGAATTCGCCGAAACCATTACCAAGTACGGAGCCGTGATGATTGACAACTCCAGCGCTTTCCGTATGGATGCCGACGTGCCTTTGGTAGTACCCGAAGTGAACGCCGCCGATGCCAAGGAGCGTCCGCGCGGCATCATCGCCAACCCCAATTGCACCACTATCCAAATGGTGGTGGCGTTGAAGGCTATCGAACAGCTCTCCCACATAAAGACCGTACACGTATCCACATACCAGGCAGCCAGCGGCGCAGGCGCCGCCGCCATGGACGAGCTGTACGAGCAATACCGCCAGGTGCTGGCGGGCGAACCGGTGAAAGTCGAGAAGTTCGCCTACCAACTGGCATTCAACCTGATTCCCCAAATCGACGTGTTCACTGAAAACGGATATACCAAAGAAGAAATGAAGATGTACAACGAAACACGCAAGATTATGCACTCCGACGTAAAAGTCAGTGCGACCTGTGTCCGTGTGCCCGCCCTGCGCTCCCACTCCGAAAGCATCTGGGTGGAAACCGAACGCCCCGTATCCGTAGAGGAGGCACGCGAAGCCCTTGCCAAGGGCGACGGCCTTGTATTAATGGACAACCCGGCAGAAAAGGAATATCCGATGCCGCTATTCCTTGCAGGTAAAGACCCCGTATATGTAGGCCGCATCCGCAAAGACCTCAGCAATGAAAATGGACTGACATTCTGGATTGTAGGCGACCAAATCAAGAAAGGCGCTGCGCTGAATGCCGTCCAGATTGCAGAATACCTGATAAAGGAAAAAGCTCTCTAAAAGAGCAAGCTTTTACTATAAGAAGAGAGGTAAAACCAAGATAAGCACTCTGAAAAGTTACAGATTGTAACTGGAAAATATAAAAGAGCCGTATCATTACTCAAATGAAGTGCACCCCCAAAGTTAGACACAAAACTTTTGGGGTGCACTTCAGTCGATACGGCTTTTTTATTGCCGGTAAAAGGTGTATGGTTTCAGATTAAAAGCTTATTTCTTCTAAAGTAGAGTTTTGAAACCTCCTTTTATTGATAACTATCGTAAACTTTCTTACCCATAAACACATATCCTACTCCCTCATGCTTTGTTCCCGAAAGCTCGGAGTGAATATAACCGTTCCTTTCCACGAGTATCGTATGATAAATTGCCCGTTCCGGATTCTTTCTGGAATAAAACAGGATACGCCGATTGTCCGCCGCGTAAGAAATGATACTATCGGTTTCTATTTTCTCCCATTTCAACCCTTTCAGATTCCGCTTCAAGTAGCGTTGCATCAAATAGGTACGATGCCATGTCCCTCCCTTCTTGGAAACAAAAGGCTTACCGTCCAGCAAAGCATTGGCATCATCATAGCAAGCAACGAAAAGATGGTTATCCGGAGAAGCCGCCAACCATTGTTTCAGCTTATTGCCATACCGTTTATCATCCCAATTGTAATTGCTATCGATAAAGGAAATCCTTTTCACATACCCGGGTATTTCAGTATTGGCATCCATAAAGCCGAATATGAAGTTTCCACCGCCGCTATGACTGTTCAGTTCTATATGCGGATTGTATTCTGAAAAGAGAGCGAGGAGATATTCTACCGTTTCCTTGATTTTGTAATCACGCATCGCCCCGGCCTTTCTCCAGCGTCCCCAACTTTTGGAATCGGCTTCCAAATATACAGTTACCCAGTTACAATCACAGGCCGTAGCCCTAAGATAGCGTGTTTGAGCCCCGATATTCTGTATATGGAAGTGCCAGTCATCCCCCTCTTCCAGCGCTTTGCCTATCGTCCATGCCGTACTGTTGCCATTAGGCAAGGCATATAATACGAGTTTGGTCGGCTTATTTCCGTCAAATAAAGATGCCGAAGGCGCATTGATATGGATATTGACTCCCGGAGCATAAACAAAAATCTTTTCCTGCTCGCCGGAAATGGGATTTACGGAAAACCCGGGTAACCGACTACCAGGCTCCGCCTTTTCTTGCGACAGCGTACCCTGCCCGTTCGCTTGGGTGCAAAACAAGGAACATCCGATAAAAACTAAAGAAAACAAACGCTTCATATCATATATAAGAAAAATGCGTAGCCGGATATGACAAGCCGGCTATGCACCAAATAATTCAATCTTAATTAATCAACATCCCACCATACATTATTCTGTATGCTGTTCGTTCCACCCATACGGCTTTCGGCCTCTTTTACATTAGCCGCATTGACCGTATACTCTGAAGACGGATAATAGATGCGCTTAACATACGCGTTCGGAGTATTGTTGGCCTGGTCGGCAGGATTCATAGTGAACACACTTGAACTTACACTTGCAAACGGCATGAGCGTAGGCTTATGGAACTGGCGATGGTCAGCCCAAGTTTCAAAAGAACATTCCTGGAATTGGGCAATATATTTTTGGGTAAGAATCTTATCCATATGTGTATTGCAATCGCCTGTTGTATCATCATATTTGGCGGTAGTCCCATAATAATTAGGAGCGGTAGAAGCCAGATAATCCGTAATCACCGCTTCCGGAATGCCAAACTCAACCATATTTGAGCGTACACCCGCTTCATAAGCATCCTTGGCATTACCGGCGATAAGGCCGCGCTCAATGGCAATTGCTTTCAGGAAGCACAATTCACTATATTTGAATAATTGATATTTTCTGTCAATCGTACCATAGTACCAAGGACCGATTTTAGCAAAGTTACTGACGAACTGTCCGTTATCCATCGCAGCACCCACTGCGGATGTTACGTGTCCCGGGTCTGTTCCGTCCCAATTGCCTTTCATTGCCGGGTCCTGAGGGTCGTCAATCATACCGGCAGGCTCAAACTGAATCGGAGCACGAGGGTCAACCGTAGCAGGAGCGTTTTTGGCAGCGATAATCGCTTCGGTTATATTTGCATTATTCGCACGGTCGGCAGCCGTAGGCCACGCTTGTCCGCCGATACCCGTTACAAGACGCTTATAGGCAGTCGACATGTGCATTACGGCAGAGCCCTTATGATAGTAAATAGGATTCTGCGAGAACTTATCTTCGCCTTGTTTCATATAAGCGGCATCATCTTCACCGGTAAATACTCCGGCCGTAATGGCAGCTTCCGCTTCCGTTTTCGCCTTAGCGGCATCCACATCGGAGATACGGACGGCCATACGCAAACGAATAGAATTGGCAAACTTTTTCCATTTTGCGGCATCACCGCCGTAAATAAGGTCATAAGAACCTACATTGTTAGCAGCCGATTCGTCCAGTTTACTTACCGCATCTTTCAATTCATCGAATATCGTGTAGTAGATATCTTTTTGCGTATCATATTTAGGCTGGTCTATATCATTGGCAGCTTCCGAATAAGGAACATCACCGATACAATTGGTAAGACGTAACATTACATAAGCCTTCCAGATGCGTGCCATCTGAACCACATTATTGTAAACGGGTTTGTCTTCATTGGCGCTAATCAGAGAGTTGGCGTTCGTGAGTACCGTATAGCTCAAATTCCACAAATCGTCAATGTATCGGGAATCAATGTTATAGTCGGAGGCCGACAGACCGTCGTTTGCCGAATATTCGCAGAGCGTACTAATCATCAGCTGGTCTATCTGCTGCCACTGATTGGCATACGGAATACCACGTCCCTGGATAAATATCAACTGGAACTTAGGATCGACCGAACCCGGAGTAGGATTGTTAGGGTCGGTATTCATGTTGTCGAAATCGCCGGTACAACCCGCGAAGGCCATTGAGATACCAACGATGCTTATAATTGTTTTAAATAACTTATTCATATTATTATCCTTTTATGGGTTAGAATGTAACATTAAGATTGAAACCAAATGAACGGGTAGAAGGCAGAGATGCCGTTTCTATACCCTGTCCGTTGCCAGTAGAGTATGTACATTCAGGGTCAAATCCCGGAAGATTATTATACAGGAAGCATACATTGTTAGCCACAGCACTGAGCTTGAGACCTCTGATAATGGTTTTTGCAAACCATTTGTCGGGTAATGTCCAAGTCAGATTCAGCTCGCGCAAACGTACGTTCGTTGTATCATAGATATAATTCCCGATATTGCCGTAGAACTGTCCCCAATAAGTAGTAGGGTCAAGTTCAACCGTATTCGGCAGTCCGGTATTTACATTCACGCCTTGGGAAATAAGTCCCTTACCGGTAGTATAGTACCCCTCACGTCCGGCAACCGTCTCTTTGGTCTGACCGTTGGATTGCAAACGCATCATGGATTGCAGATATACATCACCGCCGTAACGCACATCAATCAAAAAACCGAATGACAAGTTTTTCCAGCGTAATGTAGAACCGATACCGGCCGTCCAATCCGGATTCATATTACCCGATACGCGTAATGTGTTATCGACGATATACTTACCGTCGTCACCTACCAAACGGTTTCCGTTATCATCATACTTAAATCCGTTCGTATAAATCTGTCCGTAAGGTTCGCCAACCGTAGCTCTTACATAACAGTTCTGTCCCATAGGTTGAGCCAAAGTGATAGACTCTACCCCTTCGGTAAGCTCAACAATCTTGGAAGAGTTCTTTGCGAAATTCACCCATACATTCCAATCCCAGTCCTTCGTACGAACAGGTACGGCATTCACTTGAAGTTCCCAGCCCCAGTTGTCTACACGTCCGGCATTGATATACTTAGCGCTGTATCCGGATGTAATGGACGAAGGCATGGAGATGATTTGATTGTATGCACGTTTGTCATAATAAGTAACGTCAAAGCCCAAACGGTTATCAAAGAAACGGACATCGGCACCGAATTCCATGGATTTGATAATCTCCGGTTTCAAATTAGCATTGGTCTTTGTCGAAGGTTCCGCTACACCCATCTGCCCGCCTGCCATGTTGGAAACGGTAGACAGTACAGACAATAACTGATAAGGCTCTGTATCGTTTCCGGCTTCGGCATAAGATGCACGCAATTTACCGAAAGAAATCCATTCGGGAACATTCACCTTGAACTTAGTCAACATGTCGGTTACAGCCCAACCCAAAGAGAATGACGGATACAAGAACGAGCGGTTATTCTTCGGAAGAGTGGAAGACCAGTCGTTACGTACCGTCACATCGAAGAACAAATAATTATCCCAAGACAACTGTCCCAATGCATACAGGGATTGAACTTCCTTCTGTGAATTATAAGTGGATGTTTTTTGGGATACTCCATTCTGGATAGTATAGAGCTCCGGAATATTCAAGCCTTCGGCCGTAGCAACAAAAGTATTGTATTTACGGTTCATCTTATTACCGCCTACCGAAAGAGAACCGGAGAATTTAGAATCGGCGATATTGTCTTTCTGGGCTGTCACCAGGAAATCCACATTATATTCGGTCATATTATATTGCCCCGTAGAGAAACGGCCATCGCTATAACCGGAACTTGAAATCAATCCGTGACGTATCCATTTTTCTGTTTTCTTGCCATAAGTATCGCCACCGAAACGTACCATAGCCTTTAACCAACTGCTGATATCATACGTCAAGGAAGCAAAACCGTTGACGCGGTTCGTAATATCCTGATTACCGGTAAGTGAAGTAGCGGCATACGGGTTATTTACGACTGTAAGCGGCTTGGAATACCAATCCAGAATATTGCCCTCTTCATCGAAAATATTTTTCATCTCGTGCAGATTAATGCTGCGGGGAGTATAAATCAATGCAAAAATAGGGTTAAAACCGGATGCGGAGAACTCCGGCCTTCCCTTACCTTTTTGATAAGTATAGTTCACCTTGGCATCAAGAGTAAGGTTCTTGATAATTTCACCGCCGGCACGAACCGAGAAATTATTCTTACTCAAACTGTTATTGGGAATAACACCTTTACGTGTCGTATTGGAAAGTCCTACGCGATAATTCATCTTGGCTGCTGAACCCGTTACATCTACGGAGTTCGTCCAGGATGTACCCGTATTCATGAAGTCCGAGAAATCATTATTCTTAGCCTCCAAAGGACGGGTCTGTCCTGTCCAGTCGGTAACAACCGTACCCATTTTCGGTCCCCAAGAGTTACGGGAAGTAATATCGAATGCTCCTCCCGTGCCCTGACCATATTCATTCTGGAACTCAGGCTGAATCATTACATTCTCAAAAGTGAAATTGCTATTGTAAGAAACCTGCGTTTTACCGCCTTGTCCCTTCTTGGTAGTAACCAGGATAACACCGTTACCACCGCGTGAACCATACAGAGCGGTAGCCGAAGGACCTTTCAATACAGAGATTGACTCAACATCATCGGGGTTCAGCATTGACAATCCGTCACCGGTATCCGAGAATCCCGTACCCCAAGAATTGGTAGTGGCATCGTCCACACCCTGAGTATTATCGAACGGCACACCGTCCACTACGACCAAAGGCATATTATTACCGGAAATAGAGTTATTACCACGGATAACGATACGATTGGAACCGCCGGGAATAGAAGTTGCAGAAATATTCATACCGGCAACCCTGCCATTCAGTGAAGTAGCGATATTTGCAGTACGGTTCTCGATAAGAGCATCGCCCTTTACATCCTGCACGGAGTAGCCGAGTGCTTTCTTCTCGCGTTTCATACCCAAAGCAGTAACCACGACTTCATCCAGCGCATAATTCGTTCCGCTTAAAGTTATTTTGTATTGCGAGCTGCTTGTAATAGGGACTTCCTGGTTATCATATCCTATATAAGATACAACAAGCATTTTTCCATTCGACGGAATATCCAGCGAGAACTTTCCGTCAACATCCGTTGCAGTACCCACACTTGTGCCTTGTACCAATACTGCCGCTCCGATGATAGGCTCGCCATTAGAGTCTATAACAACTCCCGAAATTTTCTTTGCATGTCGTGCATTCGACGAAGTGGTATTCTGCGCATATACGCTCATTCCGGGGAAGTAACCGCCACACATAAGCATTAAACCGGTTACCGATAGAATAAATAATCTTTTTATCAAAGTAGCCTGTGTTACCATTACATCGGCACTACTTCTTTTGTGTTCTCCATTCATAAATGATTGATGATTTTGTTGTTAATTAAAATAGTATTCTCAAGAAAATGGATAGCGGGTAGATAAATTGGAATAAAATTATCCTACTCTTTTCTGGACTCTTTTACTGTTTCCATAGGCTTCTCTTTTGTTTAAGGGTTCATAACTAATATATTATATCTCTTTTCTACATAAAAAGTCCAAGTTCATGGGGAACTCGGTATAGATTGATTTTGAATTAAATCCAGTTAATTTCTTAACTTCACCGGTCGTTTTAAGAGATAAATCTTGTTATTAACAAAGGCTATAAAGTATTTTATATACTTCATACGTAACAAAGATATATTATTATTTAATATCAAGAACTTTTCTTTGCACTTTTTTAACCTTATACTTTTAATTTTGCAAAAGCTACTCCTATATACCTTATATATATAAGAGTTTAAGGTTCTTCAATATTTAAAGAATGAAATTCTATCAGTCCTTTCATTGGAGTTTCTTCAATTAAGTCCAATCCGATTCCAAATTCACCGGCAACTTCTCTCAATATGGTTGCATAGCTGTTAGCCAATGAACCGACGAATCGGATAGGGTAGTTTTTATAGTCGTATTGGCATACATTTCGAGTGAAGAAATCTCTTAAATTGCTGGTTATCAAATTAAATACATAATCATCATTTGTATAATCAGCCAAGAAGTAAGAAATAGTGGAAAGGAAACGGTTGGGGAACGGACGGTTATATACCGACTCCATGACTTCATTGGGGCTGATACGGAATTTTTCGAAGAAATCCGTCATCACGTATTTGGGAGCCAATCCTTTCAGTACATCGGACAAGAACATTTTGCCCAATACGGCTCCGCTACCTTCATCGCCCAAGATATACCCTCCTGCTTTGACGTTCTTGACTACAATTTTTCCGTCATAAAAGCATGAATTAGAGCCGGTTCCTAAAATACAGGCAATGCCGGCCTCGCATTTGAACAAACCGCGGGCGGCTGCCAGGAGGTCGCTTTCCACTTGGATGGGCGTTTTGAATTGTGCTACCAGTGATGCCCCCAATATATTCTTCTTTTCGTAGGAAGTACATCCTGCTCCATAATAATATACCTGTTCTAATTTCCTTTTGAAAAAAATCTCGGGTAAACCCAAACGGACACTCCGGCTAATCTCTCTTCTTGTTTGGAAGAAAGGATTTAATCCTTCGGTAAAAGCTCGCTGTATCAAGTGATTATCTTCAACCAAGGCCCATTCAGTTCTCGTGGAACCACTCTCCGCAATCAGTTTCATAGGTAGTCAGTTTTAGAGTTGAATACAAATATATAGTTTTTTTTAATATTCCTGCGATAATTCTTCAAAAAGTTTGTTTTACGGTCTGCACCTGCCCTTGTACGCCGGTCGTACGAAATAAAACTCTCGCCAGGCAATAATAGTCTGCGCGTTCATTATAAATAAGTGTCCGTTTATCTGTTTTTAATTCGTTATACGGCTGTCATCCTTGCGTTAGACAGTTGTTTAACGCAAGGATGATATATATCTAACGCAAGGATAACAACTGTCTAACGAATTATTATCCGCTGCTACGAAAACTAATGGATACGGGTACGGAAGATAAGTTTTGCTGTCTGAACGCTTGATTTTTCCTATTGTCCGGATGCGGCCGGGGAATTTCGTATAAGTTCCCCATGAACTTGGAAAACAGGAAAAGAAAAGAGATACGATGTATAAAATTATAAACCCTTAAACTGAAAAACGCCTATGGAGTAATGAAAACACCCAAGAGGATATAGTTTATTCTACCCTCTCATCCGCTCATTTTTGACCTAATTGAAAAACTATTTTTATTAACACTAATCATCAACCACTTATGAATGAAGATCGCAAAAAAAGAGGATTAGTATCAAGTAAACTCCTCATGACAGTGGCTATTTGTACGCTGTTTCTTGGCAGCAGTAATGCCTTTGCTGCCCGGTCTGCTTCCCATGAAAGCCATGGTGTAACTGAACAGATGCAATCTGTCGCTGTGAATGTTTTAGTAGTAGATACCCAAGGCGACCCCATTATCGGTGCCAACGTCATAGAGAAAGGCACCACCAACGGAGGTATTACAGACGTCAACGGAAAAATCAGGATGAATGTCAAGGCAGGAGCTATCCTGCAAATTTCTTTTGTAGGATATACCACTCAGGAAATAAAAGCAAAGCCTAACCTGCGGGTAGTATTAAAAGACGACACCGAACTATTGGATGAAGTAGTAGTTGTGGGATACGGTTCGCAAAAGAAAGAAAACTTGACGGGAGCGGTTTCGTCCGTCAATGTAAACCAAACTCTGGAAGGACGTCCGATTGCCGATATCGGCCGTGGCTTACAAGGTACCACCCCGGGACTATCCATTCAAGTACCGAGCGGTGAAGTCGGTTCCGACCCGATTATCAAAATACGCGGGCAAATCGGTTCTATCGAGGGTGAGGCAACCCCTTTGATTTTGCTGGACAATGTGGAAATTCCTTCTATCCAAATGATTAATCCGGACGATATCGAGAGTATCTCCGTCTTGAAAGATGCTGCATCCGCTTCTATCTACGGTGCGAAAGCTGCATTCGGCGTAGTATTGATTACAACGAAGAAAGGTGCCAAGACCGACAAAGTCAATGTATCCTACCAAGGTAATCTCTCTTTCCAAAATATGGCTAAAGAGATGAAAATGGGACAGCTCAATGCATTGGAATATAGCGTGGAAGCAATGAAACGCTCCGGTAAAACAGTTACTGGCGGTATATCGTTCTACATGACAGAAACCGGACTGGAACGTGCCCGTGAATGGCAGAATAAATACGGTGGCAAATTAGGGCCGGACGACCCTTATGTATATGGTCGTGACTGGTATGTGGATGCCAACGGACGGAATATCGGCCTGAGAACTTTCGACCCATATGATTATATGGTACGCGAATGGGCACCGACCCACTCCCACAATGTTTCAATCAATGGAAAGAGCGGAAAAACAACTTATAATATAGGTTTGGGTTATCTGCACCAGAGTGGTATGATGAAGCCTGCCAAGAAAGACGATTTCACCCGTTACAACGCATCCGTACGTTTAAGTACCGAAGTCAATAAATACCTGACTGTACGCGCAGGTTCTATTTTCTCGTCACGCGATAAGAGATATCCGTATGCGACCTCGTCCACCACAGCCGACCCGTGGTTGTACCTGTACCGTTGGGGTCCGAACATGCCGTTAGGTGTAAATGAAGACGGAAACGACTTGCGTAGCCCGTGGTCCGAAACCAAACAAGCCAACACAGCCTCGCAAGTAGACAATTACCTCAACATCAGCCTGGGTACGACGGTCAATGTCACAAAGGACTGGAAATTCGATTTCGACTACACATACGCCAGTGAAACGGGTGTTATCAAGAGGCCTGGAACCCGGTACAGTGCAGCGAATGCATGGATGGCCGGTACATTGAAAACAGATGCCGACGGTAATCAGATTTATGTAAACGACCAGGGACAGCAAGTGGCTGCAACAGCAGAGGGTGCAATGCCTGCATATGAATTGCCGTACCAGGAGTACACGGCTCACGGTTCCAATCCCGACCATATTTACAGAAAGTCTTCGGGAGCCCGCCGCCACACTTTCAACGCAACAACAGATTATAACTGGCAACTGAACGACGATAACAACTTCAAGTTCTTACTCGGTATGAACTTGGTAACTTATGACTACGAGGACAACTGGTCGCAGATTACAGACCTGACCGACATAACCAATCCGCAATTCGACCTTGCCGTAGGTACCCAAACAGCGAGCGGCAACCAAAAGTGGGAAGGCCAAATGGGTTATTTCGGCCGTATCAACTACAACTACAAAGAGAGATACCTGTTGGAAGCTAATTTACGTTACGACGGTACGTCCAAGTTCCCCTCGGGTATGAAATGGCGTTGGTTCCCCTCATTCTCTGCCGGTTGGCGTTTAAGCGAAGAAGCTTTCATGGAATGGGCAAAACCTACATTGAGTTCATTCAAGATTCGCGGTTCATGGGGTATTATCGGCGACCAAACTGTAGATAATGGTTTGTACGTATCTTCTCTCGGTACCGGACAGGTAAGTTGGCTGGGTGCTGACGGACAAAAATTATTCTATCGCAGCACTCCGACAGCTGTATCCGCCTCTATTACTTGGCAGGATATCGCTACACTGGATTTAGGATTCGATGCACGCTTTTTCCACGGTGATTTCGGTGTTACTTTTGACTGGTACCAACGCGATACGCGTAACATGATTGTTCCAGGTGCAGGCGTAGCTTATACTTTCGGTGCAGCCGCTCCTAAAGGCAATTACGGTTCTTTGAGGACACGCGGTTGGGAAATTTCATTGGATTATAATCACCGTTTCAACAATGGGCTGGGTATCAATGCCATGTTTACATTGTCTGATGCCCAGACAGAAATCACGGAATACAGCGATACCCGTCTGATAAGCGATTATTATGTAGGCAAGAAATACGGTGAAATCTGGGGATACAGAACCGAACGTTTGTATCAGAAAGACGATTTCGTATACGACAGTAACGGTGAGCTGGTAACCGTATGGGCTTTGGACGGAAAAGAGGTGGCAGCAGGAACTGCCGGTGCCAAAGAAATGAATAAGCTGAAAGACCCGAACGGAGTATATCAGGACTTCCTGCAATCCGGTGATTTCAAATTCGGTCCGGGCGATGTGAAGTACGCCGATTTGAACGGCGACGGTAAATTGGGCAACGGAGCCGGTACAGTGGAAGACCCGGGTGATAAGGAGGTTATCGGTAATGAAACGCCGAGATTTGAGTATGGTATCCGCCTGGGAGCAGATTACAAAGGTTTCGACTTTTCTATCTTCATGCAAGGTGTAGGTAAACGCCAGATATGGGGTGACGGTTTCCTGGCTATCCCCGGTTACAACACTGCCGACGGTGCTATTCCCGATGCCGTGGCGAGCGATTATTGGACTGAAGACAATACGGGAGCATTCTATGCCCGCCCGTGGAACCAGAACGGTTCGAACGATGCTTACAACTATTACAAGCAGTCCCGTTACCTGTTGGATATGTCTTATTTCCGTATCAAAAACATTACATTGGGATATTCGCTTCCGGAAGATATAATCAAAAAAGTACGTATGCAAAAGGCACGTATCTATGTGGCCCTGGAGAACTTTTTTACATTTGACAACCTGAACGGACTGCCTATCGACCCGGAGGCCATATCGGGATATTCTATGTTCAATACGGAGAACTACAACAGCGGCCGCACCGGTGTGGGAACTCCGACTTTCAAGAGTGTATCAGTAGGCGTACAATTGAACTTCTAATAAACTGAGTTATATGAAAAAATATATATTTGCTTTACTTTCTGCCGCAGCCCTTATAGCAAGCGGATGCGACTCTGTCCTGGA
This sequence comes from Bacteroides gallinarum DSM 18171 = JCM 13658, assembly GCF_000374365.1. Lineage (GTDB taxonomy): Bacteria > Bacteroidota > Bacteroidia > Bacteroidales > Bacteroidaceae > Bacteroides > Bacteroides gallinarum. Next base: position 31,628 of record NZ_KB894131.1, read on the forward strand.
ACGTCCGGTATTGACAAAACCGCTGGATGAAACGTATGGAAAGACCGACAATGAGTACCGACTTTATGTCAATGAGGCATACCCCGTTTATTTCGTGGGTTATAACAGCAGTTGGGGCAGCGCTTACGCTCCCTTGAGAGGATACAATTTTTCCGATGACAACGCATCATCGGGAAAACAGACTTCCTTCGAAAATACGATTCCCACCACGCGCGGAAGCTATAATACCAGCGACCTTGCCAATTCATGGATTTCCCAATATGCGGCCGGTAACTGGAACTTTGCCTGGGTACGCAAATGGAATGTAATGATTGATAAGTTGGAAAAATATAAATCTGTTTTGGACGAAGAAACCTATAATCATTGGATGGGGGTAGCCCGTTTCTTCCGCGGCTTTGAATATTGCCGCCTGGTAGAAACTTTCGGCGATGTACCTTATTACAGTAAGGTTATTACCGATGCGGAAACGGACGAGATGTACAAAGACCGCACTCCGCGCAACGAGGTTATGGGATATGTGTATGACGATTTTGACTATGCACTGCAAAATATCCGTAAGGATGACGGTACCCAATACCTGAACAGATACATAGCTGCCGGCTTTATCAGCCGACTGATGTTGTTTGAGGGAACGTGGCAGAAATATCATCAGAATGATACGGAACTGGCAAAAAAATACCTGACGCAAGCAAAAAATGCGGGGGATTTGGTTTTAGGCAGTAATCAATGGCAAATCTCCAGTGATTTCAAGAGCTTGTTCGGGTCAATGGACTTGAGCGGAAACAAGGAAGTGCTGATGTACAGACACTACGATTCGGGCCTCAGCGTAACCCATTGTGTAGCTTCTTATTCCAACGGTACGGAAAGCCAGGGCGGTGCAACGTTGGCATTAGCCAAATCGTTTATCTGTAGCGACGGCAAGGTCTATCAAAATTCGACTCTCGCAAATGCAACAGTTCTTGATGCCGAGAATATGGCTAAAACGCGTGACCCTCGTTTTGAAGCGACATTCTGGGACGAACCCCGTATCCAGGCGGGCACGCTGCTTTATAGCTGGAAGTTCATAGACCGTGTAGGTCCTACTTATTTCGGAGGTACTTACCCTGCCCAATATGGTAGTATGACCAATACCAATGATTATCCGGTAATGCGCTTGGCAGAGGTGATGTTAAACTGGCTGGAAGCCAAAGCCGAGCTGGCACTAATGGGCGGTGACCCTGTAACCCAGGACGACATCAACAATACAATCAATGAAATCCGTAACCGTCCGCTCGATGAAACAGCGCAAGCAAAAGGTATCCAACAGACAGCTCCCATGCAGTTGGCTGACATCACGGATAATTTCGACCCGGAAAGAGACAAAGGCAATTTGGTGGCCGGTGACTATGAAGTGGATCCGTTGATTTGGGAGATTCGCCGCGAACGCCGTATGGAATTCGTTTACGAACATTCCCGTTTGTTGGATTTGAAACGTTGGAAAAAGTTACATTACATGAATAATAAGACATATCCGGATACCATGCTTGGCCTATGGGTAGACTTGCAGGCGGAACTGCCCAATTATCTCGAAGACGATAATATCGGAATTACGACGGTAGCAGTTCCCGACGGTAACGGATACAGGCACATTACTTTCGACGGGACTAATGCCAGCCAGATGAAAGGTTTCTATGTTCCGGAAGCGGCCGAGCCGAGAGACGATTTTAGCGAGCGCTCGTATTTGGCACCTGTGGGCGAAGCTCAAATTAACGAGTACAATGCCAAAGGGTACAAATTGACGCAAACTACCCTCTGGTAACGAAAAGATGTATCAATAAAAGATGTATTGGGAACACAGTATTGATTTTGTTCCCAATACATCTTTTTTATCTACAATGCAATTCCTGCGAATTATTGCAAATTATATTCCCGGTCGATTCTTCTTACCGCCTCCAGCTTCCCGTCTTTCAACAAGGAACGCGCATTGAAAAAATTTACCCCGTCAGCCCCCGATTCAATGGATAGTTTAGCCGCACGATACAAATCATCTGCAGTGATATCGGACACAAACAAACCGGAAACATACTTGTTCTTATGAAAAGTCTCACGCAAGCCATTCTCTACGCTGAACGATATCCAGCCGAGATTTTCCGAATAGAAAGACTGATAGTTCATCGGACATACGATATCCAGTTTCCATGTAGGCCAGTCCTGATAAACCGTCATACGTGCGCGGGTAGGATATGGAAATACAGCAGCCGAAAGTTGCTTACCGCTGGCATGGGTCTCATCGGCAATCTCATTCACCAAAGAGGAAACCTCGTTCAAACGGAATTGCAACCATTCCGGACTCATCCAAGGTGCCTGTAAATCCAACGGCGAATAACCGAACAGTTTTTTAAACTTCTCAATCGCTGCCGGATGATAACCGAAATCATACTCAGCACGATAAGTATCCTGCTGAATCCTGAATTTGTATTGTTGAAGCCGTCTTCCCAACACAGCATCATTATAGCGGATAAAATCGAGATGTACAGATGCCAATCCCTCTAAAGCCGCATACGAAGCTGCCTTATCTTTCATGTAACGGCGGGCTTCCGGAACCGAAGGACTCAACCATTTATAATGTTTCACATAAGGGTCGTACTCATAACTGTTATACCCTATCCTATTGACATCGAACCACTCCGGATGTGCCAAAGCTACAGAATCCCGGGGAGCATTCACGGTAAACATCCAGGCATGTATCTTCACCCCAGGATAAGCCTCGGCGGCTTCGATATAGCGCGCAATTTCTTCGGGAGACCCGCACATATAGTAATTTCTGATTCCCGCCTCGTTAAAAGGCTTCATCCAGCGGACAATAGAGTCGACCGAGGCTGTCTTGTCCACATCGTCCCAAACACCCAAAGCAACCTTCTGTTCCTTCACGGGTATTTTCTTTCTGTTCCTTGCAGAAGCCGGTAATACACTGTAACAAAATAGGCAAATCAATGTTGCAAATAAATAAATGGTTTTCATGATGATGATTTTAAGAGTTATACAACTAAATTAAATTCGTCTGGTAGCAAAGATAGTATTTTCCTGAATATCAGCTCAAGGAACGTCAAAATAATTGCAAATTAATAATTATAATACTAAATATTCGCAAATAAGTGTTTTTGATATTAAAATAAAAAGTATCTTTGTTGCATACAAACTCTCCTTAATAATACTATTATGAAGAAACTGCTGCTATTGACCGTTCTGTTATGTAGTTCATTGCTGTGCCAGGCACAAAAAGAGCGTATAATCTTAGGCGATGAACAGACTTCGGAGTATTTTCCAATCCTGAAAGGCAAGCGGATAGCAATCTTCTCCAATCACACCGGAATGGTGGGAGACAAGCATTTGCTGGACCTCCTGCTGGAGAACGAATTCGATGTAACGGCCATATTCTCGCCCGAGCACGGTTTCCGCGGAGATGCGGATGCAGGAGAGCACGTATCCAGCTCCGTCGATAAGAAGACCGGAGTACCTATCCTTTCCCTTTACGACGGAAAAGACAAAAGACCGAGCGAGGCATCCATGAAGAAGTTCGATATACTGGTTATCGACATACAGGATGTAGGCTTGCGGTTCTATACCTATTACATAACGATGTGCCGGCTAATGGATGCCTGTGCGGAGTATAACCGCAAGGTGCTGTTGCTGGACCGCCCCAACCCGAACGGGCATTATGTGGACGGGCCTATACTGGACATGAAGTACAAATCCGGAGTGGGCTGGCTGCCTATCCCTATCGTACACGGCATGACGCTGGGCGAACTGGCATTAATGGTAAACGGCGAACGGTGGTTGCCCGCCTCGCGTGTATGCGACCTGACCGTCATTCCCTGCAAGAACTATACGCACCAAACGAAATACACGCTACCCATACCGCCGTCGCCCAATCTGCCGAACATGAAGGCTGTTTATCTATATCCGTCTACCTGCTACTTCGAGGGTACTCCCGTGAGCTTGGGCAGAGGGACTTCACTCCCTTTCCAGGTGTACGGGCATCCCGACATGAAGGGATACAGCTACAGCTTTACCCCCAGAAGCATCCCCGGAGCCAAGAACCCGCCGCAACTGGACAAGCTGTGCCACGGGGTGAACCTGAGCGACATGAGCGATGAGGAAATATGGAAGCGCGGCGTAGACCTGAGCTATGTAATCGATGCTTACAAAAACCTGGATATGGGCGACCGTTTTTTCCGTCCGTTCTTCGAGCTGCTGGTAGGAACCGACTATGTACGCAAAATGATAAAGGAGGGAAAGAGCGCCGAAGAAATCAAAAGTCGCTGGAAAGGCGATGTGGAGAAGTTCAAGGAACAGCGCAGACCTTACCTGCTATACGAAGAATAGCCCCTACCCAAGCCGGCTACCGGCCGGCTGCAATTACGATACGAATACCGATAACTAATACCCAATCCGCACGATGAGCCCACTATCCGTTATTATTACCATTGCCGCCTACTTTGCGATACTTTTCACGGTATCATACATTGCCGGCAGGAAAGCAGACAATGCAGGTTTCTTTGTAGGCAACCGCAAATCGTCCTGGTATGTGGTGGCTTTCGCCATGATAGGCTCCAGCATATCGGGAGTGACATATGTATCCGTACCCGGCATGGTTGCCGCCAGCAGTTTCGGTTACCTGCAAATGGTATTGGGATTCGTTGCCGGGCAGTTGATTATCGCATTCGTGCTCACGCCCTTATTCTACCGGATGAACCTGATTTCTATCTACGAATACCTGGAGAACCGCTTCGGGATGTCCTCGTACCGCACGGGCGCCTGGTTCTTCTTCATATCCAAGATGTTAGGGGCGGCGGTACGCCTGTTCCTCGTCTGCCTGACATTGCAGCTACTGGTGTTCGAACCTTTCGGGCTGCCGTTTATCCTGAACGTGGCTATCACCGTGGCATTGGTATGGCTGTACACTTTCCGCGGCGGGGTAAAGTCGCTTATCTGGACGGACTCCCTGAAAACGTTCTGCCTCGTGGTGTCGGTGGTGTTGTGTATCTGCTACATAGCTTCCGACCTGAACCTGTCTTTCGCCGGCATGGTGGGTACGATTGCCGATAGCGATATGTCCCGTATCTTCTTTTTCGACGATGTAAACAGCAAGCAGTATTTCTTCAAGCAGTTCTTTGCCGGAGCATTCACCATGATAGCCATGACGGGATTAGACCAGGATATGATGCAGCGCAACCTCAGTTGCAAGAACTTCAAGGATTCGCAAAAAAATATGATTACCAGCGTCGTTTCGCAGTTCTTCGTTATCCTGCTGTTCCTGATGCTGGGTGTACTGCTGTACATATTTGCCGGCAGCCAGGGCATACAGGTGAGCAAGAGCGACGAACTTTTCCCCGTAATCGCCACCGGCAATTATTTCCCCGCCATTGTGGGTGTATTGTTCATCATCGGCCTGATTTCTTCCGCTTACTCGGCAGCGGGTTCCGCACTGACAGCCCTCACCACCTCTTTCACCGTGGATATCCTGGGCACAAAAGGGAAAACGGAGGAGGAAATAGTAAAAGTAAGGAAGCGGGTGCATGTCGGAATGGCGGTAATAATGGGCATTACCATTTTCGTATTCAACCTACTGAACAATACCAGCGTTATCGACGCCGTATATATCCTGGCAAGTTACACCTACGGCCCTATCCTGGGCTTGTTCGCCTTCGGCATCTTCATGAAGCAGCAGGTGCGCGACAAATACATCCCGCTGATAGCCGTCGCCTCCCCGCTCCTTTGTTTCGTCCTGCAAAAAAACTCGGAAGCATGGTTCAACGGTTACCAGTTCAGCTACGAGCTGCTCATATTCAATGCGCTGTTTACCTTCATCGGGTTATGTATATTGATTAGGAAAGACAAAAAAGAACAATTAACTTAATACATCATCATGAGTGTAAGACTTCACTTTTTATTCAGTATGCTCGCCGCCGCCCTAATCCCCCAGACGGGCGGCGCGCAGGAGCTTCCGCCGGAAACGCTTCAAGAGATAGGAAAGTTTCTGGACGCCACCGCACGGAAAGAGATATCCGTGGGACGCATCACTATCGACTCGGTTGCCATAGAGGGCAACACCCTGCAACTGTTTGCGAATATGAACTGCTCCTACATTCCCTTCCGCGAGGACAACGTGGCGGACATTTACCGGGGCATCAGCGCCCTGCTGCCCGACGGAATGTCGAAATACGAATTGCAGCTACGCACCAACAAGCGCAGCATCGAAGAACTGATTCCCCAGGTATTGCGCTCGAAGAAGGACAAGAAAGTCCCGACATTCAGCCAAAAGGTAGAGAAGCCTTTGGTAACCAGGGTTTCCAGGCCTTATACCCCAACGAACGGCTTGCAAAACCGCCATATCGCCTTATGGCAAAGCCACGGATTCTATTACGAACCGAAGCTCGACCGCTGGGAATGGCAGCGCGCCCGTTGCCTCCAGACCGTAGAGGACTTGTACACGCAGAGTTTCGTGCTTCCCTACCTTATCCCGATGCTGGAGAATGCCGGAGCCAACGTACTGATTCCGCGCGAACGCGATTGCCAGACCGCCGAAGTCATCATCGACAATGACGGCTGCCTCGATACGCGCTCCGTTTATACGGAGATTGCGGCGGAAAAGGCGTGGATGCAAGGTGACGGAAAGGGCTTCGCACATCGCCGTGCCCAATACACCGACTTCGAAAACCCGTTTACAGAGGGTACGTTCCGTACCGTGGAAACCATTAAGAAAGGTAAGGAGAGCGTTGCCCAATGGATTCCCGAGATTCCCCGGAGCGGGCATTATGCCGTCTATGTATCTTACCGTACCCTGCCGAACAGTAGCGACGACGCCCTCTACACCGTTTACCACAAAGGCGGGGTTTCCCGGTTCAAGGTTAACCAGCAAATGGGCGGCGGTACTTGGATTTATCTGGGGACTTTCGGTTTCGATGCCGGAAAGGATAATATGTATAAGGTAACTTTGAGTAACCTTTCCGCCAAGGCGGGGCAAGTTGTAACGGCCGATGCCGTGAAAATAGGCGGCGGCATGGGAAACATCGCCCGCCGGATATCGCAGGAAGGGGCTACGGATAATCTGAGAAGTTCCGACAAAGCCGTCAACGCACCGGGCGGAGCGGGAAACAGCCCGGCAACGCACCGCCCTGCCTTTACCGCCGGCTATCAAAAGAGCGGGTATCCCCGTTTCTGCGAGGCCGCCCGTTACTGGATGCAATGGGCAGGCATTCCGGATAGCGTGTATTCCGAGAGCCGGGGTAAGAACGATTATACCGACGATTATAAGAGCCGGGGCATATGGGTGAATTACCTTGCCGGCGGTTCTGCCGCCAATCCCGCAGCCAAAGGCCTGAACATCCCGGTAGACATGGCATTTGCCTTTCACTCGGATGCCGGGACTACGCTCAACGACTCTATCATCGGGACACTCGGCATTTACCAAACCGACGCTTACGGCGGGGTATTCGCCAACGGTGCGTCGCGCTACCTGTCCCATGACCTGACGGACTTAGTCCAATCCAACATCGTACGGGATGTCCGCACGCTTTACGAGCCGCGCTGGACTCGTCGCGGCAAGTGGAACCAATCTTATTACGAAGCCCGTGTACCACGGGTTCCGACCATGCTGCTCGAACTGCTCTCCCACCAGAACTTCGCAGACATGCGCTACGGGCTCGACCCGCGCTTCCGCTTTACGGTGAGCCGTGCTATCTATAAAGGAATGTTGCAGTTCCTCTGCTCGCAATACCGCATGGATTATATCGTGCAACCTCTGCCGGTAGACCACATGGCATTGCGCATGACCGGCGAGAATGAGATAGAGCTGACCTGGCAACCGGTAGCCGACCCGCTGGAGCCGACCGCCGTTGCCGAGAAATACATCGTTTACACACGCATCGGCGACGGTGATTTCGATAATGGCGTAGTGGTAGACGGGAACAGTTACCGTACCGCCCTGCCCGCCGGCGTCGTATGCAGCTACAAAGTAACCGCCCTCAACAAAGGCGGCGAGAGCTTCCCCTCCGAAATACTTTCAGCCGGCACAGCCTTCAACAGCAAAGGTACGGTAGCGGTGATAAACGGGTTCGACCGCATCAGCGCTCCCGCAGATTTCGTGGCTGCCGCACCGGCCGATACGCTGCTCGCGGGCTTCTTGGACGATTTAGACCACGGAGTACCTTATATCAGGGATATCAGCTATATAGGAAAGATGAAAGAGTACCGCCGCTCTATCCCCTGGATGGACGATGACGCATCCGGTTTCGGCGACAGCTACGGCAACTACGAAACGCAGGTTATCGCCGGCAACACATTCGATTATCCGGCACTGCACGGGGCGGCTATATTGAAGGCGGGATATTCCTTCGTATCGAGCAGCGACGAAGCCGTAGAGGACGGGCAAACCGTGCTGGACGATTATAAATACGTAGACCTCATCCTCGGCAAAGAGTGCCAGACTAAGATAGGCAGAGGCGGGGTGAAACCCTTGGAGTTCAAGACATTCAGCAAGCCGATGCAGGAAAGCATTACGGCTTACTGCAACCGGGGCGGCAATATTTTCGTTTCGGGAGCCTATGTAGGGAGCGACCTTTGGGACAACCGCCTTGCTCCCGCCCTGGAAGAGGACAAGAAGTTCGCTATGGAAGTGCTGAAATACAAGTGGCGCGTAGGACAGGCGGCAACGACGGGCAGAGTGAAGTGCGTGGCCTCTCCGTTCCCCGCCCTTGCAGGAGATTATACCTATTACAACGAGCTGAACGAGGCTTCTTACGTCGTGGAATCTCCCGACGCTATCGAGCCTGCTACGAAAGAGGCATACACCGTTATACGCTATCCGGAGAACAACCTGAGCGCCGGAGTGGCTTACCGGGGCGGATACAAGACGTGCGTACTGGGATTTCCTTTCGAATCGCTGCGCACGGCGGAAGAAAGGGAATGCCTGATGAACGCCATACTGACATTCTTCGACAGCAATGCCAACGAATAAAATAAAGAAACGCCAAGGAATAAATAGAAAGTTATAAAACCAATCATCATCTATGAGCCGAAGATTATTTATCAGTGTCCTGTTTGTTTGCCTGTTGCCCTTCGTGGCACAGGCACAGCAGGGGACGTTCCGTTTCGCACAACTGACGGACATCCATTTGAACCCGGGCAATCCCGCCCCTACCGAAGACCTGCTGCGCTCTATCGCGCAAATCAATGCAACGGACAGCATCGACTTCGTACTGGTGACGGGCGACCTTACCGAAGAGGGCGACCGCGCAACCATGGAGAAAGTGAAATCGTGCCTCGACTTGCTGAAAGCGAAATATTATGTGATACTGGGCAACCACGAAACCAAATGGAGCGATTCCGGCTGTACCGCTTTCGGAGAGATATTCGGCGGCGAACGCTTCGAGTTCGAGCACAAAGGTTTCCTGTTCCTGGGTTTCAACTCCGGCCCGCTGATGCGTATGGCATACGGGCATGTCGTTCCTCAGGACATCCGTTGGCTGACGGAAAGAATGGAGCGGTACAACGCCGGCAGTGCCCTGCCGGACAAGCCCGTGATACTCGTTACCCACTACCCGCTGACAGAGGGAGACGTAGACAACTGGTATGAAGTGACGGATGCCGTGCGCCCGTACAACATACGCCTGTTTATCGGCGGGCATTACCACCGCAACCGCAACCTGCGTTACGACGGCATTCCGGGAATCCTGATGCGCAGCAACCTGCGCGACGGGGACGGCAAGCCGGGATACGGTATCTACGAAGTTACCGGAGACTCCATTCGCGTCTACACCCAACGCATCGGCGAGCCGAAGAAACAGTGGGCTGCCTTCTCGCTGACAGAAGCGTATTACGACCGCAACGGGAAAGCCGGGAAGTACCCGGACTTCTCCGTCAACAAGGAATATCCGCAGGTGAAGGAGCAATGGGTGGTACAGACCGGTGCAGGTATCTATTGCTCGCCGACCGTGGAAAAGGATAAGGTATTCGTAGGCGACGACATGGGATACCTTACCGCCTATGCCCTTAAAAACGGCAAGAAGCTATGGAGCTTCCAATCCGGGAAAAGAATCGTCGGGACACCCGCCGCAAGCGAAGGAGTCGTCGTATTCGGCTCCGCCGACCGCAAGATATACGGCCTGGACGCTGCGGACGGCAGCCTGCTATGGACGGTAGAGGCAGCGGAACCCGTATTGGGAGCTGTAACCATAGACAACGGCATTGCCTATATCGGAGCCAGCGACCATACATTCCGCGCCATAAACATCAGGACGGGAGAGGTAAAGTGGAACTTCACGGGCGTAAAGGGCTATATCGAAACCAAGCCCCTGGTAACGGACAGCAAAGTCATTTTCGGTGCATGGGACAACACCCTGTATGCGCTTGACAAAGCCGACGGCAAGGAACTATGGAAATGGACGGGCGGACTGACCCGCATGCACTTCTCTCCGGCCGCCGTATGGCCGGTAGCCGCCCACGGCAAGGTATTCATCACCGACCCGCAACGTGCCATGACCGCTATCGACATGGAGACGGGCAATACCGTATGGCGCACCTTCCGGTCTATGGTACGCGAAACGATAGGTCTGTCCGAAGACGGGGAACGCATTTACAGTAAAACGATGAACGACAGCATTGTCTGCTACTCCGCCGAGGGCAACCGCCCGCACGAGTTATGGGCGTCCGACGTAGGTTTCGGCTACGAGCACGCTCCCTCCATGCAGGTGGAAAAAGACGGCGTGGTATTCGGGAGTACCAAAGAAGGGCTTATCTTCGCACTGGAAGGTACAACAGGCAAGGTATTGTGGAAACACAAAATCGGCAACTCCCTCATAAGCACCGTAGTGCCGCTCGACAGCAACCGGGTACTGTTTACCGCTACCAGCGGAGAAGCAGGACTGCTGAAGATTAAGAATGGAAAACAAAAAATTAAAAGATAACACTTTATACATATGAAGAAAATCGATTGCTTTATTCCCTACGCAGGAAAAGAACAGGCAGAAAAGACAGTACAAGGATTGCAGGCTACCGGCATCGCCGGAAGCATCTACCTGATAACGACAGACGCCGGCATCGAGCCACTGCCCGGCTGTGAGCTTTTGTCCGCAGACATGCCTTACAGCAGCGCTACCATGAAGGCCATAGCTCAGAGAGCGGATGCGGAATATACACTGCTCTATACGAAAGAGACGACGCTCGAACTGGGGATGTTCGCCCTGGAACGTATGATGCACATTGCCGAAGATACCGGCGCGGGAATGGTATATGCCGACCACTACCAGATAGCCGGCGGCAAGCAGACGAACGCCCCCGTTATCGACTACCAGTTCGGCTCGCTGAGAGACGACTTCAACTTCGGTTCGGTACTTCTGTTCGATACCCCGAAACTGAAAGAGGCAGCCGGGCGCATGACATCCGGTTACAGCTTCGCCGGCCTCTATGACCTGCGCCTGAAGCTGAGCCAGAAGGCAGACCTCGTGCACATCAACGAATACCTGTACAGCGAGGTGGAGAACGATACGCGCAAGAGCGGCGAGAAGATATTCGACTATGTAGACCCCAAGAACCGCAACCGCCAGATTGAAATGGAGGAAGCGTGTACGGAACACCTGAAAGAAATCGGCGGCTACCTGGAACCCCGCTTCGAGCCAATCGAGTTCTCTGCCGGCAACTTCGAATACGAGGCATCCGTCATTATCCCCGTACGTAACCGCATCCGTACTATCCGCGACGCTATACGGTCTGTCCTGAGCCAGAAGGCAGACTTCAAGTTCAACCTTATCATCATCGACAACCACTCCACGGACGGAACGACAGAGGCAATCGACGAGTTCAAGGACGACGGGCGCCTCATCCATATCATCCCCGGGCGCAACGACCTCGGCATCGGCGGCTGCTGGAATATGGGCGTACACCACCCTAAATGCGGCAAGTTTGCCATACAACTGGACAGCGACGATGTATATGCCGGCGAAAACACGCTGGCTACCATGGTACGCGCCTTCTACGAACAGAACTGCGCCATGGTGGTAGGCACTTACATGATGACGGACTTCAACATGAACATGATTGCTCCCGGCATCATCGACCATAAAGAGTGGACGCCGCACAACGGGCGGAACAACGCCCTGCGCATCAACGGGCTGGGTGCGCCGCGCGCATTCTATACCCCGGTACTGCGTGAAGTGAAAGTACCCAACACAAGCTACGGCGAAGACTATGCCCTGGGGCTGAACTTCTCCCGCCGATACCAGATAGGCCGCGTGTACGACGTCGTCTACCTGTGCCGCCGCTGGGACGACAACTCGGACGCTTCGCTGGACATCGTCAAGATGAACGGGCACAACCTGTACAAAGACCGCATCCGTACCTGGGAACTCCAGGCACGTATAGCAATGAACAAGAAAAACAAGCAGTAAGCCTATGAACCAAACCATACATAATCTCCTGACCGGGCAACTCGCCTCCTGGGAAACGGCGCGCAACAACTACGCCGCCCTATCCGGGGTACGGGTAAAAGAGCTGGATGTGAACGGTATTCCCTATAAGGTACAGTTCAACCCGGCACGCATCGTATCCTCCGGAGCCAAAGTAGACGCCCAATCCATTAAGGAGCGCAAGTGCTTCCTCTGCCCCGCCAACCTGCCGGCAGAGCAAAAAGGCATCCCCTTCGAAGGGCACTACGATATACTGGTCAACCCGTTTCCCATATTCCCCCGCCACCTGACGATACCGGAAACGGCGCATGTAGACCAACGCATAGCCCCCCGCTTCGGCGATATGCTGGAGCTGGCACGGCAACTGACCGATTATACAATCTTCTACAACGGGCCCAGATGCGGCGCTTCCGCCCCCGACCATGCACACTTCCAAGCCGGCAACAAAGGCTTCATGCCTATCGAGCAATACTGGCGCGGACAGATAGCGGGCAAGGTCGCGGACTACGGACAAGCCACCCTCTGGTATTTGGACGATGCACCGCGTACCACGCTCGTCATGGAGTGTGCCGACCGGAAAACGGCAATCAAGCTGTTCGACGCCGTTTACCGCTCCCTGGACATACAGCCCGGCGACGACGAACCGATGATGAACCTCCTTGCGATGTACGAAACCGGCAAATGGATTGTCTTCATCTTCCCGCGTGCCAAGCACCGCCCTGCCTGCTACACAGCCGAAGGCGACGCTAACCTGCTGAGTAGCCCCGCCTCCGTAGACTTAGGCGGCGTATTCATCACCCCCGTGGAGAAAGACTTCGTCAAGATAACGGCAGAGGACATCGCACGGATACTGGGTGAAGTATGCCTCCCGCCCGCCGATTTCCAAAAGGTACGGCAACGTATCGCAGAACGAATATAGCAACCGTAATCCCCTTAAACAGACAAGTATGAAAGAACCCAAAGTAGAAGTAGGCATATTGTCCGAACCGCAAATAGAGTTCGTCCTGCACGCCCCCTACCGCATATCCGGCAAGGAAGTCAGCGGCAGGCAGGTAGCCACCTACGACGGAGGTAAAATCCTCTGGAACGGCAGGCAATACGACGAGCTATTGTTCGAACCCTTGCAGGAATCCGCCGCAGCCTTCGAGTTGCTGGACGTAACTATCGGCATAAACTTCCACTGGGAACGCAAAGAAGACCAGCGTTTCCAGGGTTCTTTGAAGATTATCGTGGAAAACGGCAAGCTGACGGGTATCAACGTAGTCAACGTAGAAGACTACCTGACCAGCGTCATATCCAGTGAGATGAGTGCAACAGCCTCTCTGGAACTGCTGAAAGCCCATGCCGTCATCTCGCGTAGCTGGCTGCTGGCACAGATACGGAAGAACAAAGAACTCACGGCAACCCGGGCAGACTACTCCGCCTCCACCCGGACGGACGAGGAACTTATCCGCTGGTACGACCGCGAAGACCACACCCGTTTCGACGTATGCGCAGACGACCATTGCCAACGCTACCAGGGAATTACCCGCGCCTCTACCGACATTGTCAAGCAGGCGATAGCCGCCACGCGGGGTGAGGTGCTTACCTTCGACGGCAAAATCTGCGACGCCCGCTTCTCCAAATGTTGCGGCGGCGCTTTCGAAGAATTCCAGTATTGCTGGGAAGACGTTGCACACCCTTACCTCGCCAAACAGCGCGATTATCCGGCTCCCGAACTGCCCGACCTCACACAAGAACCCGATGCCGACCGCTGGATACGCACCTCCCCCCAGGCATTCTGCAATACGACGGACAAGAAAATCCTGGCGCAAGTACTCAACAACTACGACCAGGAAACCACAGACTTCTACCGCTGGAAAGTAGAATACACCCAAGACGAGCTATCCGCCCTCATCCTGAAACGCTCCGGCATAGATTACGGGCAAATCATCGACCTCGTCCCCATTGCCCGCGGCACTTCCGGACGCCTCTGGAAGCTGAAAATCGTAGGAACGAAGAAAACGCTCACTATCGGCAAAGAGCTGGAAATCCGCCGTACCCTCTCTCCCTCGCACCTTTACAGCTCCGCCTTCGTCGTAGACCGGGCAGACCTGTCGGCAGAAGGCATACCCCGCCGTTTCATCCTTACCGGAGCCGGCTGGGGGCACGGCGTGGGGCTTTGCCAGATAGGAGCCGCCGTAATGGGCGAGCAAGGATATAAGTACGACGCGATACTGCTGCATTACTACATCGGCGCCGGCATCGACAAACTATATGATTAATCCAATAACAAAAAAACGACCAACCGAATGAACAATACCAAGAACATATCGCCCTGGGCATGGGTTCCCACCCTGTACTTCGCGCAAGGCATCCCCTACTTCATCGTGAACAACATCTCCGTACTGATGTTTGCCAAAATGGGAGTTCCCAACGGAGACATGGCACTGTTTACCAGCCTGCTGTACCTCCCCTGGACTATCAAGCCCTTCTGGAGCCCGTTCGTAGACATCATAAAGACCAAAAGGTGGTGGGTCGTTTCCATGCAGATTCTCATGTCGATAGCCTTCATCCTGCTCACGCTCTCCATTCCGCGTCCGGACGAAGCCGTCATGGCCGCCGGGACGACCCCTGTGAGCATGTTCACCTTTACGCTGATACTGTTCATCATCACGGCATTCGCCTCCGCCACGCACGACATTGCCGCCGACGGCTTCTATATGCTGGCGCTGAAGTCCGGCGAACAGGCAGAGTTCGTGGGCATCCGCAGCACCTTCTACCGCCTCGCCTCCATTTTCGGGCAAGGAGTACTCGTAGCCATTGCCGGCGCTATCGAGCTGAAATACGACAACATCCCGCTGTCGTGGACTATCACGATGCTGGTTACCGCCGTCATGTTCAGCGCGGTAAGCCTCTACCACCTGTTCGCGATACCGCGGCCTGCCTCCGACAAATCCGTCCTCGCACCGGGAACCGCCAGTGCAAAGGCTATCTTCAAGGAATTCGGACGCACATTCGCCACCTACTTCACCAAATCCGGCGTGTTGCTCGCCATTGTATTCATGCTGCTCTACCGCCTGCCCGAAGCATTCCTCATCAAGATGTGCATGCCCTTCCTCGTCGCCTCCAAAGAGGCAGGAGGGCTGGGACTCTCCACGGCAGAGGTAGGCATCGTGTACGGCACTATCGGAGTGATATTCCTCACGCTGGGCGGTATCCTCGGAGGGCTGTTCGCATCGCGCATAGGACTGAAAAAATCCATTTGGTGGATGGCGGCATGTATGACGCTGCCCTGCCTGACATTCGTCTACCTGGCCATATGGCAACCCGACAACCTGTTCGCCATATCGACGGCTATCGCTATCGAACAATTCGGTTACGGCTTCGGTTTTACAGCCTATATGCTCTATATGATGTACTTCTCCGAAGGCGAGTTCAAGACATCCCACTATGCTATCTGCACCGCGTTCATGGCGCTGAGCATGATGATTCCGGGCATGTTCGCAGGCTACATCCAGGAAGCAATCGGCTACACCAACTTCTTCTGGCTGGTAATAGCATGCTGCATAGCCACGGTCATCGTCACCGTTTTCGCCGACAGAAGAATCGACCCCGAATACGGCAAGAAATAAAAGAAACGACCCAAAGAAATACAAAGATACCGATTATGAAAAAACTGTTCCTCCTCTGTATCCTCTGCGCCCTAAGCAGTGCCGCCCATGCACAGAAGATACGAATAAAGACCGGCATCGAAGTACTGAAAGAACAAAACTTCAAATGCCTGGAAGGTAAGCGCGTAGGGCTGATTACCAATCCTACCGGAGTAGACAACCGGATGAAATCCACTATCGACATCCTGCACGAAGCCCCCAACGTGAACCTCGTAGCCCTGTATGGCCCGGAGCACGGCGTACGCGGCGACGTACACGCAGGCGACCACGTAACGGACATGAAAGACGCCTCCACCGGCCTGCCCGTTTACTCCCTGTACGGAAGCACGCGCAAGGCGACGCCGGAAATGCTGAAAGACATAGACGTGCTGGTATATGACATCCAGGACATCGGCTGCCGCTCATTTACGTACATCAGCACAATGGGGCTCGCCATGGAAGCCGCTGCCGAGAACGGCAAGGAGCTTATCGTGTTAGACCGCCCCAACCCCGTAGGCGGGCTCAAGATAGAAGGTAACCTTACGGAGGACGACTGCATATCGTTTGTCAGCCAGTTCAAGATACCGTACCTTTACGGGCTTACCTGCGGCGAGCTGGCGTTGATGCTGAACGGGGAGAAGATGCTGAAAGACGGTAAGCAATGCCGGCTGCACGTCGTAAAGATGAAAGGCTGGAAACGCAAAATGGACTATACGCAGACCGGGCTGCAATGGGTTCCCTCCTCCCCGCACATCCCACATCCGCATTCCGCATTCTTCTATCCCGTCAGCGGAATCTTAGGAGAGCTGGGGTATATGTCTATCGGGGTAGGCTATACGATTCCGTTCCAGATGTTCGCCGCCCCGTGGGTGGAAGCGGAGAAACTTGCCGGGAGGCTGAACGGGCTCGATGTGCCGGGCGTCATTTTCCGCCCGATATACCTGAAGCCGTTCTACTCCGTAGGCAAAGGCGAGTTGCTGCAAGGCGTGCAAGTGCACATCGTGGATTTCGCCAAAGCCCCACTGAGCGAAATACAGTTCCTCGTGATGCAGGAAGTGGCAGCCCTCTATCCCGACCGTGCCGTATTCGAGCATGCCGACCAAGGACGCTTCTCCATGTTCGACAAGGTATGCGGCTCGAAGCAGATACGCCAGCGCTTCGGCAAGCGCAACCGCTGGGAGGACATCCGCGACTATTGGTACAAAGACGTCGAGGAGTTCCGCAAGCTGTCGAAGCAGTATTATTTATACAAATAAACTGACAAACCGAAACAACGGCCGATGAGCCGTATATTGAATGCCATTCAGTCGTATACTGAAATAGGTTCAGTCGTATACAGAATGCCATTCAATCGTATAGTGAATACGCCTCCCCATACAACCCTCCCACAGCCTATTGCAACGGAGGTAGGCGGGAAGCGGTACAGGAGTAAAAGGTATATACATTATGGAAAAGAGCAACTACATGGCTTTCCTGCATGAAGCAACACGATTCATCCCGCAGGAAAGGGTTTACACCGACGAACTCCGCCGGCTGGCTTGGGGTACGGATGCAGGCTTCTACCGCCTCATCCCGCAAATCGTAATCCGTTCGGAGAGCGAAGAAGAAATCTCCCGCCTGCTGAAACTGGCAGGCCGCTACAACCTGCCCGTCACCTTCCGGGCGGCAGGAACCAGCCTGTCCGGACAAGCAATCAGCGACTCCATACTTATCGTAGCCGGCAAACACTGGGAGAAGTACAGCCTGTCTCCCGACCACGAGGAAATCACCCTGCAACCCGGTATTACCGGGCAGCGGGTCAATGAGTTGCTGGCGCCCTTCGGACGGAAATTCGCCCCAGACCCGGCTTCCGTAAAAAGCGCCATGGTAGGCGGCATCGTCATGAACAACGCCTCCGGCATGAACTGCGGCACACATGCCAACAGCGATAAAGTACTCCTCTCCGCCCGCATCGTACTGGCAGACGGCACGGTGCTCGATACCGGTGACCCCGTAAGCCGTGCGGCATTCGAAGTGACGCACCGCGACTTCGTACGCCGCATCTGCACGCTCCGCGACGAGGTACGCGCCGACGAGAAGCTGGCGGAGCGCATCCGGTACAAATACTCCATTAAGAATGTAACGGGGCTGAACCTGCTTCCTTTCATCCGCTTCGACGACCCGTTCGACATCATAGCCCACCTCATGGTAGGCTCGGAAGGGACACTGGCATTCCTCTCGCAGGTAACCATGAAAACAGAGTACGACTATCCCTGCAAGGCAAGCGCCATGCTCTACTTCAAGACAATCGAGGAGGCATGCCGCGCCGTAGTAGCCATGAAAGCCCTGGGCAACCCGCAAACCGCGCCTTCCGGTTCCTGGTTTCCGGATGCCGGCGCAGCCATAGTGAAAGGAGCGGAACTGCTGGACTGGAAATCCCTGGCATCGGTAGGCGACCCGGTATTCCTGAAATACAAAGGGGAGGTATGCTCCTCCTCCCTGCCTGGCGTGGAGCCGGGCGACGAAACCGGGCTTACTGCCGTACTGGCCGAAACCAAAGCCCGCAGTGCGGAGGAGCTGCAACAGAATATCCGTGCGATAGAGCACTGCCTCTCCGCCTTCCACACTTATACGCCCGTCCGCTTCACCGACAAGCCCGAGGAATACTCGCAGTACTGGGCTATCCGTTCCGGCATCTTCCCCTCCGTAGGCGGAACGCGGAAACCCGGTACGACCTGTCTTATCGAGGATGTAGCCTTCCACATCGAAGACCTGCCCGAGGCGACCGCCGCATTGCAACAGCTCATAGCCCGCCACGGCTACGAGGATGCCTGCATATACGGGCATGCGCTGGAGGGGAATTATCATTTCATCCTCAACCAATCCTTCGGAAGCGATGCCGAGGTGAAGCGCTACGAAGCCCTGATGAACGATGTAAAGGCGCTAGTTGTAGACCGGTACGACGGTTCGCTGAAAGCCGAGCACGGCACAGGACGCAACATGGCTCCTTTTGTCCGTTACGAATGGGGAGACTCTGCCTACGGGATTATGAAAGCCGTTAAAGAGCTGTTCGACCCCCAAGGTCTGCTGAACCCGGGTGTCATCTTCAACGACGACCCGCAATGCCATATCAAGCATTTCAAACCGCTGCCGCTGATACCGCTGGATGCGGAAAGCCCCGCCGCCAAAGTAAACCGCTGCATCGAATGCGGCTTCTGCGAGGTAAACTGCCTGTCCTGCGGCTTCACCCTCTCCTCGCGCCAGCGCATCGTGCTGCAAAGAGAGCTTGCACGCCTCCGACAGAGCGGCGAAGCCCCCGAACGCCTCGCCCTGCTGGAAAAGCAATACCGCTACCCCGGCAACCAGACTTGCGCCGGAGACGGGCTTTGCTCCATGTCCTGCCCCATGGGAATCAATACGGGCGACCTGACACATATCGTCCGCCAGCAGGAATTGCCGCAAGGCAGCCTCGGCTATAAGGCGGGCAATTTTGCCGCCAACCACTTTGCCGGTATCAAGAGCACCCTGCGCCCCATACTGACGCTGGCGGATTTCGGCCATTCCGTATTAGGGACAAAAACCATGAGCAGCCTTGCCAAAGGCATGCACAATGCTCTCGGCATCCCCCTATGGACTCCGGCAATGCCCAAGGCTTTCAAAGCCCCGCAACTGCCGCCCCACGACTCCCGGCATGACAAGGTAGTCTACTTCCCCAGTTGCATCAACCAGACCATGGGGCTGCCCAGGAAATCTCCTGTGGAGCAGGCATTGGTAAGCAAGATGATTGCACTGCTGCAAAAAGGCGGCTACGAGGTTATCCTCCCCAAAAACATGGAGAAACTATGCTGCGGTACAATCTGGGAAAGTAAGGGCATGCTCGACATCGCCGACCGCAAAACCGCCGAGCTGGAAGCGGCGCTATGGGAAGCCAGCGAACAGGGCAAGTACCCCGTTCTGTGCGACCAAAGCCCGTGCCTGCACCGGATGCGCGAAACAATCCACAAGATGAGACTCTACGAACCGGCAGAGTTCATATATACTTTCCTGCGCGACAGGCTGGTATTCACTCCCACCGACCACCCCGTGGCAATCCACATCACCTGCTCCATGCGCAAAATGGGGCTGGCCGATACGATGATAGCCCTGGCGCGCCTTTGCTCCACCAAGGTCATCGTACCGGAGGAGGTGGGCTGCTGCGGCTTTGCCGGCGACCGCGGCTTTACATATCCCGAACTGAACGCATATGCCCTGCGCAAGCTCCGCCCGCAGCTAAAGGCTGCCGGCGCCGGTATCGGTTACTCCAACAGCCGTACCTGCGAAATCGGGCTGACCACGAATTCCGGCATCCCGTACGTATCCATTGCCTACCTCGTAGACCAATGCACCCAGCCCCGGATACCGGCTCGAACATTAACTTAACACACATAGAATTATGAACAATCCAACAAAGACAAACAAGCGTATCCTTGCCCTCGACATACTCCGGGGCATCACTATCGCGGGAATGATTATGGTTAACAATCCCGGCACATGGGCGCATATCTATGCTCCCCTGCGCCATGCGGAGTGGAACGGCCTCACCCCCACCGACCTCGTGTTCCCATTCTTCATGTTCATCATGGGAATATCCACGTACATCTCCCTGAAAAAGTACGACTTCGAGTTCAGCCATGCCGCCGCCCTGAAAATCCTGAAACGTACCGTACTCATCTTCCTCATCGGCATGGCTATCGGCTGGTTCTCGAGGTTCTGTTATTACTGGGCTTCCCCCACCGAAGGCATCGGCTTCGGCGCACAGCTATGGGAATCCGTATGGAGCTTCGACCGCATCCGTATCCTGGGTGTCATGCAGCGCCTGGCGCTCTGCTACGGTGCTACCGCTATCATCGCCCTCACGATGAAGCACCGTAACATCCCTTATCTTATCGCTACCTTGCTGATAGGTTATTTCATCCTGCTGATGTGCGGTAACGGTTTCGCCTACAACGAAACGAACATCCTCTCCGTTGCCGACCGTGCTATCCTGACCCCCGCACATATGTACAAGGACAACGGCATCGACCCGGAAGGCTTGCTAAGCACCATTCCTTCCATAGCCCACGTGCTGCTGGGCTTCTGCGTAGGGCGCATGATGCTCGGAGGAAACAAAGCGGGGCAAGACCGCGAAAGCCTGCTCAACTCGCACCTCATCAAGCTGTTCCTGGCAGGCACTATCCTTACTTTCTCGGGTTTCCTGCTGAGTTACGGATGCCCTATCAACAAGAAGATATGGTCGCCCACCTTTGTGCTCGCCACCTGCGGACTGGCTTCCAGCCTCCTGGCGCTCCTTATCTGGATAATCGACGTAAAAGGATATAAGAAATGGAGCCTGTTCTTCGAATCGTTCGGTATCAACCCCTTGTTCATGTATGTATTGGGCGGTGTGCTCAGCATCCTCTTCGGCAGCATCAGCTTTCCGTGGGGAGAAGGCAGCATCAGCATACACACATTCCTGTACAAGATACTGCTGATGCCCGTATTCGGCGAAACCGGCGGTTCCTTAGCTTATGCACTGTTGTTCGTGGGTATCAACTGGTGCATCGGCTACCAGCTTTACAAACGAAAGATATATATCAAACTATAAGGCCTCATGGTTTCTGTAATTCAAAACCCGGAATTCCATAAAGCCTGAAATCCCATAAATCAAAAAAACAATATCAAAATGATTCTAATAGCAGACAGTGGCTCTACAAAAACCGATTGGTGCGTTGTAGAAAAAGGACGACTCATCCGGCAGATATCCACGAAAGGAACCAACCCTTTCTTTCAGTCGGAAGAAGAAATCAGTAATGAGATTGCAACGGTACTGTTGCCCCAGTTAGGAACCGGCGCATTGGATGCTGTATATTTCTATGGCGCGGGATGCGGCTTTCCCGACAAGATAGCCATGGTTCACCGTGCCATTACCAGGCATCTCCGGGTAAAGGGGGAAGTAGAGGTGAATACGGACATGCTTGCGGCAGCCCGCGGGCTTTGCCGGCACGAAGCGGGTATCGCCTGTATCATGGGTACGGGCTCCAATTCCTGCTATTACGACGGAAAGCAGATTGTGAATAACGTATCGCCGTTGGGCTTCATCCTCGGAGACGAGGGCAGCGGTGCCGTGTTGGGCAAGCTGCTGGTGGGCGATATACTGAAGAACCAGATGACGCCCGCACTCAAGGAGAAATTCCTCGAACAGTTCGGCCTGACTCCTGCCGACATCATCGACCGCGTTTACCGCAAGCCGTTCCCCAACCGTTTCCTGGCAAGCCTCTCTCCGTTCCTTGCACAGAACCTGGACGAGCCGTGCATACGTACGCTGGTATCGGACAGCTTCAAGGCTTTCCTTAAACGCAACGTCATGCAGTACGAGAATTACCGGAACAGCAAAGTGCACTTCATCGGCTCGGTAGCCTTCTATTACAGAGCCGTACTGGAGGAGGCAGCCCGGGAACTGGGCATCCGGCTGGGTACTATCATCAAAAGCCCCATGGAAGGGTTAATTGAGTATCACAGTGGAAAATGACAAAAGCAGTAAAATAACAAAAAACGAATATCCTTATGTTTGTAAAAATCTCAGAGCAACCTTCGCTCTACAACGACTTGGAAAAGAAGTCCGTCCGCGAAATACTGGAAGATATCAATAACGAAGACCAAAAGGTGGCGCTTGCCGTACAAAAGGCGATACCCCAAATAGAGAAACTGGTAACGCAAATCGTACCCCGCATGAAACAGGGCGGACGTATTTTCTATATGGGCGCCGGCACGAGCGGACGCCTCGGCGTGCTCGACGCCTCCGAGATACCGCCTACCTTCGGCATGCCGCCCACACTGGTAATCGGCCTGATAGCCGGCGGCGACACAGCCCTGCGCAACCCGGTGGAGAATGCGGAAGACGATATGCAACGCGGCTGGGAGGAGCTGGTAGAGCGCAATATCACGGACAAGGATACGGTAATCGGCATAGCAGCGTCCGGCACTACCCCCTACGTAATCGGCGCTTTGCACGAGGCGCGCGAACATGGCATCCTGACGGCGTGCATCACCAGCAACCCCGACTCTCCAATGGCAGCGGAGTCCGACGTGCCTATCGAAATGATTGTAGGTCCGGAATATGTTACCGGCAGTTCCCGCATGAAGTCGGGCACAGGGCAGAAGATGATTCTGAACATGATTACCACCTCCGTAATGATACAGTTAGGCCGCGTAAAAGGCAATAAAATGGTGAACATGCAGCTCAGCAACAAGAAGCTGGTAGACCGCGGCACACGCATGTTGGTCGAAGAATTAGGACTGGACTACGGCAAAGCCAAGGCCCTCCTGCTGATGCACGGCTCCGTAAAGAAAGCGGCGGACGCGTACCGGACAAAAGAACAATAACCCCAATCTCCCCTTGATATGAAAACACTTATCAGCATCTTTCTACTCTTGTCCGGCTTGCAGGCAATCACCGCACAACCTTTGCAGCGCGTTGCCCCCGAACAGGTGGGAATGGATTCACGCAAGCTTATGTATGCCGACCAGGCTATCGAAGCCGCCATTGCCGGCAAGGAAATTCCCGGCGCCGTGCTTGCGGTAGTGCGCAACGGCAAAATGGCTTACCTGAAAGCCTACGGCAACAAACGGCTCTATCCGGACACGGAGCCTATGACTACGAATACCATTTTCGATATGGCGTCTTGCAGCAAATCCATGTCTACCGCCATATGTGCCATGATTTTGGCAGAACGGGGCAAGATACGCTTTCTCGACCCCGTCAGCCGCTATATTCCGGAGTTCAAAGACTGGGAGAGCGAAGACGGAAAAGCCCGGAAGGTCATCCGCATAGCCGACCTGCTGACGCATACTTCCGGCCTGCCGCCTTACGGCCCTACGGAAGAGCTGGAGAAGAAGTACGGTTCGCCCAACCCGGCAGGGCTCATGGAATACATTGCCGGCTGCCAGCGCGACTTCGAGCCCCAAACGGATTTCCAATACAGTTGCCTCAACTTCATCACCCTGCAACACATCATCGAAACCGTCAGCGACCAATCCTTGCGCGACTTCGCCCGCGAGAATATCTTCGACGTATTAGGCATGGCACACACCGACTACCTACCCTGCCGGCGCGATAAAAACGGCAAATGGGTAAATACCGCCCTCCCCTTCCAGCTAAAGGACATCGCCCCGACAGAGAAGCAACCCGGCGGGCAAGTCCTTTGCGGCCAGGTGCACGACCCTCTTGCACGCATCCTCAACGGCGGCATCAGCGGTAATGCGGGCGTATTCTCCTGCGCCGAGGACATCGCCATACTCTGTGCCGCCCTCCAAAACGGCGGCGAATGGAACGGCCGGCGTATCCTCAGCCCGCAGGGTGTAAAGGCTATGCGTACCGTTCCCCGTGCCACAGCCGGGCTGGGACGTTCCTTAGGTTGGGATGTATTTACCGCCTACGCATCCAATTCCGGCGATTTCTTCGGCCCGAACACATACGGGCATACCGGCTATACCGGCACATCCATAGTAATCGACCCCGACAACGATACTTCCGTTATCCTGCTGATTAACGCCGTGCACCCTGAGGACGGACACAGCGTAGTACGCCTGCGCTCGCTGGTATCCAACGTCGTGGCATCCTCCCTCTACCCCGCTGCGCGCACCTACACGGAACACTACTACAAGCGTTTCCTCCAGTTCATGGACGAACCCGCCATAGGCAATAAGGACATCGTAATGCTGGGCAACAGCCTTACGGAAAATGGCGGCGACTGGGCTGCCCGCCTCGGCAATAAGCATGTACGCAACCGTGGCATCATCGGTGACGAGGTAATGGGCATATACGACCGCTTGCACCAGATACTGCCGGGACGTCCTGCCAAGCTATTCCTCCTTACCGGCGTAAACGATGTTTCCCACGACCTGACCTGCGACAGCATCATCGGAATGATTCGCACCACGGTAGAACGTATCCTGGAAGAATCGCCCGACACCAAACTCTATCTGCAAAGCCTCCTCCCTATCAACGAGAGTTTCGGACGTTATAAGAAGTTGGCGGGAAAGACCGGTATGATACCCGAAATCAACAAACGGCTAAAGGCGCTCGCCAAAGAAAAAGGCGTGGACTACATTGACCTCTTCCCTTTGTTCACAGAGAAAGGGAACTATGTACTGCGTGCAGACCTTACTACCGACGGGTTGCATCTGAATGAGGAAGGGTATAAGATATGGGTGAAAGCTATCAAAAAGAAGATTTGACCGGTATTCTCCCTTGCCCGCAAACACAGAAAGGGGGGATGTCAAAACAAAAATGACTACTCTTAAAAGTTACGGATTATAACTATAATAACTGAAAGGGTCGTATCAAGCTCCGTTTTGAGTAATGATACGACCCTTTCTTTTGTCTTTTAGAGTACTCGAATTTCAAATTAAAAGTTCATCTTTTCAATACTGAAGTGCACCCCAAAAGTTTTATGTCTAACTTTTGGGGTGCACTTCAATATTGAGTTTTGACACCCTCTTTTATCAGTTATGCAAAAAAACGTTTATTCGACGATTCCTTCCAAATACACATCGAATGTCAACGACGAATATCCCGGAATAGTACCCGATGAATTACCGCTCGAACCATATCCGCTTTGCCAGGGAATATACAGCATCCAGCGTTCGCCTACCTGCATATATTGCAAAGTCCATGTCCACCCCGGAATAAGCCCCACTTCTGATACCGTAAATTCAGAAGGAGAGTTAAACGCCGTAGGCCATTTGGACGAATCGGACAGTGGCAGCGGTATCTCGCGGTCGGTTGCTCCATAACCGTCGAAGTTACCGTCGAAGTCCTCTCCGGTAATAAAAGTTCCATAATAAAAGACACTGACGGTAGCCCCGTCTCCGCTGAACTTGGGACGTTCGCCCGTTCCGTTTTCCTTCTTTACAAGCTTCTTGCAATATACGTATTGAGGCACCATATTCGTACTGGTCGTCGGCACTTGTATCGCATACAGCTTGCCCAGCTCCATTTTATCAGCATTCTCTGCCGTAAGCACAAGCCTATCGCCCGTCTCACTCTTTATAGAATCGATAAAAGCCTCGTTGCGCGGCCGCCAGTTATCATATTTTCCGGCTTCCTCCACTTCTTCGCAAGCCACAAACGCACCTGCCACAAACAGCAAGAAAGGTAAAAACAAAAGGAATGGTCTTTTCATTTAATTATAAATTACGGAATTACTATTATTTATATCCGTCACCTGTCGCCCGGAAGCGCGGCGAAGAGCTCCACCTGCTCCGCACAAAGCGGGAAGAAGAAATTCTTCGCTACGCCCGGAACGGCACAGACAGACGAAATATTTCTTATTGCAGCGTTTTCAGCAAGGATGTAATGCTTACGCGGTCTGCAATGATATTGTTCAGTTCGGAGATAGCTACACGCTCCTGCTGCATCGTATCGCGGTTACGCAACGTTACGCAGTTGTCTTCCAGCGTCTGGTGGTCTACGGTTACACAATACGGAGTACCGATAGCATCCTGGCGGCGATAACGCTTGCCTATGCTGTCTTTCTCGTCGTATTGGCAGTGGAAATGGAACTTCAGGTCGTTGATGATTTCACGGGCTTTCTCGGGCAGGCCGTCCTTCTTCACCAACGGCATAACCGCCAGTTTCACCGGAGCCAGCGCAGCAGGCAGTTTCAGCACCACACGGGTTTCGCCATTCTCCAACTGCTCCTCGCAATAAGAGGCGGACATGATACTCAGGAACATACGGTCTACGCCGATAGAGGTTTCGATAACGTACGGGGTATAGCTTTCGTTCGTTTCCGGGTCGAAATACTTGATATTCTTGCCGGAGAACTTCTCGTGCTGGGACAAGTCGAAATTCGTACGGCTGTGGATGCCCTCCACTTCCTTGAAGCCGAAAGGCATCAGGAACTCGATGTCGGTAGCGGCGTTCGCATAGTGCGCCAGCTTGTCGTGGTCGTGGTAGCGGTAATGGTCGTCGCCGAATCCCAACGCCTTATGCCATTTCAGGCGCGTCTCCTTCCAGGTCTTAAACCAGTCGAGCTCAGTACCCGGCTTTACGAAGAACTGCATCTCCATTTGTTCGAACTCGCGCATGCGGAAGATGAACTGGCGGGCAACGATTTCGTTGCGGAAAGCCTTACCGATTTGTGCGATACCGAAAGGTATCTTCATACGGCCGGTTTTCTGCACATTCAGGTAGTTCACAAAGATGCCTTGGGCAGTTTCCGGACGAAGGTAAATCTTCATCGCACCTTCCGAGGTGGAACCCATTTCGGTGGTGAACATCAGGTTGAACTGGCGCACTTCCGTCCAGTTCTTCGTACCGCTGATAGGGCAAACGATTTCTTCGTCCAGGATAATCTGGCGGAGCTCCTCGAGGTTGTTATCGTTGAGCGCCTTGGCAAAACGTTCGTGCAAAGCGTCGCGCTTGGCCTGATGCTCCAGCACACGGGCATTCGTGCTGCGGAACTGGGCTTCATCGAAAGCCTCGCCAAAACGCTTGGCGGCTTTGGCAACCTCCTTATTTATCTTGTCGTCGTATTTGGCAAGCTGGTCTTCAATCAGTACATCGGCACGATAGCGTTTCTTGGAGTCTCGGTTGTCAATCAAAGGGTCGTTGAACGCATCTACGTGGCCGCTCGCCTTCCAGATTGTAGGATGCATGAAGATAGCCGAGTCGATACCTACTATGTTTTCGTGCAGCAGCACCATGCTCTGCCACCAGTATTGCTTGATGTTATTCTTCAGTTCCACACCCATTTGGCCGTAATCGTACACGGCCCCCAAACCGTCGTAGATGTCGCTCGAAGGGAACACGAATCCGTATTCCTTACAGTGTGATACGAGTTTCTTAAAAACGTCTTCCTGTGCCATTTTCTGTTGTATCTTAATTAATTTGAAATCTTCATTCAGTTAAAAAGCGCCACAAAGATAGGGATTTATCTTATATGTAGGGCAATAGGGATATTAATTTATGGTAATGTTTGTAGCCCCAACCCCATAAAACGGCCGCACATGGTACAACCGGCAGCGGATTGCATGTGCCGGTTCCTTTTTCGGAGCAGCGCATATCCCTGCCGGCCGACAGCGGACAAGGTTGCCGGATGCTTCCTGTTTCTTAACATTCACGGAGCTATGCCCCGGCTTATTCCTCCTCCGCCTTCTGCCCTTTGTCCGCCCGGCACATGGCAGGCGTTATCTCGCTCTCGGGGAAATACATACTGAAAGGTATCCTAAACGGTTGCACTTCTTTCAGGCGGGCGGTAAGCTTGCGGTCTGCCACGAAGAACACGCGCGAAAGCCTTACTTTTCCGGGCATCACCTGTTCCGGGCGGTCGAAACCGGGGCTGGTAAGAGCCGTCTGGAAAGTGCCCAGGTTGGGAATGGTAACCGACTGCCCCATACTCAGAATATCCTCGACCGTATCTCCCAGCTCCGAAAGGATACCCATAATCATCCCTTGCGGGAAGTGGCTGCGCTTCGACAGCAGTTCCGCCAGCTTCTCTATATTCACTCCGCCGCGTTCCTGCAATTTCTTCTGCACGGCATACCATTGCTCTCTCCTCTTGCCGGACGACAGGTCGGCTTTCTTCCTTACCAGATAGGGTATCGTCATAATCGTACTCCCAATTTTTCGCATTAGTATTATAAAGATGTACGACACCCGGGTGTCAGTACATCCAACACCCGGATGTCAGCACGTCCGACACCCGGATGCCGGCATGTTCAACACCCGGGTGTCGTACATACCAAAAAGGCGAACAAAGATAAGCTTTTATTGCGGATAAAGGAAAAGGAAAACGGTAATTATATCCCGTTATTTCCCTCATTACCGGGTATTTTATTTAAAAGTATAAAAGTCGTATCCAAAAGTGCAAGAAAAAAAGCGCCCCTCCCCGCTACATTTGTGGTGTACAACAATTAAATAATATTATGAAAAAACTTTTCCTTCTACTCGCTGCGGTAGCCGCCGCAACCGGTACGCTCCAGGCACAGAATCCGGTTATCAGGAATCAATTTTCTGCCGACCCCACGGCACGGGTATTCAATGGCAAGGTATATATCTACCCTTCGCACGACATACCCAGCCCGGTAAAACATCTGAAAGAATGGTTCTGCATGGCCGACTACCATGTATTTACCTCGACCAACCTGACCGACTGGACTGACCGGGGAGTTATTCTCTCCCAAAACGAAATACCCTGGGTGCAGCCCGACTCATATTCCATGTGGGCTCCCGAGTGTGTATATAAAGACGGAAAATATTACTTCTACTTTCCCAGTACGCCCAAAGGCGAGGGCAGGCGCGGCTTCAACGTCGGCGTAGCTACCGCCGACAACCCGGAAGGGCCCTTCACGCCGGAAGCCGAACCCATAAAAGGCATATCCGGCATCGACCCCTGCGTCCTTGTGGATACCGACGGAGAAGCGTACATTTACTGGTCGGGACGCGGCATGTCGGTTGCCAAGCTGAAGCCAAACATGAAAGAGCTTGCCTCCGAACCGATGCAGGTTCAAGGGCTGCCCGAAGGCTTCAAGGAAGGGCCGTATGTATTCAAACGCAACGGCAAATACTACTTCACTTTCCCCTGGGTACAGGACAAGACCGAGAACCTGGCTTATGCCATGGGAGACAATCCTATGGGGCCGTTCACTTTCAAAGGAATCATCATGGACGAATCGCCCACCGGCTGCTGGACCAATCACCACTCCATTACGGAATACAACGGCCAATGGTATCTTTTCTATCATCATAACGATTATTCTCCCAATTTCGACAAGAACCGTTCGGTACGTATCGACTCGCTTTTCTTCAACGCAGACGGTACTATCAAGAAGGTGAAGCCAACCTTGCGCGGAGTGGGCATGACCGATGCGCGCAGCAAAATCCAGCTCGACCGCTACTCCGCAATAAGTCCTTACGGAGTGTCCATAGACTATCTGAACCCGGCAGACACATTCCAGGGGTGGCAAATTTTATTCCACAGGGCAGACACGTGGGCGGTGTACAACAATGTCGACTTCGGCGCTGCACCCGTAAAACGGCTCAAAGCGCGCGTACGCTCAGAAAAAGGGGGTACGATAACCTTACAAACTACCGGAGACAAAGGGGTAACGATTGCCGAGCTGTCCGTAAAACCAACCGGGCAATGGGCGGAAATAAGTACAAGTGTACGTAATGCGCCCGAGGGTGTCCAAAGTTTGAAAGCCACCCTTACCGGCGAGCATCCGGTGGCAGTGGACTGGATAAGTTTCGAATAACATAGTACAATTTTTTTAATACCGGCATTTCATGAAAAAACGCTATTCCCTCTTTTCGCTATTATATGGCAAGGTTATCTTACCGTTCATAGGGTTCGCATTGTTCGGCGCCTGCGGGCAGGACGGCTCTCCTTCCTTCACCCAAGTCAACGACTTGGTGCTGAACGACTCCAGTTATTTCGAAACCCGCGGACTGAACTATTTCGTTTTCAACAACAAGTACGATGCTATGTTCGACGATTCCAAAATAAGCGCCGTCGAAATCATTCATCACGGGCTGCGCACCGCTACCAACGGCGATGTCCGCCTCAACCCTACCCCGGGGCAGTGGGACAAATTGCCCACATTCATAAGCCGTACCGTGGACAAAGCGGCCAAGCGTATCGACGTAAACCTGGAATATCCCCAGTATGCTTTTACATATACGCTGACCGGGGAAGCGCGCGATGGCGGTTTCTACCTCAGCGTATCGGTAGACAGGGCACTGCCCGACTCGCTCGTAGGGGTGGCCGGGCTGAACATGGAGTTCTTTCCGCCCGTATTCTTCGAGCACTCTTACTTAATGGACGGCAAACCGGGGCTGTTCCCCACCTCGGCTGCCGACAACATGACCGTTATCAACGGTATTGTGGAACCGACGCCAATGGCTGCCGGTACGGTAATCGAGATAGCTCCCGACGCTCCGTCGAAACATATCACTATCCGTACCACTTTACCGGACAGCAAGCTGATGCTTTTTGACGGGCGCAACAAACAGCAAAACGGTACTTTCGTTGTGCGCACGTTGCTGCCGGCAGGCAAAACCGGCAAGATAGCCGAATGGTTCATACAGGCCGAAACCGATACCCGCTGGTTGCGTACTCCCACTATCAGTTATTCGCAAGTGGGTTATCATCCTGCACAGCAGAAAACGGCCGTGATAGAACTGGACAAGAACGACAAGCCGCTTTCGGACATCACGCTTTATAAAGTCAATGCAGACGGCTCGCTGACGGCTACCTTATCGGGCAAACCGGTAACATGGGGTATGTACACCCGCTATAATTACCTGCAATTCGACTTTTCGCAGGTAGAGGAACCGGGTATCTACAAACTGGCTTACGGCGAGCAGGTAAGCGGCCCGTTCCCAATCGATGCTAATGTGTACCAACGCGCCTGGTATCCTACGCTGGACGTCTTTATGCCGGTACAAATGGACCATATGTTCGTTCGTGAGGCTTACCGCGTATGGCATGGCGCCGCTCACCTGGACGATGCCCGCCAGGCACCGGTGAACTATTCGCACTGGGACGGCTGGAACCAGGGCGCCAACACAGACAATAGGTTCAAACCCGGACAGCATATCCCGGGATTGAATGTAGGCGGTTGGTTCGATGCCGGCGATTTCGACATCCAGACGCCCTCGCAGCAGCAGACAGTACAGTCATTGGCAGATATCTGGGAAGAGTTCGCTCCCGCCCACGACGAAACGACTGTCGACCAGCAGGCACGTTATACCGAGATACACCTGCCCGACGGCAAGCCTGACGTATTGCAGCAAATAGAACATGGCGTATTGCAGCTCGCTGCGCAGGTCGACGCTATCGGATATGCCATTCCGGGTATCAACGAATCGCACCTGTACCAATACCGCCACTTGGGCGATGCCGTAACCAAGACCGACGGTATCGCGGGTAACGAAGATGACCGCATGGCGTTCACCAACCGTACACCCGCCCTCAATTACGGTACTGCTGCTGCATTGGCTGCCGCCGCACGTGTTTTGCCCACCCTCAATCCTTCGCTCGCCAGCAAGGCTTTGCGAATAGCGGAGTTTATCTGGAAAGACGAGCACAGCCGTAAAGCCGGTAAAGAGGAGAAGCCCTCGACACCTTTCAACCGTTTCCAGCAGCTTGCTGCCTCCGAATGCCACGCTGCCTTTGAGTTGTGGCGTGCCACTGACAATGCCACGTACAAGGCACGGGTAGACGAGTTGCTTCCCGAACTGACCAAGCAATTTAACCGGAACGCTGCGCTCATCGTCCGCCTGACGCCGTTCATGGGCGATGCTTTCAAACAGCAGGTAAAACCGCAGATAGAGGCATATATAGCACAGCAGGCCAAGCTGGAAATGCTAAATCCGTTCGGCATCGGCATCAGCCTGAGCAATTGGGCTGGCAATGCTATGATACTCCGCAACGGTATCATCAATTATCAGATTCATAAGTTATTCCCCGAGCTGGCCAACCCGGAGCTGGTATTCCGCAATTTGAACTATATCTACGGTTGCCACCCCTACCATAACCGTTCATTCATATCGGGAGTAGGCGCCCAGCCCAAGAGGGTGGCTTATGGCAATAACCGTGCCGACCACTCGTTCATCCCCGGCGGTATCGTACCGGGTATCCGCCTGCTAAAACCGGACTTCCCGGAGAACCGGGATGACTACCAGTTCCACTGGAGCGAGAATGAGTATGTTATTCCGCTGGCTCCCGATTATATCTATCTGGTTCATGCGGTGAACCGGTTACTGGAATAGAAAATGGCTTATATTTTTCCGATATATACCTAATACTGTAAACTGAATATCTAAAAATATAAGCCGGTAAGTACGTTGCAGGCCTATTTTTGCATCGGGTATCATGCCGGACGAGTTTGATTATACTATTAATAAAATAACACATATGAGAAAGAATTTACTTTTTATCTTCGGTGCCATTTGCCTGCTGGCAGGATGTGCACAACAACCCAAGTTGCCTACTTTCCGCAACACGGGCAATCCGCTTGTTAAAGACAAGTTTACAGCAGACCCGGCTCCGCTCGTACACAACGGTACGCTCTATCTGTATGTAGGGCACGACGAATATTACGAAGGCCAGGACACTGCCCACGGCGGTAAGGAGTTTAACATTACCGAATGGCTCTGTTACTCAACGAAGGACATGCAGACATGGACCGACCACGGTGTCGTACTGAAGCCTACGGACTTTAAATGGGGCATAGGCGAGGCATGGGCAGCCCAGGTGATAGAGCATAACGGCAAGTTCTATTACTATACCACCGTACAGGCTGGCGAGCCTTATAACAGCAAGGCAATCGGCGTAGCTGTCAGCGATTCTCCCACGGGGCCTTTCACCGACGCAATAGGAAAGCCGCTCGTTACCGATGATATGACTCCCAACGGTCCGCGCGGCTGGTGGAACGACATAGACCCCACTGCCTTAATAGACGAGAATGGACAAGCCTGGCTTTCGTGGGGAAATGGGACTTGTTTCCTTGCCAAGCTGAAGCCTAACCTTATCGAAATCGACGGTGATATCGAGGTGGTAGACCTGCCTCGCTACGTGGAAGGTCCCTGGCTCCATAAACGCGGCGACTTGTATTACCTTACGTATGCATCCTTCGGACAAGGACGCGAGAATATATCTTATGCCACCGCTCCCAGCATGGAGGGGCCGTGGACACCACAAGGCGAGCTGACCGGTATGGCGGAAAACAGCTTCACCATTCATCCGGGAATTATAGAGTTCCAGGGACAATGGTATCTGTTTTATCACAATGCTGTCCTGACCCTTGACGGACATACCGGAGCAATAGGACGACGCAGCGTATGTGTGGACGAGTTGCATTATAATCCGGACGGAACGATGCAGCCGGTGGTGCAGACTAAAAAAGGGGTAACGAAATAACACAATATCCAAATCGATGCACACGACAATCTATTGATTTTTATTACAGCTCAATAATACACCGCATTGGCAATGTAAAACCATTATCATTGAAAAGACAATGGTTTTACATTATCGATGCCGAGCTATCCGAGAGTTAACTATTCACCTTTGTTAAACTATAAAAACCGATTTTGCCCATGAGAAAAATGTAAGAAAAAGAAAAACACAAGCAAGCAGATGGGTATGCAACGCAAATGTTGCAATCTATTTATATTCCAACTCTAATACTAAAATTACATTATTTATTAAAAATTACCAATCTATGCTTATGAAAACAAAAATTTTGTTTTTACTGGCATTTGCTGCTTTCTGCTGTACTACGGCAATGGCGCAAATCCAAGTTAAAGGAACTGTTGTCTCAGCTAATGATTCTGAGCCAATGATTGGTGTTGCTATTCTTGAAAATGGAACTACCAACGGCTGTATTACCGATATCGATGGTAACTACTCTATCCAGCTACAGAATAGTAATGCAACTCTTACCGTATCTTTTGTAGGTTATAAGACACAGACAATCAATGTTAATGGTCGTAACAAAATCGACATCCGTATGCAAGAAGACTTAAAAGTACTCGATGAAGTAGTTGTTGTAGGTTATGGCGTTCAACGTAAAAGCGACCTCACAGGAGCTATTGCTTCGGTCAATGGAGATGATATCAAGAACCTCGCAACAGTCGATGCTGCTGCCGCCCTTCAAGGTAAAGCTGCCGGCGTTCAGATTCTGAACACATCCGGTGCCCCCGGTGAAGGAGCGAAGATTCGTATTCGTGGCTATTCATCAAACTCTGACCAACTCGGACCGCTATTGATTGTCGATGGTTTGAAGGTTGATAACATCCAATACCTCGATCCTTCCATGATTGAGTCTATGGAAGTCCTCAAAGATGCCGCCTCGGCTGCAATCTATGGTGCTCAAGCCGGTAATGGCGTCGTCCTTATTACAACAAAGACCGGTAGCAGTGCAAATGGCCGTCCCAAAATTACATACTCTTTCAAGGCCATTAACCAACGTCTTGGCAAAACACCTGAGCTGTTCGGTGCAAAAGACTGGATTAAATACAAAGAAATGTCAGGTTATGATATGAAAACCATGTGTGAGGCTAATGGCGTTGACTACAACAATCCGCAAGAAACAGACTGGATAAAGGAAGTATTCGATACCAGTTGGGCTACTCAACACTCTGTCACATTCCAAGACGGTAACGACAAAGGTCATTTCTTTACTTCTATAAATTACATCGACAATGACGGTATCGTACGTGGCAAGAAAGACACCTACACCCGCCTTACCGCCCAGCTCAATGCAGACTACCAACTCTATAAATGGATAAAGGTCGGCACCAACACTTCTATTGAAAAGTGGGCAACCCGCAACATCACTCACCAGAGTGCTTATGGTTCCATGCTTGCACCGGCTCTCCTGCTCGACCCCTTGACTCCTGTATATTGGGACAGTGTTGATGATTTTACCACAGGCATGAAAGATGTATACGCCACAAATCCTGAAAAAATTCTTGTTGCTCCGAACGGCAAGTACTACGCCACTTCAAAATTCCAAATGGACGACAACGGTAATCCGCTCCTCCAACTCGACCGCCGTAACTACAAAAACTCCGGTTTTACCGTTCGTGGAACGGCTTTCGTAGACCTTACTCCTATTGACGGTCTTGTAATGACATCGCGTTTTTCCTATCGTATTGCGCAAAGCAATAGCCATGACTATTCCGAACCCTATTACATGAACGGCCAAGCCAAAGCTGATGACTACTCCATCTCGGCCAATGCCAATAACAGCCACTACTACCAATGGGAAAACTTCGCAAACTTCAACAAGACATTATTTGATAAGCACAATGTAGGCGCTATGCTCGGTATGTCTTATACAGAAGACCGTTCGGATAATGTATCGGCTTCAGCTACCGGTACAGGTGGCAATAAGATTCTCTCCGGCGATGCTGATAACTTTAAGTATCTTAATTATGTAAATTCAGCTTCGACCACAACAAAAAGTATCGGAAACCTTCCGAGTGTTTCAACCAGCCTCTCCTACTTCGGCCGTCTGCTCTATACCTTCGACAACCGTTACAGCTTGCAGTTCAACTATCGTGCCGATGCATTTGACACTTCCAAACTACCGGCTGACAAACGTTGGGGAAAATTCCCTTCTTTGGCCGCAGGTTGGACTATCAGCAATGAAAAATTCATCAAGGAAAATATCAGTAGCGATATTCTCTCATTTTTGAAGTTCCGTGTATCTTGGGGCCGCAACGGTAATGTAAATGTACTCAGTAACTATCCGTACACCGCACCCATTAGCTACAATGCAGCCTGGTACCAATACGGAGACAGCCCCGAACAATACTACGGTTCTTATCCTTCCGGACTTGCCAATCCGAACCTCAAGTGGGAAACATCCGAGCAGTTGGACCTCGGTCTTGACATGCGTTTCCTGAACGACCGTCTGGCGGTAAGTCTTGACTATTACAACAAAAATACAAAAGACCTTCTTGTAAAAATCAATCCGGTTCCTGAGGTTTATACAAATCAGACTACCGTAAACGCCGGTGAAGTAAATAACAAAGGTTTCGAATTCGAAGCCAGTTGGAAAGACCATATCGGCGACCTTGCATACAGTATCAATGCTAACTTTTCTACATTGAAAAATGAGGTAACTTACCTTTATGACGACCTTCCACGTATCACAGCCAGCAAAGGCGGTGTAGACGGTACAAATAACAAAGTGCATACTGCATTTGAAGAGGGCCACTCCATTTGGTATTTCCGCGCATTCGATTATGTCGGTGTTGATAGCGAGACTGGTGCCCCCCGGTTCCGCAATCGTGAGGGTAAAATCGTTAACTCTTCAGAATTGACAGACGAGGATATGACAGATATCGGCAGTGCCATTCCAAAGTTCACTTATGGAATAACCATTAACCTCGCATACAAAGGATTCGACTTCACGGCATTCGGTACCGGTGTAGCAGGCAATAAGATTTTCAACATCCTCTATCGTGCAGACAGCCCGCTACGTAACTCATTGAGATACTATATGGACAATGCCTGGACTCCGGAGAATAAAGGAGCCTCCATGCCTGCACCTAACCAAGTGGCTACCGACCTTAATTTCTGGGGTTCAAGCGCTTCTATGTTCAACGGTTCTTACTTCAAAATCAAACAACTCCAACTCGGCTACACTTTGCCTAAGAGACTCACTCAGAAAGTGGCAATCAAGAATCTCCGTTTCTTTGTGTCTTTGGATGACTTTTTTACATTCTCCAGTTATCCGGGAATGGACCCTGAAACCGCAACCACAGGCAGAAATGGCGGTGCCGGCTTCGACATAGGTTCGTACCCCACTATGAAGAAGTGTTCATTCGGTGCAAGTTTCTCATTCTAATCGAGACAAGTTTTGCTTGAAAAACTCAAAAAAGTATATTTATTATGAAAAAGATTATATATTCACTTTTAGGTGTTACACTCCTCTTCAGCGCTTGTGAGGATCGTCTCAACATTGAGCAGAAAGGCGTCATCCCGTTTGAAAGCTTCTACCAAACCGATGATGATGCACAGAATGCGCTCAACAACCTCTACCAGTCATTCTGCTTAAATATTGCTGGTAATGAAGGTATTTATGTTGCTCTTCCCATACTCTTCAATGAACCCGGTGACGACATGCTGGCAGCAGGTAATTATTATGGCGACAATGACTTCGGTGCACAACTCAATGAATTTCGTTATGACTCACAGAACGAAGTTATCAAGAATGCCTATTGGGGGCTTTATGGAGTAATTTATGACTGTAACCTTATTCTTGATAATATAGAACCTACTACGGATATCAAAAAACGTGTATGCGCCGAAGCTCGCGCACTCCGTGCCTGGGCGCATTTCACCCTTGCTATCGGGTGGAATTGTCCTCCATTGGTAGACCATGTTCTCCCAGCAGATGCCAAACCAACTAACTATGAAGGCGGTCATGACAAACTCCTCGAATGGTGTGCCTCAGAGGCAGAAGCTGTGGTAAATGACCTTGATGAGCGTACAAGCCCGACAGACAAAGTTGGAGCTTCAAAGGTTACCAAGGGCTTTGCTCTCACCCTCGCAGGTAAGGCCCGTCTCTTTATGGGAGATTATGCAGGTGCAAAAAACAACCTCAAGCAAGTTATCCAATCTGGGAAATACGAACTTGTACCCGGTAATCGCTGGGCAAATCTCTTCCACACATCAGGCGATCTCTGTGAAGAAATGATTTTCCAAGCTAACGTTGTGGAAAATGCAAATATCGGTGAGTGGAGTAACAATATTCAGCGTACAGGCTGGATGTTTATCCAATTCTGGAACTGGCGGACTGACAAATTAGCTTCCATGCCTTCATTCATAGGTGTTGACGGTTGGGGTGGGCACGCCATTCGTGAAGATTTTGCCGCACGTATGTTAGCCAATGACGGTGATTCTTATCGTCGTAAATCAACTTTCCTCACCGCTGACGAATTTCTCTACGAAATGGAGTGGAATGGAACCAAAGACAAAGGATTAACCCGTGCACAACTTGAAACGTCCGATCAAATTGGTATCAAAGACAAAACTGGTCTTTATGGTGTTGGAGAATATTTCGCCAATAAGTTCGTTGCTTGGAAAGAGGATAACACAAAAGGTAGTTGGGGATTCAAAAACCTCACGATTTTCCGTTATGCCGAAGTGCTGTTAATGTATGCTGAGGCTTGTGCACAGACAGACGATGCAGACGGTCTTGGTCTCCAATGCCTTCAGGATATTCAAAATCGTGCAGGTTCTGCTTATGTTTCTGCTCAACTTACATTGGAAGATGTAAAAAAAGAGAAGAGTTTCGAAATGTGGCTCGAGGGAGTTCGTTTCCCGGATATGGTACGCTGGGGCGACACGGATGGCGTTAAAGATAATGGTAAAAACATACCTACCGCTTACGACGCATTCTTCACGAAAGGCGAACCCAAGCATCGTATCTATGTAGAGTATTCAAATCCCAACAGTGGAACAACAGGTTTCATAAAAGGTAAGCATGAATACTTCGCATTCCCATTTGATGCTATTTCTGTTAATCCTAATCTAAAGCAAAATCCAAGTGGTGAATAAGGTATAAAAAAGGCCGAACTCTAAGGTCTTTCCTAGTTAAGCTCTAAAAAGTTTACCCAAAAGTATGTTGATTTTCATAAGTTTGGGTAAGCTTTTTATATCATAACCCTGGTAAAAGGAACAATATCTCCACAAGACACACATTATTAGTTAATAGCACAGAAGATATTTATCTTAAAAGAGTGTCAAGCCGTTATTTTCATTCTTATAACATTCCTACACTTCTCCTCTACTTTATAAACAACCCGGTAACCTCATTTTATAAAAACCAAAGTAATTATACTTTTACATCCTTATCGGTCAAGACAGGTTATTTATACCGTAAATGTAAATGAGTTCCAAGCTCTTTTCCTATATCCGGACCATTCAATAAAATATTGAAGCATTTTTATACATAATCAAAGCATACACTCACATACTCAACTGTTTATCAATAAATTATCATTAAACAAGCGTATTTCAGGCGTATAAATTACTGATAGCCAAAGTAGGTGAAGAGTAGTAGTTTACTTGCTTTTACTCAATACATACTCTACTTTTGCATTAAACAAACAGGCTAAAAGAGAACGGACTACAATGCGCGCTAATTTCG
This sequence comes from Bacteroides gallinarum DSM 18171 = JCM 13658, assembly GCF_000374365.1. GTDB lineage: Bacteria > Bacteroidota > Bacteroidia > Bacteroidales > Bacteroidaceae > Bacteroides > Bacteroides gallinarum. The sequence continues at coordinate 71,376 of NZ_KB894131.1, forward strand.
AATATCTCTTTTTTCTGTATTGCATGAAAACACCATTATTAACTATTAAATCTTTTAATATTATGAAGAAAAGACTGCCACTTATCACACTGCGGCCTCTTGCATGGATACTATTCCTTTTTATAACAGCAAGCGGATATGCACAAGAGAGTCTTATTCAAGGTATAGTTACTGATGAAAGTGGAGAACCGCTAATCGGTGTATCTATACAAGACACAAAAACACAAAAAGGTGCTATCTCAGATATAGACGGTAAATTCTCGCTCGAAAGCCATATCGGAAATACGTTGAAAATATCATATATAGGATATCGTACATTAACAGTTACCGCCACCAAAAGTATGCGGGTAGTTATGAACGAAGACAACATGAAACTGGATGAAGTAGTAGTCGTAGGATATGGCGTCCAAAAAAAAGTAAACCTGACAGGTGCCGTAGCTTCCGTGAAAAGCGATGAAATTCTGAAAGCTCAATCAGCAAATACTTCGAATGCACTCATCGGACAAATTCCCGGACTGATAGCCAAACAAACCACGGGAGAACCGGGACTGGATGGTTCACAAATATATATTCGTGGTGTCGCCACGTTCCAGGGAGGAACCTCACCAACCTATATCATTGACGGTATCGAACGCCAGGCAGAAGACTTTGCCCGCATAGACCCCAATGAGATAGAATCGTTGAATGTATTGAAAGATGCCGCCTCAGCAGCTATCTTCGGTATGCGTGGTGCCAACGGAGTTATACTGGTTACCACCAAACGGGGTAATACCGGAAAAGTTCATGTTAAGTATTCGGGCAATGTATCGATACAGAAGCCTACAAGCCTGCCGGAGTTTGCCAATTCTACCGATTATGCCCGGATGAAGAATATATACATGGGCAACACAATTTATACAGACGAGGAAATCAGAAAATTCGCCGACGGCTCTGACCCCGAACGCTATCCGAATACCGACTGGTATAAGGAAATGCTATCAAAGAATGCAGTACAGCATCAGCACAATATTACCGTGGACGGCGGACGCGATAACATCAAGTTCTTTACCAGTTTCGGATATGTACATCAAGATGGTTTGTGGGACAATCTGGACTACGAACGTTACTCTTTAAGAAGCAATATCGATGTAAAAGTCACTTCTACCACTCAGCTCTCAGTGGATGCATCCGGTCGTGTGGAATACCGTCATGGCAGCCCGCAGAGCAGTACCAGTGTTTTCCAGCAACTAATCCGTAATACTCCTGTGTTACTTGCCAAGTATGATAATGGGCTCTACACTGTACCTGATGCCACTCATCCGAACATCATGGCACAAACCAGCAAGGACGCAGGATATAATGATTCACGAAACAATAGTTTACTGACCCGGCTCGAACTGACTCAGGAGCTTCCGTTCATAACGCAAGGGTTAAAAATAAAGGGTGTCTTCTCATACGATAAAAACAATTATGCCCAAAAGACCTGGTCGCTCTCTCCCTACTTGTATATACGCGACCAAGACAATAACTATAACTTACAGCCACGGGGTAGTGCCTCACTCTATCAGAATCAGAATGACAACGAGTATATCGAATGGCAAGGGCATCTTACCTACGATCGTTCTTTCGGCAACCATACCGTTTCAGCCTTGTTAATGGCATTAGGACGTAAAGAAAAATATCACAATGTATGGGTATCTCGTAATTCGTTCGATTCGGACGTAATGGATCAAATCAGTGCTGGTAATAGTACCGGACAACAGTTGGGCGGATACGACAGAGAGTCGGCACGCCTCAGCTACGTAGGCAGGGTCAACTATAATTATGGCGGTAAATACCTATTTGAAGCGAATATTCGCCGAGATGCTTCTGAAAACTTTGCACCCGACAAACGCTGGGGAACATTTGCATCCGCATCTATCGGTTGGGTGATTTCAGAAGAAAAGTTCTTCGAACCTTTGAAGAATAAAATAAACTTCCTAAAAGTCAGGGGGTCTTACGGTACATTGGGTAACGATAATACCGGTGGTGTAGCTTTTCCGTACTACAGTCGTTTCGACTTGTATACTCCACGCGGTTCACATAATGGCGGGTTAGCGAATAATCTTGGTGATTACGTATTCGGTGAATTAGTTAGCAAAGGATTGGCTCCCGGACCTATCGCCAATGCACTGGCAACATGGGAAACTTCAAAAAAAATGAATATTGCGATAGATGCAGGTTTGTTCAATATGCTCAATCTATCCATAGACTTTTTTAAAGAAACCCGTTCCGATATCCTTGCACAACGAGGAAGCGAAGTTCCTTGGTCGTTCGGAGGCGAACTGCCACTCGAGAATATCGGCAAGGTGGAGAATAAAGGTGTCGATGCCAACCTGACATTTAATCATCACATCGGCAAAGTCCGCTACTCCATAGGCGGAAACTTTACTTATGCCCGTAACAAGATATTGGAAATGGCTGAAGCCGCAGGAACTTCCGAGTATTTGAGGAAAACCGGACGTCCTATCTACAGCTACTATGGCTATAAGACAGACGGTATCTTCCAAACGCAACAAGAAATAGATGCGTATGCCAAACAAGAAGTGGCTGGAAGCGACTATGTGACCCGCCCCGGTGATATCAAATATGTAGATGTGAATGGTGATAATGTGGTAAATGCAGATGATATGACCTATTTGGGATACGGCAATGTGCCCGAAATCATATACGGCATCAACGGAAGTTTGGCATGGAAGAATTTCGACCTTAGTTTCCTATTTCAGGGAGCAACACACGTACAGGTTCAATTGAACGGTGGTGTAATTATGCCTTATTTCAATGACGGTAATCTGCCTCAATTTTGGATAAAAGAAGCATGGAGTGAGGACAATCCCAGTGCGCGCTATCCCCGTCTGGAGCAATCCACACATAACTTCCCGAATACGGATTTCCCGCCTGTACAGACCTATCTGTATGACGCATCCTATTTCAGACTGAAAAATATTGAGATAGGTTATAACTTCCCGCGTAAATGGTTGAATAACCTCCGTTTAGAGAATGTACGTGTGTACGTCAGTGGACAGAATCTCTTTACTATTACCGATGTTCCTCAGATAGACCCCGAAAATGTAGACTCACAAGGATGGTCTTATCCGCAAATGAAATCATTTAATGCAGGTATCAGTATTCAATTTTAAACAGATAACATCATGAAAGAAATATTTAAACCGCTATTCATATTACTTGCTGCTATCAGCATGACTTCCTGTTCCGATATGCTGGATATCAAGCCTACAACATTTGTCTCCGACGAATTGATTTGGCAAGATAAAAAGCTTATCGACCAATTCGTTGCCAACACATATGGTACATTGGTATGTGGATTCAACCGTAATACACAAGGATGGGACCAAGATTGGAGTGCCGCTTTCGGCGGTAACTTCGATTCCGGTACCGATGACTTTGACGGTAAATTCGATGCGAATGTAAATCAGTTCAACACAGGACAAATTACTGCACAAAGCACTCCATTTATCGAAGAAGTCTGGAAGAGTAATTACAGTATTATACGCAAATGTAATCTGATTATTGCTGCTGTTCCGGACACTAAAGATGTGGTACTGACACCGGCCGAAAAGAAATATTACGAAGCGGAAGCACGTTTCCTACGGGCATTCTGTTATTTCGACCTTGCTAAAACTTTTGGACGGGCACCGTTGATTACGGAAGCCCAGCAACTGGAAAGTGACTTGCTGGTACCGGCCACAGATTTCGAAGGATTAATAGATTTCATTGTAACCGAAAGTAATAATTATGCAGAGAATCTTGACCTAACAGTTTCTGATGCTATGAAGGGGCGTGCTACACGTGGTGCTTTTCTTGCATTGAAAGCTCGTGCCCTACTTTATCTTGCCAGCCCACTCAATAATACCGCCAATTCTAAAGAACGTTGGGAAAATGCTGCAAAAGCTGCAAAAGAGGTCATGGACTTAGGGATATATCAGCTTTACCGCAACGGCGAGTATGCATACGGCTCTTTATTCTTCGACAAATCGAATGCCAATACAGAAATTATCTTCGAGCGCCGTTTTCAATTTCCGGAAATCACACATAACATTCACATGCAATGGAGTCTTGACCCGGCAGATGCAGACCGTGGTTCCTGGAACGGTTTATATCCTACTCAGAATTTAGCTGACGCTTACGAAACCACAGACGGCAAACTGATTACCGACCCTACATCCATTTATAATCCGCAAGACCCATACGCTAACCGTGATAAACGATTCTATCAAACTTTACTCTATCACGGTAGCTACTGGGAAGGGAGCCAGTTGCTTATGCACCGCCACTTACAAAACCCGGATTGGAGCGGCAACTGTCTACCCAATGAATCTCGTGCACGCTGTGGTTACGGACTCCGCAAAATGATACAGGAATACGACGGCGCATCTGCCGACTTATATACCGGAGCCTTTGCACAAGACAACAACTGGCCTTATTTCCGCTATGCAGAAGTTTTACTGAATTATGCTGAAGCACAGAATGAAGCATTGGCTGCCCCGGACAAGAGTGTGTACGACGCTATTAACGATGTTCGTAACCGTGCAGGCCAACCGGGATTGCCGGAGGGATTATCCCAAAATGAAATGCGTATCCGTATACATAATGAACGTCACGTAGAGTTGTGTTTGGAAGAACACCGCTTCTTCGATTTGCGCCGTTGGAAAGAAGCTACGACTCTACAGGCACCTATCAAGGGAATGACAGTTGAGTTTGATGGAAGTAACAATAACTATAAGATAGTAACTATTGAAGATCGGGTATTCAACGAGAATAATTATTACCTGCCTATTCCCCACAGTGAAACAGAGAAGAACCCGAATCTGATACAGTAGCTTTTCATTTCATCAATTAAAAACCGGGTGTGTTTTCCTGAAAAATAGGTGGAACAAATAACTCTTGTATAGAACTTAAGCTTAATCGAATACAAACTTTTAGCAATCATGAAATCAATACTAAAGTATATTATACTTCCTTTTTTTTTCACCTCTTGTATCGGATGTGAGAATAAAGAACACGATGTCCCCACCCCGGAATCCGACGGGCGGGAACTCTCCAAATACGAACCTGAAGACGGTAAATGTTTTGTCTTCATCGGCCAGGATTTAGGAGCAGTAGGTGGACTGGAGCAGTATAATGAAGGTTACTGCAATCATTTTCAAACTCCGGCAGGAATAACCGTTTATCTGGGGCTGGGAAGTAGCGATACCGATAAAGTATCTGGTCTTTATGACATCGATAACTGGGGTTCAGGCGACTGTTGCGCCAACTTATACCCTCAATCGGAACGTTTTAACAATTCAATGATTGCCGTAGGGCTTGCCATTGTAGGAAATGAAACGAACATAACATCCGGCAAATACGACCGGAAACTGGATATAATAGGTGAATGGTTCAAGAAGCTTGCTCCCCGCCCCGTCTTTCTGCGTATTGGTTATGAATTCGACGGTACGGACTGGAATCATTATATACCCGAAACATATATCCCCGCTTACAGGTATATCAAAGATTATTTTGATGCAGCAGGTATCCGTAACGTAGCCTACGTATGGCAGTCTAAAGGAGACGGCACTCCCTTGTCCGACATGCAGAAATGGTATCCAGGAGATGAATATGTGGACTGGTGTGCTTACTCCTATTTCGGTCAGCCGGATAAGGTGATGATTGAGTTTGCCCGGATGAAAGGTAAACCGGTATTCATAGCCGAATCGACTCCCGTCTTCCAAAAGGGACAGACTTACTTCGATGCAGATATTAAAAAACCGGAGATAGCCCGGAAGATATGGGATGAATGGTTCACCAAATTCTTCAGTGTTATCGAAGAAAACAGCGACGTGGTCAAAGCTTTTTCTTACATCAATGTGGAATGGCTCTCGCAACCTATGTGGATAGTGAATGTAACCTTCCAGCAATGCGATTCGCGTATCCAGCGAAGCGAATATGTAAGCAATCATTGGAAAGAGAAAGTTTCGGGCGATAACTATGTACATGCTACGGAATTGGATTGGAGCAAGTTACCTCACTAAATTAAATATGCTGCAATTATTTACCTTGAATAAATCAATCAATGGATAAAAAAAACAATTTATATCTGTACATCGCTTGCTTTATCGTCTCGATAGGTGGCCTGCTGCTGGGCATATCAGCCAATGTATCGGGAGCAAGCATGTACTTCGGTGACTTTTTCGGTCTGCAATCCGGTTCTTTTCAGGAAGGATTGGCTGTAAGTATTACTATGTTGGCAACCTTCATCGGTAATTTTTTTGCCGGAAATGTCAGTGAAAGAATCGGACGAAAGAAATCACTCATTCTGGCAACACTGCTCTTCTGCTTCTGTACATTGGGCAGTGCGCTCAGTCAGACGTATATGTTCTTTTTGATAAGCCGCTTCATCGGTGGACTGGGCATAGGAATTTCCCTATTGGTAGTCCCAATGTACATTGCAGAACTTGCACCTCCCGATAAACGGGGCTTTCTCGTATCGTTCAATCAACTGAACATCGGAGTAGGTTATTTGGTGGCTTACGCCTCCAATACGTTGGTGAATGGCTGGTTCGATAATCCGGAGCTGAAATGGCGTTGGATGCTCGGATTGGGAACTTTGTTCCCGATTATCTACCTTATCGGATTGACGTTTGTACCGGAAAGTCCGGTATGGGCCGAAAATCGGAGTCAGCAGAAAGACAAGAAAAAGGTTGCACTCTCCTACCGAGAACAGGGACGCAGATTGTTTAAGTACCCAATGCGACTGATATTGTTCATTGCTTTCAGTATTGCCTTCTTCCAAATGGCATGCGGCATCAATGCGGTATTATTCTATGCGCCCAAAGTTTTCGATATGGCGGGTTTCACTCCCGACAGTTCTTTTCTGCAATCCAATCTTATCGGAATATGTATGGTAGTTATGACCCTTGTATCCATGACACTGATTGACCGACTCGGACGAAAGCCTCTGTTGATTATCGGTTCGTGTATCATGATAGCCTCACTGCTGACTATATCCGTCACGTTTTATATATCGGGGGCTCCCGTCATTATCCTAATCGGATTGCTTTGCATGATAGTCGGTTTCTCTATTTCATTAGGGCCGATTACCTGGATATTGCTGTCTGAGATATTCCCGTATCATGTAAAAGGACTGGGTATATCGCTTGCAGGGGTTTTCAATGGAATTATCAGTTTCGTCGTTACCACCCTGTTTCCAATCGAGATAGAGCAATTGGGTACAGGTAATACTTTTATGATTTATACCATTATCATGGTATTCTGTCTGAGCTCCGTCAGCCTATTTTACCCCGAAACGAAAGGATGCAACATGGAAGAACTGGAAAAAGAACTCATAAAAACAACTTAGCACTATGAATATGATTACAAATCCTATACTGACGGGATTTAATCCGGATCCGTCTATCTGCCGCGTAGGAGATGATTACTATATAGCCACCTCCACTTTTGACTGGTTCCCAGGCGTACAGATACATCACTCCCGTGACTTGTTTCACTGGCATTTACTAACCCGGCCACTCACCCGTATATCTCAACTCAATATGAAAGGAAATCCCGACTCCTGTGGAGTCTGGGCACCCAATCTGACCTACAAGGACGGAACATTTTATCTGGTCTACACAGATGTCAAGCATTTTGACGGCAGGTGGAAAGATGCACACAACTATCTTGTGACAACAACCGAAATAGACGGTGAATGGTCCGACCCTATCTACCTGAACAGTAGCGGGTTTGACCCTTCGTTATTCCATGACGAGGACGGGCGTGCCTGGGTGTCCAATCTGCTTGTAGACCACCGAAAGGGGAGATTTTTCGGTGGAATTATCTTGCAGGAATATTCTTACCGGGAACGCCGACTTATCGGAGAGGTTTATTACATCTTCCCCGGTACTCCATTGGGAGTTACGGAGGGTCCTGTACTCTTCAAGCGTAACAGTTGGTATTATCTGATAACAGCCGAAGGTGGAACAGAATATAATCATGCCGTAACTTTAGCACGGTCCCGACAAGTTACCGGCCCTTACGAAGTACATCCGACAAATCCGATACTGACTTCTGCTCGTAATCCGGATTTGTATCTTCAAAAGGCAGGTCACGGTTCGATAGTATCTACCTCTGATGACAAATGGTACCTAACCCACCTTGCAGGACGGCCATTAACGCCCCGTGGCAGATGTATCCTGGGGCGCGAAACATGCTTACAAGAAGTGATATGGCACGAAGATGACTGGCTATACCTGAAAAGCGGAGGTAATGAACCGCAGGTACAAGTTGAAGCTCCCGACTTACCAGTCTGCCGTTGGAAAACTTTACCGGAACGATATGATTTTGAAGATAAGACTATACCTATCGATTTCCAGTCACTCCGCGTACCAATGGACGAAACTTGGGTATCACTCAAAAAACGAGACGGGTTCCTGAGTATTAAAGGCAGGGAATCACTTTGTTCTACTCATAACCAAAGCATGATAGCCAGACGACAACAGGACTTCGACTTTACAGTTACCACCCGGCTAGAATTTCAACCGGATACTTTCCAGCAAATGGCAGGATTAGCTTATTACTATAATACAAGACATTTTTACTATCTCTTTATGTCATGGGAAGATACTTTGAATAGCTATGTATTGAATATATTCGTTAATGATGATAATCGCTGGAGCGAACCGTTACCAGAATATATCCGGCTGGAAAAAGGAGAAGTATGGCTACGAGCAACCGTTCAGAGGGAAAAGTTGAACTTCAGCTATTCCAACGACGGGAAAACATGGCAAGAAATAGGTGGTACATTGGATGCTTCTATCATATCCGATGATTACGTTCGCAACAAGTTTGAATACAAAGCCGCCTTTACCGGAGCTTTCATCGGCATGTGTTGCCAGGATGTATCGGGACGAGGCCAATGGGCCTATTTCGACAGTTTTGAGTACAAACCTTTATTGTAAACTCTATTTATTTACTATATGAAAAAACTATTTTATCTCGCTATAGTTTTCTGTGCCATAGCTTGTACAAACAAAAAGTCTTCTGTAAACTATGCTAAGTTCGAGCCGGAAGACGGCAAGTGCCTGGTCTTCATCGGTCAGGACATGGAAGCAATAGGCGGTGTAGAAGGGAAAGAAGGATATGTCGACTTCTTCGGAACCCCAGCAGGTATAACCATTTATACCAATATTCGCCCGGGAGATGTATCTTACGGATATACTTACCAAGGACTTGACGGGCTTACATCAAATGCCAACTGGGGGGCAGGCAATTGCTTTGCGAACGCACAACTTACATCTCCCTTGCTTAAAGACTGTGACGTAGCTATCGGTCTTGAATTAGTAAACCATGAAGAAAAAGTAGCCAGAGGGGAACATGACAATTATATCATTCGTTTAGGAGAATGGATACAAAACATTGCTCCCCGGAGAGTGTTTCTGCGCATCGGCTACGAATTCGACGGACATGCCTGGAACCACTATCAACCGGAAGCTTACATTGCAGCTTTCCGTCGTATCCATACCATGTTCGATTCACTGAGTATATCCAATGTAGCTTATGTTTGGCAATCTGCCGGAGGCAACAGCAGCATTAATGAACTTTATCAATATTATCCCGGTGATGAATATGTAGATTGGTTTGCATACAGTCAGTTTGCCCAGGGGCGTTGTCAGGCTATGATAGATATGGCCCGTAAGCATGGTAAGCCACTCTTTATCGCAGAGTCTACTCCCATGTTCCAAGAGAAAGGAGTTGTAGCTTCCGAACTTCGCCTTTCTAACCCGGAACAGGCCAATCGTGCCTGGAATACCTGGTACAAAGAACTATTCAATACAGTAGAGAGTAATCCGGATGTTGTGAAAGCATTTTCATACATCAATGCAGACTGGCCCTCGGAGGCAATGTGGCAGGGGGATACAGTGATTTTTAGCAAAATAGATGCACGGTTACAAATCAATCCAGACATCACTGTAAAATGGAAAGAGAAAATGAAAATGGAAAGATATATCCATGAGCCGATAGCTCATATTGAATAAATTTATATTTTTGGAGCAAAAGAGGCTGAAATGAAATACACACTGACATTGTTATTGCTTATCTTTTCCGTTCATGCAAACTCCATAAAGAACTGGTTACCTTATATCAATAACATCAGCCGTATGGAGTATGGTGGAGGAACGCAGAACTGGACAATCACCCGTGACAACAACGGTTGGATTTATGCAGCCAACAATTCCGGGCTATTACAGTTCGACGGTTACTCATGGCATTTGTTCAGCAACGGCATGATTATCCGGACAGCTTACCATGACGGCAAGGGACGTATCTACGTAGGGGCATTCAACAATTTCGGTTATTTCTCACCGGACGAGAAGGGAGCTATGCACTATCATTCCTTATCCGACAATCTGGAAGATAAGTATCGTAATTTCAGTGATGTATGGGATATCTACTGCATAGACCATAGTATCTACTTTGTATCCTACAACCATATATTCAAACTTACAAATGATGAAGTTACCGTCATCAAAAGTAAGGAACGTATGCTCTGCTCCGCTAATATAAACGAGAATTTATATGTGTTCAAAGAGAATACGGGAGTATTTCTGCAAACCGGACAGTTATTTATACCGTTGGCAAGTACGGAAAAAATCAGTAACTATCATATCAGCGAAATACTCCCCTATCAGAATCGAAAGTTATTGCTGATAACCGAATATCACGGCATTTATATCTATGACAATTCAACAACCGTTCCGCTCATTACTCAAAATGACCCGCTACTTAAATCCAGCCAGTTGTATTGTGCAGAAATAAAGGATGACAAAATCTATATCGGAACAATTAAAAATGGATTGATTATTGTAGATATTCCTACGGGAGGGATTGAACAATATGATATTCGGTCAGGGTTACAAAATAATTCCGTACTGAGCTTGAACGTGACCGAAGGAGATAATATATGGTTAGGGCTTGACAATGGTATCAGTTATCTGGAAACCAACAGTTCATTGTCAAACCTCTACACCGGAAACCAAAATTACGGAGTAGGCTACACATCAGTCATTCACAATGGATACATCTATTTCGGGACTAACCAGGGATTGTTTTATAGTCCCTGGCCTATCAAAGATATCCGCCACTTGACTCTCCGTCCCGTAAAGAATGCCGATGGACAAGTATGGAATCTGACAGCTATTGGAAAAACTCTGTTTTGCGGGCACAATAATGGAATTTTCATAATTGAAAAAAAAACTGCTATCCCCCTGATAGGTGAAAATGGCTTTTGGAACTTTACGCCGGTCGGAGGAAATAATTCAAAAGTGTTGGCAGGCAGCTACACTGGATTGGTTTTACTAGAAAATAAAGGTACGGAATCTGCCCCTCACTGGATATCTACGCGAAAAATAAAAGGTTTTAATCTCTCGGTACGTAATGTAGAATATGATGAATTCGATGATATTTGGTGGATATTTCATGGAACAGGTCTGAGTGCTGTTAAATTGGATTCGGAATATAGTAAAGTAGTATCCTGTCAGCATTATCCGAATCGGAATGACTCTTACCAGACCAATCTGTTCAAAGACAAAGGTCGTGTTTACTTCACAACAGATTCCGGCATCTATCGCTATAACTCAATCAAACAAGAATTCGAATTATCAGAAGAATGGAATCAACGTATAGGCAACAAGAAATATCTCCGTGTAGTCAACAATGAAGAAAACAATTGTGTATGGTATATGCAATCCGGCAAACTGAAAATCAACTATATTACTCCACATGGTTATATAACAGATTCTGTCAGTACTGCCCGTTTGCAAAATAACTTAATGGGTACTTTCGAGAGTATCAACAGGGTAGACTCGACTACTTGTGTTATCGGTACTTTGGATGGTTTCAGTCTTTATCGTATCACCACAGATTCGTTGTCATCCTTATCCAACAGTTATAAGTTCCTGATTAAAAAAGTAATAATATCTTCCGGGAACGAAGAAATTGATTCTTATTTCTACAACGGATTTCCAACTGACAGACAATATCAGACTATCCTAAGAAAATATCGTCCGGATGCTTCATACCGGTTCGAAATGAATCCGAATATTAATTCTTATGACAAAATCACTTATTCCGTCCAGCTTAAAGGATTGGATGAACAAATGTTGGCACTAAATACCTCAGGCATAAAAGAATATACTGGACTGAAAGAAGGAAATTACACCTTCCTGATACGCGCATACAATCATCATACCCACCAGATAGAAGTAGAAAAAATTTATCTCAGAATTCTTCCTCCCTGGTATAGAAGTATTTATGCCTACATCCTATATGCACTCCTTATTACTGCACTCGGATATGGAACATATAGACTATTGAACCACAGGTTCAACAAGCAGCATCAAAAGCACCTGGATGAACTAAAGGAAGAAAGCCTTAAGCGGGAATTCAAGCTAAAAGAGGAAGCTCTTGCACAGGAAAAAAGGATTATTGAACTGGAAAATAACAAGCTTCAACAAGAATTATTATTAAAGAGCCAAGAGCTTTCAAACTCCATGTTCTATGTAATTCAAAAGCAGGAAATATTTACTTTCATGCAAGATGAACTCCAGAAAATTTCTGCCTATTTGCGTAAAGAACAGACTAAAGATGCCCTGCGTAAATTGAATAGACTATTAGAAAAAGTACATGCTAATATCGAAGATGAAGATAACTGGCAGAAATTGGAAAATAACTTCAATATCGTACATAATAACTTCCTCAGTCGCTTGAAAGAGCATTATCCCGACCTTACATCCAGCGAATTAAAATTGGCCGCATATATTCGTATGGACTTAATCACTAAAGAAGTAGCACCACTATTCAACCTATCAGAACGAGGTATGGAGTCAGCACGATACAGACTTAGAAAGAAATTAGGTTTATCACGGGAAAAGAACCTGTCGAAATTTCTGCAAAACTTCTAATAAAACTATAAAAACATAGTGAAAAAAATACAATAAAATTAACATCTATTTCTTTCATTTTAGAAAAAATGCATTTCTTAGCTATCTGTCATTCTGATATTAGTTTATGTTCTAAAAAGAAATATAACATCAAACATAACATAAACTTAATAGTTACTTTTCTTTTATATTACCTCCGTCGGTGTTTTTCCAAAAAACTCCTTAAAAACCCTACTGAAATAGGCAGGTGTATTAAATCCACACATTTCGCTTACCTCAGTCACGTTGAACTTACCGGAGCAGAGCAGCTCCATAGCATAGTTCAATCGAATAGAACGAATGAATTCCACTACTGACAAATTAGTAAGTGCCTTTATTTTTTTATAAAGCAACGACTGACTCAAAGCAAGGGCAGAAGCAAACTCTTCTTTACCGAAGTTCTCGTTAGCAATATTGGCACGTACGCACTCGACAGCTTTCTTGATAAATTCATCATTCATACGATTGGCTACAATAGAGCGTACATCATCGCGCTTTGTTTCAATGGCTTTCTGAAGTACCGTACGCCGGTTACGGATGATAGATGTAATACGACTTGCCAACAATGCCATATCAAACGGCTTAACCAAGTAATTATCGGCCCCCAGTCCCAATCCATGTAATTGATTGGTTTTATCGGAAAGGGCGGTAAGCAGAATTACCGGAATATGAGATGTTTCGTAAGTAGACTTAATTCTACAGCAAAGTTCGAATCCATCCATACGCGGCATAACCACATCGGAAACAACGAGGTCGGGCTGCAAGTCATTCAGCATCTCCCAAGCTTGCTGCCCGTCATTAGCAGTAGTTACACGAAAATGTTCACGCAATGGATGTACCATGAATTCGCATAAAGCACGGTTGTCTTCTACAATGAGGATATGCATATCGTGTACCTCCATATCTCCACTTTCAGGTATCTCGATTTTATCTGCTACGGGAACATTGGCAGTTTTCGTTTGGGAAGCATGTCGTAAAGGTACCGTAATATCGAAAGTAGTCCCTATTCCGAGTTCACTGGTTACCGCAATCTTTCCGCCATGAATAGAAATATATCTTTTTGTCATCAACAAGCCGATACCTGAACCTACAGTCTGTGCATTCACTGCATTATCACTGCGATAAAACTCATGAAACAACTTACGTTGTGCCGCTTTACTGATTCCCATACCATAATCCTTGACACGCAGTACCCATTCATTCGCCTTTCCGGTAAAAGTTACTTCAATATGTTCTCCGGAAGTAGAATATTTCACTGCATTGGAAAGCAAGTTGTCGACCACCCTTTCCAGCATATGCACATCGGCCTGTACCCAGTAATCCTCTGGCGTAAGGTCGACTTTAACATCTATTTGTTTTCCGGCAGCATATGAAGCATATATTCCGGTGCGCCGTCTAATGAGGTCGGTAAGATTAAGGTCGGTAAACACTGGCTGTTCGCATCCGACATCCAGCTTTTCGAAATCAAGCAACTGAGTAGCTGTATCGGATAACCGCGTAGTTTGTTCAGAAGCCAGTGCTAGGCATTTGGTTCCCCACTGCGAAAGGGATTTTTCTCTATGCAACTCCTCTATCGGCGCTTTAATGAGCATCAGCGAAGTACGTATATCATGTGCCATGCGTGTAAAAAAGCGTATTTTTTCATCGGAGTAACGACGATGCAAATGCTGTATATAATAACGGCTGGTAAGAAACAGCAAACCGATAATTATGGCTGCCACCAGTAACCGGAACCATATCATTTGCCAAAACGGAGGTTCTACAATAATAGAGAGCTGCCGCTGCGACAACAGACTACCGTCGTACAACCGGATACAAAGCGTATAATTTCCAGCCGGTAAATTAGTGTAGTTGATATACCGATTAGTGGTATAAGTACTCCACGTTTCATCCTGCCCCACCAGCCTCCGCGAAAAGGAAACGGACTTACTGACACATCCCAGCGGAAGTACTGACAATGTAAAAGAATTTTGCGGATAATTCAAATGTAACGTAGAAAGACTGTCGATAGGAACAGACAGATTAAAATCAACCGTTTCCCGGATAGAACGTCCCGATACACGTATATCTGAAAAATAGATACGCCCCGAAGAACGAACAGCATTAATTTTGTCGGGATGAAACAAAACGAGCCCATTGTTACTACCGAAAGCCAGTCTGCCGTCAGGCAGTTGACAAGCCGCATTGACACTGAACGACACATTCGCTAACTGTTGCTGAGTAGCGAATATCCGTACTTGTTTATGGAAAAGATTATAACAGCACAATCCGTTATCCGTACCTATCCATAGGTTATTGCCGGTTAACAATATGCTTTTAGTATAATTACTGGGTAACCCTTGTTGCGTAGTAATGCGTACTTGTTCGGCAGTATGCATATCCAAACCTATCACTCCGCCTGAAGTACATATCCATATGGTACGGCCTGCTACAGCAATATCGTGTACCGTATAGCCAGATAGAAGGACATCGAACTTCCCCGTTTTTTTATCCATTAGCAATAAGCCATAGGCACACCCCAATAAGATTTGCCCAGGTGAAAGCTCTGCAAAGCAATAAACGGGTTGCATATCATACATACGAAGTTTTCCACTGGTAGCATGGCAGCAATACACATTACCTTTGACACCTCCCATCCACACATCACCCTCACTGTCCACATAAGTGGCAAACACAAAACCACCCGCACCGAATATATTGCCGTCATAGCCCGTATAATGATGCAATTCACGGCCTGTAGTTTCATCCAACACATAAAGTCCTTCACCATAAGTACCGGCATAAATACGTCCGTTCTTATCAGTAGCCAACGATAAGAATACTTGCTGGCATCCGCTATATAACTGTTTCCATTTATGAGTACGAGCTTCACGCAAACTGATACCGTCGTTGGTTGCAATCCAAAGGTTTCCCTGGCTATCGGTAACAATATGGTTCACCTCATTATTATGTAACGATTGCGGATTATTGATACCATGTACCAAATGTTCCACATTGGAATGTGTTATTTCTGTATACTGTAAACCTCCACTGTTAGTGGCTGTCCATACCCGGTGCCGGTCATCGACCAACAAGGAGTAAACACTGTTGCCACGCAAAGAAGAAGGATTATCAAGATTTTCGCGCAATACCTGCCGTACCTGACAAGTTTCCGAATCGAGTATCCATATACCACCGCCATCAACACCCACCCAAAGTGAAGTAGTATCGGGTATCAGAATATCCCGTACAATAAGTTTCGGAAATTGTGGAACCGTAGCTTTCCGAGCTATCTGGTCGGCAAGGTCATACCGCCACAATCCTGCATTGTAGGTACCTATCCAAACACGACGGGTATGTGCATCATAGCGAGCAGATGATATAATATAAGGAAGGTGACCTTGCAATTTAGTTTGTGTACGATTATGGGTATCGATACGATATATGGAAGATTGTACAAAGGCCAATGCATAACAACCCTCCAATGGTGTAATATTAGAAATACCCGTTATATCATCGAATGCCTGTATAACCTCTTCACCCGTCCAAAAAAAGATACCGGTACTAGTGCTTATCCATACTCTTCCATCGACATCTATTAACAAATTAGTTACCCAATCCTTATTTCCCAATAATGATGAAAGCGTAAACCAGCGGTCGAATCTATCCAGTACACGGTTGTAACGGAATATCTGTCCATTTTGAGTAGCAACAACCAACAGCCCTCCACGGCAAGCCATTTTGACCTGCATCACATCAGTCGTAGCAAACGGGAGCTGGTAGAGCCGGTAATCATCAGTCGCAACCCGCAAAACCCCAGTACGCGAGGCAGCCCAGACAAATCCGTCATCATCACGCACCACAGCGGTTATTTCACGCATAGAAATACCAGACAAATCATTAATATTACAGAAAGCGAAATCTTGGGATACCACTACATTGGAAAAAACCGATATCAGAAAGGCAAATATTAATAATAAAGCGTTTTTCATATATTATAATTCTATATTACAAAGATAATACAACAATAAACAATAGAAAAACAAACAACAAAATGTTTTTCCTTATACCATTAAGGTAACATACCACGTATTGAAAGTTTGTACAAATTAAAACATTTAATTAATATACAATAATAAATATATGTAATGCGTAACTATACACCATATAGTTTCAGATGAACTAAAGAAAAAAAAGAGTACATATGCCTATATATTACTTAAAAGTGTAAGGAAAGTGTTCAAAAGTACAAAGAAAGGAGCTGGAAATACGGCTATCTTTGCGAAGTCAACAACAAAAAATATAGAATTTATGAACAGAATCCTCACCTTTCTATTGCTTCAAGTAGTATGTTCGGGAATTCTCCTGGCACAACCTAGCCGCCGTACACAGGATGAATCTACACTACCCGGCAAACGTAGCGAGCTCAATGTCCGTAATGCCACGTACCCACGCCTTTTACCCGGCAATCGTATAGAATTTAAAATAAAAGCGCCTGACGCTCAAAAAGTACAAATCGATTTAGGCCGTAAATACGACCTCGTACGCAATACCAATGGCGAATGGAGTTGTATTACCGATTCGCTTACACAAGGTTTTCACTACTATTTTCTTATTATCGACGGAGTATCCGTTGCTGACCCCGCCAGTGAATCTTTCTACGGATGCAGTATGATGACAAGTGGTGTGGAAATTCCTTACCCAGATGGTGATGTACGATTTTATATGTCGGATGTACCCCACGGAGATATCCGTATAAAACGATACTTCTCCAAAACAGCCAATGAATGGAGGCGTATGTTCGTATATTGTCCACCCGGTTACGATACATCCATACAATCCTACCCCGTACTCTATCTACAGCACGGTGGCGGCGAAGATGAACGCGGCTGGTCTAATCAGGGACGCACCGACATCATCATGGACAATTTAATAGCAAAGGGGAAAGCAAAACCCATGATTGTCGTTATGACAGACGGCAACACTAACGATTTCGAAAGCGAACTTCTTAAAGAGTGCATTCCATTCGTAGAAAAAAACTTCCGTGTAAAAACCGACCGTAATAACCGTGCATTGGCAGGACTCTCCATGGGAGGTATCCAAACTTTAAACGTAGGCATTCCTAACCTCGACTATTTTGCTTATTTAGGGGTATTCAGTTCCGGTTGGTGGGCCAATCCTACTCCTTTCGGAGGCGGTAGTGATACCGAGAAATACTATAAAATGTTACAAGATAAAAAAGATGATTACAACACGAAGCTGAAACAATTTTGGATTTCCATGGGAGGCAAAGAAGACATCGCTTACAATAATTGCCAGATAATGATGAAACGCTTCGACCAGATAGGTATCAAATACACATATTTCGAAACCCCGGGCGGGCATACCTGGCCTGTATGGCGCGAAAGCCTATATCAATTCGCCCCGCTTCTTTTCAAATGACAGTAAAAATAGGTAATCAATATATATCATTTTAAACATTCGAATTATGAAAAACGCATTGAACTTTATTTTTCTATTTTTAGCGGCGTTACCCCTAACTGTATATGCTCAGCAAGAGGATTTTCCAGCAGGTACAGTGCCCAACGAACATAATATCAACGGAGCGGAATACCCCCGGATAGGTAAAGACCGGCGGGTACATTTCAGAGTTTTTGCTCCTAACGCAAAAAAAGTAGAAATCAGTTTCCGGGGTGAAATGACCAAAGAAGCAGACGGGTACTGGTCGCTCGTTTCGAAAGAGCCCGAGGTTGTCGGTTTCCACTACTATCAGATAATAGTAGACGGAGTAAGTACAGCCGACCCTAATGGCAAACCATTTTTCGGCATGGGCAAATGGGTAAGCGGTATCGAGATTCCGGAAAAAGGAGTAGACTACTATGCTATCAAGAATGTACCCCATGGTTTGATAAGCCAAAGCTGGTATTATTCCGACATTCGTAAAGAATGGCGTAAGTGCCTCGTCTATACGCCGGCAGAATATGATAAAAATCCCTCCAAAAAGTACCCGGTACTGTATCTGCAACACGGCATGGGAGAAAATGAGACAAGTTGGGCCAATCAGGGCAAGATGAACTTCATCATGGATAATCTGATTGCCGAAGGTAAAGCCAAGCCTATGATTGTAGTAATGGACAACGGCAATATCGAAGTACTCAAAAACAAGCCGGGCGAAAGCCTTGCCGATGCCAGGGCAAAATTCGGTGCCCAATTCCCGGCTATTCTGGTAAATGAAATCATTCCGCACATCGAATCCAGTTTCCGGACACTGACAGACCGGGACAACCGTGCAATGGCCGGACTTTCATGGGGTGGTCTCCTCACTTTCAACACCACATTGAATAACCCGGATAAGTTTGCTTACATCGGCGGTTTCAGCGGAGCAGGCAATATCGACTTAAAGAATATAGACACGACTTATAACGGAGTCTTCAAAGACCGCAAAGCATTTAACGATAGCATCCACGTATTTTTCCTGGGTATCGGTTCGGAAGAACATCCTGAAAGAACGAAGAACCTCAGCGATGGCTTGAAAGCCGCCGGTATCAACAACATCTACTACGAATCTCCGGGTACCGCCCACGAATTTCTCACTTGGCGCAGATGCCTGAAAGAATTTGTTCCATTGCTATTTAAATAATATGTATTATTGAGAAACACACCATAACAATGAAGATTCCTTATTACAGAGTATGGTTGGCGATTTGCTTCGCCACCCTAATGAGTGTGCAGGGATATGCACAGAACAAAGAAACCGCCTCTCGTTTGGCCCCCTATTTTTCATTGGGTACTACCGACATCGTATCACCCGACGATGATGGTTTTATCCGCCGTTGGCTATTGCTCGAACCTATCGACAAGCCTAACCGTAGCAACACGGTATTTACGGACAGCTATATCCGTAAGGCGTTTACTACCGAATATTTTCCCGGACAGTTCACCGTACTGCCCAAAGACGGAGACAAAGTAAAAGTCGGGAAACAGAAGCTGACCTGGCACGCCCTCGACAGTAACCTGTTTAACGTAAAACTATTCCGTTTTGCATCTAATCTTCAAAAACAAATATATGGCGTACTGTTCTGGGCTGTCACAGTTATCAATTGCCCGGAAGACATACCGAATGTCAGGATATCGGTTGGTTCAAATTCCGCCTCTATGTGGTGGTTGAACGGCGAAGAAGCTGTCATTCTATCCGGTGACCGCCGTATGGTAAAAGACGATTGCCTGTCCAAACGGCTGACCTTGAAAAAAGGAAAAAATATTATCCGCGGAGCTGTTATCAACGGACCCGGAATGAGTGATTTCTGTATCCGCCTCCTTGACGAAAAGGGAGCTCCTGTTAAAAACATTACTATCAGTTATAAATAACCATGAAAACAAAAACTATATTCTTGGGTGTTGCAACCCTATTATCCCTGCTGATATCTGAAAAAACAACCGCACAAATCGGAGAACCTTATATACACGACCCTTCCACTATTATGGAATGCGAAGGCAAATATTACACCTTCGGTACAGGCGGAGGCGGACTGATTTCCGAGGACGGCTGGACGTGGAATAGCGGAGGAGTAAGACCCGGAGGAGGTGCGGCTCCCGATGCCGTGAAAATAGGCGACCGTTATCTGATTGCTTACAGCGCCACCGGAGGAGGTCTCGGAGGTAGTCATCGCGGTACGGTACTGACTATGTGGAACAAGACATTAGACCCTAACTCGCCCGATTTCAAATATACGGAAGCAATTGCCGTTGCTTCGTCCGAAGACAATGAGGACTGTGATGCTATCGATGCCGGACTGTTGCTTGACCCTACCGACGGACGCCTGTGGTTATCTTACGGCACCTACTTCGGTTTTATCCGGCTGGTCGAACTCGACCCTGCCACCGGCAAACGAATGGAAGGCAACGAACCTATCAACATCGCTATCGACTGCGAGGCAACCGACCTGATATACCGTGACGGCTGGTACTATCTGCTCGGCACGCACGGCACCTGCTGCGACGGCCCCAATTCTACATACAACATCGTAGTAGGCCGCTCACGCAAAGTCACAGGTCCTTACGTTGACAACATGGGTAGGGATATGCTGGAAGGCGGTGGAAAAATGGTACTCGCTGCAGGAAACCGCCAGACCGGTCCGGGACATTTCGGACGCTTCATCGAAACCGACGGAGTAGAAAAGATGTCATGCCACTTTGAAGCCGATTTCGACCGTGGCGGCCGTAGCGTACTTGCCATACGCCCGCTTCTGTGGAAAAACGGATGGCCGGTAGCAGGTGAAGTATTCAAGGAAGGTACATACGAAATAGAATCCGAACGCAGAGGATACGCTCTTGAACTTTGCGTCGACTTCGTACGCATGGAAGGAGTCAGACACCGTTTCTGGGAAAAAAGTGACGAACCTATCCTGCCTTTGAAGTCGCAAACTCTGGAAGATGTAATCGACACATGGCCGCAAGGTAACATCGATGTAAGAATCGGTGACTACATGTTCCGCCCCCACCAAAGGTGGACAATCACTGCCGTACCCGATGCCGGCGGATATTTAGGAGGCCCTTACTACAAAATAGTGATTGAAGGAACCAACCGCGCACTGGCTGCCACTGCAGATGCCGAGGTAGTGACCGTACCCGAATTTACAGGTACTCCCGAACAACTCTGGAAAATAGAGCAGCTCACCGACGGCACCTACCGTATCATGCCCCAAAAGATACCCGGTATCGATGAAGAACTGGTATTGGTATCCGTAGGCGATAGTACTCCTTCACTCGGTAAATTCGACATGAATAGCGATAATTCCAAATGGAATTTCCGTGACCATTAACAATAAGCGAATCAGCATCATAAAAACAGAAACACAAAAATTATAATATAAATATCAGGCGTGAATGACACAGATTTATAGAAAAGCGCTCCGGTCCATACTCAAAATCTGTCATATTCACGCCTGAACAATTTTATAGAAAAGCAACCTGTCCCTCCGTTCCCGACCGATACGTATCTCCGTAATCCGGAAAAATCGCCCTGATAACTCATAAACCCTGCAGAAAGCGCAGCTTCAAAAAACTCCTACATAGGTTTTCTTTAATGGAATATAATTCGTATTTTTGCCTGCAACCTGCCTAAAACCGGCAGTTATTCATGAATAGACAATTCCCGAACAAATATGAGCGAAGACTTTGAAGGACCGAAAGACGATTTGGATAAAGAACTCCCGGAAGGGGGCGAAATACATTCGGATTATAAACCTGCGGATACGAACGATGCAAACATCAAGCACCAACTGAGCGGAATGTACCAGAACTGGTTCCTGGATTATGCCTCGTACGTAATCCTGGAACGTGCCGTACCCCACATCATGGACGGGTTGAAACCCGTGCAGCGGCGTATCCTGCACTCCATGCGACGTATGGAGGACGGGCGCTACAACAAAGTGGCGAACATCGTGGGGCACACCATGCAGTTCCACCCGCACGGCGATGCCAGTATCGGTGATGCGCTGGTGCAGCTCGGCCAGAAAGACCTGCTCATCGACTGCCAGGGAAACTGGGGTAATATCCTCACGGGAGACAGCGCAGCCGCCCCCCGTTACATAGAGGCACGCCTTTCCAAATTTGCGCTTGATGTGGTGTTCAATCCCAAAACGACCGAATGGAAACTGTCGTACGACGGACGAAACAAAGAACCGGTGACACTGCCCGTCAAGTTCCCGTTGCTGTTGGCGCAAGGCGTGGAAGGTATTGCCGTAGGACTTTCGTCCAAGATACTGCCGCACAACTTCAACGAGCTTTGTGACGCATCCGTAAAATACCTGCACGACGAAGAATTCAGACTCTACCCTGACTTCCAGACGGGCGGTAACATCGACGTATCGAAATACAATGATGGCGAACGCGGCGGCGCCGTACGTGTACGCGCCAAAATTGAAAAGGCAGACAACAAAACGCTCGTTATCCGGGAAATACCCTACGGAAAGACGGTAGCCAGCGTCTGCGACTCTATCGTCAAGGCAAGCGAAAAAGGAAAAATCAAGATAAAAAAAGTAGAAGACCTTACTTCCGGCAGCGTAGAGATACTGGTACATCTCGCCCCCGGCGTGTCGTCGGACAAAACAATCGATGCGCTGTATGCCTTTACGGACTGCGAAGTAAGCGTCTCGCCCAACTGCTGCGTTATCGACGAGCAGAAGCCGCACTTCCTCACCGTAAGCGATGTGTTGAAGAAGTCGGTAGACAATACGCAGGCCTTGCTGCGGCAGGAACTGGAAATACGGAAAGGCGAGATACTGGAAAACCTGCACTTCTCCTCACTGGAAAAGATATTCATCGAAGAACGCATCTATAAAGACAAGGAATTCGAGCAAGCCAAGAGCATGGATGCCGCCTGCGAGCACATCGACGAGCGCCTGACGCCTTACTACCCCACATTCATCCGCGAGGTGACCAAGGAGGACATCCTCCGACTCATGGAGATAAAAATGGCGCGTATCCTCAAATTCAATTCCGACAAGGCGGAAGAACTGATTGCCCGCATGAAAGCGGATATCGAGGAGATAGACCGCCACCTGGCTAACATCGTGGAATACACGGTAGACTGGTTCCGCATGCTGAAAGAGAAATATGGCAAGGCGTTCCCGCGCCGCACGGAACTGCGTAACTTCGATACGATAGACTCCACTAAGGTGGTGGAAGCCAACGAGAAGCTATACATCAACCGCGAGGAAGGCTTTATCGGCACCGGCTTGAAGAAAGACGAGTTCATAGCCAACTGCTCCGACCTCGACGATGTCATCGTTTTCTTCCGCGACGGACGCTACATCATAACGCCGGTAGCGGACAAGAAGTTCGTGGGCAAGAACATACTCTACGCCAACGTATTCAAGAAGAACGACAAACGCACCATTTACAACGTCGTTTACCGCGACGGGAAAGAAGGTACGCATTACATCAAGCGTTTCGCCGTAACTTCCGTAGTGCGCGACCGCGAGTACGACGTGACGCAAGGCACGCCCGACTCGCGCATCGTATATTTCACCGCCAACCCCAACGGCGAGGCGGAAATCATCAAAGTAACGCTCAAGCCCAACCCGCGCATACGCCGCATAATCTTCGAGGAAGATTTCAGCCAGATAAATATCAAGGGACGCCAGGCCATGGGAAATATACTCACCCGCAACCCGGTTCACAAGATAGCCCTGAAACAACGCGGCGGTTCTACGCTGGGCGGACGGAAAGTATGGTTCGACCAGGACGTGCTGCGCCTCAACTACGACGGTCGCGGCGAATACCTCGGCGAGTTCCAGAGCGACGAGCAAATCCTGGTGGTACTGAACAGCGGTGAGTTCTATACCAGCAATTTCGATGTGAACAACCACTACGAAGACAACATACGGGTACTGGAAAAATACGAGGCGGACAAGGTATGGACTGCCGTCCTCTATGATGCCGACCAGCAGAACTATCCGTACATCAAACGTTTCTGTTTCGAGGCGAGCAGCCGCAAGCAGAACTACCTGGGCGAGAACAAGTCCAACCGCCTTATCCTCCTGACGGACGAATACTACCCGCGGCTGGAAGTTATCTTCGGCGGGCACGACAGCTTCCGCGAGCCGCTGGTAATCGAAGCGGACGAGTTTATCGCCGTAAAAGGTTTCAAGGCCAAAGGAAAGCGGCTGACCACCTATACGCTGGACACTATCAACGAATTAGAGCCCACCCGCCGGCGGGAAACCCGGCAGACCAACGAAAATGCCGAAACGGAAGAAGCCGAAATCCTGGACCCCGACCACGGGAAAAGCGAGAGCGACATATTGGACGAATTGACCGGGCAAATGAAACTGTTCTCTAACGATGATGACGACAAGGAAAACGAAACTACCTAAATGGGCGGCGCCGGTTATCTGCCTGGTTCTCCTGCTATGCGGCGGAACCATGCAGGCACAGCTTCCTGCAGAAGCAGAAGGCATGGAGAAAAGCCGTCTCGTAACCCGTGCCACCATGTACGGCGTAGGTTTCACGAATGTATTCGACACCTACCTGTCCCCGCAAGAATATACCGGAATCGATTTCCGTGTCTCGCGCGAGAGTATGCGCATGACCAAATGGATGGACGGCAGGCTTTCCCTGCAAAGCTTCTTCCAGGCAGACCTCGGCTATACCCACAACAAGGTGGACAACAACAATACATTCTCCGCATTGGCAAACTGGAATTACGGGTTGCACTACAACTTCCCCATAACGGATAACTTCAAGCTGCTTGCCGGCGGCCTTGCCGACCTGAACGGCGGTTTCGTTTACAACCTGCGCAACACCAACAATCCGGCATCGGCACGCGCCTACATCAACCTGGACGCTTCAGGCATGGCTATCTGGAACCTGCGGATAAAGAACTACCCGCTGACGCTGCGCTACCAGGTCAATCTGCCGTTAATGGGCGTTATGTTCTCGCCGCACTACGGCCAGTCGTACTACGAAATCTTCTCGCTGGGCAACGGCAGCGGAGTCGTGAAGTTCACCTCATTGCACAACCAGCCGTCGCTACGGCAGATGCTCACGGCGGACTTCCCGGTGGGACGTGCCAAAATGCGCTTCGCCTACGTATGGGACGCCCAGCAATCCAAAGTAAACGATATAAAGACGCATACCTACTCGCACGTATTCATGGTAGGCTTCGTAAAAGAGCTGTACCTGCTGAAAAACAAGAAGAAAAGATAACGGAATGATGAAACGGTAAAGCGACAGAGAGTGATAAATGGTGAATGACAAGATGATAGGATTTCTGAAAAAGACAGCGGTGCTCGTTATCGCCTTCCTTTTGCCGGGCAGTTGCATCCGCGAAGAAGAGGCGGCCGATACCCCGCAGGGGAACTTCGAGGCACTGTGGAAGATTATCGACGAGCAGTACTGCTTCCTGGAATACAAGCAAATAGACTGGGATGCCGTATACGACAAGTACAGTAAGCTCATTACCAACACAATGAGCAGCGAAGGATTGTTCGAAGTATTGGGCAATATGCTCAACGAGCTGCAAGACGGGCATGTCAACCTGGCTTCCGCCCATAACGTATCTTACTACGATGCATGGTATCAGGACTACCCGCGCAACTTCCGCGAAGACATCGTAGAAGACACTTACCTGGGAAAAGCCAGCACCGATTACCGCACCGCCGCAGGCGTCAAGTACAAGATACTCGAAGACAACATCGGCTATATGCGCTACGAGAGCTTCTCCTCGGGCATAGGCGACGGAAATCTGGACGAGATACTCTCCTATCTTGCCGTATGCAACGGCCTTATCATCGATGTGCGCAGCAACGGCGGCGGCAACGTAACGAACTCCACACGCATCGCCGCCCGCTTCACCAATGAAAAAGTGCTTACCGGGTACATCCTCCACAAAACAGGTAAGGGGCATAACGACTTCTCCGACCCCTACCCCATAGAGCTGGAACCCAGCAACAGCATACGCTGGCAAAAGAAAGTCGTAGTGCTTACCAACCGCCGCTCGTACAGCGCCACCAACGATTTCGTCAACCAGATGAGTTGCCTGCCCAACGTCACGATTATGGGCGACAAGACCGGCGGTGGTTCCGGCATGCCCTTCACCTCCGAGCTGCCCAACGGGTGGACGGTACGTTTCTCCGCCAGCCCGCACCTCAGCGCCGGCATGGAGCAGATAGAATGGGGAATAGACCCGGACATCGAAGTGGATATAGACCAAACGGACGAGGCGAACCACATAGACACTATCATCGAAAAGGCACGGGCTTTCCTCAAAGGAGAATGGACGCCGGAGTGAATAGGATAACTTTCTTCATCCTTTCGCTTGTAAAACCGGGAAAACTTCCTATCTTTGCACCGCTGAACGGAAAACACCATGCGGGTGTGGCGTAATTGGCAGCCGCGCCAGACTTAGGATCTGGTGCCGTGAGGCGTGTAGGTTCGAGTCCTATCACCCGCACATGATTTCATAATTTTATAAGTAGTAAGAAAGCTTCGGGAGCATCCGTCTCCCGGAGCTTTTTTTACGCGGGTATGTTAAAAACCGGCGATATACAAAGGTCCGAAATCTTTTTTGCATTCCGATTGTTTCAGAGGAAACAATCGAGTTAGTTATCCACTAAATTTTTATGCAATGAAGAAAAAACCTAAGCTTCCTATGAAGAGAGCCTTTTGGCTGGAGAATCTGTTCCTGGCAGCATGCCTGCTCCTAGTGGCGGCTCCTGGCTTCTCTCAAAACAAAAGAGTGGCGGGCACGGTGACCGATGCGGCGGGCGAACCGCTTATCGGAGCCTCCGTGCTGCAACAAGGCACTTCCAACGGTGTCATTACGGACATCGACGGAAAGTATTCCATTCAAGTACCTCCCGAAGCTACGCTGGAGTTTTCCTACGTAGGCATGGTGAAACAAACTATCAAGGTAGGCAACCGGAGCATTATCGACGTACAGATGCGCGACGACTCGCAAATGCTTGCCGAAACGGTCGTTATCGGTTACGGCAGCGCCAAGAAGCGCGACCTTACCGGCTCTATCACCAACATAAAAGGCGATGAAATCGCCAACAAGCCCGTAGTGAACCCCGTAGCCGCCTTGCAGGGAAAGATAGCCGGCGTACAGGTAATCAACTCCGGCAAAGCCGGTGCAGACCCCGAGATACGCGTGCGCGGAACCAACTCTATCAACGGCTACAAACCGCTGTATGTGGTAGACGGTCTGTTCAACGACAACATCAACTTCCTCAACCCGCAGGACATCGAGTCCATGGAAATCCTGAAAGACCCGTCATCCCTCGCTATCTTCGGCGTACGCGGAGCCAACGGCGTAATCATCATCACCACCAAGAAAGCCAAAGAAGGGCAGACACGCGTCAACATCAACGGCTCGTTCGGCTTCAAAACCGTAACGGACAAGGTTGCCTTAGTCGATGCCGCCGGCTTCAAGGAACTCTACAACGAACAGTTAAGGAATGAAGGAAACCCCGAATTCGACTTCGCCCCGTGGACGGGCAATACCGACTGGCAGGACGAAATCTTCCAGACCGGATTCATTACCAACAACAACATCAGCATAACGGGTGCCTCCGCCAAGCACAGCTTCTACCTCGGTGCGGGCTATGCCTACGAACAGGGCAGCATCAAGCACGAGAAGTACAGCAAAGTAACGCTGAACGTAAGCAATGATTATAAAGTTACAGACAACTTCAAGGTAGGCTTCCAGTTCAACGGCGCACGCATACTGCCCGCCGACACCAAGAGCGTGGCAACAGCTCTCCGTGCCGCTCCGGTAGCCCCTGTATACAATGCGGAATACGGTTTGTACACCACCCTGCCCAGCTTCCAGAAAGCACAGATGAACAACCCTATGGTGGATGTGGACTTAAAAGCCAATACCACCCGTGCGGAGAACTACCGCGCGTCGGGCAACGTATATGCCCAGTGGGACTTCCTGAAAAACTTCCAGTTCAAAGTAATGTACTCCATGGACTACGCCTCCAACAGCAGCCGCACCTATACGCCTATCATCACCGTATTCGACAGCAGCGCCGAGGGCAACATCGTAACCCTCGGCAACGGAAAGACCGGAATCAAACAGACCAAGGAGACAGAGGCCAAAGTACAAAGCGACTACCTGCTGACATACACCAATACCTGGGGCGAACACAACCTGACCGCCACGGCCGGTTTCACTACCTATTACAATAAACTGGAAATGCTGGGCGGAGAACGTACGCAAGGGGTCGGCCTGGTTATTCCCGACAATCCCGACAAATGGTACATCAGCATCGGCGATGCCGCAACCGCCACCAATGAAAGCAAGCAGTGGGAGCGCAGCACCGTATCCATGTTGGGGCGCGTACTCTATAACTACAAGGGCAGATACCTGTTCAACGGCTCGTTCCGTCGCGACGGCTCCTCGGCCTTCTCCTACACCGGCAACCAGTGGCAGAACTTCTACTCTATCGGTGCAGGCTGGCTGATGTCCGAAGAAGAATTCATGAAAGACATCACCTGGCTGGACATGCTGAAGCTGAAAGGCTCATGGGGTACGCTCGGCAACCAGAACCTGGACAAAGCCTATCCCGCCGAACCGCTGCTTACCAACGCTTACTCGGCGGTATTCGGCAAGCCGTCCGCTATCTACCCCGGCTACCAGTTGTCCTACCTACCCAACCCCAATCTTCGCTGGGAGAAAGTGGAAGCCTGGGAAGCGGGTGCGGAAGCCAACTTCCTCCGCAACCGCCTGCACTTCGAAGGGGTGTACTACAAGAAAACCACCAAAGACCTGCTGGCAGAAGTACCGGGCATCTCCGGCACGGTTCCGGGCATCGGTAACCTCGGCTCCATAGAGAACAAAGGAGTGGAGCTCGCCGTTAACTGGCGCGACCAAATCGGCGACTGGGGATATAACGTAGGCGCCAACCTCACTACGATTAAGAACAAAGTACTGAGCCTGGTACAAGAGGGATACTCCATTATCGCCGGCGACAAAAGCCAGAGCTACACCATGGCAGGATATCCTATCGGATACTTCTACGGCTACAAAGTAGAAGGCGTGTACCAAACGGACGAAGAGATAGCCTCCTCCCCCAAGAATACCCTGGCAACCGTTACCCCGGGCGACCTGAAATTCAAGGATGTGGACGGCAACGGCGAAATAACCACTGCCGACCGTACCCTGATAGGCGACCCCACCCCGGACGTTACCTACGGCATCAACCTCGGCGTAAGCTATAAGAACTGGGAGTTCGGCATGGATATGATGGGACAGGGCGGCAACCAGATATTCCGTACCTGGGACAATTACAACTGGAGCCAGTTCAACTTCATGGAGCAACGTATGGGGCGTTGGCACGGACCGGGCACAAGCAACACCCAACCCCTGCTGAATACGAAGCACACTATCAACGCCATGAATTCCGAGTACTACATCGAAGACGGCAGTTTCTTCCGCATCCGCAACGTGCAGTTGGCGTATAACTTCGACAAGACGCTGATTTCCAAAATCGGCATGCAAGCGCTGAAGCTCTACGTCAACATCCAGAACCTGAAAACCTGGAAGCACAACACCGGTTACACGCCCGAATTGGGCGGTACGGCCATCGCCTTCGGCGTAGACGACGGCAGCTACCCCATGCCCGCCGTTTATACATTCGGATTCAACCTGACATTCTAAAAACAATTCACCGCAGAGTACGCAGAGTCTCACAGAGTTCCGCGATTTATTTTGCCGTACATCCGGTAAGGCTCCAATCGAAAAAACATCGTGAAACCCGGCGTCCGCTGCGGCGAACCAAAAACAACAATTATGAAACTGAAAGATAAGATTTCAACCCTGATAACAGGCATGCTCGCCACTTTCGTCCTGGCATCCTGCAACGACTTCCTCGACCGCGACCCGCTGGGACAGTTCACCGAGGACGACGCCCCCAACGCCCTTATCGGCGGAAAGATGTACAACGTGTACTACCTGATGCGCAGCTACAACATCACCGCCGGCATCCCCGCCTTCATGGTGCACATGGTGCGCAGCGAGGATTCCGAGAAAGGGAGCGATGCCGGCGACGGCGCCGACCAGGCAGCTATGTGGGACGACTTCCAGTACACGGCATCCAACGGCACGCTCAGCGCCTACTGGGGGCAGAACTATAAAATCATCTACCAGTGCAACGAAATCCTGGACGACCTGGAAAACAGCGAGCACAAAGACGAGCTGGATAATGTGCGCACCAAAGGCGAAGCGCTGTTCTTCCGCGCCTACTGCTACTTCAACCTCGTACGCGCCTGGGGAGAAGTGCCCCTGGTAACCTTCAAGGTAAAGGAAGCAGCCGACGCCAACGTACCCAAGACCACTGCGGACAAGATATACGAGCAGATAGACAAAGACCTGGCGGAAGCCGAGAAATGCCTGCCGCTTACGTGGACTTCCGAGTACACCGGACGCATCACGTGGGGAGCCGCCCGTTCGCTGCACGCCCGTACTTACATGATGCGCAACGACTGGGACAATATGTACGATGCCTCCACCGATGTCATCAAGTCCGGCATCTACAACCTGAATACCCCGGTAGATAAAGTATTTACCGTCGAAGGCGAGAACTGCGGCGAAAGCATCTTCGAGTTGCAGTGCGAATCGACCGACGCCCTAAAAAACAGCGACGTCATAGGCAGCCAGTTCTGCCAGGTACAAGGCGTGCGCGGAGCCGGAGAGTGGGACCTCGGCTGGGGTTGGCACATGGGCACTACCCTGATAGGCCAGGCATTCGAACCCGGCGACCCGCGTAAAGACGCCACCCTGCTCTACTTTCGCCGGAGCATCGACGAGCCCATTACCCCGGAAAACACCAACAAGCCTTACGGCGAATCGCCCGTATCCACCGCCATGGGAGCCTACTTCAACAAGAAGGCATATACCGAACCCGAACTGCGCAAGAAATATACCAAAGACGGTTTCTGGGTAAATATCCGCCTCATCCGCTATCCGGACGTATTGCTTATGGCCGCCGAAGCCGCCAATGAAAAAGGCATCCCGGGCGAGGCTGCCAGTTACCTGGAACAAGTACGCGCCCATGCACGCGGTACGGACAGTAGCATACTGCCCAAAGTCACCTCTACCGACCAAGGTACACTACGCGATGCCATTCGCCACGAACGCCGTGTAGAGTTGGCATTGGAACCCGACCGCTTCTACGACCTCGTACGCTGGGGCATTGCCAAAGAAGTGCTCCAGGCCGCCGGGAAGAATTACCAGGACAAGAATGCCCTGCTGCCGCTGCCGCAAGACGAGATTGACAAATCGAACGGGGTATTGGTACAGAATCCTAATTACTAAATAATGGGTAGTCAGTTGTTGGTGGTGAGTGAGTAGTGGTGAGTGAGTAACGAGTTGTACGTGGTGGCTAAGGAGTGGCAATTAGCGATTAGTAATGAAGTATTAGTAACAAATGATTAGCTACAAATGATTAGCAACGAATGATTAGTAATGAACCGTTAGCAATGAACCATTTGTGACAAATCGTTAGTAATAAACCATTAACAATTGGTAATTCGTAATGAACAACTCATAATTAGCGATTAGCACCATGTGACATGATAAAGTAAACTAAGGCTGAAAGCCTGTTAGCTCTAAGCCCGGGGAACACCCCGGGTACAAAAAAAGCCCTCTGTTTTTTTACGCCCTGTAAGGGCAAAAGAAGCACATATAAGGCTTTTGCCCTTACAGGGCGCAATGTTAATAATATGCAATACACCCGGGGCGTTGCCCCGGGCTCGGAGATAAGAGCCTTTCAGGCTATAACTGAGAAAGCCCTAATTCATTATCCGGTTTAGAAAACATATAAACGTATTAAAAGGATATGAAAAAAAGGAGATTTAAAAGTGTATAAGAAGCATATTTAAAAAGTATATGAAAAAAAGATATTTAAAAGTGTATAAGAGACATATTTAAAAAGTGTATTTAAAAAGCATATGAAAAAAGTAT